>CAZBOZ010000001.1:0-125485 GCA_964493665.1 uncultured Muribaculaceae bacterium
TGGAACTATAGGTACAGTAGCAGATAAAACAGCTTATGGATTTGTAAAAGGCTATTGTGAAGATAATGGAATTATAATGCGTAATACTGAAATAGAACGTTTAGCTAAAAAGATAACTGGTATAAAAAGAACTACTGGTCAACATCCAGGAGGAATTATTGTAATTCCTGATTATATGGATGTTTATGATTTTACTCCTTACCAATATCCGGCTGATGATGAAAAATCAAATTGGTATACAACTCATTTTGATTTCCATGCTATTCATGATAATGTTTTAAAATTAGATATATTAGGTCATGATGATCCAACAATGTTAAAGGCCTTGGAAGATTTATCTGGAATAAAAGTAACGACTATTCCTTTTGATGATCCTAAAGTATTATCAATATTTAACTCAACAAAGGCTATTGGAGTAAAGCCAGAGCAAATAAACGCTGTAACTGGTACTTTAGGGATTCCTGAATTTGGTACCAATTTCGCTATTAAAATGTTAGAAGAAACAAAACCTAAATCGTTTGCTGATTTAGTTAAAATTTCTGGCCTTGCTCATGGAACTGATGTTTGGAATGGTAATATTAGAGATTTAATTATGAATGGTATAGCTACTTTTGATAAAGTATTAGGATGTAGAGAAGACTTGATTTCTGATTTAATTAGTTATGGTATACCTGGTTTTGACGCTTTTCAAATAACTGAGTTTGTTAGGAAAAACTTAGGTAATAAAAATCAAATAAAATTTCCTGAAAAATGGGAAAAGTTTGCCAGTCAAATGAAAGAGTATAAAGTTCCAGATTGGTATATAGCATCTACTAAAAAAATTCAATACTTATTTCCTAAAGCACATGCTACAGCTTATGTAATGATGGCTTATAGAGTAGCTTGGTTTAAGGTATATCATCCAATTATTTACTATGCTGCTTACTTCTCTAAACGTTGCTATGATTTTGATGTCGAATCAATGATTAAAGGCAGTGATGGTATAAAAAGAAAGATTACTGAAATAACTTTAAAAGGCTACGATGCTACTAACAAAGAAAAAGGCATTAGTGATGTTTTATCATCAGCTTTAGAAATGTGTGAAAGAGGATTTAAATTTTTAAATATTAATTTAAATATGTCAGATGGTTCTAACTTTGTAATAGGAGAAGATGATAAAAGTCTTTATATCCCTTTTAGAGCTTTAGATGGCTTAGGAGATACGGTAGCAAATAAAATAATTGAAGAAAGAAATATAAAAGAGTTTACTAGTATTGAAGACTTTCAACAAAGATGTCATATTAGTAAAACAACTATTGATAAATTAAGAAGTTTAGGAGTTCTAGATGGACTACCTGAATCAAGCCAATTAAGTTTATTCTAAAAAAGAATAAACTTTTTTATGATATAATAATTATGGGTGATTATATGAAAAAGATAATTTTAGTAGATGGTAATAACTTAATGTTTAGAAGTTATTACGCTACTATGTATTCTGGTAGTTCACTTAAAACCAGTGAAGGATTTCCTACAAATGCTTTATATGGTTTTGTTTCGATGATTAATAAAATTATTGATGAAGAACATCCAACTTATATGGCTGTGGCTTTTGATATAGGCAAAAATTTTCGTCATGAAAAATATCCAAATTATAAAGCTGGCAGGAGAGAAACTCCAGAAGAATTATTAAAACAAATGCCAGTAGCAAGAAAAATTCTTGATGCTATGGGTATTACCTATTTAGAGAAAGAAATGTATGAAGCTGATGATATAATTGGTACAGTAGTTAAAATGTGCTTAGAAGATAAAGATTTTGATTCAACAATAGTTTCATCAGATAAAGATTTACTACAATTAATAAATTATGAAACAGATGTAAAGCTATTAAAACAGAAAGATTATACACGTTATAATGAAGAGACATTTGTAAAAGATTTTGATATAAAACCAATTAATATAATTGATTTAAAAGCTTTATCAGGAGATCCATCAGATAATATACCAGGAGTTAAAGGGGTAGGAGATAAAACTGCTTTAACATTACTCCAAAAATATAAAGATATTGATGGTGTATATAATAATATTAATGAAATAAAAGGAGCCTTAAAAACTAAGTTAATAAATGATAAAGATAATGCTTACTTTAGTAAAGAATTAGCTACTATATATCAAGATGTGCCATTAGATATAGATTTAGATAATTTAAAATATAATGGTGGCAATAATAGCAAGTTAAAAAATATTTTTATGGAATTAGAATTTTACTCTTTTTTAAAAAATCTCCCTGAAGAAAAGAAAGAAATAAAAGCTGCTTATAATAAAATTAATGATTTGGAAGAAATAGAAATTAATTCATCTTTTAGTTTCTTTATAGATATTGATAATGAAAACTATCACAATGCCAATATAATTGGTATGAGCATTTATGATGGTAAAAATTTTTATTATTTAGATAAATTAATTATTAAAGCTTTCTTTATAAAATATCAAAATATAGAAAAATATACTTTTGATTTAAAAAAAGCTTTATACTTAATGAAAAAGTTAGATTTAAAATTAGAAAATGTAGCATATGATTTAATGATTGCTAGCTATTTGTTAAATTATTCAATAAGTGATGATATAGCTTATTTAATAAATAAAAAAGAATTAGTGGTAACTAGCTTTAATGATTTAGTTAAAGAAAAATTTAGTGATATAGAAAAAATAGTTAATGAAAGCATTTTAAAAGCTAAATATATTTATGATACTAGAAAAGAATATTTAGAAAAAATAATTAAAGAGGAAATGTCAGAATTGTTCTATGAAATAGAAATGCCTTTAGCAAGTGTTTTAACTAATATGGAATATAATGGTATTTATGTTGATAAAGATATTTTAAATGATATGCAATCATCAGTAGCAATAAAATTAGACATGCTATCTAAAGATATTTATGATTTAGCAGGTGAAAAGTTTAATGTTTCTAGCCCTTTACAACTAGGCAATATTTTATTTGGCAAATTAGGATTACCTGGTGGTAAAAGAAACTCTAGAGGGTTTAAAACTGATATAAAAGTATTACATAAATTATATGGGGTTCATCCTATAATTGAAAAAATATTAGAATATCGTAATTTAGACAAGTTAAATTCAACATATTTAGTAGGACTTGATAAATATATTGGACCCGATAAAAAAATTCATACCATATTTAAACAAAATCTAACTAGAACAGGAAGACTTTCTTCAGTGGAGCCTAATATTCAAAATATTCCTGTGAGGGAAGAAGAGGGAAGAAAAATAAGAAAAGCTTTTCTACCTAGTCCTGATTCTATCTTTTTATGTGCTGATTATTCCCAGATAGAACTACGTATTTTAGCTCATATTTCTGGGGACGAAGAAATGATGGAAGCTTTTAATAAAAATCAAGATATTCATACTAAAGTTGCTAGTGATATTTTTGGTGTTAAAGAAGAATTAGTGTCTAAAAGCATGCGTAAAAGTGCCAAAGCAGTTATATTTGGCATAGTTTATGGAATAAGTGGGTTTGGTCTAGGAGAAAACTTAGAAATAAATCCTAAAGATGCCAAAAAATTTATTGAAAAATATTATGAATTTTACCCTAAAGTAAAAAAATACATGGAAGATATTGTTATAAAAGCTAAAGAAGTTGGTTATGTAAAAACTTTATTTAATCGTAAACGCGTAATAGACGAATTAAATAGTGATATTTATGCTATTAGAAATGCTGGAGAAAGAATAGCTTTAAATACTCCAATTCAAGGAACTAGTGCTGATATAATTAAAAAAGCCATGGTTGATATCCAAAAAGAGTTTGATGAAAATAAATTAAGTACTAAAATGATTCTACAAGTTCATGATGAATTGATATTTGATACTCCATGTAATGAAATAGAGAAAGTTAAAAAGATTATAATCGATAAAATGGAAAATGTTATAAAATTAAGTGTGCCTATCAAAGTTGAAATAGACGAAGGAGAAAATTGGTACGAAGCCAACTAGGAGGATAAAATGCCTGAAATAGCTGAAGTAGAAACAGTAAGAAATACTTTAAAAAAACAAATATTAAATAAAAAGATAATTGATGTTAATATTTTATATAGCAAAATAATTGAAAGTAATTTAGAAGAATTCAAACAAATATTAATTAATAATAAATTTATTGATATTGAAAGAATAGGTAAGTGGTTAATATTTGTCTTAAATGATAATCATTATTTGTTAAGCCATCTAAGAATGGAAGGTAAATACTTTTTAAAAAATCATAAAGATAAAATAGTAAAACATGAACATATAATAATTTCTTTTAGTGATAATTCTGATTTAAGATATCATGATACAAGAAAATTTGGGAGGATGATAATAATCCCCAAAGAAGAGTTAAATAATATTCCGCCAATAAAAAAACAAGGTTATGAACCAGGATCAAAACTGTTAACTGAAAAATATTTAAAGGATAAGCTAAAAAATAAAAATATAACCATTAAAACTCTTTTGCTTGATCAAACTATTATAAGTGGACTAGGTAATATATATGCTAATGAAGTTTTATTTGCAGCTAATATAAACCCACATAAAAAAGGCAAAGACATAACTAAAAAAGAAAGAGAAAAAATAATAGAAGCTACTAACAGAATAATAAGCGAAGCAATAAAAATGGGTGGGACAACTATTAAAAGTTATACTTCTTCTTTAGGAGTAACAGGAATGTTTCAACAAGAATTAAAAGTTCATAAAAGAGAAAATGAGAAATGCTATGTTTGTAATAGCAAAATAAAAAAAGAAAAAATAAATGGTCGTAGTGCCTATTATTGTCCTAAATGCCAAAAGTGATTAAAACAATCACTTTTTTTAAAGGATAAAAAACATAACTAGATAATAATTAAGTAGGGAGGTAAAAATATGGTTATGTTTTTAAGTGTTTTAAAAAAATATTATAGGGAAGGAGTTATTATTTTATTATTAGTTGGCCTTATAATAACTGGATATTTGTATTTTACTAAAAAAGAAATTGTTTATGTAAATAAAATAACTAACAAAACCGCAGTTGTAGAAAAAGAATTATTTTCTAAAGATATCTATATAGATATTAAAGGTGAAATAAAAAAGCCAGGGGTTTATAAAGTAGAAGAAGGCTCTATTGTAAATGATGTTATTAAGTTAGCAGGAGGATTAACTAAGAATGGCACTACTAAAAACATTAATTTAAGTAAAACAATAACTAGTGAAATGGTTATTATTATATCTAATAAAAAATCTTTAGAAAAAACGGTTGTAATAGAGGAAACAATATGTAACTGTGAAGAAGTAGAAATTACTGAATGTATAGAAAACGAAGAAGTAAGCATTGTTTCCCCAGTAGAAGGAACTACACCTGAGGAAGAAGTGGTTGTCACTAAAATATCCATAAATACAGGAACTAAAGAAGAATTAATGACTTTATCAGGAATTGGCGAAAGCAAAGCAAATAGCATTATTAGTTATAGAGAAGAAAATGGTGATTTTAAAACTATTGAAGAAATAATGGATGTAAGTGGAATAGGAGAGTCTATTTTTGCTCAAATTAAGGAAGATATTACTATATAATTATCCTTATTATATATTTTTATTCATTTCATTAATCACTTTTTTTGTAAGAACTATTTTAATAAAATATAATAGTAAATATGATATTAATACGACAGTAATAACTGGCAAGTTAATTAAATATGATATTGATGGTGATAAGTTATCGTTTATTGTAAAAGGTAAAGAAAAAATACAGTGTACTTATTATATAAATAGTGAAGAAGAAAAAAATCATTTTGAAGATAATTTAAAATTAGGAATAGGAATCAGCTTAAATGGTACTTTGGAAGAATCACTTAATAATACTATTCCTAATACTTTTAATTATAAAAAATATCTTTATAATCATAAAATATATTATTTGATGAGTGTTGATAAGATAAATATTATTAATAATAAAGAAAACATCTTTTATTTAATTAAAAATAAAATAATTAAAAGAATAGAAAGTATTAAACATAGCTCTAATTATTTAAAAACTTTTATTTTAGGTGATAAAAGTGATTTAGATGGTGATATTTACAAAGATTATCAAACTCTTGGCATAAGCCATTTGTTTGCTATATCAGGGATGCATATTACTTTATTTGCCACTATTATATTATTTGTTTTAAAGAAGCTTAGAATACATGAAGATACTAGATATTTAATAACTATATTATTTTTGTTATTTAATCTTTTTATAACAGCTTTTTCACCATCAGTATTAAGAGCAACTTTATTTTTTACTTTTTTAAGTATTAATAAAATCTTTTTTACCAATATAAAAACAATCAATATTTATCTGTTTACTTTATCTATATTAATACTAATAAATCCTTTTATTTTATATGATATAGGAGCTGAGTATTCTTTGTTAACATCTTTAGGTTTAATACTAGCTAGTGAAAAATTAAATAATAAAAATTATTTGCTAAATTTATTTAAAACATCTTTGGTAGCTATTTTATTTAGTTTAGGAATAACTGGGGTTAATTTTTATGAGATAAATGTTTTAAGTGTTTTAAACAACTTAATATTTGTCCCGCTAATAACTTTTATAATTTATCCGTTATCATTGTTAATAATATTTATATCTTTTTTAAATCCTTTACTTATCATTTTTATTAAATTATTAGAATATTTAAGTAACTTTTTAAGCCAATTTAAAATAAGTTTTTTAATACCAAAAGTAAATATCTTTTTTTGGTTTATTTATTATTTAATTTTAATTGTTTTTTTAAAGTTTAACAAAAAAAGATATTTAGTTTTTATTATTTTAATGCTATTTTGTAATCGTTTCCAACCTAAAATAGATGGTAATAATTATGTTTATTTTTTAGATGTTGGTCAAGGAGATTCAGCAATTATTATTACTAATTATCAAAAAGAAGTAATTATGATAGATACAGGTGGCAAATTAGAATATATAAAAGAAGATTGGCAAGAAAGAAACAGAATATATCATATTAGTGATAACACTATTTTATTTTTAAAAAGTATTGGCATAAATAAGATAGATTTACTTTTAATAACTCATGGCGATGAAGATCATATTGGCGAAGCCTTAAATATTTTGAATAATTTAAAGGTAGAAAAAATAATATTAAATAAAGATGATAATTATTTAGAAAGTAAGGTGAGACTTGAAGGGAATGTGTTAGAAAGCTATGATTCGAATCATTTAAAAATATTAAATTATAAAGACTATAACAATGAAAATGATAATAGCTTAATAACTTATTTGGATATATTAGATTACAAAATATTATTTATGGGTGATGCTTCTAAGAATCAAGAATTAGATTTGTTAAAAAAGTATAATTTAATAATTGATTTAATTAAGCTAGGGCATCATGGTTCTAAAACAGCTAGTGATTATAATTTTTTGAAAAATATAAATGCTAAAAGGGCGATAATAAGTTCTGGCAGAAACAACAAATATAATCATCCTAGTGAAGATACTTTGGAAACTCTAAATAGTTTGGGCATTGAATATTATAATACTCAAATAAATGGTAGTATAAAAGTTAAAATAAATAAAAAGGGGATATATTTCTTTAACTTTTCACCATAATTATTATATAATGAAATTGGGTAGGTGAAATTAATGGGTTTATTTCTAATAAGTAGTTCTAGTTATAATGAAGTTAATGACGAAATAAATAAAATTACTGGTGAAAATCCTACCATTACTAGTTTTGATTTGGAAGAATCTTCTTTAAATGATGTAATTGAAGAAGCCAACTATATTTCTTTATTTGCCGATCAAAAATATATAGTTGTTAATAATTCCTATATATTTACCAGTGATTCTTCTAAAGAAGAAGAAATAGATGTTTTGTTAGACTATGTGGAGCATCCTAATAGCAGCACTATTCTAATATTTGTTACAACCAAGCCTTTAGATGAAAGAAAAAAAATCGTAAAAACCTTTAAAGATAAAGGCAATGTAATAATTAAAAAGCCACTAAGTGAAAAAGAATTAATTGTTTTAATTGAAAGCAAATTAAAAGAAGCAAATAAAAAAATATCTTTGAATGCTATTAAACAAATTATATTGTTGTGTCAAAATAACTACGATTTAATTATCCAAGAACTAAACAAATTATTAATATATTATGATAACAAAAATGAAATATTGGATGAAGACATTCCTACTATAATTTCTAATGAAGAAGCAATTAATAATTTTGAATTTAGCGATGTAGTAATTTCTAAAAACCAGATTAAAGCTTTTAATATATTTGATAAATTAAAAGAAAGTAAAGAAGAACCAATCATGTTAATTGGATTGCTAGCTAGTCAATATCGCTTGATATTTACTACTAAGTATTATTTAAATAAAAATTATAGTGAAAGTAAAATAACTAGCGAATTAAAAATTCACCCTTATAGAGTTAAGTTAGCTATAGGAAACTCTTATAAGTTTAGCGAAAAAGAATTGCTAAATAAATTATCTTCATTGGCAGATTTAGATTATAAAATAAAAAGTGGCCAAGTAGATGGATATGCTGGATTAGAAATGTTTTTATTAGAATTATAAAAGGTGAATATTTATTCACCTTTTATTTTAATAGTATTTTTAAAATTAAATTTAGCTATTTCTTTTAGTTTGTTTATTCCATATTTAGCTGCTATTTCTTTGGCAACATTGTCTACTAAATCAGAAGCTCCTTTAGGTATATTAATACCTAAGTCTTTGCTTAATTTATCCATTTCTTTTAAAAATATATATCTACTTATAATGCTTGACACTGCAACACTTAAGCAAACGTCTTCAGCGTGAGTCATAAAAGTAATATTGGCAACTTTTTCATTTGCTTCTTTTATATGTTCAAAATACTTTTTAGGATAAACAAATTGATCCATGATGATTTTTTCGTAAGGGAGTTTTTTCTTTAAAAGACTAACTAAAACTTTATTATGTAAAATGGCTTTTACTTTATTCATGTTGTAGCCTTTTTCTTGATATTCATTATAACTCTTGTTATCTAAAATCATTGTTATATGCTCAAAGTTTTTAATTAGAGTGGGGGCAATTTTTAATATTTTATCATCAGTTATTTTTTTGGAATCTCTAACTCCTAAATCAGTTAGTTCATTAATTTTAGTCTTTGGCACAAAAGAAGCTGTAACAACTATTGGCCCAAAATAGTCCCCCGTACCAACTTCATCAGATCCCACTGTGCTCATATTATAATAACGATAATCTAATTTTTCTTTCTGCTTATCTTCTTTTTTCTTATTTTCTTTTTCAATTTCCTTAGCAACATCACGTTTATTTAAATGACGTTCTTGATCAATCCACATATTAGCATCTATATCGGCACTTATTCCTTGAAAAACTACTTTTCCGGAATTATATAAAGTAACAACTGTATCGCTTTCATTAGCTTGAAAAAGAGCATAGGGCGGAGTCTTTGATACTGCTAAATCTTTATAATAATCAACCATCATCTTTTTAATATTATCACTTACTTTAAATACAATAGTCATAGAGCACCTCAAACTTATTTTAACATAAATGACTTTATTTTTCATTAATATTATAATATAATTATAATGAGGTGTTTAAATGTTAAATATATTAGATGCAGTAATTATTTTAGCACTCCTTTTAGGAATGGTCCTTGGGTTTAAAAGAGGTATCATAAAAAGTGCAGTAATGTTTGGTGGGGCTATTCTAGTAATAGTATTGTCTTACTTACTTAAAAATCCTGTTTCAATATTTTTATACACTAACTTACCATTCTTCAAGTTTGGCGGTATTTTTGAAGGCGTAAGTGTTATAAACATCTTAGTATATGAGGCTATTGCTTTTTTAGTGACTTTCAGCGTACTAATGATAATTCTAAAAATTTTGATTATGGTGTCAACTGCCATAGAAAAACTTTTAGATATGACAATAGTTTTAGGTATTCCCTCTAAAATTTTAGGAGCTATATTTGGCTTGCTAGAAGCATTTGTATTTGTATTTGTGGGTTTATACGCAATGTTTCAATTTAATATATTTTCGACAATAACTCATGATAGTGTCTATGCCAAAAAGATAGTGGGATCCACCCCAATTTTGTCTAATGCGGTAAGTGATGCTTTTGATTCATTTAGAGAAATATATGACTTACAAGACAAATATGCCACTAAAGATAAAGATAGCGATGAATACAACAAAGAAGCCTTAGAGATACTTTTGAAAAATGAAGTTATTTCACCAGCTTCAGTAAGAAAATTAGTTGAAAAAGACAAAATTAACATCGATAATATCGATGAAATATTAGAAAGATATGAGGATTAAAATATGGAAATAGTACATTTTAAAGGAACAAATTTAGAGGAAATAGTGGGTAATGATTACACATTAGTAGATTTTTATGCTGATTGGTGTGGACCATGTAAAATGCTTGCGCCAATATTAGAAGAATTAAAAGATGAAATTAAAATTGTTAAAGTAAATGTTGATGAGAATGAAGAAGTAGCTATGAAATATGGCGTTATGAGCATTCCTACGTTAGTATTTTTTAAAGAAGGTAAACTAATTCATAAAATGATTGGGTATGTTAACAAAGAAACAATGCTTGATGTAATTAAGGAGATGAAATAATGGAAGAAAAGTTTTCAAAGGTAATTGAGAACTTAGAATCTAGACTTACAACAATTAGAGCGGGTAGAGCCAATCCGGGGATGTTAAGTGGGGTTATGGTAAGTTATTATGGAACTCCAACTCCTATTCAAAGTGTGGCCAATATAACTGTTCCAGAAGCCAAACAACTTTTCATAAAACCATTTGATAGAAGTGTTTTAAAAGAAATAGAAAAAGCTATTAATGAAGCTAACTTAGGTATAGCTCCAACTAATAATGGCGAAGTAGTTATTTTGACCATACCAGCTTTAAACGAAGAGCGAAGAAGAGAATATGTTAAACAATCAAAAGATATAGCAGAAGAAGCTAGAATAGCTTTAAGAAATATTCGACAAGAAGAAAATAATAATATTAAGCATTTAGAACTAAGTGAAGATGAAGAAGAAAGAGAACTAAATAAAATTCAAGATTTAGTTAATAAATATAATAAAATTATTGATGAAAAACAAAAAGAAAAAGAAATAGAACTCATGCATGTTTAAATATTGAATAAACATTTAATAAGTGTTAAGATAAACATATAAAAGGAGGATATTAAAAATGGAAACATGGTTAATAGTAGTTATAGCGGTAGCAGCATTAGTATTAATTTATTTAGTTAGTACTTATAATGTATTAGTAAAACTTAGAAATATGGTAAGGGATCAATGGAGTCAAATTGATGTTCAATTAAAAAGGAGATTTGATTTAATTCCTAATTTAGTAGAGACTGTAAAAGGTTATGCTAAACATGAAAAATCTACTTTAGAAGAGGTTATTAAAGCTCGTAGTACTTTCTTAAGTGCTAAAACCCCAGAAGATGAAATGGCTGCTAATGATGTTCTTTCTAAAGCAATGACTAAGTTATTTGCTTTATCAGAAAGCTATCCAGAATTAAAAGCCAATACTAACTTTTTACAAATGCAAGCAGATTTAAAAGATGTTGAAGATAAAATAGCTTTTGCTAGACAATTTTATAATGATGTTGTACTAAAACTAAATAATAAAGTAGAAATGTTCCCTTCTAATCTAGTTGCTTCAATATTTAAAGTAAGCAAAGAAAAATTCTTTGAAGTAGCTACATCTGAAAGAGAAAATGTAAAAGTACAATTCTAAGCACTAAATAGTGCTTTTTTTTTGACTTTTTGCTATTATATTAACGGGATGTGATAATGTGTCTAAAATTATAGCTATAGTAGGCCCTACTGGAGTAGGAAAGACTAAATTAAGTATTTCTTTAGCTAAAGAGTTAAATGGTGAAATTATAAATGCTGATAGTACCCAAGTTTATAAAGATTTAAATATTGGTACTGCTAAAGTAACTGAAGAAGAAAAAGAGGGGATACCTCATCATTTATTTAGTTTTGTTGATCCAAATGATTCTTATACTGTTTTTGACTATCAAAAAGATGGGAGAAGAGCAATAAAAGAATTAATGGATAAGGGAAAGACACCAATAATAGTTGGTGGTAGTGGATTATATTTAAAAGCATTGCTTTATAATTATGAATTTCAAGAAGAGAAAGTATCTACTTCTTATGAAACTTTTAGTGATGAAGCATTATATAATAAATTAAAAGAAATAGATCCTGAAACAGAAATATCTAAAAACAATCGTCAAAGAATCGAAAGAGCTTTAAATTTTTATAATGAAAATGGTTTTCCAATATCAATGAAATCTGGTAAAGATGAATTGCTATACAATGTAGTATTTGTTGGACTTAAAGCTGATAGAGATCTTTTATATGAAAGAATTAAAAGAAAAACGGAAGTTATGTTTGAAAATGGCTTACTTAAGGAAGTTAAAGCTTTATACGATAATAATGTAAGAAGTCATATTATATATTCAGCTATTGGCTACAAAGAATTATATGAATACTTTGACCATAAATGCACATTAGAAGAAGCTATAAGCAAAATAAAAGCCAATTCAACTTATTATGCGAAAAGGCAATTCACTTGGTTTAATAATCAGATGAATGTCACTTGGTTTGATGTAGATTTTAATAACTTTGATGAAACCATAAAAGAAGTAATAAATTATTTAAATTCTTTATAAACACTTTCATCAAAAGAATGGCTTTTATTATCTAACTCAAATAGTTTTTTGGTGCTTATTAGAAAATAATCATCAATCAAATAACTAGTTCCGTCATTACCATATGGGTCATCCCATGTGGCATCTAAATGAAACCATTCATCATTTAAATATACAGCGTTCCAAACGTGATCATTATTAGATATTTTAAAGTTTTTAATACCTAATTGATATAAATATATAGCCATGGCATCAGAATAACCACCACATACACTATAACCTTCTAATAATGGTCCATAAGCTATATTAGAACGATAATCGCTTTTGCCGATTTGAGCTCTTTGGATATCATACTTAGTATTATTAATTAAATAATCATGGAAAGCTTTTATTTTTTCGTAATCATTCATATTAACATTAATATAATTGGTATCAAAATTGCCAATGGCAGTTTCAATCTTTCCAATATCACTATTATTATATAATTTAGTAATAGTTAAACTAATTTCTCCAGTACTATCAAAAGAAGTTTTGATGTTCTCAAAATTATTAAAAGGATGAACAAAATTATTTATATTAGTAAGCAGATTATTATCAGTAGAAATGGTTGCCATATCTGGTATACAATCAGTATATTCATATGGACAATAAAAAGTAAAAGTATCCCAACCATTATTTAAAACCGAATAAACAATATTTAATAAATCTTGATAACCATATGGGACATAAGTTTTATCCAATTTAACATATTCAAAATCATAATCTTTAGTATATGTATTACCTTCTTTAATTATAATAGTTGGTTTAGAGTCCAATAATTCAACTATATTATTGGTAATTTCTTCATTAAAAATAAATGTTCCAGCTATTAATAAGGAACAGATAATAGCAATAAAAAATGTACTTTTCTTTATCATGGTAGTCACCAATTATATTTTATCATTAAAAAATGAAGTATGCTAGATTTTATTACTTCATTTCTTTTATTTTACTATTTAATCTCTTTTTTTCTCTATTAGCTTTGTTTTCTTTTACTAAACCCTTCTTTAAAGCTTTATCGATGTCTTTTTGTAAAGTTTTAAATGATTCATTAGCTAATTTTTTATCACCACTAGTAATATTTTTTTCACAAGCTTTTAAAGAACTTTTAACACGAACTTTATAATCGTGATTTTCTTTAGTTTTTTTAGCAATGACTTTTATTGCTTTTTTAGAACTTTTTATATTGGCCATAATTCACCTCCAAATTAAATTACTAATTGATTTTATCAAAATTATTATAAATATGCAACGATTTATAGTATAATTTTGCTTGGTGAAACAAAATGAATCAAAAAAACATTAGAAATTTTTGTATTATAGCTCATATTGATCATGGTAAATCAACTTTAGCTGATAGAATATTAGAATTAACAGGATCTATATCATCTTTTGAAATGAAAGACCAATTACTAGATTCGATGGATATTGAAAGGGAACGAGGCATAACAATTAAACTAAATGCAGTTCAATTAAAATATAAATATCAAAATGAAGAATATATATTTCATCTAATAGATACTCCAGGACATGTTGATTTTTCTTATGAAGTAAGTCGTAGTTTAGCTGCTTGTGAAGGAGCCGTTTTAGTAGTAGATGCTGCCCAAGGAATAGAAGCTCAGACATTAGCTAATCTTTATTTAGCTTTAGAACATAGCTTAAACATAATTCCAGTTATTAACAAAATAGATTTACCTAATGCCAACATCCCTAAAGTTACCAAAGAATTATGTGATGTATTAGGTTTTAGAGAAGATGAAATCATTTTAACAAGTGGTAAAACAGGAGAAGGGGTACCATCTCTTTTAGAAGCTATTATAAAAAGAATAGAACCACCTAAAATTAATAATGAAAGCGTTCCCAGAGCTTTAATATTTGATTCTTTTTTTGATTCTTATAGAGGTGTTGTGGCTTTAGTGAAAGTGGTTGATGGCAAATTTAAAATTGGGGATG
Organism: uncultured Muribaculaceae bacterium; assembly: GCA_964493665.1. GTDB lineage: Bacteria > Bacillota_I > Bacilli_A > RF39 > UBA660 > DAOSVX01. The sequence continues at coordinate 14,682 of CAZBOZ010000001.1, forward strand.
AAATGAAAATGATTGCTACTAATTCTAGCTTTGAAATAGTTGAATTAGGAGTTAAAACTCCAAAAGAAAAAAAGAAAACAGAGCTTATATCAGGTGAAGTAGGATATATAGCAGCTAGTATTAAAGATATTAGCAAAGTAAGAGTAGGAGATACTATTACTTTAAATGGTAAAAATGTAGAACCTCTTCCTGGTTATAAGCCAATGAAACCAATGGTATATTCAGGTATATTCCCAATTGAACCAAATAAATTTTTAAATTTAAGAGAAGCTTTAGAAAAATTAAAATTAAACGATGCTTCTTTAGTTTTTGAACCAGAAACTAGTGAGGCGCTAGGATTTGGATTTAGATGTGGATTTTTAGGGCTTTTACATATGGAAATAATTATGACTAGAATTGAAAGAGAATTCGATTTAGATATAATTGCTACTAGTCCAAGTGTATTATATGAAGTTACTTTGACTAATGGTGAAAAAATGACAATCGAAAGGCCTAATTTATTTCCTGATCGAGGTATAATTAATAGTGTTAGTGAACCATATATAACTACTAACATATTTGCCCCAAGCGAGTATATTGGGCCAGTAATGGAATTATGCCAGGATAAAAGGGGCATATATAAAAATGTTGATTATATATCTGATACTAGAGTTAATATTCATTATGATATACCTTTAGCGGAAATAGTATTTGATTTTTATGATAAATTAAAAAGTACTACTAAAGGGTATGCTTCTTTTGATTATGAATTTATTGGTTTTAAAGAAAGTGATTTAGTAAAAATGGATATCTTAATAAATGGTGAAGCAGTTGATGCCTTATCAATGATAGTTCATAAAAAAGCTGCTTATAATAGAGGCAAAGATATGGTTAATAGTTTAAGAAGCTTAATTCCTCGTCAACAATTTCAAGTGCCAATCCAAGCTAGTATTGGTAGTAAAATAATTGCCAGAGAAAACATTTCGGCTTTAAAAAAGAATGTTTTGGCTAAATGTTATGGCGGAGACATTTCTCGTAAGAGAAAACTTCTAGAAAAGCAAAAAGAAGGAAAAAAGAAAATGAAGATGGTAGGCAATGTAGAAATCCCTCAAGAAGCCTTTTTAGCGATACTTAAAAATAAAGATAAATAAATTGACAAAATAGCAGAATTAAATTATGATAACTATCATTCAAAGGAGGTCTTATGAAAAGTTGTTTTTATAAAATATTGGATAATATTGATTACACTTTAATTAGAAGAAAAAATGGTGGGTTTTTGCTTGCCTTTATTGGATGGTTTAATATTGGGATGCTTTCCAATATTTTGGGTAATTTATTTATAGAAGGATTTATGGACTGGCCTTGGCCTAAGAGAATTTTGTATACAGTGGTAATTGCTATACTTACTTTGCCAATATATTTTTCAATAGAACACTTTAGAAAAAAAAAGATTGACAAAGTTTTGGAAAGCGTCAGAAATGAAAAAAAGGAGTTTTTCCAGGAAGAAATTTTAAATCCAGAAGAAACGATTGAAAATATTTTTGATGTTGAAGATAATATAAGGGAAACTAAAGATGGCAAGCTTGCATATTTAGCTTCTGTTAATCCATCAAGAATGTCTTTGAAACAATTACAAGCTGCGGCTGATTATTTAAAAAAATATTTACCAAACCAACCCGTTTCAGAAGATGATGAACCTGAAGAAGATGAATTACAAGAAGAGCCTTTTGTAAAGGGATATGTCCCTAAAAGAAAGCTTTGGTTTAGTAGAAAATCAAATAAGACTATTTTATAGTTTTATTTTTTTTGCTATAATAAAATAGGTGATAATATGAAAAGCGTTTATGTTCACGTTCCTTTTTGTAACAATATTTGTTCATATTGTGACTTTTGTAAAGTTTTGTATAATAAAACTTGGTCAAAACTTTATTTAACTAAATTAGAAGAAGAAATAGGCAAGTATTATGAAGGAGAAGAAATTGACACTCTTTATATTGGCGGTGGTACTCCTTCGGCTTTGGCTAAAGAAGATTTATATTTTTTATTTCAAATATTAAAAGTATTTAATTTAGCCAAAAATTATGAGTTTACTTTTGAATGCAATATCACTGATGTAAATGAGGGTTTTTTAGATGTTTTAAAAGCCAATAAAGTAAATCGCCTTAGTATTGGAATAGAATCTTTTGATGAAAACAAACTTAAACAAATGAGAAGACCTTCTAGAAATTATGAAGAGACTCAAAAAATAATCGAATTATGTCGTGATAAGGGCTTCAAAAATATCAATTTAGATTTAATATATGGCTTTGAAGATGAAAAATTATCAGCTTTAAAAGAAGATTTAAAAAAGGTTTTGAGCTTAAGGCCAGAGCATATTAGCACCTATTCTTTAATGATTGATGATAATACTATTTTGGGGATATTACATCCTAATAGATTAGATGATGAAAATGATGCTAAAATGTATGATTATATATGTAAAAGATTAAAAAAGAGTGGTTATAAGCATTATGAAATAAGTAATTTCGCTGTTTCTAGCTATGAATCAAAACATAATTTAAGATATTGGAATAATGAAGAATATTATGGTTTTGGCTTAGGAGCTTCTGGCTATACTATGGGCCTTAGATATGATAATACTAAATCTTTGACCAAATATTTAAATGGTATTACTAAAGTTAATTCTAGTTTAGTATCTAAAAGAGAAATGATGGAAAATGAGTTAATGCTTGGTTTACGTAAAATAGATGGGATTAATTTAAAGAAATTTTATAATAAATATGGGATAAACATTCAATATGAATTCCCCATTGAAAAACTACTTGCTACTAAGGAATTAGTTTTTAAAAAAGGATATTTATTTATTCCTAGTGATAAATTATATATTATGAATGAGATATTAATTAAACTATTCTAACAACCGCTTTTAAAATCAGGATATTTATTGTATAATAATAATCATAGTAGGTGGATAAGATGAAAAAAAAGACTGAGGATGGCAAAGTTATCGTTCGTCAACTAAAAATATTGAAAAACATAAAAAACTTACCTAAAGGCAAGAAAATATTAGTGTTTGCAATATTAACAACTATTTTATTAGTAATAGCCACTTTGGTGGTTTATACTTTTGTTTTTAAAGATAAAAATGTGTCTCCAATAGTAAAAGAGGAAGACCCTATAATAGTGGTAAAAGATAATTATAAATATATAGACGGGGTGTTAAACTTTTTAAATGATGCTGATCAAGTTATTGGTACTTATGAATGTGAAAACAAATCGACTGATAATTGTTATGTAGCTTATGAAACTGATGATGATAATTTTGATGAAACTAAAACAGTTTATGAAGATGGATCCACTATAAAAGTTAGATCTAAGATTTATTTTAATCGTTATGCTTTTGTATATGACAATGCTCTAGAGTCTAATAATATAATTTTATATGACTTTGAAGACAATACTAAATTGGGTGATTATTTAGGAGTAAAATCTTTTTATAATAATATGCTAAATTATTTAGAAAATAATTATGTTATTTTAACCAATTTAGAAAATAAATATGGAATATTTAATTTAGATTCTGATGCTATGGAAGAAATCATTCCTTTTAATTATGATTACCTAGGTGTTATAAACAGTAAAATGAGTGATAGCGATAGTCCTTTAGTTTATAAAGATGGTAATAAATGGGGTTTACTTAGCTTCGAAGATAAAAAATTAATAACTACCTCTTATGAAATAAAAGGATATAATAGTAAATATGTTAAAGTAATTGATTCAAGTAATTCTTATGTTTTGTTAAATTACGAAAATCAAGAAGTACTAAATAGTAATTATATTGATTTATTAGATGATTACGTTGTAACAGTCGATAAAGATAAAAAGATGTTTATATATGATAATAACTTAGTTAGACTTATGTCTAATAAATTAGTTTTAAATAATAATGATTATATAAAAACTAATATTTATGATGAAAACAATGAACTTATAGAAACTAAAATATCTTATGAAGTTAGTGTTTTAGGAGATATATTATATGTTGATGTTTATAAAGATGGTGAAAAAACAGAAAACAAATATAACATATTAGAAGCTAAATTAAGTAATTTATATGATTATTATAGCTATGAAAATGAAAAATTATATTTTTATAGTGATTTAAATAAAGAAAACTTAATTGGCAGCTATACCTGTAATAACAAAAATGCCATAACTGATACTTCAACTTCATTTACTAGTTGCTTTTTGGCTAAAGATGGGAGCGCTACTGATAAAACTCCAGTAACACCAATTTTTAATGAAAGATTTGTTTTTGTTAATGATGCTCCAATTTTGGTTGGTGATACTACTATAAAAATAAAATTGTATGATTTAAAACTTAAAAAGCTTTTAGGCGAATATATTAATGTTTATGCTTATTCTAGTGAATCAACTAATAAGAATGGGATTTATTTAGAAAGCAATTTACCAAAATATGTCATAGCAGTTAATAAAGATTCAGAATATGGGCTTTTAAAAATTGATGAAAACCAAATAACCAAAGCCATTTCCTTTATTTATACTAATATATTAGTTCAGGGCAGTTATTTATTGGGTCAAACAGGCAGTACTTGGGCTTTATTAGATTATGAAGGCAATATGATTCTTGATAATACTTATCTATCATATAAATTTTATGATAATTTTATTGCAGTAGTGGATGAAACAAACAAACTACATTTATTTGATTATGATAAGAAAGCTTTGATAAACGAGCCGGTTCAATTGTCAAGTGCCACTGAAGAGTATGATATAGAGTTAAGCTTAGGAGTATACACAATAACTACAGAGACAGACACATACCATTATAATTCTACTACTGGTGACAAAATAGAATAGAAAGCTAGGGATAATATGAGTAATAAAAAAGGATTTTTTATCGCCACAACTATATTTTTAATAGCTTTTTTAATTATGGGTTTAGGCGGCTTTTATTTTAAAGCTTTTGAAAAGCAAGATAAAGAAGAAGAGACAATAACATACGTTAATACCATTTCTTTTTATAGTGAAAACAGAAGTCTTTTGGGTAAATATACTTGTCAATATTATTATTGCGGTTTTGTTACGCCAATAATCGATGATACTAATTATATTTTAGATTATTACAAAGATGGTATTTTAGAAAACAATAAAATTATTAATAATCGTTATGCTTTTGTATATGATTCAACAACTGAAAACTATAATGAAATCATTTTATATGATTTTGTTGCTAAAACTATTTTAGAAACTTATAAAAACATTAAAAATTATAGTGCTTTAATTGAAAATAACATTTATTTAGTAGAAGATCAAAACAATAAATGGGGTGTATTAAGTCTTGCTTCTAATGGGATTGTCGAATTAGTTGCTCCACAATATGATTTTATTGGTCTTTTTAATGACTATGATATTGATAATGGCTATTTAATAGCTGATCGCTTTTTAATCTTTAAAAACAACAAATGGGCCATAATAGATCAAAACGATGTTTTGCTTTCTGCTTATATAGATGAACCGGTTATTAGCTATACAGGGCTTTATATTAAAACCTCAATAAATAATTATTATAAAATTTATGATTATAATGGTAATATTATTTTACCTGATGCCAATTATATTCATATAGCTATAACGGGAAAATATATTGAATTAGTAGATGAAAATAAAAAAATAACTATATATGATCCAGAAGAAAGTAGAGTGGTTGGTAAGACAACATTAAAAACCATAGACTTTTCTAGTGATGCCGTATTTCCGCCTTATACTACAGAAATTACAGATAAAAACTTTGTTTTAAAGGTTTATACAGATCAACAATATGGCACTTATAGAACATATAAATATACTGCTTAGGCAGTATATTTTATTTTCTAAAAAAATTAGCACTTAACACTTGACAAGTGCTAAATTGAATACTATAATCATATTAGCACTTAGATTAATGAGGTGCCAAAAGAGGTGAGACGTTTGGAGGAAAGACAAAAGAAAATTTTAAAAGAAATAGTTGAAACTTATATTAAAAATGTTAAGCCAGTAGGATCAAAGTCATTAGCTAGAAAGATGAAATGTTCTAGTGCTACGATTCGAAATGAAATGGTAGTGTTAGAGAATCTAGGGTTAATTGAGAAGGCCCATATATCATCTGGTAGAATACCTTCCGAAAAAGGTTATAAATACTATGTTGATAATTTAATGAAACCAAAAGAATTAACTGGTGAAGATGTTTTAAAGTTACAAACTATATTCCAAAATCATGAATTGACATTATCTGATGCTATTAATAGTTGTATGGAAATTATTTCCGAAATAACTAATTATACTTCAGTGGTTTTAGGCAAAAGCTCTAAAGACAATACTTTAAAACAAGTAAGTATTATCCCTTTAGATGAAACAAGGATAGTGGCTCTTATTTGTACTGATAAAGGAATGGTTATAAATAAGCAATTTGATTTAAGAAATAACGTAGATGTTGAAGAAGTTATAAGAACAAGTGAGATAGTTAACAAAATGCTTATTGGAACCCCTATAGAAGAAATAAATGCTAGGCTAGAATATGAAGTAAAACCAATAATAGCTAAAAAAATGAAACAGTATGAAGCAGTATATAATATATTTTATGATGCTTTTACTGATTTTAATAAAAGTAATGTTTTTATGAGTGGTAAAACCAATATTTTAAAGCAACCAGAATATAATGATGTTAGTGAAATTAAAAAAATTATTAATAAATTTGAAGATGAAGCTTTTATTAAACATATTGAAGCTAAAAACGAAGGAATTAATATTTATATTGGTAAAGAGACTGAAATAGATCCAAATGTTACAGTTGTAAAAACGCGAGTTTGTTTAAATGGTGAAGAAAAAACCATAGCTATAATTGGTCCTAAAAGGATGGAATATAATAAAGTAATAGCTTTATTAGATTATATTAACAAAAATATTGGAGGTGTATAATATGGCAAAGTCCAAAGAGAAACCAAAAGAAATTTTAGAGTTAGAAAGCAAATTAAAGGAATCTAATGATAAATATCTTCGTTTACAAGCAGAATTCATTAATTTCCAAAATCGTACTGATAAAGAAATAAGAGAAATGTTTAAATATGAAGGAGCTGATTTTATCAAAGCAATCCTTTCAACTAATGATGACTTAGAAAGAGCTATTAAAATGGATGATAATGATCTAAGTGATGAAGTAAGTAAATTCTTGGCAGGAATTAAAATTATTTATGGTAATTTGAATCAAGTGTTAAAAACTTATGAAGTAGAAGAAATAGAATGTTTAGGGTTAGAATTTGATCCTAATAAAATGGAAGCAGTAATTAGTGAGCATGATGAGGCCAAGCCAAATAACGTTGTTTTAGAAGTGTTTACCAAAGGGTATATATACAAAGACAAGGTCATTAGACCGGCAATGGTTAAAGTAAATAATTAAGAAAAAGATTTTATATAGAAAGAAAGGAAGAAAGAAAAATGAGTAAAATAATTGGTATTGATTTAGGTACAACAAATAGTTGTGTCGCAGTATTAGAAGGAGGGGTAGCAAAGGTTATCCCTAATGCTGAAGGCAATAGAACTACTCCTTCAGTAGTGGCTTTCAAAGATGGCGTAGAAATGGTTGGAGATGTTGCTAAACGTCAAGCTATTTCCAATGCAAACAGAACTGTCTATTCAATTAAAAGAAAGATGGGAACAAATGAAAAAGTAGAAATAGAAGGGAAAAAATACACTCCTGAAGAAATAAGTGCTAAAATTTTAGGAAAACTAAAATTAGATGCTGAAAGTTATTTAGGAGAAAAAGTAACAAAAGCTGTTATTACAGTTCCGGCATATTTTAATGATGCCGAAAGACAAGCGACAAAGAATGCCGGTAAAATTGCTGGCTTAGAGGTAGAAAGAATAATTAATGAGCCAACTGCTGCAGCATTAGCTTATGGGCTTGATAAACAAGATAAAAATCAAACTATCTTGGTTTATGACCTTGGTGGTGGAACATTTGATGTTTCTATTCTAGAATTAGGAGATGGCGTATTTGAAGTTAAATCAACTAGTGGTAATAATCGTTTAGGTGGAGATGACTTTGATAAAAATGTGATGGACTTTTTAGTTAGCGAATTTAAAAAAGAGAATGGGGTTGATTTATCTAAAGATAAAACCGCTATGCAAAGAATAAAAGATGCTGCTGAAAAAGCCAAAAAAGATTTAAGTGGTGTTACATCAGCTGATATTAGCTTACCATTCATTACTCAAGGTAGTGATGGCCCAATTCATTTTGAAACCAAGTTAACTAGAGCTAAATTTGAGGAGTTAAATAGAGATTTATTTGATTCAACTATTAATTATGTTGAAAAAGCTTTAAAAGATGCTAAACTTAAAAAAACTGATGTTCATAAAGTTATTTTAGTTGGTGGATCAACTAGAATACCTTATATTCAAGAATTAGTTAAAAAAGAAATGGGACAAGAACCAAGTAAAGAAGTAAACCCTGATGAAGTTGTCGCAATGGGTGCAGCTATTCAAGGTGGGGTATTAACTGGTGAAGTTGATGACTTAGTATTACTTGATGTTACTCCATTATCACTTGGTATTGAAACTTTAGGAGATGTTATGACAACCTTGATTCCAAGAAACACAACTATTCCTACAAGTAAGAGCCAAATATTTAGCACCGCTGCTGATAATCAGCCAGCTGTTGACATTCATGTTTTACAAGGTGAAAGACCAATGGCTGCTGATAACAAAACTTTAGGAAGATTTCAACTAACTAATATACCACCAGCTCCAAGAGGAATACCACAAATTGAAGTTACATTTGATATTGATGCTAATGGTATAGTTAGTGTGTTGGCTAAAGATTTAGGCACTAATAAAGAACAATCTATTACCATTACTTCATCAACTAATTTAAGTGATGAAGAAATAGATAAAATGATGAAAGAAGCAGAAGCTAATAAAGAAGCTGATCAAAAAAGAAAAGAAGAAGTAGATTTACGAAACGAAGCTGATCAAGTTATCTTTGCTACTGAAAAAGCTATCAAAGATTTAGGGGATAAAGTAAGTGAAGACGACAAGAAAAAAGCTGAAGATAAATCTAGCGAGCTTAAAAAAGCTTTAGAAGGAAAAGACTTAGATGAAATTAAGAAGTTGAAAGACGAATTAAATGAAATAGCTATGGGGCTTGCTACTAAAGTTTATGAAGAAGCAGCTAAACAAAGAGAAGCTGAAAATAAAGAATCAACAACTGAAGAACCAAAAGAGGAAACTGTAAAAGAAGCTGAATACGAAGAAAAATAAGAAAAGCTCTATTAATTTAGAGCTTCTTCTAAGTTGGGATGATAATAATGAAGAAAGAAACATGGGATTTAACTTCAATATATAAAGATAAAAATCTTTGGTATAAAGAATATAATAAACTCCAAGAAAAAGTTAATAATATCAAAGAGGATAGAACTTTTATTAAAAGTTCCAAATCTTTATATGAAATGCTTGAGAGTACCAATAAATTAGAACGCGAACTAAATAAACTTTATATGTATGCACATTTAACAAATGATGCTGATGGATTAGACCAAGAAGCTAGCAAAATGCTTCAAAGTGCTGAAAGTTTATTTTCTCTATATTCTTCTAAAACTAATTTTATTTATGTAACTTTAAAAAAATTAGATAAAAAAACAATTGAAGAATTTAAAAAAGAGAATCCTAACTTAGAAGAATATAATCATTTTTTCAAAGTGTTATTAAAAGATAAAAATCATATTTTATCTTTAAAGGAAGAAAAAATCATATCTAATTCTGATATAGTTAGAATGGGTAGCGAAAAAACTTTTGAAGCACTGGATTACTTAGATGCTAAATTTCAAAGTATTATTATTAATAATAAAAAAACTAACTTAAATCATTCTAATTATGCTTTATTTATAAAAGATAAAAATTTATTAATAAGAAAGCAAGCCTTTAAAAATTATTATAAATTTTATAAAGATCATCATAATACAATTAATAGTTTATTTATAAATAGTATTAAAAATGATGATTTTATAGCAAGAACCAGAAAATATAAAAATGCTTTAACCATGTCTTTACACAATGATGATATAAACTTAAGGGTTTATCAAGATGTTATTAAGTCAGTTCATAAGAATGTTGAATTATTACATGATTATTTAAAATTAAAAAAAACAGCTAATAAATTAGATGAACAGCATATGTATGACGTGTATTTATTTAGTTCTAAATATGATAAAAAAATTTCCTATGAGGAAGCTCAAAATTTAGTTTCAGAGTCAATAAAAGTACTGGGTAATAATTATTATAATGACTATAAACAAGCCTTTGAAAAGTATTGGTTAGACCCTTTTTATAGAAAAGGTAAATATAGTGGTGCTTATGCATCTGGTTCATATGATACTTACCCTTATGTTTTATTAAATTATAAAGATGATTTCCGTAGTGTTGAAACTTTGGCTCATGAAATGGGTCACGCTATGCATAGTTATTATTCACGCAAAAATAATTTATATCAAAATGCTTCTTATCCAATCTTTTTAGCCGAAATAGCTAGTAATGTTAATGAAATATTGTTATTTAATTATATGTTAAATAATACTAGTGATAAAGAAGAAAAAAAATTCTTTATTGAGATAATATTAGATTCTTTTAAAGGGAGTATATTTAGACAAACTCAGTTTGCAGAATTTGAAATGATAATTCATGATAAAATAAATAAAAACATATCTTTATCTAGTAAAGAAGTAAGTGATATTTATTATGATTTAAATAAATATTATTATGGCGATAGTGTTATAAACGATGATTTAATTAGATATGAATATTTAAGAGTCCCTCATTTTTACTCTTCATTTTATGTTTATAAATATGCAACTGGTTTAGCTCTAGCTTATGTTTTTGCTAGTCGTATCCTAAATAAAGATAAAAGTTCTTTAGAAAATTATCATCAGTTTTTAAAAAGTGGTGGCAAAGATTATCCTTTAAATATTTTAAAAGAATGTGGAATAGAAGTTAATAGTAGTTTAATAGATGAAGCAATGACGATATTTAAAAAATATTTAAAAGAATATAAAGATTTAGTAGGTGAAATAAATGGCAACAAATAAAGATTATTATGAAATATTAGGAGTTAGTAAAACAGCAACTCAAGATGAAATAAAAAGCGCTTTTCGTAAAAAAGCTAAAAAATGTCATCCAGATGTTAATAAAAATACTGAAGCAGAAGCAGAGTTTAAAGAACTTGGAGAGGCCTATGCAGTATTATCAGATGAAACCAAAAGACGTCAATATGACCAATTTGGTAAAAGTGCTTTTGATGGTAGAAATGCTGGTGGCCAAGGCTTTGGTGGTTTTTCTTCTGGAGATTTTTCGGGTTTTGAAGATATTGATCTAGGAGATATATTTAGTCAATTCTTTGGCAATTCCTATGGCTTTGGTAGTAACAGGAGCAAAAGTAAAAGACCAGTTCGTGGTAGTGATACTTTAATTAAAATGAATTTAACTTTTGAAGAAGCTGTTTTTGGCACTAATAAAATTATAAAGCTTGATTTAGAGGAAGCATGTCAAGAATGTGATGGTAAAGGTGGCCATGGTGAAAAAACTTGCCCGGATTGTGGTGGCAGAGGTAGAGTAGTGGTAGAGCAAAGGAGCTTATTTGGAGTTTTTCAAACTGAAACTACTTGTTCTAGATGTAATGGTAGTGGGCATATATTTGAAGAAACTTGTAAAAACTGCCGTGGTAAAGGGCGTGTTATCGAAAATAAAGAAATATCTGTAAAAGTTCCAGAAGGAATTGATAATGGCGATAAAATTCGTTTATCAGGCAAAGGTGAAGCTGGTTACAATGGTGGATCTAATGGTGATTTATATATTGAATTTAATGTTAAAGAACATCCTTTATTTAAAAGAGAAGGAAATGATATATATTTAGAATTACCAATTACAATAATTGAGGCTACTTTAGGGGCTAAAAAGGAAATTCCAACTCTAGAAGGTAATGTTGTTTTAACTATTAAAGATGGTACTCAAAGCGGTGATAAATATAAACTTAAAAATAAAGGTATTAAAAAAGATGAGTCAATGTTTAAAGGAGACCTTTATGTAATTTGTAAAGTTATTATCCCAACAAAATTAAGTGTTGGTCAAAAACATCTGTTGGAGGAATTAAATAATAAAGATTTACTTAATTCAAATGAATTCAAAAAATTTAATAGCTTTTTAAAATAACTTGACATTGTTTACAAAATGGTTAAAATATAGTTTACTTATTAATTGACAAATGCAATGTAAATAAATTATTTGTTTTATTTAATTATTTATAGTAGTTTGATAAAATAAATATGTATTTGGAGGACCTGTTTGTATGGATGCACTTATAAGTAATATAAAATATTTTGGCTCATTATTAGTATTTTCAGATTATATTTATTTTGGCCTTATAATATCTTTAATGATTTTATTGGTTGTTTTGCTTTATTTAATTAGAAGCGGTGAAGAGCATCTAGAATGGGAAAATGCCAATATTAAAAATGTTGATAACGATCAAAGTGATATTATTAAAATAGCTAGAGAAATAGCTGCATCTGATGAGCAATTAAATATTGATTTAACGGCTCATGAAATGAAAGAAGAAGAAGATTCTATAATTAGTTATGAGGAACTATTAAAAAGAAATAATAATCATAGCTTAAATTATGAGGAAGATTTAAGTAATAGTGATATATCAATTAAAAGAGTAGATATTATTAGTTCAATATCACCCAAAGAAGAAGAAACAAAGTTTAAACCATTAACTTTAAGCTATGAAAAAGAGGAAGCCTTACTAGCGGCTTTAAAACAATTACAAAAGAATTTATCTTAAAGCCTTTAAGGCTTTTTTTAAGTAAGGAGGGTATATATGAAAAAAGTGGAGTTACTAGCACCAGCTGGTTCATTAGAAGTATTAAAAGTAGCTATTATGTATGGCGCTGATGCTGTATATATTGGTGGCGATGCTTTTGGTCTTAGAGCTAATGCTAAAAATTTCTCTATAGATGATATGAAAGAAGCTATTGATTTTGCTCACCAAAATAATGCTAAGGTTTATGTAACAGCTAATATTATTGCTCATAATAATGATTTAGAGGGTATAGAAGAATATTTTAAAGAATTAAATACTATTAAACCAGATGCTCTTATAATATCTGATTTAGGGGTTTTTAATATAGCTAAAAAGATCTGTCCAAATATAGATATTCATATTTCTACTCAAGCTAATGCTACTAATTATGAAACATTTAATATGTGGTATAACTTAGGAGCATCTAGAGTGGTATGTGCCAGAGAATTGTCTTTAGAGGAAATAAAAGACATTAAAAAATATACTAATAATGGTGAAATAGAAGCTTTTGTTCATGGAGCTATGTGTATATCATATTCAGGAAGATGTTTGCTTAGTAGTTACTTTACGCATCGCAGTGCTAATTTAGGAGATTGTTCTCATCCTTGTCGTTGGAAATATCATGTAGTAGAAGAAACTAGACCAAATGAATATATGCCTATCTTGGAAAATGAAAGAGGAACATTTATTTTTAACTCTAAAGACTTATGCATGATAGATCATTTAGATGATGTAATATCTTCAGGAGTTGATTCATTAAAAGTAGAAGGTAGAATGAAATCGGCTTTATATGTAGCGACAGTTATAAAGGCTTATAGAGAAGCAATAGATGATTATTATAAAGATAAAGAATTATATAAAGAAAATATTAATAATTATAAATCTCAAATCTATAATTGTACTTATCGAGAATTTACAACTGGTTTTTACTATGGTAAAACTGATGAAACAAGTCAAATATATGATGAAAGCACTTATAATAAAGGATATACTTATTTAGGGACCATCTTAAGTATCGAAAATGGAATGTATAAAATAATCCAACATAATAAATTTGTTAAAGGCGAAACAATTGAAATAATGACCCCAACTAAAGATAATATTAAAGTAAAAGTTAATAGAATATTTAATTCTAAAAATGAAGAACTAGAAGAAGCTAATTGCGGAACAGAAGTGTTATTATTAGATTTAGATAATAAGAATTTAAAAGAATTTGATATTTTAAAAAGAAAAGAAGATTAAAATGAGAGTAAAAATAGTTACTTTGGGATGCAAAGTAAATATGTATGAAAGTGAATATATAAAAGAATCTTTTATTAATAATGGCGATAAAACAGTGGATGATAACGCCGATGTAGTTGTTATTAATACCTGTAGTGTTACTAATCAAGCTGATCAAAAAAGTCGTAAAATGATTAGAAGAAATAAAAATGAAAATAAAAAAGCTATAATAGTCGTTTGTGGTTGTATGACTGAAAACCATCAACAAGATTTAAAAGAGCTAAACATTGATATATTAATTGGTTCTAAAGATAAAAGTAAGATAGTTAATTTGGTAAAAGAGTATTCAAATAATAAAAAATCAATAAAACAATTTTATAATTTAGAGAACATCCCATTTGAAGATATGTTCATAACTAATTTTGGAAATAAAACCAGAGCTATTGTAAAAATAGAAGATGGTTGTAATAATTTTTGTACATATTGCACAATACCTTATGTAAGAGGAAGAGAAAGAAGTAAAAATTTTACTAAAATTATTAAAGAAGTAAAAGAACTTACTAAAAATGGTTATCAAGAAATAGTATTAACGGGGATTCATACGGGTAATTATCAATATAAGGGGAAGCGTTTAGTAGATGTCATTCATGAAATATCTAAAATAAAAGAATTAAAAAGAATAAGGATTTCTAGTATTGAAATTAAAGAAATAGATGATAAATTTTTAAATGAACTTAAAAGCAATCCCAAAATATGTAATCATCTTCATATACCACTTCAAAGTGGTAGCGATAATACTTTGAAGACTATGCATCGTAGATATAATACTAAAGAGTATTTAAATATTATTAATAAAATAAGACAAGTAAGAAAAGATATAAATATAACTACTGATGTTATAGTAGGATTTCCTACT
Source organism: uncultured Muribaculaceae bacterium (assembly GCA_964493665.1). Lineage (GTDB taxonomy): Bacteria > Bacillota_I > Bacilli_A > RF39 > UBA660 > DAOSVX01. The sequence continues at coordinate 29,705 of CAZBOZ010000001.1, forward strand.
GAAACTAATAAAGACTTTTTAGACAGTATAAAATTTATTAAAAAAATTAAATTTTCTAAAATCCATGTATTCCCTTATTCTAAAAGAGATAATACTTTAGCAGCTAAATTAAACAATATAGTTAGTGATGAAGATAAAAAATCAAGATCTATTAAGTTAATAGATTTATCCAATAAATTGGAATTAAAATATGCTAAAAAATTTATTAGTAAAAAGTTAGATGTATTAATAGAGAAGAGTGATGCTATTAGTAATGGCCATACTTCTAATTATTTAAATGTTTTCATAAAAGAAAAATTAATCAAAAACAAAAAATATAAAATAAAAATAATAAATATTAAAGATGGACAAATATATGGAGAATTAAAATAATACTATTTATTAGTATTATTTTTTATGCTAATATGTTATTAGGATAGTGATATTGTGAATTCTAAAGATAACTTAAAATATAATTCTATAAACCATGGAGTAGTATCTTATAACAGAGGAGCTATCGAAAATGTTAGGGCTAAAAGCTCTGGGAATAAGGCCCATATAAAAAGGAAATCACCTTTAAAAAAGTTTGTTACTAATGTTAAAATATTTGGTTTTGTAATGTTGGTAGTAGTTCCAGCTGTTTCAGGAGTTGTATTAGCAGTAGGTTATCGTGGTGAGATGGACAATATAAATAGTTCAACTAAATATGAGTATGTTGATAAACTTGGGTCAATAATGAACAACTATTCTGAAACTGATTTTCTAAAAGTTGCCGATGATACTATTGAAGCAATAAAAAAACAAAAAGGACCAGAAGAAGATCTTTTATATATACAAGAAAGTATTCCTAGAATAGAATACTTAAGAAGTCAAGGGATGACTGAAGAAATGGCTCTAAGATACAAAACAATTCTAGCTATAGCCAGTAAATATGGTGTTTTCTTGCCAGGACAGGACTATTCAATGCCAACATTTTTTGAATATATTGAAGATACGTTTGGGAATAAAGGCCAAAAAATTAATTGACAAAGTCCATTTTTATGCTAAAATACCTATTGCAAATGGAGAAATTATGAAAAAGGCCATATTGATATTACATGGTTTTGGGGGTAGCCCTAAAAGTCATGATAAATTAATTGAATATATAAGGGATAACTCAAAAGTAGATCCCTTTATTTTTACTATGCCTGGCCATGGAGATAATGAAATATGTCATGCTACAAGAAAAGATTATTTAAGCAAATCTGAAAGTGAATTACAAAGATTTATAGATTTAGGGTATGAAGATATCACAGTTTATGGTTTCAGTATGGGTGGCTCTATTGCTACTTATTTAGCCACTGTTTTTCCAGAAATCACAAGATTAATTATAGCAGCTCCGTCATATGCCTTTCCTAAAAATAAAGAAAAAAAGCTAATGGATTCAATATCAAGTGATGAAGACAAGACTCATTTAATAGAAAAAAATGCCAGACTAAGTTTTCTTGAGTTTTTAAGAAGATTCCCTATAGATGCAAATATCAGCTTTTTAAATTTGAGAAAGTTTTGTAATATGGATGTTCCTTTATTAGATAAACCAACTTTATATTTACATGGTGATATAGATTATTTTGCTTCTAAAACAACTTCCTTTTTGGGATTCTTACAAAATAAAAACATAAATAGAACTTATGTAACTCTAAATGGGGCTTCTCATGATATGTATGATAGCGAATGGGAAGAATTAATTTATAGTTTAATATGTAAATATGCAAATGGAGAGATTATTCCTTTAGGGTTTTTTGAGCAAACTGATGAATTTATACAAAAATTACAACTAAAAAGATAAATAAATTATCTTTTTTTATTTTATATTTACAAACAAATGTATGAATAGTATAATTCATATAAGGAGAAACTATGAATTATATAAAAGGTAATTTTAGAAGCATTATATTTGAAGGTAATAATGGGTATAAAATAGGTTTATTTAAAATAAAAGAAACCAATGATGAAGAAATGCAAGATTTTTTAAATAAAGTAATTACTTTTACTGGTTATTTTACTGATTTAAACAAAGAAGATAAATATCTTTTTTATGGGTCTTTAACTAACCATGAAAGATATGGTATTCAATATGCTGTGAAAAATTATGAAAAAGTAGTCCCCGAAGGTAAAGAAGCAGTTATTGAATTTTTGTCTTCCTCGTTAATTAAGGGCTGTGGTGAAAAAACAGCAATTAAAATCGTTGAAACTCTTGGTGAAGAAGCTATTAATAAAATAAAAGAAAATTATCAGAATTTGTTAATTATACCCAGCATAACTGATAGCAAAGCTTTGAAAATATATAATTCAATTATGAAATATGCTGCTATAGACGAAATAATTATTCAATTAAAAGAATATGGTTTTAGTACTCCGGAAGTTACTAATATTATTAGTATTTATAATGAAAAATCTTTAAATATAGTTAAAGAAAATATTTATTTATTAAAAGAATTAATTTCTTTTGACAAATTAGATAATATTTTTATTAAATTTAATGATACTTTAGATAGTGTTAGAATAAAAGCTTGTATATTAGAAGTTATGAATAGATTGACTTTTGTAAATGGTGATACATACCATTATTTAAATGAAATTATTAGTGGGTTGAAACAAATGTTTAAAATAATTCTTGAAGAAGATAATTTTAATTATATATTGGAAAGTTTAATAAAAGATAAATATATTATTGTAGATGAAGATAAATATTATTTAAGAGAATTTTATAATATGGAGTTAAATATTAGCAAAAGTTTAATAGAAATAAATGGCAATAAAAAAGCCAGTTATTCTAAAATAGATTCTATAATTTCTAAAATAGAGGATAAAATTAAATTTGATAAAACTCAAATAGAAGCCATAAAAAAAGCTTTAAATAATAATATAACAATAATTACAGGTGGTCCAGGAACCGGTAAAACAACAATTGTAAAGGCCATATTAAAAGCATTTAATATTTTAAATAACTATAGTGAAGGAGAAAGTATATTAAATGTGGCATTACTTGCCCCAACTGGTAGAGCTAGCAAAAAATTATCAGAAGTAACAGGTATAGGAGCAATGACTATTCATCGTTTCTTAAAGTGGTATAAAGAATCAAATACATTTGAATATAATGAAGATAACAAGATATATAAAAAATTAGTTATTATTGATGAAGTTAGTATGATTGATACTTTCTTGTTTGATTCTTTAATGAAGGGATTAAATCATGATTTAAAGTTAGTTTTAATAGGTGATGAAAACCAATTACCAAGTGTCGGTGGTGGGTTAATCCTAAATGATTTGATAGACACAAATATTTTTGATCATATTTTACTTACTAAAATATTTAGACAAAAAAGTGAATCTTTTATACCTTATTTAGCTAAAGAAATAAAAAACAGGAAATTAAGTACTGATTATTTTAGCATAAAAGATGACTTTAATTTTATTGAAACTAGCCCTAATAAAATTAAGATGAGTATTGAGAATATTTGTAAAAGAGGCTTAGAAAAAGGTATAACGGAAAAAGATTTAATAGTTTTGGCTCCCATGTATAAGGGTGAAAATGGCATTGATAATTTAAATGTTGTTTTACAAAATTTATATAATGAAAAATCCCCTCATAAAAATGAATTTCATGTTGGCGATGTTACTTTCAGAGAAGGGGACAAAGTAATTCAATTAACTAATGATGTGGATCATAATGTTTTTAATGGCGATATAGGATATATATTAGAAATTAATTCTAAAAACAAAGAGGTTTTAATAGTGGATTTTGATGGTAATTTAGTGCCATACAAAAAAGAAGATTTAATTCATTTAAAACATGCTTATGCTATATCAGTTCATAAGAGCCAAGGTAGCGAGTTTAATCATGTGATTTTCCCAATCACACCAGCATTTAGTAAGATGCTTTATAATAAGCTTATTTATACAGGGGTATCTAGAGCTAAAAAAAGTTTAATAATAGTTGGAGATAAGCTATCTTTTGAAAGGGGAGTTAAGAACAATTATAGTATTAATCGTAAAACCAGCTTAAAAGAAAGGATAAGGGAAATATAAAGCAATTACTTTTGTTTTATATTTCTTTTTACTTATTTTTTGTTATAATTAATTAAAGAAGGGTGATATAGATGAATAAAAAATTATTAGAGAGTAATAATGAAAATACTAATGAAGTAATGACTTTAACTAGTAAAATATTAAAGATATTATATTTTGTTATTATTATTGGTATAGTTTATCTTTTAATAAGGATTTTAAAAGAATCAGGAGTTTTTGATTTTTTACTAAAATTTCTTAAAATATTATCGCCATTATTTGCTGGGTTTATTATAGCTTGGTTATTTAATCCTTTAGTTACTAAATTAAGCAAAAAAGGAATGAGCAGGATTATTTCTACAGGAATTGTTTATATAGTCTTTTTAGGTTTAATATTTTTATTTTTAAGGCTATTAATTCCTAATTTATCTGATCAGATAAATGATCTCATAAATACTATTCCTTCTATTTTTAATGGTATTAATAATTTTATTTCTAAAGTTTTTGATAGCTTTAAAGCCATTGATGGCTTTGATGTCATAAAAGCTAAAGCTGATGCCATTTCAACAATTAGTGGATATGCTGCCAATATATCTTCTAATTTGCCCAATATATTAATAAATATTGTCACAGCACTAGTTTCTGGTGTTGGTAAATTTATTATAAGTTTAGTAATAGGATTTTATATGCTATTTAATTTTGATAGTACTAATAATCATTTAATGAGCTTATTACCTAAAAAACATCGTTATGAAGCCAGAATTTTAGTAGGTGAAATAAGCACTCAGTTGCATCGGTATGTAAATGGAGTTTTATTAATAGCAGCTGTTATGTCAGTGGCTTGCTCTATTGGCTTTTGGATAGCAGGATTGAAAGCTCCATATTTATTTGGGGTATTTTGTGGTATAACAGATATTATTCCTTATGTAGGACCATATATGGGTGGCATACCAGCAGTATTAGTTGGATTTAGCCAAAGTGCTACAGTTGGTACGGTAACTATCTTTGTAATAATAATTATTCAATTATTAGAAAATTATTTATTACAGCCGGTTATTATGAGTAAAACAATGAAACTTCATCCAGTAACTATTATGATTGGTTTAATTTCTTTTGGTTACTTCTTTGGTATATGGGGAATGGTTTTAGCTACACCAACCATTGCCTTACTTAAAATATTAGGCAATTATTTTATAAACAAATATAACTTGTTTGATTATGACAATGATCCAACTGAAGTAATTGATGTAAAAGAAATTAAAAAAAGGGCTAAAGCAAAATAGGTGATAAGATGAAAAAAATAACAAGAGAAGAATTAGTAACAATGTACTTTAACTTTTTTAAGGAAAAAGGACATACTATAATTCCCAGTGCTTCAATAGTACCCGAAAATGATCCAACAGTTTTATTTACTTCAGCTGGTATGCACCCTTTAGTACCATATTTATTGGGAGAAAGGCATCCTGGTGGGGAAAGATTAGTTAATGTCCAAAAATGTTTAAGAACCGGGGATATCGAATCAGTAGGTGACTCTTCTCATTTGACATTTTTTGAAATGTTAGGTAATTGGAGTTTAGGAGATTATTTTAAAAAAGAATCAATTGCTTTTAGTTATGAATTTTTAACTAATCCAAAACATTTAAATTTAGACAAAGAAAGGCTTTATTTTTCTTGCTTTGAAGGAGATACTGAATTTTCTAAAGATGAAGAAAGCTATAATGCTTGGTTAGATAATGGGGTTGATCCTAGTCACATATATTTTCTTTCTAAAGAAAATAATTTTTGGATATTAGGAAGTGGTATAGGTCCTTGTGGTCCAGATACAGAAATATTTTATGATACTTTAAAGGATCCTTGCAGCCCAAATTGTAATCCATCATGTTCATGTGGCAAATATTTGGAAATATGGAATAATGTTTTTATGGAATACAACAAAAAAAGTGACGGTTCTATTATTAAATTAGCAAAACCTAATGTTGATACAGGGATGGGTCTAGAAAGGACTTTAGCAGTATTAAATAATCTATCTTCAGTATATGATACTGAGTTATTTGTTAATTTAAAAACGAAAATTGAAGAATTATCTAATAAAAAGTATGAAGATAACTTGGAAGCCTTTAGAATAATAATGGATCATTTAAGATCTGCAGTTTTTGTTTTAGGAGATTATCATGGTATTGTTCCTTCTAATACCGGCCAAGGCTATGTTTTAAGAAGATTAATTAGAAGAGCTTTTCGTTATCTTAAAAATTTAACAATAGAAAATCAAATAAAAGAACTTGTTAGTGTAATTATAAATGATTACAAAAATATTTATCCAGAATTAGCAACCAACAAAGATTTTATAATAAATGAAATAATCAAAGAAGGAGAAAAATTTAGTAAAACACTCTCTCAAGGAGAAAAATTATTTAATAAAGTTATTAAACAGTCTAAAAACAATCTAATAAGTGGTACTGATGCTTTTAAATTATTTGATACTTTTGGCTTTCCTTTGGAAATGACTATTGAACTTGCTAATGAAAGTGGATTTAAAGTGGATAGTGAAGAGTTTTATAATAAATTTAAAGAACACCAAGAAAAAAGCAAAACTATTGATGCTGGGGCTTTTAAGGGTGGTTTAGCTGATGATAGTTATGAAACTACTAAATATCATACTTTAGCACATTTAATGCTTGCAGCTTTACAAAAAATGTATGGCAAAGACATAGTTCAAAAAGGCTGTAATATAACTAGTGAAAGAATTAGATTTGATTTTAATTTGGATCATAAAATGAGTGAAGAAGAAAAGTTAGAACTAACTAAATTAGTAAATGAATATATAAAAATGAATATAGATGTTTCTTGTGATGAAATGAGTTATGAAAATGCTAAAAAAGAAGGAGCTCATGGTACTTTTGAAGATAAGTATGGTGGAGTTGTAAAAGTATATACTATTGGAGATGTATCAAAAGAAATATGTGGTGGCCCTCATGTTAAAAATACCTTTGAAATAGGGGAGTTTATTATAACTAAAGAAGAATCATCCAGTGCTGGAGTTAGAAGGATAAAAGCTATTATTAAATAGCTTTTAATAATGAAATGATTTTTAAAAGAAGGAGTATGATACTATGGCAGTAAATAAACCTGTTGGTGATAATGCTAGAGTGGGTGCAGTAAAAGATAGAAGCCAAACTTATAATCCAAAAACCAAAAAAATAGTCAAACGAAACACCAAAACTGGTGAGTTTATCAAAAATAAAATAACAAAAGGTATATTTAAAGGTATAAGAAAAGAAAAATAACTTCAGAAGAAGTTATTTTATTTTTATCTCACTAAGTATAGGAATCTTAGCAAATATAGAATTGCCACTTTCAATTTTTCGGCCATTATATGGAGCGTTACTGAATATTAAATCTAAATATAATTCACTGGCATTATCATATAAATATTTATTACTATATTTGATCATTCTTTCAGCTTTTTTAATTGATTCATTTAATAATTTTAAATATTTTTTTTCTAAGTAGTTATCTTTATTAAGACAATTATAAAAATAAGGATTGTTATTATATTTATCTTTACCAGTAAACATTTTAAATATAAACTGACTTTTATAAAACATATTGACAAATATATTACCGATATTAATAAATAAAACAAATTTTAAATAAGTATTACTAACATTAAAATAACTATAAACATCAGCATAAGTAAAATCAATCATTTTTCTCATATCTTTTTTTAATAAAGGCTGGATATTAAAATAGTTATTATTGTTTTTAAACTTATTAGTTAAATATATGTCTAAATCACATTCTATAGCGGTATGTGGTGTTAAAAAGGCTTCTTTATCAATGCCATCAACTAAATTATTAACAAAGCTATGAATTGTAGTATCTAATGTATAATGAGCTATATGGCCGTATAAATAAGCCATAATATCACTGTTATTTTGTAAATTATTTTCTTTTATATATTTAATTGTATTAATAAAAAACACTTTAGAATTAACTTTATGGGCATTCTCAAAACACTTTTTATATAAAGCAGTTAAATCTTGCCCAAAAGAAAACAACTTCATGTCATTTTTGTTAATTTTAATTCTAAATTTATTTTTATTATTTAGCTTATTAAACAATAATTCACTCATTATTGCATGACTTGCATAATTTGCCATATAACATCCTCCAGATGCATTATAATCTTATACCCAAATTTAAAATAAGTCAAATGAGATTTTTATTATGTTATAATCTAAATAGGTGATAATTATGATTACTAACAAAGAAATAAAAAAATATTATAATGTTTTATGTAATGGTAATTATCCAACCTTTATAAACAAATATTTAAAAGTTAAAGAACTGCAAAGATTGAAAGGAATAGGTCAGTTTTGTGGCTGCGATTATAACAAATTTTATAATATAAAATATTGGTACTCTAGATATGATCATAGTTTGGCAGTTGCTTTAATAACCTGGCATTTTACGAAAAATAAAACCCAAACTTTGGCAGCTTTATTTCATGATTTGGGTACTCCAGCCTTTAGCCATTGCATTGATTTTATGTTAGGAGATTCAATTCATCAGGAAAGCTCGGAATTGAGTGTAAAAAATATTATAATTAATTCTCCAGAAATAATGAATTTTTTAAAAGAAGATAAAGTATCAGTAACTAATGTAACTGATTTAACAAAGTACCCAATAATTGAAAATAAAAGCCCAAAATTATGTGCGGATAGGCTAGAAGGGGTATTACATACAGTTTTAATATGGCTAAATATATGGTCATTGAAAGATGTTGAAAAGGTTTATAGGTCAATAATTGTTTTAAAAAATGAAGAATCTAAGTTAGAACTCGGATTTAAAAACATTGCATCTGGAGAATTTTTTTCTAAAGCTGTTTTTGAATATAGTATGGCTCTTCAAAATAGTAAAAACAAATTTACTATGCAATATACAGCTGATCAACTAAGAATGTTAATTAATAATCATATTATTAATATAGAAGATTTATATATTCAAAGTGAAGATTATATATTGAATTTATTAAATTTATATTCAGAAACTTGGCATATATATATAAACGCTGAAGATATAATAAGAAATGAAAGAAGGCCAAAAGGTAATTATTGGGTATCCATTGAATCTAAAAAAAGGTATGTTATTCCCTTGTGTAATGTAAATAATAAATCTTTAAGAATAGATAATGTTTCTAATAAAGCAAAGAAATTATTAGATAAATATAATAACTTAAAAGAAGCTAAATATTGTTATATTAAAGGCATGAAATAATGTTTTTTATGATATACTTTAATAGTAAGAGGTTTATATATGATAAAAGTAGAGAATTTTACAAAAAAATATGGTGATTTTGTAGCTGTTGATAACATTAATTTTGCTATAAAAGAAAACGAAATAGTTGGTTTTGTGGGCAAAAATGGAGCTGGGAAAACAACTACTATTAGAGTCATTATGAATATGCTGTTTCCAACATTTGGTAAAATTACTATAAATGGCTTAGATTCTATAAAAGATACTAAAAAAATTAAAGAATTTACTAGTTATATGCCTAGTGATATAGTATTTTACGAAAACTTAAAAGCAATTGATATATTTAAATTTTGTTTAAAATTTTCTCATAAGGATTTTAGTGAAGTAGAAAGACTAGCAAAATATTTTGAGCTGGATTTAAATAAAAAAATATATGAATTAAGTACAGGTAATAAAAAGAAAGTAGCTATAATTGAGGCATTACTTAAAGAAAATGAAGTTATTATATTAGATGAACCAACTAATGGCCTAGATCCTCTAATGCAAAAAAAGTTTTTTGATTTAATTTTAAAAGAAAAAGCAAAGGGAATAACAATCTTTTTATCAAGTCATAATTTAGGTGAAATAGAAAAGTATTGTGACCGAGTAATAATGATTAAAGATGGTAAGATAGTTGAAACTATTGATCTAAATAAAAAAAATAACAAAATAAAATATATAGTTTCGTATGAAGATAAAAACAAGAACAAAGCTAAATACGAATATGAAGGTGACATTCAAACGCTTATCAAAAAACTAGGAGAATTAAATTTAAAAGATTTGGAGATAAGAAAAAAAACAATCGAAGAGGAGTTTATTTCTTATTACGAAAGCGGTGAAGATAATGAATAGAATGAGTGGTAGAAACATTTTAAATGCTACTAAATTTAATTTAAAAGTTAATAAAAGTAGTATATTAGGCTGGAGTATTGCTATTTTTTCAATAATGTTTGTTTATATGACCCTTTTTCCCATAATTAAGGATATTGGTATGGCCAAAATGGAGTTAATGCCCGAGGCTATGTTAGAGTTTGTAGGATTAAATAGTATTAGTGATATGAATAATTTTATAAGTTATTTTGGGATGATTTTTAATATTATATTAATTGCCATATCAATATTTTCAGCGACATTTAGTGCAAAAATTATATGTAAAGAGGAACATACTAAATCAATTGAATTTTTAGATGCTTTAAATATAAGTAGAGATGAAATATATGTTTCTAAATTATTAACAGCTTTTATTTCTGTAACGCTAGTACTTATAAGTGCAATGTCAGCAACTTTAATAAGTGGCTTTATAAACGGCGGATCAACGTTTGTATTAACAGATTTTATAAAAATAATAAAAGTAAGTAGCATGTCAGCATATGTTTTTATGGCTTTGTCATTTTTAATATCAGGAATTACTTCTAAAATCAATGTTTCATCTATATCAGCAATTGGCGTATTGGTACTTTATATGATTGGGTACTTAGGAATTTTAGTAGATAAAAAAATATTAACATATTTTAGTCCATTTGAGAGCTTAAGTCCTACTAAAGCCTTAATCTTATCAAATCATACTATTTTAATGCTTTTAATATATTTGATGGTAATAATAATATTTATTGTCATCGGAAATAAATTCTATAAAAAAAGAGATTTTAATATTTAGGAGTTTTAATATGAAGAAAAAATGGCTTGTTGGAATAATTGGGGGAATAATAGGCTTTATAATTGGTACTTTGGGTGGCGGATATATAGGGTTAGTAATAGGTGGTAATTTTTTAGGCAGTCTGAATATTCATGAAACCCTTGGGATTGAAGGCTATGCTTTAACTACTTATATAGGTGCCATAGTAGGAGCTATTGTTTTGACAATTTTAGGAATAAAATCTGCTCTTAAAAGGAAAAAATAATTGTCCCAAAGAATTTGAGGTTAACATGAAATATTATTTAATAGGAATAAAAGGAGCAGGAGTAAGTGCTTTAGCACTTTTACTTAATGATTTAGGTAATGAAGTCATTGGTTATGATGATGCTAAAGATCATCGTTTTACTGAAGATAATTTAAATACTAGAAATATAAAAATATATACTGATCCTAATGTTTATAAGTTAGAAAAAGATACTATTGTGGTTAGAAGCCCAGCTATTAGAGATAACCATCCAGAAATGCTTAGAGCTTTTAAATTAGGCTTAATAAATTATGAATATCAAGAAATGCTTGGCAGATTAAGTGAGTCTTTTGAAACAGTAGGAGTAGCTGGATGCCATGGTAAAACAACTACATCTTCGATGCTATCTCATGTATTAAATAGCACTATTGGCTGTAATTATATAATTGGTGATGGTCATGGTTATGCTAATAAAAATAATAAATTGTTTATTTTAGAATCTTGTGAGTACCGTCGCCATTTTTTAGATTATAAAATTGCTTATGCCATTATTACCAATATTGAACTGGATCATACTGATTATTATAAAGATATAAATGATGTTATGGATGCTTATCAATCTTTTGCTAATAATGCCTCAAAAGCTGTTATAGCTTGGGGTAATGACCCTTATATTAGAAAATTAAATATAAATAAGAAAATATACTATTATGGTATTGAAAATGATAATGATATTATTGCTAAAAATATTGATTACCGAAATGATGGAACTAGCTTTGATGTTTATATAGATAATAAATATTATGGTCATTTTGATATATCATTATATGGGAAGCATATGTTATTAAATGCTTTGGCGGTGATAACTATATGTTATTTAAAAAATATAAGTGTTGAAAATATATCTAAATATTTAGATACATTTAAAGGAGCATCAAGAAGGTTTAAAGAAACTTTTATAGAAGATAATATTGTTATTGATGATTATGCCCATCATCCTACGGAAGTAAAAGTTACTATTTTAGCAGCTAAGCAAAAATATCCCGATAAAAAAATAATTGCTATATTTAAGCCTCATACTTTTTCTAGAGTAAAAGAATTTCATAAAGAGTTCGCCAAGTCTCTAAACTTGGCTGATTATACTTATATTATGGATATAAACTATGATCGAGAATTACCCAGTGAATATCCAAATACAACTCCATATACCATAATAAACGAGCTTAAAAATGGTGATTATATAGGTGAAAAAGAAACATTCAAATTATTAAAGCATAACAATAGTGTATTATTATTTATGAGCAGCAAAGAAATTTATTTGTTAGAAGAATTATATATAAAAGAATATAATAATTCCAAAATTAAAAAATAATTTGCATTTTCTAAAAAAGGTGTTAAAATAATAAACAAAATAAATTTATTTGGGGGTGTGTCATATGGGGAATCATGATTCTATGCCAAAAAGGCCAATGTCTACTATAACAGGAATTGGCAGAAAAGCACAAAAGGATGAAAATTCTGCTAGAGTAGCAGCAGCTCGTGCAAATTCAGCTTTTAAAGAAAAAACTTCTGAATTAAAGCAAACACAATCTGAAATAACAGCCAATATGCTTGAAGAGGGAGTTGTTAAACCAGAATTTTATCAGGCCGTTAATGAAATTATGTGCTCTTACAACAATCGTTTGTGGGAAGACTTGGTTGAGGGAATGTTGAATTTTTCGATAACCAACAAAGATGTCGTGTTTTTAGATGCTCATGGCTTAAAAAGAGAGGCCTTAAGAATTTTATTTTATGTTTGTTGTGCTGAAGATATTGATGTTTTCTATACAACACTTTTCATGTTTAAAAATGGCTTCTTTACTATCGAGGAGATTTTCTTTAATTTAAATTTAAGTAATCCGGTTTCGTTTTATAATCCTAATATTAATGTTGAGGGATTAACGGCCGGAGATAGAAGCAAACTTGCTAAAATACCAGAAGAAATTAAAATTAAACCAATTGAGGAATTAAAAGCCTATGTTGAAGATAGGTTTGATAAATTAAAGAAAAAAGTTAAAAAAGATTTTAATAAAAGAATAAGCCCTAGCATATATACAGAATCAGACCAAGAAAGAAAATTATATAGGGTTCCAAAAACTGAAGATTAATAATAAAAAGCAACTATTTTATAGTTGTTTTTTATATACAAAATGACACTTATATCATATAATTATTTTAGAATAGGAGGGTAAAATGAAAAGGACTTTAAAAAACATATTGATGATTTTACTTATATTGGTTTTAGCATTTCTAACATATTTTACTTTAGGCTATATGAAAGGAGATCTTTCATTTACTAATGTTTTAGCCGAGTTTAATACTAAATCAGTATTTTTTAACGAAGAAAACAATGATGTTAATGAAGCCTCAGTCTCTTCTGAAACTGTTACTATAAGCGGCACTTCTTCTGAAGAAGTAACTGCTACTGGAGAAGAGGAAGCACCAGGATCTGAAACAGTTATATATACCAATGATGAACCAGAATATTATGTTACAGGTGAAGAAGAACAAATATTAGATTCTATTGATGAAGAAGCTAATGATGTAAGCCTAGAAAAAAGTTTAGCTTTAGATGCTGATTTTAAGTTAAGTGACATATCAACTATATACTATATAGCTTTTGGATTAGAAGGATTGACAATGTCATTAACTATAGCTTATTTAGCTTACTCGAAGTTTAATAAATATAATTTTAAAGAAACATTTAATACAGCCAAAAGAACTTTTTTCTACATTGCGTATTCTATTTTATGGCTACTTAGTTATGCCTTAGTATTATATAAATATTTTTTATAAAAAATTGAATAGGAGATTTATATGAAAAAATTGATTAATTTTAATTTAACGATGGGGGTTATTCATTTTATACAAGGAGTTACAATGCTTATTTTAGCTCTTACAGTAAGTAAAATAATGGATTTTAAACCAATAATATATACATCTTTTTTAAAATTTGATTATACTTCTATGAGCCTAGTAACAAATTTTAAAGAAGTCTTTGCTTTGCCATTTGCTTTACTAGTAAGCTGCTTTTTATTTTTATCAGCCTTATTTCATTTTATGATAATTGTTTTTCATAAAAAATATGCAGAAGATTTGAATAAAAATATAAATAAGTTTAGATGGTATGAATATGCATTATCTTCTTCATTAATGATAGTTTTAATAGCAGTATTATTTGGGGTTTATGATTTAGGAGCTCTAATATTAATATTTGCGTTAAATGCCACCATGAATTTATTTGGCTTGCTAATGGAAAAAATGAATCAAGGTAAATCAAAACCCGATTGGACTCCATTTTTGTTTGGATCGTTTGCTGGCATTATTCCTTGGGTAGTAATTATTATGTTTGCCTTTGGGAATTCTGATCCTTCATCAGTCCCATGGTTTGTCTATGCTATTTTTGGCTCATACTTTATCTTTTTCAACTTATTTCCAATCAATATGATTTTACAATATAAAAAGATAGGTAAGTGGAAAGATTATCTTTACGGAGAAAAATGGTACATCATATTAAGTCTATCAGCTAAAACGGTATTGGCTTGGTTAGTCTTTTTTGGAGTAATGCAACCATAAAGTCAGTTTAAACTGACTTTTTAAATTGTATCTTTTTTTAACTATGATATAATTTAAAATAGGAGTGATAAGATGAAAATTAAAAACAAAAAAATAATTGTTACAGGAGCTGGCAGTGGAATTGGTAGAGATTTAACAAAGGAGTTAATAGCAAAGGGAGCTTATGTTGTTGCTCTTGATATTAATAAAGAAAATTTAGATAAATTATCTTCGGAATTAAATAGTAATAATCTATCTATCTATAAAGTAGATGTTTCTAATCAAGACGAACTAAATAAATTCAAATCTTTATATATGGAAAAAGAAAGAGAAATAGATGGTTTAATAAACAATGCGGGAATTATTCAACCTTTTATTAATGTTGAAAACATAACCGATGAAATTATAAATAAAGTAATAAATATTAATTTTTTTGGACCTCTTTATTTAACAAAGCTTTTTTTACCAGAACTTTTAAAAAGAAAAGAAGCTCATATAACAAATATATCAAGTATGGGAGGTTTTTTTCCATTCCCTGGACAAACTATATATGGAGCTTCGAAAGCAGCCTTAAAACTGTTTACAGAAGGCTTATATGCTGAGCTTTTAAATACCAACATTAAAGTAATGGTAGTATTCCCTGGAGCAGTTGCTACTAATATAGCAAAAAATTCTAATGTTGAAATAGCTGGTGGTGAAGGATATAAATCGTTATCTTCTTTGAAAGCAGCTCAAACAATAATAAAAGGAATTGAAAAAGATAAGTTCCAGCTATTTGTTGGTCAAGATTCTAAAATGATGAATTTTATGTATAAAATGAATGCTAAAAAAGCCATTAATTATATAAATAAAATGATGAATAAAGCTATGTCTAAAAAATAATTGTCTTAGCTTTTAAATAATGATACAATAAGGTTACAAGTAAGGAAGTGAATACTATGGATAAAACAATGATGTTTAATATTAAAGAAATCGAAGAAGCTTATATCCATGAAACTTTGCTTGAAGTATATGATGCTTTAAAAGAAAGAGGATATAATCCAACTAACCAATTAGTAGGATATTTAATTAGTGGTGATCCAGGATATATTTCTAGCTATAAAAATTCTCGAAACAAAATATGTAAACTTGATAGAGTAGAAATATTAGAAATACTAGTTAATGGCTATATGAAAAATAAAAAATGAGAATATTAGGTTTAGATTTAGGAACCAAAACACTTGGACTAGCAATAAGTGATCGTCTTGGTTTGATTGCTAATCCTTATAAAACTATAAAATTTAACAATAAAGAAGAACTGCTAATTAGTTTAGACGAAATTATAAATAAGGAGCAAATTACTAAAATTGTTTTAGGCAATCCGAAAAACATGAATAATTCTGAAACAATTGCTTCTAAAAGATCAATTGATTTTAAAAACATTATAGAAAAAAGGTATAATTTAGAAGTTGTATTAGTAGATGAAAGATTATCTACACAAGAAGCTGAAAAAATACTTATTTCTGGTGATATGAGCCGTTCTAAAAGAAAAAATGTAATAGATAAAATGGCTGCTACAATAATACTTGCTAATTATTTAAATAGAAAAAGGTGAAACAATGGAAGAAACCAAAAAAAACACGTTTCAAGTTATAAACGATGAAGGCAAAGAAGTAACTTGTGAAATACTGTTTACATTTGACTCTGATGAAACTAAAAAAAGTTATATTGCTTATACCGATAACACTTTAGATGAGGTTGGTAATGTTAAGGTATATGCTTCAATATATGATAAAAATGGTGAATCAAAAGAACTGTTGCCAATTGAGAGTGAAAAAGAATGGCAAATAATTGAAAATATATTTAGTAAACTACAAGATAAAGTGGCTGAAACAGAGGAAGAGGACACTGAAAATTAAATATGAAAAAGATAGTTTTAAAGTTAACGATTCTTTTTTTATCTATAGGGATAATAGCTGTTGCTATCTTTTTATTTTTGCTTGGCCCAGTAGATAAAAATGGTAAAGCAATATATTTTAAAGTCGAGACGGGCAGTGCCACTAGAGAAGTTTTAAAGAATCTAAAAGAGAAAAATTTAATAAAAAGTGAATTTGCATCTTTATTGTATGCTAAGATTCATCCTAATTATACAATTAAAGCCGGTACCTTTTCTTTATCTCCAGCTTATAGCACAGAAAAAATTTTTCAACTCCTAAATGCTGGTGATACTATTGAAAAAGAAGGTGTAAATATAACTTTTGTTGAAGGTAAAAGACTTAGCTATTATGTTGATTTAATTAGTGATACCTTTAGCTATGAAAAAGAAGAAATATACAATGTTTTAAGTGATGAAGAATATTTACAAAGTCTTATAGATGATTATTGGTTTATAACCGATGAAATATTAGATTCTAAGTTATATTATCCTTTGGAGGGTTATTTATACCCAGAAACATATAATTTTGCGACTGATTCAAGCATAAAAACGATTATTAATAAATTGATTTACACATTGGGTGAAAATCTAGAGCCTTATAAAGAGGAAATAGAAAATAGTAAATTTACTTTCCATCAAATACTATCATTAGCAAGTGATGTTGAAATAGAAGGAAATAATGAAACAGACCGTAAACTAATTGCTGGAGTCTTTTTAAGTAGACTAAGATTAGGTATGCAATTAGGTAGTGATGTTACTACTTACTATGCGGTAAAAAAAGATTTAAGTGAAAAACTATGGTATTATGATATAAGCTATGTTAGTGATTATAACACAAGGCTTACTAGTATGGCTGGTAAAATCAATATTGGCCCAATATGTAATCCTTCAATCATGTCTATAAAAGCCATATTGAATCCAACTAATAGTGACTATTTATATTTTTATGCAGATTGGCAAGGCGATGGCAAAGTATATTATAGTAAAACATATCAAGAACATTCAGCCATTGTTGCCAGTTTTGAAAGGTAGATGAAAAATGAAAGAAATTTTAATGGAAATAGAAGATTATGCTAAAAATCACAATGTGCCAATAATTGCTAAAGACTCTATTGCTTTTATAATGAAATATATTAAATTAAATAAAATAAAAGAGATTTTAGAATTAGGCTCAGCAATTGGTTATTCGGCTATATTAATGGCTAGCGCTGATCCTGATACCAAAGTAACAACTATTGAAAAAAATGAAAATAGATATTTAGAATGTTTAAATAATATAAAAAAGTGTAAGCTTGAAACAAAAATAAATGTGGTTTTTCAAGATGCTTTAGATTTAAATTTAATTGGTGTATCATATGATTTGATTTTTATTGATGCTGCGAAAAGCGATTATCTTAAATTATTTGAAAAATATAAGTATTTTTTAAAACCAGGTGGGGTAATAATAACTGATAATATTAATTTTCATGGTTATGTTGGTAATCAAAAAAACATTCAAGATGAAAATTTAAAAAGAATTGTTTCCAAAATAGAAGAATATATTGATTTTTTAGAAAATAATTCTGAATATAAAACTGAATTTTTCCGTAATATTGGCGATGGTTTATCAATAAGTACCAAAAAATAATAGGATTTTCCCATAATACAAAATGATTGACTTTTTAAGTGAAATATAGTATTCTTAACTAGTTGATTTTTTATTGAGGTGAATTAAAAATGACAGAAAAAAAAGAAATCTTCTTAACCCCTGAAGGGTTTTTAGAAATTGAAAATGAATTAACTGATTTAAAGTTAAATAAACGTCCAGAAGTTATTCAGGCTTTACAAGAAGCTAGGGCTCTTGGCGACTTATCAGAAAATGCTGACTATGATGCAGCTCGTAATGAACAAGCAAAATTAGAAGCTAGAATAAAAGAACTAGATTATATGTTGGAACATGCCAAAATTGCCGAAAATCATAATACTAATACAGTTACAGTAGGTACTACTGTAACTATTGATTATGTTGATGATTCTGAATCAGTTGAATATAAAGTAGTAGGATCTTTAGAGGCCGATCCATTTAATAATAAAATATCTAATGAATCACCAATAGGAAGTGCTATTATGAATCGTAAAGTTGGCGATGTTATATCGGTAGATAGTCCTAATGGTGCTTATAAAGTAAAGATTACTAAAATCGCTTAAAGGCGATTTTTTCTTGTATTAAAAGGCTTAATATATTATAATAAATAAGTCGTAAAGGAGAAACATTATGAAGAATGTCAAAGAAATAGAAATAGAGTTAAAAGGTAAAGAGTGGAAAGAAATTCTTGATGAAACCTTCAAAAAGAAAGTAAAAGAAATAAGGGTAGATGGTTTTAGAAAAGGTAGTGTGCCTAAAGAAGTTTATATTAAAAAATTTGGTATAGAATCACTTTATATGGATGCTACTGATGCTGCTTTACAAACGGCTTATAAAAAGTTATTAGAAGGTAACAAAATAGAGCCAGTAGTAGAACCTAGAGTAGATATAAAACATATTTGTGAAGAAGATGTTACATTTATATTTAAAATTATATCTCGTCCTAGTATTAAATTGGGCGCTTATAAAGCTTTAAAAGTAAAAAAAGAAGAATCAAAAGTAACTAAAGAAGAAATAGATGCTGAAATAGAAGTGTTAAGAAATAAATTTGCTGAAATAGTAGTAAAGGAAGATGGTGAGGTGGCTGTTGGGAATACTGCGATAATTGATTTTGAAGGATTTGTTGATGGTAATCCTTTAGAAGGTGGTAGTGGGACAGATTTCCCTTTAGAAATAGGCAGTAATACTTTTATACCAGGATTTGAAGATGGTCTAGTTGGAATGAAAGTAGGGGAATCTAAAGAATTAAAACTAAAATTTCCTGAAAATTATACTGAGAGTTTAAAAAACAAAGAGGTTTTATTTAAAGTTACTATAAAAGAAATTAAAGATCGTGTTTTGCCAGAACTTAATAAAGATTTTTATGCAGATTTAGGTTATGAAAAAATAACTGATGAAAAGGGATTAAGAAAAGAAGTAGAAGAATCTTTAAAAGCAAGAAAAACAATTGATATAGAAAATATGTATATTGAAAATTTATTAGAAAAAGCTTCAAATAATATGAAAGTTGATATAAATCCAGAAATAGTTGAGGATGAAATTCATCGTATGATACATCAATATGAAGATCAACTAAGGATGCAAGGAATATCTTTAAACCAGTATTTAGAATTTACTAAATCAAGTATGGAAGATTTAGAAAAAAATATGAATCCAGAAGCGCTTAAAAGAATTAAATATCGTTACTTATTAGAAGAAATAGCTAAAAAAGAAAAAATTGAAATAACTGATGCTGATGCCAAAAAAGAAGCCAAGAAATTAGCTGAAAATTACAATTTAGAAGAAGCTGACTTTTTATCTAAATTTGGTGGCATAGAAATGGTAAAATATGACTTGCAAATGAGAAAAGCAATCGAAATTCTAAAGAACAATTAAACTAGATAAAATATCTAGTTTTTTTATACTCTTTTCTTTGACAATATATTTAAAAATGATTATAATAAAAATCAATTACTTGTGGGAGGGATAATATGAAAAATAATTTACCAGTTATCTTACTAAAAGGTTTAATTGTCCTTCCATACCAAGAAGTTCGTTTAGAATTAAGTAATGAAATAAGTTTAAGAGTTATAGATATATCAGCTTTAAGACATTTAAATCATATACTAATAGTATGTCCTAAAAACCAAATAGAAGAAAGCCCAGAAGTAAGTGATTTACCTAAAGTAGGGGTAATTGGTAAAATAAGAACTAAAATAGAACTTCCTAATGGTCATTTTAGAATTGTCATAGGTGGTTTAGAAAGAGTTAAAATTGATGAATATTATAATTATCATGGAGAGTTAGATGTTTTAGAAGCTACTGTAACCAAAATAGAACTTCCTAAGTTTAAAGAAGTAGAAGAAACCGCCAAAAAGAAGATGTTATTATCGGTTTTAACTAAATATATTAATAGTTCACCAAGTTTGTCTAATTATATTTTAGGGAATATTAAAAATGTTGAAAATTTAGATAAATTAACGGACATGATTACAACCTTTGTACCAATTTCTTTTGAAAAAAAACTAGAATATATGGCTGAATTAAATCCATTAAAAAGAGCTGATAAATTAATAATTGATTTAAATATTGAACTAGAAATAATTGCTTTAGATAAAAAAATTGAAAAGGATTTAAAAAAAGGATTAGAAGCAAGTCAAAAAGAATTTATTTTAAAAGAAAAAATAAAAGAAATAAAAAAAGAACTTGGTGAAGATGATTATAAAGATAAAGAAGTATTAAGTTTTATAGAAAAACTTAATAATTTAAATATTGATTCTAAAATAAAAGCCAAGTTTAATTCCGAAATAACTAAATATGAATTAAGCTCTTTAAATAGTCCAGAAACAGGGATAATTAGAAATTATTTAGATACAGTATTAAATTTACCTTGGAATAATTTTAGTGTTGATGAAACTAATTTAAACAAAATTACTAAATCTTTAGATAAAACTCATTTTGGTCTAGAAAAAATAAAAACCAGAATAATAGAATATATTGCTGTTAAAAAGCGTAATAAAGATATAATAAGCCCTATAATATGTTTGGTAGGACCTCCAGGAGTAGGAAAGACCACATTAGCTATTTCGATTGCTAAAGCTTTAAACAAAGAGTTTTACAAAATAAGCGTTGGAGGTTTAAACGACTCTAATGAATTAACTGGTCACAGAAGAACTTATTTAGGAGCTAATCTTGGTAAAATAATGCAAGGTATAAAAAAATGTAATACTAAAAACCCTTTAATATTAATTGATGAAGTAGATAAAATGGTTAAAGATTTTAAGGGAGATCCTGCTAGTACTTTATTAGATATTTTGGATACAAGCCAAAATAATATGTTTGTTGATAATTATGTAGAAGAACCCTTTGATCTTAGCCAAGTTTTATTTATTTTAACAGCCAATAACGAAGAAGCTATTCCTTTTGAGCTAAAAGATCGTTTGGAAATTATAAATCTTAATTCTTATACTGAATTAGATAAATTAAATATTGCTAAATATTATTTAATGCCCAAAATATATAAAGATCATTTAGTAAGTGATAAAGAAATTACATTTAAAGATAGTATAATCTTAAATATTATTAATAACTATACTTTGGAAGCAGGAGTAAGAGAATTAGAAAGAGAATTAAGTGCCCTTGTTAGAAAAATTATTACGGAAAATGATAAAACTAAAAGTAAATTAAAAATAAATATTACTAAAACATCATTATTAAAACATTTAGGATTACCTAAATATGAAAAAGAACTTAATAAAATTGAAAAACCAGGCATTATTAATGGATTGGCTTATACTCCTTTTGGAGGAGTTGTAACTCAAATAGAGTGTTCTTCTTATCCGGGTAATGGTAATATTAAATATACAGGCCAGCTAGGAGAAGTTATGCAAGAAA
This sequence comes from uncultured Muribaculaceae bacterium, assembly GCA_964493665.1. Classification (GTDB taxonomy): domain Bacteria; phylum Bacillota_I; class Bacilli_A; order RF39; family UBA660; genus DAOSVX01. The sequence goes on from CAZBOZ010000001.1 coordinate 51,915, forward strand.
GCATTGATGTGGCTCTTAGTTATATAAAAGCAAATAGTAAATATTTTGAAATATCTGAAAAAAAACTACAAGAATTAGATTTTCATATTCATCTTTTAGAAGCATCAGTAAAAAAAGATGGACCAAGTTCAGGTATAGCTATTGTTACAGCCATTTTAAGTAATATATTAAACAAAAAAGTAAGCAATAATATATCTATGACTGGAGAAATTTCTTTATCAGGTAATATTCTAAAAATAGGGGGTCTTAAAGAAAAATCTATTGGGGCTTATAATGCTGGAATTAATAAAATTTATATTCCTTATACTAACAAAAATGATTTAGAAGATATTCCTAATTTAATTAAAACAAAAATAGAATTTATTTTAGTAAAAGATTACAAAGAAATATATAAAGATATTTTTAATCCAAAAACCATTTAAAATGGTTTTTTCTTTTACTTGAAGTTATTTAAATATTTTATTATAATAATTTTATAAGATAGGTGAGTAGTCATGAAAGAAAAAAAGGGTTTTGCTTTAGTTGAATCTATTTTTATGATAGTGTTTCTTTCTGTGGCACTTCTTTTAGTATATAAAGCTTTTGCTTCTTCTTTTCAAGACGAAAGAAGAAGAATAAAATATGATAATACTACAAGTATTTATGAATTATATTTTATTAAACAATACTTTGAAGAAAATGGTATTTTAGATTATTTAACCACTGCTACTTTAACTGATGGGTATTTGGAAATAAATTGTTCTACAATAACCTCTAATAATAGTGAATATTGTGATTTTTTAACATCATTTGATAGTTTTGATGTTAATAAAATATATATCACTAAATATGATATGGATGGAGTAGCATATGATAATTTAGATCCAACCACCATTGATTATTTTAAAACTTTATCAGGCACGGATACAATTTCATATAGAATTATTGTTTGGTTTAATAATGACCAGTATGCTAGTATGAAATTAGGTGTTCCATACCATAATTTACTTGTTTTATTAAATGGTGGTACTTGGACAGGGACTAATAGTCAAACTCTCATAGAAGGTGAAACAACAAATATTTTAAATCCTGTGAAAGATGGTTATATATTTTTAGGTTGGAGCATAAACGGAGCGGGCAGCAGTGTAGTTGATACTACTTTTACAATGGGGACTGAAGATACAATTATAGTTGCAACCTGGATGGATTATTCGGTAATTTATACTTACACAGGAGATTATCAGACGTTTTCTATACCATTAACCGGCTATTATCAACTAGAAGTTTGGGGAGCCGAGGGAGGAAGTTACGATCCAACTCTAGGTCAACAAAAAGGAGCATATGCTAGTGGTTATATTAGTTTAAACAAAGATGATGTAATATATATTTATGTTGGAGGAGCAGGCACTACTAATGGGAATGGGACTACCATTCCTGGAGGGTTTAATGGTGGTGGCACTGCTTTGGGTTATAGTGATTCAAATAATGGTTCCGGGGGTGGAGCTACTGATATTAGATTAGATACTAGCTTGAACTCAAGAATATTAATAGCGGCCGGCGGTGGTGGCACAGTAGGACCAACAGTTGCTAGCGGAAATTATGGGGGGTCTTTAATAGCAACAAATGCTGTTTGGACAGCAGGCAGTACATATACTGCTACAGGCGGAACACAAATTAGTGCTGGCGGTGGTACTGTAAGTGGAGCATTTGGTCAAGGAGCTAATGGTGGGACAACATATCGTGCTGGCGGTGGCGGTGGATATTATGGTGGTGGGGTTCATACATATACTGGTGCTGGGGGGTCCTCATTTATAAGTGGGTATGCTGGATCTAATGCTATAACAAGTTCATCATCTACTACGGCCACAAACAATACAATTCATTATAGTAATAATTATTTTATCAATGGTTCTATGGCAACTAGTGTAAATTCTGGAAATGGCTATGCCAAAATAACGTTTATTGGAGAAGAAGCTCCAACTAGAATAAACACTAATTTAAATAATGTAAGATACATAAAAGATTGCGTAAACGGTAATACTACTGATACTACAGCTTCTTGGGTGGAGTTACAAGCAATATATCAAGGGATAAATGTTGCCAAAGGCAAAACTGTAACAGGAACATCAGCTCAGAATGCTAGTTATCCTTATACAAGAATAGTGGATGGCGATATAACGCCAGCTAATTTTGCTATTTCATCAGTAAACGGTGCACAATGTGTGACGGTAGATCTTGGGCAAACATATAATTTAGATGAAGTAGCTGTATGGCATTATTGGCTAGATGGCAGAACTGTATATAGCAATGTAACGTCAGTATCAAATGACAATTCTAGCTGGTCTACAGCAATCAGTTCTTTATATGCTGAAAATAGTCAAGGCAAAAGAATAAATGCTTATCAAAATGATTATCCATATACAGGGGCAGTTCAAACATTTACAGTGCCATATACTGGCAATTATAAAATTGAATTATGGGGAGCCAGTGGTGGTAATGGTAGTGCAACATACACTGGCGGTATGGGCGGCTATACAAAAGGTGAAATATATTTAACAAAAGATACCGATTTATATATATATGTTGGTGGGGTTGGGCCAGCAGTAGGAACTGCAACGAACACAGCTGGTGGATATAACGGTGGTGGTAATTGCTACTCTTATGCAGCAAATTATGTTACAGGATGTGGTGGCGGAGCAACAGATATTAGAACTACATCAGGTGTATGGAACAATTCCACATCACTTGCTTCAAGAATCATGGTAGCTGGTGGTGGTGGTGGTGGCCATTATCGTTCTGATACTTCAAGCAAAGGTGGCCAAGGTGGTGGGTTAACCGGAAATATATCTTATGGCGAAACCTCGGCTTATGGCAAACTATATCCAACTGGCGGATCTCAAACTGCTGGTGGTGCAAAAGGCTATGTAGACGCTTCTTCAAGGATAACTTCTTTAACAGATTCTGGATTTGGCTATGGTGGTTCAGTTAATGCCTCCGCATTAACATGGAACCTTATAGGTGGCGGAAGTGGCTATTGGGGTGGTGGAGCCGGAGTATTTATGGCTGGATCTGCGGGTTCGTCATATATTAGTGGCCATACGGGTTGTATAGCAATAACTTCATCATCAAGCACATCGCCAAGAACAGGAACAGCAGGGGCACCATGTTCACAAGGCGGAACAGATAATTTATGTAGCATTCATTATAGTGGCAATTATTTTACGAACACTTTAATGATAGATGGTGCTGACTACACTTGGACAAATATTAAAGCCTCTAAAGTTGGAACAAATGCTATGCCACGACCAAATGGAGGCAGTTATCAGCCTGGATATGGTAACACTGGTAATGGTTATGCCAAAATAACTTATATTGGTAACTAAAAAATGGTGATTATATTAAAAAATAAAATATTGAATTTTTTAAAATTTAATTATAAATATATAATATTGAGTTTTTTTACATTTTTACTAATAACTATAAAACTTCCTTATGTAATTTATATTCCTGGCGGAACTATAGATTTAACAGATAGAGTCATCGTTTCTAATAACAATAATTTAAGTGGCTCATTTAATATGGCTTATGTATCAATGTTAGATGGACATGTCCTTTTAATATTATTAAGTTATATTATGCCTAATTGGGATTTAGTAAAAAGTGCTGATATAGTATATGAAGATGAAAGTGTTGAAGAAATGCTTGAAACTGACAAAATATTTTATGAAGAATCAATAAATAGTGCTATAGTAATTGCTTATCAAGAGGCGAATGCTAATATTATTATAAATGGCCTTAAAAACGAAATAGTATTTATTTCTTCTTATGCTGAAACCGACTTGAAATTAGGCGATATATTAATTCAAGCTGATAATATCAATATAGAGGATTTAGATAAATATAAAGATGTTATTGAAAGTCATGTCGTAGGTGATGAAATTAATTTAATTGTATTAAGGAATAATAAAGAAACAACTGCTAACATTATGGTTAAAAATATTGATGGTGAAAAGAAAACGGGAATAGCAGTAGTATCACTATATGATTTTTCTGCCGATCCAAAAATAGAAGTAAAGATGGTAGAAAGCGAATCTGGCCCTTCCGGGGGTTTAATGATAGCTTTAGACATATATGATAAACTAACAGACTTTGATTTAAGCCGTACTAGAAGAATAGCCGGTACAGGAACAATTGATAATGAAGGCAATGTTGGCGAAATAGGAGGAATTAAGTACAAGATCTTAGGAGCTATAAATGATGAAGTTGATGTTTTTCTTTGTCCATCTGCTAATTACGAAGAAGCTAAAGTTATATTAGACAAAGAAAGTTCAACTATGAAGCTAATAAGTGTTAACTCTTTAAAAGAAGCAATTGAAGCCTTAAGTTAAATTGCTTTTTTATTTGTAAAAAGGTATAATAATTACTAGGTGTTTTATATGAATAGGAAAGACGTTAATATAAATGATTTAAGTCCAATGATGAAACAATATATGGAAATAAAATCTCGTTATGAAAATGAGCTTTTGTTTTTTCGTTTGGGAGATTTTTATGAACTTTTCTTTGAAGATGGAATTTTAGCGTCTAAAGAATTAGAATTAACTTTAACTGGGAAGAATGCTGGTTTAAAAGAAAGAATTCCAATGTGTGGAGTTCCTTATCATTCAGTTAAACCCTATATTGAAAAATTAATATCTAAAGGCTATAAAGTGGCTATTTGTGAGCAATTAGAAGATCCTCGCAGTGTAAAAGGTATGGTAAAACGTGATGTTATTCAAGTGGTAAGTAAAGGAACTTTCATTGATTTAGATTTTTTAAATGATTATGATCACAATTATATTGGTAGTTTGCTTGATTTTAATCATAGCTATGTTTTAACTTATACAGATATATCAACAGGATCTTTATATTCATTAATGCTTCCTCATATTAAAGAAAAAGCTATAAATGAAATTTTAAGTTTAGGACTAAAAGAAGTTATATTACTAGATTCTAATGATTTAGAATTAATAGAAACTTTAAAAGATAAAAACAATATTAGTATAGATACATCTGATAAATATTTGGAAGAGGAATATAAGTATTTATATAATAATATCGAAGAACCGAAAATAATTGCTGGTATAAAGCATATTCTTTATTATTTAGTAGTAAAAGAATTAAAAGATTTAAGTCATTTTAATGAAGCTATTATTGTAAATCCTAATCTTTATTTAGAATTAGATATTCATACTATAAGAAATTTAGAATTAATTGAGACAATTAGATTAAAAGAACGTAATAATAGTTTAATATGGTTAATGGATAAAACTAAAACAGCAATGGGGTCTAGGCTTTTAAAAACTTGGCTATTAAATCCTTTAAAAGATATTAAAGAATTAAATAAAAGATATGACCAAATAGAAAAGTTAAATAGTGAGTTTTTAATAAAAGAAGAATTGAGAAGAGATTTAAATGAAGTTTATGACATTGAAAGATTATGTGGCAAAGTAGTGGCTGGTAATTTAAATGCTCGTGACTTAATTCAAATTAAAAATTCTTTAGATGCTTTGCCTGATATTAAAAACAATTTAAATAAATTAGGATTTAAATATAAATTAAATATTGAAAACAAACTAAAAGAATTATTAGAAAATTCTATTTCTTTAGAAGCTCCAATTACCTTACATGATGGTGGATTAATAAAACATGGTTATAATAAAGATTTAGATGAACTAAAGAGCATTCGTAGTGGCGGTAAAGATTATTTAGCTAAAATAGAGCAAGATACCAAAGAGCAAACTGGTATTAAAAATTTAAGAGTAGGGTATAATAAGGTATTTGGTTATTTTATTGAAGTATCTAAAGGCCAAATAAAAAATGTTAATCCAGCTTTTGGTTGGGAAAGAAGACAAACTTTAACGGACAAAGAAAGATATATAACTCCTGAATTAAAAGAAAAAGAATCATTAATATTAAATGCTGAGGAAAAAATAATTAATTTAGAATATGAATTGTTTTTAGAAATTAAAGAAGAAGTTAAAAAAGAGATATTTAATTTAAAACAAATTGCTAATGTTTTAAGCGAAATAGATGCTTTGTGTTCTTTATCAGTCGCCAGTGAAGAATATAGTTTAGTAAGACCTTTATTAACTGAAAAAAGAGAGATTGTAGTTAAAGATGGTAGACATCCAGTAGTAGAAAGACTTAGTCACCATGAATATGTTGCTAATGATATTTTGCTGCCAGAAGAAATTCACACATTATTAATAACTGGTCCTAATATGGCTGGTAAAAGTACTTATATGAGGCAACTGGCTTTAATAGTCATAATGGCCCAAATGGGTTCTTTTGTTCCTGTTAAAGAAGCCAAATTACCTATATTTGATAAAATATTTACTAGAATAGGGGCTAGTGATGATTTAGTTGGCGGAGAATCTACTTTTATGGTAGAAATGAAAGAAGCCGAAAATGCTATTCGTAATGCTACTAAAGATAGTCTAATATTATTTGACGAACTTGGTAGAGGGACTGCTACATATGATGGAATGAGTTTGGCAGAATCAATTTTAGAATATATAAATAACAAAATAAAATGTAAAACGTTATTCTCAACTCATTACCATGAATTAACTGACTTAGAAAAAAGATTTCCTGGTATAAAAAACGTTCATGTGAGTGCTTTAGAAGAAGATGGCAATATTATCTTTCTACATAAAGTAAAAGATGGATCCGTAGATAAAAGCTATGGGATTCATGTTGCTAAATTAGCTAATATGCCTAATGATGTAATAGCTAGAGCTAGCGAAATATTAAATCAATATGAAAAAGCTAATGGTAAAAAGATTAAACGTGATGAAAGCCAAGTTAAATTTGATTTTGTTGAAGAAAAACCAAATTTAGTAAAAGAAAAGCTAGATAGTATAGACCCACTTAAAATAACTCCTTTAGAAGCATTAAATATTTTATATGAATTAAAACAAGAAAATAAATAGGAGGAAATATGAAGGAAGTAAAAACCATATGGGGAAGAAAATTAAATAGCAAGGATATGAAAAAAAGAATAAAAACATATCTATTTGAATCTTTGTTTTTTTCTTTAGCAATGTCTGCTTTAGATGTTTTGGGAATATTTGCTAGTAAAAATAAATCAGTATTTTATTTTTTTGATAACTATACAATTAATTTTGTTATTACAGTATTCATAACAGCTTTAATCCTTTTTGCTATATCATTTGGTTTCAATTATTTATTATGTGAAAAGGAATTTAAAAAAGTAAAATAATTTTTTGATATGTTATAATGGAGTAGGTGAAATGTATGGGTAAAACGAGAAGTGAATTAAGAGAAAAATGCATGGTTATTTTGTACCAAGTAGAATTATTAGAAAAAAATAACATTGAATATAATGTTGATTCTTTAATAAAGGATAATATTGAAGTAGAAAATGAATTTGTTAAAGAGATCGTTTATGGAGTTACTACTCATTATGATGAACTAAATAACATAATAAATAAATATTTAATTAATTGGGATATAACTAGGATAGATAAAACTGGAGCAGCTATTTTAAGAATAGCTGCTTATGAGCTTATTTATACTGAAACTCCACCATTAGTCGTAATAAATGAAGCAATTAATTTAGCTAAAAAATATAGCGATGATTCAATAAGAAAAATTATAAATGCTTCTTTAGATAGAATGAGAAAAGAATATGAACGATAAATATTTTACTGTCAGTGATATAAATAAGCATATTAAAGGCTTGGTAGATGGTGATAACTTTTTAAATAAAATATATTTAAAAGGTGAAATATCTAATTTTAAGTTTCATAGTAGAGGACATCTTTATTTTTCTTTGAAAGATGAAGAAAGCAAGATAAATGCGGTTATGTTTGAGTTTAATCGTTTAAAAGGATTGGATTTTGAACCAACAGATGGTATGAATGTTTTAATAGAAGGCAAAATAAGTGTTTACATTCCTAATGGTGGTTATCAAATATATGTCGAAAAAATGACTCAAGATGGACTTGGCAATTTATATATTGAATTTGAAAAATTAAAAAAGAAATTAGAATTAGAAGGTTTATTTGGTATAGAACATAAGAAGCCAATTCCTAAGTTTCCAAATAAAATTGGGATTATAACGGCTTCTACAGGAGCTGCTATAAAAGATATATTAAGTACTATAAAAAGACGTTATCCAATATGTGAAACTATTTTATTCCCATCTTTAGTTCAAGGCGATGGTGCTAAGGAAAACATTGTTAAACAGATCAAAGAAGCTAACAATTATGATTTAGATGTGATCATATTAGGCCGTGGCGGCGGTTCTATAGAAGATTTATGGGCATTTAATGAAGAAATAGTAGCCAGAGCCATATATGATTCTAAAATACCAATAATAAGTGCTGTAGGCCATGATGTCGATTTTACTATAAGTGATTTTGTGGCTGATTTAAGAGCAGCAACTCCTACTGGTGGTGCTGAACTAGCAGTGCCAAATATAACTGATTTAATTACTTTAATAAAACAATATGAAATCAGAAGTTATCAAACAATAAATAATTATCTAAATAGTTATTTAAATAAATTAAAAGCTATAAAGGAATCATATATACTTAAAAACCCTTTAGCTTTATATGAGATAAAAGAACAAAAACTAAGTAATTATATGGATAGATTAAATACTTATATTGATAATAAATTAGAAAAACATAAATTTAGTTATAAAATATTACTTAATAAAATAAATCTGCTTAATCCTTTAAAAATATTAGAAAAAGGATACGGAGTAGTATCTAAAGATAAAGAAATAATTAAATCTACTAAAAAGCTAAAGGTAAATGATGAAGTAATTATTAAATTATATGAAGGTAAATTGAAAGCTTTAGTAAAAGAAATTTTATAGGAGGAATATATGGAAAAGAAAGAAGTTAAGTTTGAAGAAAAATTCAAAGAATTAGAGCAAATAGTTAATGAATTAGAAAAAGGTGAGGCTGATCTAGATTTATCTATCGAAAAATACACAAAAGCTATGAAACTAGCTAAAGAATGTGGAGATAAATTAACTGAAGCCAGCAAGAAAGTAAATAAAATAATTGATGAAGATGGTATGTTAAAAGATTTTGATATTGTTGAATAAAAAACACTTTGTTAAGTGTTTTTTAATTACTATCTTATTAAATATGCAATTACCATGGCTACAACGCCAGATACCATAATAAATAAAGATATCCAGGCAACGATCTTCAACGTCTTTTTATTCATTTATTCACCTCTTGTACTAATAATAATTTACCATAATTTTTTATTTGTGTAAATAAGTTAAAAATGATATAATTTCTCCGAGGTGTAAACCAAAATGGCGAAAAAAGTTGTTGTTGGACTTAGTGGAGGAGTAGATTCTGCTGTAGCTCTTTATCTACTTAAAAAAGAGGGTTATGATGTTATAGCTCTTTTTATGCGTAATTGGGATAGTAGTATCAATAATGATACTTTAGGTAATCCTAATATAAGTAATAATATTTGCCCTCAAGAAGAAGATTATAATGATGCTAAAGAAGTGGCAGATAAGTTAAATGTTCCTTTGTATAGAGTAGATTTTATTAAAGAATATTGGGATTATGTATTTAGTTATTTTTTAGAAGAATTAAAGCTAGGTAGAACGCCTAATCCTGATTTAATGTGTAATAAATATATAAAGTTTGATTTGTTTATCAAAGAAGCTTTAAAATATGGGGCAGAGTATATAGCTACAGGACATTATGCTAGAACTAAAAATAACCACCTTTATAGAGGAATTGATTCAAATAAAGATCAATCATACTTTTTAGCTCAATTGTCTTCTAAACAGCTTTCAAATGTCTTATTTCCAGTAGGTGAGTTAAAAAAAGAAGAAGTAAGAAAGATAGCTGAAGAGATAGGGCTTAATGTAGCAACTAAAAAAGATTCTACTGGTATTTGTTTTATTGGTGAAAGACATTATCAAGATTTTTTAAAAAATTATTTAAAACCAAATCCTGGAAAAGTTATTGATATAGAAACTAATGATGTAGTAGGGGAACATACTGGTTTAATGAATTATACTATTGGTCAAAGAAAAAATGTCGGATTAAGTGGCAACAAAGAAAAGCATTTTGTAGTAGGAAAAGATATTAAAAACAATATTTTATATGTAGCTTTTAAAGAAGACAATGAATATCTATATTCTGATGCTTGTTTAATTGATAATGTTAATTTTATTAGTGATTTAAGACCTGAAAATTGCACAGCTAAATTTAGATATCGTGGCGAAGATCATCAAGTTATTTTAGAATATTTAGATAACAATGAAATATTAGTTAAATATCCTTCTAAAGCAAAAGCTGTTACTCCTGGCCAAGCTTGTGTTTTATATTTAGAAGAAGAATGTTTAGGTAGCGGGATAATTAAAGAAATATATAAAAATAATGCAAAATTATGGTACTTATAAGTACCATTTTTTATTGACAAGAAACTGTTAAGTAATATATAATTAGTATGTAAAATAGAAAGTAGGGAAGTTAGTAATGGATAGATTAGGCGAGTTATTACAAGAATTAGGAATATCCAAAGTTAGATTAGCTAAATATTTAGGCGTATCTAGACAAATGGTTTATAATTATTTAGAAATGGATAGTATAAATAAATGGCCAAAAGAAAAGAAAATTTTATTTTTTAAGTTATTAAATATTGAAGATGGTGATGACACCACTATTAAAGCAATAAAAGTAAATGCTGATTATTTAATGGAAGTAGAAAGTAGATTAAATCAAGGAGTAAAAGATCTATCTGATTTAGATAACTATTTTGATTTTAATGGCCTTAAAAAAGAAGAACAAGAATTAATAGCTGATATTACATATTTATTAAAAGAAAAATTATTAGATGAGAAAAAAGGAGCTGAAAATTTTCAAGCCTTAACATATTTATATCATTTGTTGCAAGCGTATGAAAATGTTCCAGAAATTAAGTATATTTTTGGTTATATGTCAAAAGCTACAGGATTTACTAATCCCAATACTTTTGCTTTTAATGAAGATAAACAATTTATATTTGAAGGAATATTATATTCAGCCTTAACCCTATACAATAGTGGGGGAACAAGCAAGAGTAAGTTAATTGATTCACATAAAAGATTTGTTCAAGAGATAGAACAAAGGAATGAAGAAAAACTAACCCGTACTCAACAATTAAGCACTTTAAGAATTCAAGCTTTAAAAGAGCTTAATTATACTAAAATAGACGAATCTAATGCTGCCGAGATATTTGAAAAGATGGCAGAGATAGAGTCTAGGAAAGTATAATAAATAACAGCATATAATATATATTATGTTAACCAAAGTTAATTTAATGTAATAAAATATAAAGAAAAAAGAACTAAATAAATATAATAATTATTAGTTCTTTTTATATAACTTATTATAAAAATATAATGAAAATATTATTAAATAAAAATAAATTAATTATCTAAATGACTATGTGGATGATATTCTTCATAGTCTTTTTTTAACTGTTCATTTACTAAATGAGCATATATTTGAGTAGTAGTTATATCACTATGACCAAGTAACTCTTGAATTATACGCAAATCTGCCCCATTTTGAAGTAGGTGGGTAGCGAAAGTGTGTCTAATAATATGTGGCGATATATCTTTCTTAATACCTTTTTTAAGACATTCTAATTTAATAAATTTAAATATTGATTGGCGACTTAAAGATTTTCCATAACGATTTATAAAAATAAATTCCGTATTTTTGTCTTTTAAAATAATTGGTCTATATTTATATATATATTCTTCTAAATGTTTTTTAGCTTCATCAGTAATAGGTATAATTCTTTCTTTGCTCCCCTTCCCCATAACTCTAACTAGGTCTTCTTTAAAATCAATATTATTTATTTTAAGGTTAACTAATTCACTAATTCTAATACCTGTAGCATATAAAAGCTCTAAAATAGCTTTATTACGATAATCATAAGGATTTTTACATTCAATATCTAATAATTTAGTTATTTCTTCAATAGTTAAATAAACTGGTAATAATTTATCTTTTTTGGGCATTTTAAGACTTATACAAGGACTTTTTGCTAGTAATCCATCGCTTACTAGAAAATTATAAAAACTCTTTAATACAGTTATTTTATGAGTAATAGATGTTACTTTAATATTTTTAGTTTCTTTTTGGATATAATTTTTAATATTATCAGTAGTAATATCTAATATATTTTGGTTTTTAAAATACATTTGAAATAACTTTAATTCATACATATAACTATCTATAGTATTATTTGAATACTTACATTCATATTTCAAATAATCTAAATATTTTAATATTAAAGGATCATAATTAAATGTTTTCTTCATATTTATCTACTCCATTTATATTATACCATTTTATTTATAAAAAATAAACGAACATTTATTTGCCATCTTGTTTTTATATGTTATAATAATTATGGATGTGATAATAATTATGGAATTACTAGCTAATATATTAAAACCAACTAAATTAAAAGATGTTATAGGCCAAGAACATTTAATAGGTCCTAATAAAATACTTAGTACTTTAATTAAAGAAAATAAGATGTTTTCCATTATTTTATATGGTAAACCTGGCATAGGTAAAACTAGTATAGCAAATGCTATAGTAAATGAATTAAATAAACCATATCGATTTTTAAATGCTGTAATTAATAATAAACAAGATTTTGATATTGTCATAGAAGAAGCTAAAATGGAAGGTGAAATGTTACTTGTTATAGATGAATTACATCGTATGAATAAAGATAAACAAGATTTACTCCTACCCTATATTGAAAATGGTTTAATTATTTTAATTGGATTAACTACTGCTAATCCATATCATAAAATAAATCCTGCAATTAGAAGTAGATGTCAAATATTTGAATTACATGAATTAACTACTCTTGATATTAAAAAAGGTCTTAAAAAGGCTTTAAAAAGCCTTAAAGAAGTTAAAATAGATGAAGATTCACTCAACTTTATTACCATTAGTTCTTCAGGAGACTTTAGAAGTGCTTTAAACTTACTTGAAATGGCTTATTATGCTAGTAAAGATCATAACATTAATATTACTTTATTAGAAAGTATTCATGCTAAAAAAGTGTTTTATCATGATAAAGATCAAGATGGTCATTATGATGTCTTAAGTGCTTTTCAAAAATCAATTAGAGGTAGTGATGTTGATGCTTCTCTACACTATTTAGCAAGACTTATTGAAGCCGAAGATTTAGACAGTATTTATAGAAGAATGACAGCATGTGCCTATGAAGACATAGGCCTTGCAAATCCTGGTATGGGGCCTAAAGTAATGGCTGCTATAGAGGCATCTGAATTATTAGGGCTTCCTGAAGCTAGGCTTCCTTTAGCAGTAGTAGTTACTGAACTTGCTTTATCTCCTAAAAGTAATAGTGCTTATTTAGGTATAGATAAAGCTCAAAGTGATATTAGAAAAGGTAGTACAGGAAATGTTCCAGATCATTTAAAAAATCCTAGTTCTACCTATAAATATCCTCATGATTATCCAAAATATTATATCAAACAACAATACTTACCAGATTTAATTAAAGACCATAAATATTATCAAGCTAAGAATAATAAATATGAAGAAAACCTAGTAAAAATAAATAATGAAATGAAAAAAGACTAATTAATTATTAGTCTTTATTTTTTTTAATAAAAAGTACCCAAAGGAGAGTATGTAGTGATAAAAACCCGTTCGCAAACAGGTGGGCATCACATTAACATCTTTAGGATTCTAACACACTTAATGGGCTAGCATTCAACACGGATATTAAATTAGATTCCCAATAAAATCACTTAGTCGGTTTTATATAAACACACCCTACCCTCAGGCATTTTAATTATACCATTTTTTAGGTTATAAAAAAAGATAATTTACTTATTATCTTTTAATTTTATACCCAGTTCATCTAATTGTTTTAAATCTACTATATTAGGACATTCGTTCATCAAATCAGTAGCACTAGCTGTCTTTGGAAATGCAATAACATCTCGTATATTATCTGTTCCAGATAATAACATTACTAATCTGTCAAGGCCAAGAGCAATACCACCATGAGGAGGAGTTCCATATTTAAACGCACTCATTAAGAAACCAAATTTTTGTTCTGCTTCCTCTTTTGTAAATCCTAAAGCTTCAAACATTTTACTTTGAGTTACAGCATCATGAATACGAATACTACCGCCACCAGCCTCATAACCATTTATAACTATGTCATAAGCTTTAGAATAACAGTTGCCTTTATCAGTAAGTAGTTTATCTATGTCTTCGTCTTTAGGAGCTGTAAATGGATGATGTGTAGCATAATATCTTTGATCTTCTTCACTATATTCAAAAGCCGGAAAATCTATAACCCATAATAATTTATAACTAGATTCATCAATTAAATTTAAATTTTTACCTAGTTTCAGTCTTAAAGCTCCTAGGGCTGTTTTAACAGTTTTTTTAGCTCCACATGTTATAAAGACAATATCATTATCATTAATATTTAAATTGTTTTTTAAAGTACCTAATTCATCTTTAGACATTGATTTAGCAATGTTACCAGTAATTTCTTCATTAAACTTAATATAAAATAAATTATTAGCACGATAAGTTTTAATTACTTCTTCTAATTTTTCGATATCTTTACGAGAAAATTTATCAGCACAGTTTTTACCAACTACGGCATTAATAATTCCGTTATTTTTTAAGGTATCTTTAAATATTGAAAAATCACTATTTTCAAATATTTCAGTAACATCATTTATTTTCATGTCAAATCTTAAGTCTGGTTTATCAGATCCATATAAATTAATAGCATCATCATATTTCATTTTCATTAAAGGCAGATTAATATCAATATTTTTAGTTTTTTTAAATACATAAGCCACCATTTTCTCAGTAATATCCATAATATCATTTTCTTCAATAAAACTCATTTCGACATCTATTTGAGTAAATTCCGGTTGACGATCAGCTCTTAAATCCTCATCTCTAAAGCATTTTGCTATTTGAAAATATCTTTCCATACCTGCAACCATTAACAATTGCTTAAATATTTGCGGAGATTGTGGTAAAGCATAAAAATTACCTTTGCTTACTCTACTTGGTACTAAATAGTCTCTTGCTCCTTCTGGAGTACTTCTGCCTAATATTGGAGTTTCTATTTCAATAAAATTCTCTTTATCAAAATATTCTCTTACTGCCATAGTTATTTTATGTCTTAATATTAATTTCTCTTTAATTATATTCCTTCTAATATCTAAATAGCGATATTTAAGTCTTAATTCTTCTGCTACATTAGAATCATTTGTTATTTCAAATGGCAATTCAGAAGCACTATTAATTAAGCTTAGCTCTTTTACATCAACTTCAATATCCCCAGTAGGCAAATTAGAATTTTTATTGCTTCTTTCCTTTATTTCCCCTACTACTTTTATAACATATTCATTTTTTAAAGTTAAAGCTAAATCATAATTTTTATTACCTGGATTAATTATTAATTGGATTAAGCCACTTCGGTCTCTTAAATCTATAAATATTACGCCACCTAAATTTCTTTTTTTAGATACCCAACCATATAATTCTACTGTTTCACCAACATTTTTAATATTGTAGCTATTATTATTGTTTTTTTTCATATCTTCCTCCTAATAAAAAATACTTATTTATAATAAGGACGGATATTTCCGCGGTGCCACCTTAATTTACATAAGTACTCTCAATTTAATTTATCGCATTTATTACGTTCTGTCTTATATAAAAGCGTCACCTTTTAAAACAGAAATTACTATTTAATTTTAACTTCTTTATTTAAAATAGTCAATAGATTAATTTTCTAGTGTAATTGTAACTGGCCCATCATTAATGATATTTACTTCCATATTTGAATGAAATATACCAGTTTCTACATTTATATATTTTTTAAGTTCATTATTAAATTTATCATATAAAGCACTAGCTTCTTCTTTATTTAAAGCATCTACATATGAAGGACGATTTCCTTTAGTGGTATTAGCATATAAAGTAAATTGAGATATAGAAAGAATTTCGCCATTTATATCTAAAACACTTTTATTCATTACACCAGCTTCATCATCAAATATTCTTAAATTGATTATTTTATTTACCATATTTGTAATATTAGTTTCATTATCACTATGAGTAAAGCCTACTAATAATACTAACCCTTTTTTTATGTTTCCGACTATTTTATTATCTACTCTAACAAAACTATTTTTACTTCTTTGGACTATTACTTTCAATTACTTCGCCTACTTACTTTTTTAATATATTTTAATTTGATTAAATCATTTATATAAGCATCTAAATCTTTTAGACATTTTATTTTAACATTTAAAATATAATCAATACCATATTCTTGTTCTTTTTTATTTATTGACTCAATGTGAATATCTTTTTGACCACTTTTACTTAAAATGTCCATTAAATTATCACTTAAAGAATTGGTTTCTATTAATATGTCGGTATAATAATAATTGTTTGTTTCTTGATCATTCCAACATACGTCTACTACTCTTTCTTCATTTGAAGAAATGTTTGTACAATCTTTTCTATGGATACTTAACCCCCTACCTTTAGTAATATATCCTACTATTGGATCATCTTTTATAGGTTTGCAACAATTAGCAATATTTACTTTAATATTATCAATACCACCAACAATAATATTACCACAGTAATTTTCAGGCTTTATATTTCTTAAAGATTGATTTATTAAAGGGTCTTTTAGATTTTTATTTTCATTATTTATTTCAATTACAGTACCTGGAAGATATTTTACCATTCCAAGGCCTAAATATAGTTCTTCTAAGTCTTTTATTTTTAAATACTTAAATATTTTTTCCAAATTTTCTTCACTTAATACTTCGCTAATTACAAGTTTTCTTCTTTTAATTTCTTTTTCAAAAAGCTCTTTACCATTTTCAATGTATGATTGGCGATCTTGTTTACTAAAATAAGCTTTTATACGATTTTTAGCTCCACTAGTTTTAACAATTTTTAACCAATTTTGACGAGGTTTAGCATCGTTAGCAGTTTTAACTTTTACAATATCCCCGTCATTTAGCTCGTAATTTAGAGGGACTATGTTATCATTAACAATTGCTCCAACCATTTTATCTCCAACATCGGAATGAATGCGATAAGCAAAATCAATTGGGGTTGCTCCCTTAGGAAGTTCAACTACATCTCCTTTTGGAGTATAAACATATATTAAATCATTGATAAATTCTTTAGAAACATCCATAGCAAAATTAGGATCATCTAAAGATTCTTTATTTGCTTCAATAAGCCCTCTAAATAGTTCTAATTTTTGTTCCATTATCGTTTGAATCTTTTTTGAACCAGTTTCTTTATAAGTCCAATGAGAAGCTATGCCTTTTTCAGCTATTTCATCCATTTCCGCTGTCCTTAATTGAATTTCAAATAAATAGCCATCTACTCCAAAAACAGTTGTATGTAAACTTTGATACATGTTTTCTTTAGGAGCAGCAATATAATCTTTAAACCTTTTTGGTATAGGACGATATTTTGCATGGATTAAACCAATTGCTAAATAACAATCGCTTTCTTTTTCTAATATAACTCTTAATGCCAGAATATCATATATATCATTAAACTTTTTGCCTTTATTTAATTTTTCATATATACTACTAATACTTTTTACACGACCTTTTATTTCAAATTTTAAACCATAATCTTTTAATATATTAGTTACACTATCTTTCATATCATTTAAAATAATATTTAAGTCTTCTTTAGAGTCATTTAATTTCTCGGAAATATCATTATATATATCCGGTTTTAGATATTTTAAACATAAATCTTCTAGTTCACTTTTAATTTTATTAATACCTAATCTATGGGCGATAGGTATTAATACTTTTACTGTTTCATTAGCCTTTTGTTTTTGCTTTTCAGGAGTTAAGGCCCATATTGTTCTCATATTATGTAAACGATCAGCTAATTTAATAAATAAAACTCTAACATCTTCAGTTAAACCTACTAATATTTTCCTTAAATAAATGCTTGAAGATTCTGAATCATCAGTTAATTCCAATTTGTTTATTTTAGAAATAGAACTAACCATTTTAGCTATATCTTCGCCAAATTTTTCTTTTATTTCGTTTAAATTACCATTGCCATGATTAATTACTTCATGCAAAAGAGCACCGATGATAGTTTTATAATCGACATTTAATCCCGCTAATATATAAGCTACGTTTAAAGGATGAAATATATAATTTTCACCACTTTTTCTTTTTAAGCCTTCATGAGCTTCTTTTGCGTAAAAATAAGCATCATTTATCATGTTTAATTCATCTTTATTTTGAATATAGGCATCACATTTTTTTAATAAATCAGCTATTCTTAGTTCGTTTTCTTCTTTCATATTATCACCTATAGTAAGTTATTTTCATCAACGATTAAATCCCTTTTTATATTCTTAAAACTTTTTTTAACATATTCTTCTATTACATATGGGTCTACTTCTAAAATGTCATTAACCATATCAATTAAAGTTAAATTGTTTTCTTTATTCCATTTATAAGTTTTTAAATAATTCCAAATATCTTCTTCTTTCACATAAAAAACTTCTAATCTTTTTATTTCTTTAACTCTAGTAGCCAAAGCTGGCTTAAGACGATTATATAACTCTTGTAATGATGTAAATTTTATATCATCCATATTAACACCTCTAATTTTTATTCAAATATATTAATTACTATATCGCCATTTTCTTTAGTAACATATGAAGAAGCACTTATAGCTTTTTTAGTAATTGGATCTATAACTTCATCTAAATAGCCTATTTCATATAAATCACTTAAATAAACAATATCATTTAAGCATCTATTTTCATTCCAACATTGAATGGCTTTAACTTTAATTTTATTTTTTATAGTTAAATCTACTCTACTTTCATATCTATCACTTACTTTATTATAAGTTGGTATGCCAATAATTAAAATAACAGCAATAATAGTTATAAATACAACTAATCTATTTGTCATAAGTTATTCTCCAAAATAATTTTTAATAAATTTTTCTTTATACTCTAATATATTATCATTTTTTATGGCTTCTCGCAATTCTTCTGTAAGATGAATTAAATATCTAATATTATGAATAGATAAAAGTCTTGCTCCTAATGTTTCTTTTTCCGTAATTAAATGCCTAATATAAGCTTTAGAATAGTTTTTACAAGTATAACAATCACAGCTTTCTTCTAAAGGATTAAAATCTTCTTTATATATAGCATTTTTAATATTTAATTTGCCATATTTAGTATAAAAATGGCCATGTCTAGCAAGTCTAGTTGGTGAGACACAGTCAAAGATATCTACACCTCTTATAACACCTTCAACTATATCAATTGGATCTCCTACACCCATTAAATATCTTATTTTATTTTTAGGCATATATGGAGTTGAATAATTGATGGCTTTATATATTAAAGATTTATCTTCACCAGAATTGGCTATACCACCTATAGCATAACCATCAAAACCAATTTTGACAGTTTCTAAAGCAGAATGTTTACGGAGTTCAGGATATATTCCCCCTTGAACAATTCCAAATAAAGCTTGATCTTTATTATTATGACTTTTTTTGCATCTTTCTGCCCATCTTAAGGTCCTCTCAACTGAATTCTTCATATATTCAAAAGTAGAAGGATATGGTGGACATTCATCAAAACACATAGCAATACTACTATTTAATTTATTTTGAATTTCAATACTAAGCTCTGGAGTAAGAAATAAAGCTTTTCCATCAATATGGCTTTTAAGTTTTACTCCTTCTTCGGAAATGTCTTTTGATTTTGCTAAAGAAAAAACTTGATATCCACCAGAATCTGTAAGAGTTGGTCCTTTATAATTCATAAATTTAGCTAGTCCACCTGCTTTAGCAATTATTTCAGGAGTTGGCCTTAACCATAAATGATATGTATTTCCTAAAATTATCCCTGATTTTGCTTCATATAATTCTTCTGGAGATAATGTTTTTACTGTGGCTTGTGTCCCTACAGGCATAAACATTGGAGTATCATATTCGCCATAATTTGTTTTTATTTTACCAAGTCTAGCCTCGGTATTTTTTTCTTTTTTTAATAATGTATATTTTACTTTCATAAGTAATCCCTCATTCATTTTATATTATATATTAAAGCATTAAAAAAAGCCATAAGGCTTTTACTTGTTTTCATTTATTTTGTCTCTTAAAAGAGTTAAAAATATATCTTCTTCGTATGTTCCACGAGTCCTTTTTAATGATTTAAATCCGGGAACGGAATTAACTTCACAAATATAATAGCTATTATTTTCGCCAATTAAAATATCTATGCCACATATATCTAATTTCATTGCTTTTGCTACTTTAATAGATAGTTCTTTTAATTCCGGAGTTGCTTCATAATATAAAGCTTCTCCTCCTTGAGCTAAATTACTTCTAAAATCTTTACCATTACTAGTTCTAATAGCACTACCAATAAATTTACCCCCTACTACATAGCATCTAATATCTTTACCATAGGATGATTTAATATATTCTTGGAATATTACTTTTCCTTTATAACGACTATATTTTAAATCAAATGTTTCTTTATTATCTATTAGAAAGACACTTTTACCTTCACGGCCTTTAATATATTTTAAAATAAATATAGGACTATTAAAAATTTTAGTAATATCTTCATATTCCAATAGTTGCTTGCCAGTTTTTCTTACTGAATATAAGGTCTTAGGACTTTTTATATTATATTCAGTTAATATTTGATGAGTTTTAAGTTTGTTTTTAGCATCTACCATTGCTTGAGAAGAATTAAATACTTTTACACCAAGGGTTTCTAGCTGTCTTATAAAAAATATATCTAATTTACGACTTATAGCGTATCTAGGAAATACCTTTATTTCTTTTCCTTCGTAATAGATGGTATTTTTATCACCTGTTGAAATAATAAATTTAGATAAATTATATACTTCTAAATCAATATCATAATGATTTTTGGCTTTAGTAATAAGCCTTTCAATAAAACCATTATTTATCTTACGATTATAAGTCCAATTTGAATAAAAAAACCATACTTTTTCCATTTATTCTTCACCTAGTTCTTTTATTTTATTTCTTATACGACCATTTGGAAAAACAATTTTAGGACCCTTATTGGTGAACAAAACAATCATCATTTCATCATCTAATGCTTTTTTAATAGTCTTACTGTTGTTTTTCTGCCATATTCTTGACATTATCTTAGTCAAATCTTTAGTAGCTTTTTTTTCTACTTTTATTTCTCTTTTATCAAAATAGATAGCATCTAAAAGTAAATTCATAACCTTTTCTAATTCACCGGCTGTTAATCCTACTTTAATATTCCTAACTTCTATTAATTTTTTATTTAAATAATTAATTGCGGTATATTTAGCACTTACGTTTCTTTGAAATTCTAAATATTCTTTAAAATCAAAATCATATACAACTTGTTTATAGACATTTTCTTCAAAATATTTTGGTTCTTCTTTCATTAATAAAAGTAATCTTTGATGAGAAGGATCGGGATTGGTCATATCATATTGATTAAAATTCATATGAATACCACAATTATGACCTTTATCCATTAAAATACTGCCATCAGAGAAGTTCATTATTCTAAGTAGTGTACTATATATCTTCTTTATTTTTTTAACTGGTAATGGATCTAAAACTATTTCAAATGAATAGTTTCCAATAATAGTTCCATCACTAGTAAAATAGCCATTATCTCCTACAGCTTGTTTAATTTTTTTAAGTAAAGTTCTAATAAAAGTATATCTTTCTCTTTCATAATTAACTGATATTTCAATCTCTAAACCAATTGAGTTAAAATCTACTGGCTTTTTAATTCTATCTATTCCATAAGATGGCTGAACATCAAGTAATTCATCATATCTTTTACTATAATTAATTTCTTCAATCATTGTTATATTCCCTTTCTATTACCCTAATTATTCTTTTCATTTTTTTAATTAATTTACTAAAATACCAAGCGTTATGATTTAATCTTCGATATTTTTTCCCTATTTCTAATTGTATAGTTGGTATACCTAACTCTTTATTAATATAATAACTAATTGTTTTAGTTCTTGCTAAAAACTTAGTATCAATAGTAACTTTTTTATTACCAACTTGTAATTTTTTTTGAATTTTATTAATTAAACTTATATTGCCATTTACATTTTGATAATTATTCACGCCAATTTCAAAATCGCGATCATCATCATATTCTAAACCATGAATATCAATTAAAAATTTTATTTTATTTTCTAAAATAAATTTTTTTAATTCTTCTTTATAAATGTTGTTTTTAATATGATTATAGTCCTCTCCATCATTATTAGTAAAAATGATGTTAGAATTAGTAGTTAAATGCAATACTTTAACTAAACTATTAGTATGATATTCTCTTACTTTATGTTTATCATTTCTTAAATGATAGTGAGCATGAGGAGCTGATAAAATAACATTATTGGTTCCTTTATATATTTCAAAATTAGCTATTTTCTTAGTTGATTTTAAATTATTAAATTCTTTTAATAATTCTAATGTTTTCTTTGGTTTATCTATAAACATAGCATCCCCGAAAGAAAAGAATCGATAATTATGTTTTTTGGCTTCTTTATAAGCATTTAATATATTATCTCTACCAGCTAAAGCACTAACTAGCATTAATAAAGTTGATTTTGGCAAGTGAAAATTAGTAATAAGTGAATCTATAGCTTTAAATTCATATCCAGGATATATAAATATATCAGTTTCACCAAAATCTTCTTTAAAAATATTATGTTTATTATAAGTTGCTTCAAGAACTCTTGTCGAAGTAGTACCAACTGCTATTATTTTACTATTTCTTTTTTTAGCATTATTTAATATTTCAGCGGTTTCTTTACTTAATTCATAATATTCACTATGCATTTTGTGATCTAAAATATTACTTTCTGAAACTGGTTTAAAAGTGCCAATCCCAACATGTAAGGTTATATAAGTAATTATGATGCCTTTTCTTTTTATTGATTCTAATAATTTTTTAGTAAAATGAAGCCCAGCAGTTGGTGCAGCAGCACTACCAAAATATTTGGCATATACGGTTTGATATCTATTATTATCTTCTAATTTTTCATGGATATAAGGTGGTGTTGGCATTTCACCTAAAGAATCTAATATTTCATATAAAATGCCTTCATATATTAATTCTATTTCAATTATGCCGTCTTCTTTTTTATTTAAAACTTTAGCTTTTAAAGCATTCTTTTTAAATATTATAATATCATTTATGTTAAGTCTTCTGGAATTTCTAATTAAAGCTTCCCACGTATTATTTTTAATGTTTTTAAGTAATAATACTTCTACTTTAGCATCAGTTTTTTCTTTGACGCCATAAAGTCTGGCGGGGATTACTTTAGTATCATTTAATACTAAAACATCACCAGGATTTAAATAATTAATAATATTATAAAATCTAGTATGTTTAATTTTACCATTTTCTTTATTTAATACTAATAATTTAGAATGGGTTCTTTTTTCAATTGGAGTTTGAGCAATATATTTTTTATCTAAATTATAATTGTAATAATTAATGTCTAGGTGTTTTTCCATATATTCTGCCCTTCTCTTCATCCATTAGATTACCTAAAAAATCTATTGATCCACCTAAAAACATTCTAGCTTTTTCTTCTTCTGACACTGGTCTTCTAAAAATCCCATTAACTTCAGCTTGAAAAGTTTGAATACCATAACTTGTTTGAATTCCAGCATATCTATATACTTGATTACACAATGCACGCTTTTTACTGGCTTGAAACTTAGTATTAAATTTTAAATTAATAATGCCATATGGTATATAACTACTTCTAGCGATGTTTTGAAAAGAAATATATTCTCTAATGTATTCTCCA
Organism: uncultured Muribaculaceae bacterium; assembly: GCA_964493665.1. Taxonomy (GTDB): domain Bacteria; phylum Bacillota_I; class Bacilli_A; order RF39; family UBA660; genus DAOSVX01. The sequence goes on from CAZBOZ010000001.1 coordinate 75,868, forward strand.
TGGTTAGTTCCAAAAGCTATATCAAAATCATTTTTATGGGCATCCTCAAAATGTTTTGCTCCATGTAAATCCATATGTAATAAAATATTATTATCTTTTAAAAACTTTATAAATTGCGGATTTTGATGATCAACTGCAGCATTGGCTTCTAAATTGTTGTTTCTAACATAAGCAAAACAATTTAAAACTTTAGCTAAATATAAAGCATAAGCGCCAGTATAAGGCTCATCCAATTTTTCTTCTTCATCAGCAGTCTTATAATAATAATAGGTTAAAACATGAGGATTTAAACCAAAGTCTTCAGCAATAAACTCAATTTTTTTCTTTTCGCCATTTATTAGGATTGCGTTAATATCTAAGTCTTCTGGGCTAGTTATTATCTCTTGAGTTATTATTTTATTTAATATGTCATCTTCATCTTTTTTAGCTAAGTCTATAGCTTTTATTATATCTCTAGTAGCCATAACTTTTTCAGTCGTTTTTACTGAATGAGGAGATGAAATTATAATAGGAATTTTTCCAATTACCACTTTAAAACTTGGCTTATCATTATCTCCTGAATACCTATTTTTTTTAAAAGGTAATTCATCAAATCTTATTTCTTCAATTGAAACATTTGTAAGTGTCATAATAAATCACACCCCTTGCCCGAACATTATATGATAAAAAGGCGGATTTGTCCACCTTTTTGGGCTAATTTCGCTAAATTTTTAGTTTTTAAAATAATGATATATTTTGGTCAATTTTTAAATGTTTATAGCTCTTTTCAGTTGCTACTCTTCCGCTTCTAGTTCTTTTTATGAATCCTTCTTGTAGTAAATAAGGTTCAACAACGTCTTCTATGGTAGTTACCTCTTCACCAATTGAAGTAGCTATAGTTTCTACTCCTACTGGGCCACCATTAAATTTTGTTATTAAAGACGTTAAATATTCGACATCTATTTGATCAAGACCATAATTATCTACACTAAGTCTTTTTAATGATTTTTTTAAAACTTCTTCATTTATAGAATTATTACCTTCTACTAAAGCAAAATCACTGATTCTTTTAAACAATCTATTAGCTATTCTTGGCGTTTTACGACATCTTTCAGCTAATATTTTAGCAGCTTCACTAGTTATATCAGTTTTTAATACTTTGCTAGTTCTTTTTATAATATCAGTTAATTCTTCTACTGAATAATAGTTTAATTTTGATACAATACCAAATCGGTCTCTTAAAGGACTTGAAATATCACCAGCTCTAGTAGTTGCTCCAATTAAAGTAAATGGCGGTAGTTCTATTTTAATGTTTTTGCTAGTTCCTTCACTACCTATAATTATATCAATTTCAAAATCTTCCATAGCCGGATATAGTATTTCTTCAATAAATTTAGGCATTCTATGAATTTCATCAATAAATAAAACATCTCCTGGTTCCAAAGATGATAAAATGGCTGCTAAATCACCACTTTTTTCAATAGCTGGTCCACTAGTAGTTTTAATATTTGTACCAAGCTCATTTGCTACTATATGGGCAAGGGTGGTTTTTCCAAGTCCTGGAGGGCCATAAAGTAAAATGTGGTCTAGAGCTTCCCCTCTTATTTTACAGGCTTTAATAAAGACATCAATATTATCTTTTACTTCTTTTTGACCTATATATTCTTTTAAATATTTAGGTCTTAAATTTAAATCAAAATCGTCATCTTTTATATAACTTTCCGTAATTATTCTTTCCATAACATCCCCTACTTCATTAATAATTTTAAGGCTTCTTTTACTTGGTCTTCTATTTTTAATTCGGAATTTACATTAGGTAATACCTTTTTAATATCTAAAATTTTATATCCTAAACTCTCTAATACACTTACTAATTCTTCAAAATCACTATTATTTGTTACATTCCCTTGCTTTCCTAATTTTCCTTTTAAATCTAATATGATTTGTCTAGCTACTTTTTCACCAATTTTAGGGAATTTAGTTAAATATAAAATATTTTCTCTTTCAATAGCATCATAAACACCATTTATACTACCTGTAGCAAGCACTGGTAAAGCCATTTTAGGACCGATTCCTTTAACATTTATTAGTTTTAGAAATAATTCCTTTTCCTCATCATTTTTAAAGCCATATAAAGAGTATTCATCTTCTCTAACATGAGTATATATATATACTTTATATTCCTTTTCTAATTCATAAGAATAAGGATTAGCTACTTTTATTTCATAACCAATATAATTTGCTTCCAAAACAATATAATTAGCTTTAATATCTTTTATTTTTCCTATAATATAATTGTACATACTATCACCTATTAAAAGTATATCATAAAAAATAATTATCTATAAAATAAAAAATTCAAGTAATCTTGAATTTTTTTAATCTACATCCCAATTTGTGACTGGTAAATCATTAGAATCTTTAAATTCACCGGCTAAAATAAGTATCCAGTCGATTAGAGTTCCTATACCAAATAAACCAATAGTAAAGAGCCATAATATTCCAGTTCCAGTTTTACCTACATAGAATCTATGCACTCCTAATGTACCTAAAAATGTACAAAGTAGAAATGTAACTAAACGAGATTTTGGTGATATTCCCTTCTTTGTTTTTAATTTTTCTATTGCTTTTCCGCAATTAAGGCAAACATCGGCCCCTTCTTTTAATTCTTTACCACAATTTGAACAAAACTTTATCATGAACATTCTCTCCTTACTCGCACTCTAAAGCGTCTATATTTGTATAATATCTGTTATTTTTAAAATAAATTATAACATCTTTATCATTCATTGATGAACCATCTCTGGGATCAGTTAAAAGTATTCCTTTATTGGGTTCAATATATTTATTTAATATTAAATCTTCAATAGTTAAGTTTTTGCAACTGTATGTTTCGCTATTAATAACACAATTTTCATCCAAGGTATTTTCCTGGCCATAAATAATCCCAGCTTTTTTTATCATAGCAATTTTTGTGCAGTACATATGAGTTCTTACTTTTTGAGATATAGAAATTACAGCTGGTACAGCTGCTGTTATCATTAATGATATTATTACTATTACTGCTAAAAGCTCAATTAATGTAAAACCCTTTTTTATTTTCATAGTTCCCTCTTATAATTTATTATATTACAATTAAGCTTTAAACTCAAATATATAATCAAATATTTTTACTTCATCGCCTTTTTTAGCTCCAAGTTTTTCTAATTCCTCGTCTACACCCATTTTATTTAATTTAATAGCAAATCTTTTTACTGAATCATCAACATCAAATCTAGTCATTTTAAATAGTTTTTCTATTTTACCACCACTAATAACCCAAATATCATTTTCTTTAGTTATATTAAATGGTTTTTCTTCTTCGTATTTATATAAAACGAAATTATCATTATTAGTGCTTTTTTTGTTTTTTTCAACTTCATCTAAAGAATTTGCAAAAATATTTAGCATTCCATCAATACCTAAATTGTTTAAAGCACTTATTGGAATAATGTTTATATTAGGGTACACTTTTTTAAATTTTTTTAAATTGTTTTCAGCATTTGGCAAATCCATTTTATTGGCAACAACAATTTGAAGTTTATTTTTTAAATCATCACTATATTTAAATAATTCATTATTAATTTCTTCATAGTCTTTTATAGGATTTCTGCCTTCTTCACTTCCCATATCTAAAATATGAGCTATTATTTTAGTTCTAGAAGTGTGTTTTAAGAATTTATCTCCAAGGCCTATTCCCTCACTAGCACCTTTAATTAATCCTGGTAGATCAGCAATTACAAAAGAACGATGATCTTTAAGTTTGACTAAACCTAGATTAGGACTTAAAGTTGTAAAATGATAAGCTGCTATTTTAGGTTTTGAAGCACTAATTAGAGCCAATATAGAGCTTTTACCAACACTTGGCATACCAACTAAACCAATATCAGCTAGAACATGTAATTCGCACTTTATTAATTTTTCTTCTCCTGGTTCACCAAGTTCACTTATTCTAGGAGCCTTATCAAATTTAGTAGCAAAAGCTTTATTTCCTTTTCCGCCTCTACCACCTTTACAAACTATAAATTCTTCGCCATCATTTATTAAATCAGCAATAATTTTATTATTATCAAGATCAATTATAGTAGTTCCCTCTGGTACTTTTATAACAACTGGCTCTGCTCCCTTACCATATCTATTTGATCCTTCCCCGTTTTGACCTTTATTTCCTTTAATATGCTTTTGATATTTTAAATCAACAAGAGTTTTTAAACTTTTATCTACTTTAAAAATAATGTCGGCTCCTTTACCACCATTACCACCATCTGGACCACCTAATTCAACATATTTTTCATGACGAAAAGAAGTGCATCCATCGCCACCTTTACCAGCCGTTATTTTTATAGTAATTTCATCAATAAACATAATTATTCACCAAATTAATAATAGCATTTTTTATATATAAAAACTAGAATATTTTATTCTAGTTTATTTATTAATTCTTCAAGACTTAATTTTTCTTGATTACCGGTTTTCATATTTTTAAGAGTGATATAGTTGTTATTTACTTCATCTTCACCAATTATTAATATATATTTAACATTTGATTTATCGGCATATCTTAATTTCTTTTTAAAATCTTTTTCTAAATAACAAATATTTGCTGATAAATTATTGTCTCTTAAATTCTTAGCAATTTTATTAATATATTCCATGTTTTCAACCATTGGAATTATCATTATTAAAGAAGATGCTGATTCATCAATTTTAATAATATTGGTTTCTCTTAACTGATAAAAAAGCCTTGTAAGCCCTATAGAAATACCAACACCAGGAAGACGCTTGTCAGTATAATATTCTGCCAAATTATCATATCTACCGCCAGAACAAACACTTCCAATAGATGGATAATCTTTTAATATGGTTTCATATATTGTACTAGTGTAATAGTCTAAACCTCTAGTTATGCTAAAGCTTATTTCAACATTATTATCATTTACACCAAAATCACTAAGGTTATTTATAACAGTTTCCAATTCTCTAATTCCATTATTAAATATATTGTTTTTAATATTTAAATTACTTAAATAGCTTAATTTTTCTTGATTAGTACCAGCAAATGTTATAAATTCTAAAATGCTAGCCACTAAATCTTTTGAACTAACAAGTCCATATAACTCTTTTTCTAAATCATTAATACTTATTTTATCTTTTTTATCAATAACTCTTAAAATGTCAATAATATTATTAGTAAGACCTAATTCCTCAAAAAAGCCTTTTAAAACTTTGCGATTATTTATTTTAATTATAAAATCACCAAAATTTAGTTTTTTAAATATGTCATAAATTACTAGAGGCATTTCGGCATCATACATTAAAGATAATGATTCATCCCCTATTACATCTATATCACATTGATAAAACTCTCTATATCGTCCTTTTTGGGATCTTTCTCCCCTAAATACTTTGCCTATTTGATATCTTTTAAAAGGAAAAACCAAATCATTATATCTAGAAGCTACATATTTAGCTAAAGGAACAGTTAAATCAAATCTTAATGATAAATCAGTATCTCCTTTGTTAAAACGATATATTTGTTTTTCAGTTTCACCACCAGCTTTAGCTAATAACACTTCGGAATATTCAATAATTGGTGTATCTAACGGCCAAAAACCATATTTTTCATATGTCTCTTTTATTGTTTCCATCATTTTATTAAACATTACTTGTTCTTCAGGATATAATTCCATAAATCCAGCTAATGTTTTAGGCTCTATTTTATTTATCATAATAATCTTCTCCTACTTGAAATTATCTATTAAAACAAGCAAAAAGTCAAATTATTTAGTTTGACTTTTTAATTACATATTATTAATTGATGTTGAGCTCTAGTACAAGCAACATACAATAAATATTTTTCTTGATCATTAAAATTATTATCTTTTGTATTTATTACTATTACAACGTCAAATTCTAATCCTTTAGCTAGATAGGTTGGTAAAATAACTAATTCTTTAGAAAAACTATCTTTTTCACTGTTAATAAGTTTTATTTCTACTTTATCCTTTAATTTATTATATATAACATTAGCATAATTACTATCTTTAGTAATAATAGCAATTGATTTATATTCTTTAGAAACTTCTTTAATAGTTTCGTGAAGTTTATCAATATCATTTATAAAGGTTATTGGTTTTTGATTTTCTTTTCTAATAGCACTTACATGATTAAGTCCTAATATTTTATTTGTATAAGCTATTATTTCAGCACTAGAACGATAGGTTTTAGTTAATTCAATATAATTATTAAATCCTTTAAATACATTACCCAAAATGTTTAAATTATTATATTTATAATATGGATTAATGGTTTGATTAATATCACCCAAAATGGTTATTTTAGCTTTTTTAAATATATTAGCAATTATTTCATATTGAATAACACTATAATCTTGGGCTTCATCTATCACTATTTGATATATACTGTTTTCATAACCAAATCCCTCTAATAAACCTTTCAAATAAACAAATAACAAAGCATCTTCATATTTTATATATTTATTATCTAATATATTTGTTAAATCAGTGTTATTTGATTTAACTTTAGAATAATCACTTTTTAAAAATTCCACATATATTTCTCGGTAATTATTGTTAAACCCCAAAGCTTCTTTAATTAATCTTTTATATGTGCTAATTTTTCCTCTTGAACCACGATAATTATTATAAGACATCTTAGTAGCCATCTCATCTATTCTAGACATTAATGGTAATTTTGAATATCTGTTTTTAAATAAATCATTTAGTTCTTCTTTGGTGTATTCATATATATGATTTTCTACGAAACCAGTTTTAAATTCTAGCTTCTCAACTAAATTATTTACAAAACTTTTAATATCATTAATAATTGCATTACTTTGTTTATATTTTACTAGTGATTGATTGATTTCTTCACCTTTATAATATCTTGATATAAAATTAATAAATGATTCTACTTTTTTATATTCTTTAATATTTTTATTTAAATATTCATGAAAAGTGGTTTGTAGAGTGTTTTCTTCGCCAAGTTCTGGTAGAACATTGGAAATATATTCAGTAAATATTTGATTTGGAGAGAAGATTAAAATATTGTTAGAAGTTAAATTTTTAATTTTATAAAGTAAAAAGGCAATTCTATGTAGAGCTACTGAGGTTTTACCGCTTCCGGCTATTCCCTGTACTATTAATACATCATCTTCAATATTTCTTATTACTTTGTTTTGTTCTTGTTGAATAGTATTAACAATGTTTTTCATTTTCTCAGAGCTTTCTTTTGCTAGTACTTCTTGTAATAAATCATCATTAATATTCAAAGAATTATCAAATAGACTAATTAATTTGCAATCTACTATTTTATATTGCCTTTTTCTAATTAAATTTCCAATTATTGTTTCTTTTGGCGCTATATAACTACAAGACCCAACTTCATAATCATAAAATAAACTACATATTGGACTACGCCAGTCATATAAGACATTATCATTATTTTCATCTGTTAAATATGTAAGACTGATGTATATATTGTATTGCTTTTTTTCTTCATCTTCAAAAATAATTGAAGCAAAGTAAGGGCTTTTTTGAATATGCATTAATTTTTTAAAATAGGCCCCTTTTTCCATCATCTCATATGCATCTTTAGCATCAGCAGTTAAAAGCGATTTCATTTCTGTCGGATCAAAGTCTTGTTTGTTGTCCCAAGTAAATTTTCTAAATTCAGTTAATTTTTCTTCTTTATCAAACATATCTTGACTAAGAACAGATATTTTTTTACGAAGAATTTCATTAATTTCTTCTAGTTTTTTCCTTTCATATACTATTTCTTTTTCATTAATTGCCATAAATAACCCCATTTCTAAAAGTTACTCCAAATAATAATAAAGAAGTAATCTCTTCTTGCAACTAAGTAAAATAATATTATCAGGTAAGTTTACGCTGTAGATAACAATCTATCATAAATAAAAATAATATGCAATAGTTTTTGCATATTATTTTCTTTTTTCTAGTTCTTCTTTTACTAGTTTTAATGTTATTTCAGGATTAGCCTGCATATTAGTTTTTTTCATAACCATACCAACAAAGAAATTGGCTAATGCTTCCTTGCCAGAGTAATAAATTTCTACTTGTTTAGGATTTTCATTTATTGCCTCATCTATATATTTTAGTAATTCCTCTTTACTATCTATTTGTTTAATACCTTTTTCAGCAATTAACTCTATTGGATCTTTTTTATAAATAATAGCCTCATTTAGTATTTCTTTAGCATTTAAAGCTGATATTTCACCTGCATCTATTTTATTGATTATATTAGCAAGCATTGCTGGAGTTAAAAACCAATTATTGATATTTTCATTACTTTTGTTTAAAGCTCCAAGAACAAAGGTAATTAACCATTTACGAGCTGATTCTTTATTATTAGTTAAAGATTCTAATGAATCAAAATAATTAGAAATATCCAAATCTTTTGCTATGGTTTCAGCATCTATCAAAGACATGCCATTATTTATATACCTTTTAATTATATTATATTGTAGTTCAGGTATTTCTTCTTTTATTTCTTTTAAATATTCTTCTTCTAATGATATAGAAGGTATATTAGGTTCAATAAAATATTTATAATCAATAGCATCTACCTTCTCACGCATTCCATAAGTTTTACCATCATCAGCAATTCTTCTTGTCTCTTGAATTACTTTTTCACCTTTATCTAGGATTTCTGTTTGTCTTTTAATTTCATACTCAATAGCCGATCTTACTCCTAAAAAGGAATTGATGCCTTTAATTTCTGCTCTTGTTCCAAGTACTTTGGCATTTTCTTCCATTAAAGATATATTAACATCACACCTTATTTGGCCTTTATCACTACGAGCTTCACTAATGTTACAAAATATTAGTAAATTTCTAAGATACTCTAAAAAAGCAATTGCCTCATCAGCGCTATATATACATGGTTCAGTTACTATTTCAATTAAAGGAATGCCAGCTCTATTATAATCAATTAAAGAAAAATCTTTGCACCCTTCTATTGTTGCTGTATCTTCTTCTAGGTGAATATCATGAATTAAAACTGTTTTTTCTATGCCATTTAAGAAGTATTTTAGATTGCCATTTATACCAAAAGGTTTTGTACTTTGAGTGATTTGATAGCCTTTTGGGAGATCTGGATAATAATAATTCTTACGATCAAATAAAACTTCGTTGGCTATTTGACAATTTAATGCTATTGCTGTTTTAATAGCTTTTCTAATAGCTTCTTTATTAACTACTGGAAGGATTCCTGGTAATCCTAAATCAATTGCATTAACGTTAATATTTGGGGTCTTTGTGTAATCATTTTTGGCATTTGAAAAATTTTTAGTAATAGTATTTAATTCGGCATGAATTTCTAATCCAATTACAACCTTATACATTATCATCACCTACTATTTGACCTTTATAAGTCATTGTTTCCTCTATCTCGTGAGCTATATTTAATACTAAATCATCATTCATCGCTGCGCCGGTAATATTTATACCAATTGGCATCCCATTAATAAATCCTGAAGGAATCGTAATACTTGGATAACCCCCAAAATTACCTATAACTAGATGATTGCCTAATATTAGATATTGATCAGATAATTTATCGCTTTTTTCATCAAATTTAGGAGCAATAGAGTCTAAAGCTGGCATTATAAAGCCATCGTATTTATTAAATAAATTATTAAATTCTTCTACTATAAGTCTTCTTACGCGGGCAGCATTTAAAAATAATTTTTCTTGATTTTCTCTTTGCAAAACATAACTACCAATTACAAATCTTCTTTTAATAAATTCTGAAAATCCTTTGGTTCTAGCATCAAACATAATTTCATTTATATTGTTCCCTTTACCACGAATACCGAAAGGAATTCCAGTTAAATTAGAATTATTACTAGTAGCTTCGGCACAAGAGATAGTATTATATACTGGATATAAAGCGTTTAATAAATCTTTATCTATTTTTTCTTCTTTTACCTCAATACCAATTTTTTTACAATTTTTAATAACTTCTTCAAAATTTTTCAAAATATTTTCTAACTCCGAAGTTTTATTCTTATAAAAATTAATATTACAAATATCTTTTAAGTAAAATAATTTTTTACCCTTTATACTTAAATTTAAATTATCGGCATATTTAATATCATCATCTGGTAAACTGGTCATATCATTTTCATCATAGCCTTTTAGGATATCTGTTACTATTGCTATGTCTCTTACACTCCTAGCAAAGACTCCAACATGATCTAAACTGGAGGCAAAAGCAAACAAACCATATCTAGATATTCTTCCATAAGTTGGCTTAAATCCTACAACACCACCATATGCTGCTGGTCTTCTAACTGAATCTCCTGTATCACTGCCTATAGCAAAAGGTACTATCCCTAAAGCTACAGCAGCAGCACTACCTGCGCTTGATCCACCAATCATTCTTTCCTCATCCCAAGGATTCTTAACAATTCCAGTATGGCCTGTAGTTCCGGTTCCACCCATAGCAAGTTCATCTAATACTGTTTTACCAACTAAAACAGCTCCAGCTTCTTTTAGTTTTTTATATACTGTAGAATCATATACAGGAATATAATTTTTTAATATATTTGAAGATGCCGTAGTTAAAATACCATTAGTAGAGTAATTATCTTTTAAAGCATAAGGAATATTACTAATCAAGGTACTTTTAATTCCTTCATTTTTATATTGGCTCATTATGGTTACAAAAATATTATATTTATCTTGATTTTTATTAGCCAAATCAACTGCATTATTAAATAAATTTAATCCACTTAATTCATTTGAATCTAATTTGTTTCTAAGTTCATCAATCATCATTTTTGAATACATTATTCCACCACCTTAGGAACTTTTACTTGATTGCTTTCCACTTCACTAGCATTTTTTAAAACGTCTGTAACAGCTAGATTATTTATTTTTTCATCATTTCTATAATTTATATTTGGAATTGGGAATGGAAAAAACATTGGTTTAACTTTGTTTATACCATTTATTTCCCCTATTAAGTCCATTTGTTTTAAAATAATTTCAAACTCTTCTTCTAATGTTTGGTATTCATCATCGCTCATATCAAACATTAATAAATTGGCATATTTTTTTAACATATCTTTAGTAATCATAATTTCACCTCATAATAAAAAATTATAAAATTATTCTTTATTAAATTATAGCATAATATGGCATAAAAAAAGCATTTATTTTGTATAAACGCTTACTTTTTTCTTATCTCTTCCAAGTCTTTCATATTTTACAATACCTTCAATTTTTGCAAATAGAGTATGATCTTTACCCATTCCTACATTTGTTCCTGGATAAATTTTTGTTCCCCTTTGGCGATATAGAATGCTACCTGCTGTAACAAATCCACCATCACTAGCTTTTGCTCCAAGTCTACGGCCAGCTGAATCACGACCATTTTGAGTAGATCCTTGAGCTTTAACATGAGCAAATAATTGAATATTTAACATTAATAGTTTCATATTTATTTTTCCTCTTTCATTGTTATATTTTTAGGATACTTAATCACTAATTCTTTTAATAAAAAAGTCATATTAGTAAGTAAAGTATCGGTTAAATTGTCTTTTTTTATGTTTGTTATATGTATATAACCATCTTTTTCATCGTATTTAATGGCATCTTTATCAAGTCTTATAATAGCATTAATGGTTGTAATAACAATTCCACTAACACTAGCACAAACTATGTCTTTACCACTTATATCATTATAAGCATGGCCAGATATAGTAATATCATTTGCTTTTACTATTACTTTTATCATATTATTTTAATTCTATTTTTTTAACTAATAATTTAGTATAAGGTTGACGATGACCTTGTTTATTACGATATTTCTTTTTTGGTTTATACTTAAAAACAACAATTTTCTTTTGCTTGCCATGTTTTACTATTTCACAAACTACTTTTGCGCCTTTAACTGTAGGTACTCCATAAATACCATTAGCATATAAAACATCAGTAAATTCAACTTCGCTACCGGCTTCACCATCTAATTTTTCAACATAAATAGTATCGCCTTCAGCTACATAGTATTGTTTACCACCAGTTATAAATATAGCTTTCATAATATTCCCTCACTTTCATTTTTGTAAGACTCGCCTTTAAGGTACATATAAATGTTTGAAAACCTTTTTAGTGCGGTTTTTAAAGAAAGCTCTTTAAAACATAATAAATATTACCAATAAATGCCTTATTTGTCAAACAAATATCTATTTTATTTGATCATTTTCTAAAAAACTATAATATTCATTTTTACCAATAATTATATGATCTAACAATGGAATAAGCATTAGTTTACTTATTTCTAATAATTTATTAGTAAAAATTATATCTTCATTACTGGGACTACTAATACCAGAAGGGTGATTATGAACACAAATAATAAAAGAAGCTGACATTAAATAAGCATTTTTAAATATTTCTCTAGGGTGGACTGTACTTTGATCTATTGTTCCAATAAATAAAACTTTGTAATCAATTAGTTGTTTTTTAGTATCTAAATAAATTACTAAAAAGTGTTCTTGTTTTAAATTAATAAAATAATCTTTAAAATATTGATAAACTAAATCAACACTATTAATTTTAATATTTTCTTTAACGATTTCTTTAGTAAAAAGCCTTTTACCTAATTCTATACTGGCAAGTAAAGTAATGGCTTTTACTTCCCCTATTCCTTTAATTTCCTTTAATTTATTAATAGTTAAATCTTTTAAATAATTTAATTCCTTTACTTCTTTTAAAATATTTTGGGATATTTCTTTAACTGAGATGCTTTTAGTTCCAGTTCTAAGTATAATAGATAGTAATTCTTCGTTACTTAAACTATTTGCCCCACAATTTTTAAGTCTTTCTCTTGGTTTTTCGTCATTTATCATTTCTTTTATCAGCAAATATATCACCAATTAACATATTTGCTATTATTTTTATTTTTCCTTTAAAAAAAGCTATCATTTTGATAGCTGTAATTATTTTTTAGAAAAAGTTTTTTTCAAACTTAAAAAGCCGGTTTTATACCTTTCATATGCAAAATCATAATCACCATTTTCTATTGCTTCTATACAATCCAGAACAATTGTGTCATAAATATAATCGTAGATATAGGAAGCATTATCATCGCTATTAATAATCGATACTATTGTGGGGGCATATTTATAATATTGCTCTATGTCCTCGTTTGACACAAAATTATCTCTAAACCATCTTAAAACCTTTAATTCATAACAATTATCATCATATTGTTCTTTAAAATGCTCTAAGCAAGCAGATGTTAGAAAACAATTTCCAGTACCAGAACTTTTTTCAGATTTATCACCATTATGATAAGAGTAAGAAAAACTACCATTGTCATTTACTTTTATAGTGAGCCTTTCATGATCTGGCTTTGATGGATCTGACCCATATATTGAAAAATATTGACCATCGCTAGAAGTTTTTACATATTGACCGGATTCATTATATGCTCCTTTACTATCTTTTCCCATTTTTTATTTCCTCCTTAAGTAAGTTGTAATAACCTATAAGAATTGATAACCAAACATCAGCCATTTCCAAATATTGGCCTTCTTTTGTAACAGTTTCACAATCTAATGTTGATACTGCTTTGGCTACTTCATTTAATTTGCCAAAATTTATATTTAAAAGGTCTTTTGAATTAGTATATGATTTTAGTAATATATTAAAATCATCAAGCGCTCTTTTTATTTTTAAATGTATTTCAAAATATTCCTCAAATACATATGCTGATGTTAAACAGAATAAGATTTTACTGAAAACCAAATCAATATTATTTAAATTTGGATTGTTTTCATCAAAACTCATTTCTTTATACATAATACACCCTCTTTTTAATATTGTTTTCCAAAGTATAAATGATGCCTAGCTTCTTTGCCACAATATATACAATTCCCACTAGGAGTATCACCTAAAGGAATACATCTAGAAGATAACCCTAATTCTTCTTTTATTTTATTTTCGCAATTAATATCGCCACACCAAGACGTATATATTAAGCCTTTTTGCTTAGATAATTCTTTCATTTCATCATAGCTTTTTGCTTCATGTATCATGGAATTTCTTCTGCTTAGAGCGTTATTATATAAATTATTTTGAATATCTTCTAATAATATATTTACTTTTTCTAATACATCATTTGATTTAACTGTTTCTTTTTCTAAAGTATCTCTTCTTACTAAAACAACTTCATTATTTTCTAGATCTCTAGGACCAATTTCAATCCTAATTGGATATCCTTTTACTTCAGCATTAGCAAATTTAAATCCAGGAGTTTTATCACTATCATCAGTTGTATTAGTTATACCAGCTTTATTAAATAATTCTCTCAATTTAGTAGTTTCTTCTAATATCTTCTCATCATTATTAATTGGTACTAAAATAACTTTTATTGGAGCAATTTTAGGAGGCAATACAAGACCATAATCATCACCATGAACCATTATAATAGCTCCTATAGCTCTAGTTGATAATCCCCATGATGTTTGATATGGGGTGACTAGATTATTTTCTTTATCTAAATATTTAATATCAAAGGCTTTAGCAAAACCATCACCAAAATAATGGCTAGTTCCATTTTGAAGAGCTACTCCATCATACATAATGTTTTCACAAGAATATGTTTCTACAGCCCCAGCAAATTTTTCTTTATCGGTTTTTCTACCTATTAAAGTAGGAATAGCCATATAGTTTTTTTGTAAATCCTCATATACCATTAACATTTTTTGAGTTTCATTTCTTGCTTCTTCACTAGTTGCATGCATAGTATGACCTTCTTGCCATAAAATTTCTCTAGTCCTTAAAAATGGTCTAGTAGTTTTTTCCCATCTAACTATAGTACACCATTGATTATATAAAATGGGTAAATCACGATATGATTTAATTATCTTTTTATAATGCTCACAAAATAAAACCTCACTAGTTGGTCTTACTAGCATTCTTTCTTCTAATTTTTCACTTCCACCATGAGTAACCCAAGCCACTTCAGGCGCAAAGCCTTCTACATGCTCCTTTTCAATATTAAACAAACTTTCTGGAATAAACATTGGCATTTGAACATTAACATGTCCAGTTTCTTTAATTTTTTGATCTAAAATACTAACAATATTTTCCCATATTGCATATCCATAGGGTCTTATAATCATACTTCCTTTAACATTAGTATAATCAACTAAATCAGCTTTTTTTACTACATCAGTATACCAAGCTGCAAAGTCTACATCTCTACTTGTAATATCTTTATTTCTATTTTCAGCCATTTTATTCACCTCTTAAAAATTATATCATATTTCTTTTTCGGCTAATATTATTTCTTTTATTTTGTAAGCAACATTATTAAAATTTAAATTATTTGAATCAAATGAACTAAAAAATTCATTTGTAAGATTATTGTTTTCTTCAATAACCAATTCTTCTATATATAAAGTCGCTTTAAAATCTAATTCACATTTTGTAATTAAATCTTTTAACTCTTTATTACATTCAATAACTAATTTCTTTACTGCAGTTTTTAAAGAAACGTTTTTATTAGTTTTAACACCTCTTACATCACTAATTATATTCATTATAGTATCAATCATAGGATTATTATTAATATTTAAATCTAGTGGTTTAAATTCAGTTAAATGGATAGATTCACCTTTATATAGTTCTCTATATATTTCTTCAGTTAAATATGGAAAGTAAATAGAAAACTTTTGAAGTAGTTTGTATAAAATAATATAAATGGTTTTTTGACCTGAATATCTTTTATCTATTCCAAAATCTTCTGGGCGATATAAACGATGTTTAACTATTTCTATATAATTGTCACAAAAATTCCAGAAGAACTTTTCTAAAACATTTAAACCAAGCCCTACTTCATAATCATCTAAATAATTAATAAATTGTTTCTCCATTTCTAAATATTTAGAAATAATCCATTCATCTATTAATTCTAATTTTAATTCTTTACTATTATCATAATCACTTAAATGCATTTCTACAAATTTAGAAACATTCCATAATTTATTAGCAAGCTTTTTGCCTCTTTCTAATGTTTCTTCATTAAATAAAATGTCATTACCAGTTCTACCATTACCGGCCCAATACCTAACTACATCGGCGCCATATTTATTAAGAAGCTCTATTGGATCATTTGTAGCATTTGATTTGCTTTTACTTATTTTTTCACCTTTAGAAGCCATTATAAATCCTGATATCATAACATCTTGCCAAGGAATTTCATTAAAATGATAAAAACTTTTTACAATAGTATAAAAATCCCAAGTACGAATTATATCATGAGCATTTGGTCTTAAAGCCATTGGTCTTATAATACTTTCAATACTATTAGGTTGTTTGTAACGCATATTAATTAAAGGAGTAACTGAACTGGTTGCCCAAGTATCCATAACATCCGTTTCACCAACTAATTCTTCGTTACCACATGAACATTTTTTCTTTGATTTAGTAGTTAAAGGATTAATTGGTAGCTCGTCTTCATCAGCTATAATAATATTTTCACATTTTGGACAATGCCATACTGGAAATGGTACGCCAAAATATCTTTGACGAGATATACACCAATCCCACATAATATTATTTACCCATTCGTTATATCTAGCTTTCATATGAGCAGGATGCCAATTAATCATATCTCCCATCTTTAAAAAGTCTTCTTTATGATTCATAATATCAATAAACCATTGCTTATTAACCGAATATTCTATTTCTTTGTGGCATCTTTCATGAACTTGAACTTCATGAGTTATATTTTCTTTTTTTACTAAAGCTCCTAGCTTATCTAAATCTTCTATAATAGCTTGTCTTGCTTCTTTGGCTTTCATACCTTTATATTTTAAAGCTATATCAGTCATTAGCCCCTCTGGAGATAAAGCTTGTTTCAAAGGTAGATTATATTTTTTCCACCACTCAATATCAGTTTGATCACCAAATGTACAACACATAACTATTCCACTACCCTTATTAGGATCGGCTTTTATATCACCTATTATTGGTACTTCAATATTAAATATTGGTATTGAAGCAGTTTTACCTATTAAATGTTGGTTTTTAACGTCTTCAGGATTTACAAATACTGCTACAATAGCTGGAATTAATTCTGGTCTAGTAGTAGCAATTGTAAAAGTATTATTATCTTCTTTTACTTTAAAATTAATATAATTAAAAGTAGTATCAATAGTAGCCGTTTCAAGTTCTGCTTGAGCAATACTAGTTAAACATTCATTGCACCATAATGCTGGACTTTCTTTATAACTTACTACTCCTTTTTTATATAAATCTAAAAAAGATAGTTGGCTAATTTTAATAGTGTCTTCACTTACAGTATGATATAAATGGTTTTTAAAATCAGCACTTACTCCAAGCCTTTTAAATAATTTTTTAAATTCTTCTTCATATTTTTCTGCTGTTTGAAGACATAATTTCCCAAATTCAGTTCTATCTATATCTTTGGCTTTTATGCCAAGTTCTTTTTCAACCAATCTTTCGGTAGGAAGTCCATTATCATCAAATCCAAAAGGATAAAATACATTGTATCCCGATAATCTTTTATATCTAGCCATCATTTCGGTTTGTGAATAAGAAAATATATGGCCAATATGAATCTTACCACTTACTGTAGGTGGCGGAGTATCAATTGGATATATTTTTTTATCATTTAATTTAAAATCATATAAACTTATTTTATCCCAATAATTTAAAATATTTAATTCTTCTTCATTAAAATCATATTTAGTTTTTAACATTTAAATCAATCCTTTCATTTATATAATTATTGGCTTTTTCAAAATATTTATCAAAAGCGCTATTATTTATTTTTTTAGATAGTTTTTTAAATAATTTTTTCCTTTTTATATATTTAAGAGAGCAATCAAGATTAACATCATATATAAATGATAATACTCTGATTAATATATCAGCATCATTTTTTTCATAAACCATGGTGGTTTTTTGATTATTGAAAAATTCTTTTTGAATTCTGTCATCTACTTTGGTATCTTTTATATTTATATAATCTGGTAATATTCTAAAAATATCAATTTTATCTGCATCTCTAATCATTCCACAAAATAAATTTTCTCTTTTAGTTAATCCTTCATCAATATTATTTTTATTATGATTTATTATTGCTAATTTTATTATATCGTAATTTTCTTTATTTATTTTAAATTTATCAATATAATTGTTTTCAAACAATATTTTTGCTCCTAATTCACCATGATTTACCGATTTTGAATCATAAAAAGTATTATATTTATCTATTTGTTCAAATCTTCCTATATCATGAAGTAATCCTATTTGCTTGGCTAATTTTATGTCAGCTTTATTTAGTTTAAGCTTTTTAGAAATAAATTCACACATTTTCATAACACTAAAAGAGTGTTTATATTTACCTTTTATTCTATAATCATTAAAATTATATATTTTTACATATTTTTTAAATTCTTTTATCATATTTTTCTCCTAAAATAAAAAAGTTACAAATAAAGGACGAGCTAACCCGTGGTACCACCTTAATTTATAACTTTTGTTATACACTTTTTTAGTTAACGCCTTAATTACGGATGAGTTCCAAAGCTACCTTCAATTATTAAATATATTAGCTTTCACCAAACGCTAATTCTCTATAATATTAATATAATTTACTCCTCTTTTTCTTCGCTCATTAACAAAGAAATTATATCTTAAAAAATGTTTTTTGGCAATAAATTTATTGTACATTTATTTTTAATATTGTATAATACTCATAGAATAATAAATTGGGGTGAATTAAATGCTTAGAGAATTTGATTATGAAAATTTACCTATCGTTGAAATTGTCAACGAAATTATTATTGATGCAATTAAAAAAGGAGCAAGTGATATTCACTTTGATCCTTATGAAAATAAATTAAAAGTTAGAATTAGAATTGATGGTGAGTTAGAAGACTATGCCGTTGTTCCTAATGAATTAAAAAAATCAGTTACTCAAAGAATTAAAATTATTGCAAATATGAATATTACTGAAAGTCGTTTACCTCAAGATGGAGCTATTAAAAACAACCTAGAAAATATTAGTTTAGACCTTCGTGTATCTTCTCTACCTTTAAAAGATGGCGAAAAAGTTGTTATAAGAATTTTAGACTATTCAATGAGTACCAAAGGATTAGAAACTTTAGGCTTTTCTCCTAAGAATTTAGAAAAAGTAAATAAAATGATATCTGTGCCTAATGGAATTATATTAGTAACTGGTGCTACTGGTACTGGTAAAACAACTACTGTTTATTCATTATTACAAAAATTAAATACTAATAATAGAAATTTAGTTACTGTAGAAGACCCTATTGAAATGGGTATTGAAGGAATAAATCAATTACAAGTAATGCCTGATATAGGGCTTACTTTTGGAGCGGCATTAAGAAGTATTTTAAGACAAGATCCAGATATTATAATGATTGGTGAGATTCGTGATGATGAAACAGCTCAAATAGCCGTTAGAGCTAGTATTACTGGACATTTAGTATTATCTACTCTACATACCAACAACTCTTTAAATACAATTGAAAGACTTTTAGATATGGAAGTTGAAAGATATTTATTGGGATCAGCTTTAACAGGCATAGTAAGTCAAAGATTAGCCAGAAGATTATGCCCAAAATGTCACTTAAAAAGAGCAACTACTGAATATGAAAAAAGTATATTTAAAAAAGTATTAAAAACCGATGTTAATGAGATGTATACTGTTAACAAGGATGGATGTCCAGAATGCATACATGGTTATAGAGGCCGTGTTGCTATTCAGGAAGTATTAATGATGAATCAGCATATTAGAGATGCTATAGTAAATAATATTCGTAAAGAAGAATTAAGAGCTTTAGTATATGGTAAAAGTGATGTTACTACTATTTTGGAAGATGGTTTAATGAAAGTTGTTGAAGGTGTTACCACTTTTGATGAAATATTAAGAGTAATTGATCTAGATACTGACTTTGTTGATGAAGATACAATGGCTATTAAAAAAGCTCTTACAGGTAAAGAAGAAGCTCCCAAAAAAGATGAGATAATAAATACTCCAGAAGAAGATTTACTATTTACAAAAGAAAATATTGAGATTTTAGATATATAAAAAAGAGTTTAATAAGGAAAGTATTTCATTTTGAAATATAAATACTAAAAAAGCTGAAGTAATTATGAAGGGGCCAAAAGGCACTTCTTTTTCTTTGTGCTTTAACATAAATATTAAAGCATAAGGAAGAGCCAAAAAAGCCGCAACAGCAAAAGAAATTAGTCCTAATTTTATTCCTAGAAGCAATCCAACTAAAATCATTAATTTAATATCTCCGCCACCTAATGATTCTCTTTTAAATACTTTATCACCAATTAGTTTTACAATAAATATAATGGCTACTAAAGCTAAACACTCACCTACCATATAAATAGTATTAATAAAAGGATTTAATATAACATTTAAAATTATTAAAAATATTGAAGAAATAATAATTGGAGAGTCTAAAATAATATAATATTTAAAATCACTAATATAAATTATTACTAGTATAGAAGAAATAATTATACTTATAGCAAAATTATAACTAATTCCAAAAATTATATAAGATAATAAAAACAATAATCCAGTAAAAACCTCAATTAAGGGATTTATTATAGATATTTTTTTATGACATTTTGAACATTTGCCATTTAAAAATATATACGAAAAAACAGGAATTAATTCATACCATTTTAACTTTTTATGACAATTATCACAGTGTGATGAAGGTTTAACTATTGACTTGTTTTCTGGCAATCTAGTACCTACTACTAAAAAGAAAGAACCAAAAACCAATCCAAATATAAAAGTAATAAAATAATACATGTCTTTCACCTACATCTCGATTGAATTGTATAAGTCAAACATTGGTAATATAACCGCTAATATAACAACTCCAACTATGGCAGCTAAAAATACTATTAAAACAGGTTCTATTAAAGTTTTTATACTATTAACAGAGTTTCTATGCATATCTTGGTAATAATCACTAACATTTTGAAGCATTTGAGCTAGTTCACCCGTTGACTCACCAGTTACAATCATAAAATAAGCAACATCTGGAACTGCCCAATGATCTTTAAAGGCATCAGATATTTTATCACCTTTAGCGATATTAGATATAGTGTTAAACATAATATCTTTATATATTTCGTTTTTTGTTATTTTACTTAAAATATCTATACTTTCAGTAATAAAGACATTGTTTTTTAATAAGGATGCAAATGTTTTGGTAAAAATAGACATTTCTTTATAAATAATTATCTTCCCTACTACAGGGAACCTCATTGCAAAAGTTTGAAATAAGATTCTAAGAGCTTTAACATTCTTATATATAAAAATTAAAGCAATAATTAAAAGAAAAACAATCGCTAAAATAATTCCAATATAATCTTTTAAAAATAAAGATGCATTAACTAAAAACAATGTAACTCCAGAAATATTAATTCCGGCTTGTTCATATACTTTAACAAATTGAGGAATAACATAAAGCATAATAAAAGTTACTACTCCAAAAGCAAAAATCAAAATAATTAATGGATAAGTCATAGCACTAACCATTTGCTTTCTTGTCTTTTCAACTTCTTTATAATATTCTGCCATATCAGAAAGGGTTTCTTCTAGTTCACCAGTTGCTTCAGCAGCCTTAATCATATTTACTAATAAAGATGGAAAAACATTACCTTGTTTAGCTAACGAATCGCTAAATGTTTCGCCCATTGTAAGCTCATAAACTACTGAATCAAACAATCTTCTTCGACTTCCAGATTTGCCCATTTGGTTACTTAATATTTTAACAGCATTAGTTAAAGGGATACCACTTTTTAAATATGTTGCTAGTTGAGTTAGCCAAAAAACCAAATCTTTATTTTTCATCTTAGAAATTGAATTAGCCATTTGCCCATATATGAAATTAATAAATTTTGAGGTTTCAATTTTATATACTTCAAATCCTTCATTAATTAAAAAGGAGTTAACATCTAATTTAGAATAGCCATTAAATACTCCTCTAACCATTCTACCCTCTTTGTCTTTGGCAATATATCTAAATGATTGTTGAGTTTCACTTCTTTTGGCATCATCAGAGGTCAAATCAATTAAAAGAATTTCTCTTTCGGCTTCTCTTTTAGCTAAAAAACTTTTTACTATTGGTATATTACGATATTTCTTTAAGAAAAATTCTTTAATACTGCCTTTTTTAGCTACAGGTTTAGTGTCTTTTCTGGCTTCTTTATTGGCATTAGATTCCTCTTTTACCCAAGCAAATATACTAGAAAAGAATTTAATAAATATAAAATAAAATGAATAATATATCCCCATACCAATATATTTAAAAACATTTAAAATTAGCTTTAAAAAAGAATAAGCTCCTATGCCCTCAATACGAATAAATAAAAAGACTCCAAAACCAAAATATTTTAAAAATTTATATAAATATTTAAATAAAAATTTAAACGTTTCATAAACCCCAGTTGCTAGATAAGATAATAGATCAATAAGATATTCACCAATAAAAATAAAAGTTCTAAATAATCCTACGGAAAACCATTTTATTATTTTAATAATTATATTAATAATAAATTTTAATGGGGTGGCTAAATATTTAAAAAACGAAGAAGATTTTTTGGTTTTCTTTTTAGTATTCATCTAACCCGCCTCCACTCTATATTATTCATTTATTATTATAACATATTTTTAAATATTTTTGATATCATTTTTCATTTTTAAATCTTTGGTTTCAATTGCTACCCTTTGAGTTAAAAAGAGTAATACTATTAAATTTAAATTAAAGCTTCCCCCATAACTTAAAAATGGTAATGGAACACCAGTTAATGGGATTATAGCAAATACTCCAAGTAAATTTATAAGTAGATGGAATAGCATAAATAAAAATGTTCCATAAGCAATTATTGACCCTCTTAAAGTCAAACTTTTTCTAGCTATTTTTAATATTCTAATTAACATAAATATGAAGCCAATTAATATTATAATAGAAACAATTATACCTAGTTCTTCAACTATTATTGGAAATATAAAGTCAGTATGAGCTTCTGGCAAATATAAATATTTTTGACTAGAGTTGCCTAATCCTTTGCCAAATAATCCGCCATTACTAACTGCAATAAAGCCATTACAAACTTGATAGCCGGTATTTTCAGTATACCTTGAGCAAGGGTTTTTAAAAGTTAATCTACTCAATTGATAATTATTAAATAAATCAGAGCCAGTATATAAAAATATTGCCACAATGATAATTAACGAACCACCTATAATCGTTAATAATTTAGTTTTTTGTCTATCAATTATTGGAATGCTAATTAATAAAAAGAAAACTATTCCCGCAATTATTACAGCTCCACCAAAATCTGGTTGAGCTGCCACTAATAGACAAATAGCTACTCCTAAAGAGAGTGGTTTTAAAAAACCATATTCTTTTTTTTGATCATAATTGCAACCAAAAAAAACTGCGAAAAAAATTATTAATATGGTTTTTGCAAATTCACTTGGTTGAATAGACACTATGCCACCTATTCGATACCAACTCTGAGCATTATTTACAATATTACCATAGATAAAAAGACCAAATAAAGCTACTAAAATACTAATAGTTAAAAAAATAATTATTTTTTTATAGTTTTTGGTAGGAAATTTTATTATAATAGCAAAACTAAATAAATAAGCCGTTAATAAAAAAACTAATTGTTTAACAAAAAAATAGTAAGGGCTAACATTATATCTTAAAACTGCAGCAACATTTGAAGCACTAAAAATCATTATTAAACCAAATATTGAATATACAATTGTCATTATAAGAAGTGGTTTATCCATTTTTGTTAATAGTTTTTTCATATTTTCACCATAATATTATAATATCATAAAATATATTTATATAAATATATTTTCATTTAAAAACTATAATTATGTCAATAAAACAATTATAAAAACTTTATTTTTACCAATATTTATGGTAAAATTAAGCGCGTTAGGGGAATATTATGAAATTACCTAAAATAAATATTTTAGATGAAAAAGATAATACTTTGAGACTTACTAGCAAAGAAGTCTCTTTTCCACTTTCTTTAAAAGATAAAAATTTAATAAAAGATGTTGAAGATTATTTAAAAATGAGCCAAATAGATGAATACTTAGAAAAATATAAACTAAGGGCTGGTATGGGGCTGGCTTTTATTCAACTTGGTTTTGCTAAACGAATCTTTATCATCGTCGAAGAACAAGATGATAAAAGTTTTATTAACTATGTTATTATAAATCCTAAAGTTATTAGCACTAGTGAAGAATTAATTTATGTTGGTGAAGGCGAAGGATGCTTAAGTGTTAACAGAGATATTGAAGGCATTGTGCCTAGATGTGCTAGAATGACCATTGAGGCTTTTGATATTGAAGGCAATAAATTTACCATGCGAGTACGTGAAGAATTAGCAATTGCTTTTCAACACGAAATAGATCATTTGAATGGCATTTTATTTGTAGACAAAATTGATAAAAAGAATCCATATAAAAATGCCAATAATATGAGAGAAATATAAAAAAACCAGATAATTAAATATTATCTAGTTTTACACTTACTAATTTACTTACTCCACTTTCTTGCATTGTGATCCCATATAATACATCAGCGTATTCCATGGTCCTTTTTTTATGAGTAATAATTATAAATTGAGTGTTTTCTTTTATAGAATTAATATATTTACCGAAAACATCAACATTAGCATCATCTAAAGCATCTTCTACTTCATCTAATATACAAAATGGAGCTGGTTTTACATTTAAAATAGCAAATAATAAGCTTAGAGCTGTTAAAGCTTTTTCACCACCACTTAAAAGACCCATAGAATTTATTTTTTTGCCAGGTGGACTTGCAATTATTTCTATTCCAGTATTTAAAATATTATTTTCATCAGTTAATTTTAAATACCCTTTACCACCTTTAAATAATAACTTATATATTTTATCGAATTCCGTATTTACTTTAGTAAATGTTTCTTTAAACTTAGCAATCATTATTTCATCCATTTCCAAAATAATACTTTGTAAGCTCTCAATTGATTTTTTTAAATCTTCTGCTTGCTCAGTTAAAAAATTATAACGTTTACTAATTCTATCATATTCATTAATAGCTCCTACATTAACATCTCCTAAAAGTCTTATCTCAGCTTTTAAACTATTTACTTTAAGTCTAGCTATATCAATTTCTAACTCTAATTCGTAGCTATCTTTAGCCTTTTCATAAGTAGTTTGATAATTTTCGTTTAATATTAACAATAAATTATTTAATTTTATATCAAATTTAGCCATATTTACTTCAATTGTTTTTAAATCACTTTGATATTTATTAAATTCTATATTAAATTTTTTATATTCATGTTCTTCTTCTTCAATTGAAGAAATTAAACTGCTTTTTTCTTTTTTTAAATTTATTAATTCTTTTTCGGTTAATTCCTTTTCTTTTACTTTTTCATAATATTCTTTTAATAAACCATCTATTTTTTGATCCAAACTATTACTTTGAACATTTTTAGTGCCTTCTATTTCGCTTTTTTTAGCTTCATACAGCTTGTTTTGAGACAATAGATAGCTATTTTTAGCATTAATTTGTTCTTCTAGAATAGTTATTTCTTTATTTAGATTTAAACTCTTATCATCAACAATAACTATCTCCTCATTAATTTGTTTAATGTTATTTTCAATATCTAAAATTTTAGTGTTTATTTCTTCTACATCTTTTTTATAATTATTTAATTGATTTTTTAAACTGGGAACGCCATTAGATGATTTGTTTTTACCACCAGTTATAGATCCCCCAGTATTTAATATTTCACCATCTAAAGTTACTATTTTATAACGATAATTAATTATTTTGCCAATTAGATTTAAATTATCAATATTATCAACTACTATAACATTACCAAGTTGATTTTTTATGATACCATCATATAAAGAATCATATTTAATTAAAGACTCTCCAGTACCAATATAGCCATTTATTTGAGAAATACGATCTAATATATCTGCTTCAATATATCTGGGTTTAATAATATTAATAGGGAAAAAAGTAGCTCTTCCTAAACTATTTTCTTTTAAATAGCTAATGGCCTCTTTAGCTCTTAATTCATTATCGACTACTATAACATTTTGATTAAACCCAAGAGATGTTTCTATCGCTAAAGTATATTTTTCTGGTATATCAATAAGTTTAATTAAAACATTATGAATGCCTTTTAGTCTAGGATTATTTAAAATGTTTTTAGCAGCATAAGTAATTCCCGTATCTTCTTCTAGACTAGTTTCAATAACATTTATTTTGTTTTGATAATCATTAATAAGTTTATTTTTATCATTATATTCACTTATAAAAGAATTTCTTTTTTCTTTTAAAGTCCTTAATTCAATATCCACATTATATTTATTTTTATTTATTTTTTCTAAATTAGTATCAAGGAATTCTAAATCTTTGCTTATAATATCAATCCCATTTTTTAAAGTTAATATTTCTTCTTTTAAAGAAGTAATATTATTTTCTAACTTAATATCATCCACTTGATATTTTTTTCTTTCAATGGTTATTTGTTTTTCGCTTTCCAATTGACTTGTTTCATCAGCTAATTTTAATATTTTAGAATTTAAATCATTAATTTTTTCATCAATTTTCAAACTATCTAATTTTAATTTTTCTACTTTTGAAGTGTCTTTTTTATTAGTTGCTTCTATTACTAAAAGATTATTTTCAATTTCCTCTTTGTTTTTAGTTAATTTTTCATATTCTTTATTTATTTCAAAAATATCATTAACTATTAAACTAATTTCAATATTTTCTAAATCTTTTTTAAAATTTAAATACTTAGTAGCAGCTTCTGCTTGTATTTTAAGTGGTTCTACCGATTCTGAAAGTTCATTTATTATTAAATTTATACGACTTAAGTTATCATCAGTTCTTTCTAATTTTCTGGCTGATTCTTCTTTTCTTTTTTTGTACTTTAAAACTCCTGAAGCTTCTTCAAAAATAATTCTTCTGTCTACTGGATTAGCATTTATAACATCTTGTACTTCTCCTTGACTTATAATATTAAATGTTTCTTTGCTTGCTCCACTATCAATAAATAATTCAGTAATATCTTTAAGCCTGACTTTACTATTATTTAAATAATATTCATTGTCACCATTATTATATAAAGTCCTTTTAATTTCTATTTCATTAAAATCACAATTTAAATAATGATCATCATTATTAAATGTCAAAGTAACACTAGCTTTAGTATGCGGATCCCTAGTTTTACTGCCTGAAAATATGACATCACTCATTTTATTAGTAGCACGTAAAGACTTAGTTGATTGTTCACCTAAAACCCACTTTACAGCATCAACTATATTACTTTTACCACTACCATTGGGTCCTACAATCCCAATTACTCCTTTGGCTAAATCAATCTCCGTTTTATCAGCAAAGGATTTAAATCCCCAGGCACTTATACTTTTTAAATACATATTATCACTACTTTGCTCTTTTATTCATGGCGTCTAAAGCGGCCATTTGCTCTGCTTCTTTCTTGCTATTCCCAGTTCCTTTGCCATAGACAATATTATCTATTAATACTTTAACAGTATACTTTTTGTTATGGGCTGGACCACTTTCATTAACAACTACATATTCTAAACTTTTTTTAGTTGTTTGAACCATTTCTTGAAGTGTAGACTTAGCATCTTCTAAAAACACTGTTTTATTTTTAATATAAGGAATCACTACATCATATACTAACTTTTTAACTTTTTCCATTCCTTGATCTAAATATATAGCTGCCATTAAACTTTCAAAAGTATCAGCTAAAATGGTTATATTAGCTTCACTTTGGCCTTTACCAACTTTAATATACTCTTGCAAATGAATATCATTGGCATATTTAGCTAAAGCTGCTTCACAAACATAACTGGCTCTTATTTTACTTAGTCCACCTTCCTGTAAATCATAATTTAAATATAAATATTCACTAACTATAATTTGTAATACTGTATCTCCTAAAAATTCTAGTCTTTCATAGTTTTCACCACCATGTTCATTAGAATATGAACTATGAGTTAAAGCTTTTGAGAGTAAATCAGATTTTTTAAACTTGATATTATATTTTTTAAGAATTTCCATTTTATTCACCAAAATCATTATAACAAATTTTATTTATATTTGTGAAATTTATTTATCTTTATGCTTAAATATGCTAAAATTACCCTAGGTGACTTTGGTTGAAAAAAATAATTATAAAATTGATAAAGTTATATCAAGTAACTCCTCTTAATAGTCATAAATATTGTCGCCACATACCAACTTGTTCAGAATATATGATTGGTTGTATTGAAAATTTTGGCGTATTAAAGGGGATATGGTTAGGATTAAAAAGAGTTTCTAAATGTAATCCATTTGGAAGTTATGGTTATGATCCAGTACCAAAAAAGGAGAAAAAATGAAAAAAATAAGTTATTTAATAGTTTTAATACTAATTATGTTTAGTGTAACAGGTTGCTTTAAAAGAGATACTTTAGAAGATATCACAATATATACCACAGTTTATCCCATAGAATATTTAACTGATAAATTATATGGTGATAATGCCGAAATTCTTTCTATATATCCCGATGGAGTTAATCCTAATGAATATACTCTTACCGAAAAACAAATAAATGATTATAGCAAATCAGCTCTATTAGTTTATAATGGCTTATCAGATGAAAAAGAAATAGCTGCTGAATTTATAAATAAAAATAAAAATTTAAAAATTATTGATGCTTCCCAGGGAGTTATTATTAGTAATAATGGCGTAGAAAAGTTATGGCTTTCTCCTTCTAATTTTTTGATGTTAGCCCAAAATATTAAAAACCAATTGAAAGAATATATTACCAATAAATATATTAAAGAAGAAATTGATGATAATTATAATGAATTAAAATTAACTATCTCAGAAATGGATGCCGAACTAAAAATAATGGCTGAAAATGCTCCTATTAAAACTCTTGTAGTAAGCAGTGATACCTTTAAGTTCCTAGAAAAATATGGTTTTGAGGTTATATCATTAGAAGGCGATGTTACATCCGCTAATTTAAATAAAGTTAAAAGCTTAATTAATAATGGTGATATATCTTATATATTTGTTAAAGAAAACGAAGATATAAGCTCCACAATAACTGATTTAACTAATGCTTATAAAGTTAATTTAGCTAATATTAAAACAATTACTAATTTAACTGATGAAGAAAGAGAAAATGGTGAAGATTATCTGTCTTTAATGCTTAAAAACATTGAGGCTTTTAACTTAGAAACTAGCAGTTAATAATTGACTTAAAAGTATAAATATCTTATAATCTAACATGTTAGTCATTTGGAGTAGTACTCAAGAGGCTCAAGAGGCGCCCCTGCTAAGGGTGTAGATCGGGTAACTGATGCGAGAGTTCGAATCTCTCCTGCTCCGCCATTTATGATATAAATAAAAGATTAATGTCTTTTATTTTTTATAAATATTGCCAAAAAAGCATTGATTTTAGGCCATAATTAAGGTATACTTTGTTGGTATTTCCATTTGTCTCCTTAGCTCAGTTGGTAGAGCAACTGACTCTTAATCAGTGGGTCTAGGGTTCGAGTCCCTAAGGGGACACCAAAATTTTGTTGCTAAAAAAAGAAAACTATTATAAAATGTAATAGGTTTTCTTCCAAAATGGGCCTGTAGCTCAGCTGGTTAGAGCGCACGCCTGATAAGCGTGAGGTCGGAGGTTCAAGTCCCCCCAGGCCCACCATTTTGTTTAAATGGCCCGTTGGTGAAGTGGTTTAACACACATGCCTTTCACGCATGCATTCATGGGTTCAAATCCCGTACGGGTCACCAATATTATAAATTAAGATTAAGTTGTATTAGTCTTTTTTTATGCTATAATTATTACTGTTAATTGCCCCATGGCCAAGTGGTAAGGCTCTGGACTCTGACTCCAGCACCGGAGGTTCGAATCCTTCTGGGGCAACCAAAAAGGATGTGTTATTATGGATTATAAAAAGTTAGCTAATTTATTATATCCAGATATTGATAAAGATATAGAATATTATGAGAAATTATATCCTAAAAGAAATTTAAATGATGGCGAAGAGGTATGTCGTTTTGCTCCCTCTCCTACCGGAAGAATGCATATGGGCAATTTATTTGCTTCTTTTATTCCGGAAAGATTTGCTCATCAATCTAATGGTATATTTATTGTTAGAATTGAGGATACCGATAGTAAAAGAGCTATAGAAGATGGTATAAATAAAATTATTTGTGATTTAGATGCCTATGATTATAAAATTGATGAAAGCCCTATTAATGGTGGTTTATATGGCCCATATTTACAAACTGAAAGAAAAGATATTTATGCTGCTTTTGCTAAATATTTAGTTTCAATTGGTAGAGCTTATCCATGTTTTTGTAAAGAAGAAGATTTAAAGTGCATAAGAGAAGACCAAACTTCTAGCAAAAAAAGAATTGGTTATTATGGTGAATATGCAATATGCCGTAATTTAACTATTGAAGAAATAGAAGCTAAAATAAAAAATGGTGAAAAATATACCATAAGACTTAAAAGTAATGGTAATTTTAATAAAAAAATTATATTCAAAGACAAAGTAAAAGGAACGATTGAACTACCAGAAAATGATATAGATCATGTTTTAATTAAATCTGATGGTATTCCACCCTATGCTTTTGCTCATGTTGTAGATGATTATTTGATGAGAGTAACATTAGTCACCAGGGATGATTCATATATTTCATCAGTACCTTATCATATGGAAATATGGAATGCTTTTAATTTTAAAGCCCCTTCTTATGCTCATATTCTCCCCTTAAACAAAAAAGATGGTGAATGTATAAGAAAACTTTCTAAAAGAAAAGATCCTGAGGCAGCAGTTCTTTATTATAACGAAAAAGGGATACCTAAAGAAGCCATTAAACTCTATTTTGCAACCTTACTTAATTCTAATTTCGAAGAATGGTATAATGCTAATTCTGATAAAAATATTGAAGATTTTAAATTTACTTTTGAAAAAATGAGTAAAAGTGGTTCAATATTTGATATTGAAAAATTAATTAATATTTCTAAGACTTATTTTAGTAGATTAAAAGCTGATGTATTATATGAAAAAGCTTTAAAATATTTTAATACATATGATAAAGATTTTTATGGTTTATTAAAAAATCATAAAGATTATACTATAAGTATTTTAAATATTGAAAGAGAATTAGTTAAACCAAGAAAAGATATAGCTTGTTATTTAGATATTAAAGGTCAAATATATTATATGTATGAAGAATTGTTTGATTTAAATAACTATAGTAATTTGGAAATTAAAACTTTTTATAATTATAAAATCCTTGAAGATTATTTTGATAATGTATATAATAAAAATGATGAAAAAGAAGTTTGGTGGAATAAAATAAAAGATTTTTCTTCTAAATATGATTTTTGTCCTGATGTTAAAGAATATAAAGCTTGTCCAGATAAGTATTGTGGCCACGTTGGTGATTTATGTGAACTAATAAGAGCTAGTATTACTGGAAAGACGATAACGCCAGATATTTATGAAATATTAAAAATATTAGATATTTCATCTATTAAAAAAAGAATTAAATTATTTAAAAATTATTTAAACAAATAATTTTCTAAATGGCCCATTGGTGAAATGGTTAACACATTGCCCTCTCAAGGCAACATTCATGGGTTCAAATCCCGTATGGGTCACCAAAAACAAAAAACCACTTATTAAAGTGGTTTTATTTTATTATGGTGGGCGATATAGGACTCAAACCTATGACCTCTTGCACGTCAAGCAAGCGCTCTAATCAACTGAGCTAATCGCCCATAACAATTATTATTATACATAAAAAATATTGATTACTCAATATTTTATTATTTTATACTACGATAAGATTTACTAGGTGATAATGTTACTCCTTTTAACTCTGCTAATTTAGAAACTGACACAACTTGATAACCTCTAGCATAAAGCTCTGGTAAAAGCATTTTAACGGCTTCTACAGTGGTTGGAAATATATCGTGGAGTAAAATTATGTCACCATCTTTTACTACTCTTAAAACATCGTTTTTAATAGTTTTAGCATCTTTTGAATTCCAATCTTGAGGATCAACACTCCACATTATGATAGGTATATTTATTTCTTTTTTTATTCTACTATTTATACTACCATATGGTGGTCTAAAATAAACTGGTGAAGAATTAAATAACTGAGCCATAAATTCTGTTGGTTTATTAATGTTAATTGATCTTTGTTTATAGCTTAATCTAACTAAATATTGATGCTTATAACTATGAGTTCCAACTTCACTATCACTATTTATAATGTCGGTTATTAAAGGGATATAATTTTCTAGCTTATTGCCGAGCATAAAGAAAGTGGCTGAGGCTTTATTATCATTTAAAGTATTAAATATTTCTCTAGTAGTAGGTCCACTTGGTCCATCATCAAAAGTAATAGCTATAGTCTTTTTATTGGGATCTAATGTATATATATTCTCATTAACATAATTTGAATCCAAGGTATATCCTATTTTTAAAGATTCATATATTTCATTATAATTTAATTTTATAAATATTGGTTCATTTATAGTTGGTTTTATATTATAACCGAAAAAATAAATCATTATTTGATTATTTTCTATCAAGTAAGACGTTTCTCCTTCACTATTTATAATACCACTATATATAAAAGCCGGATATTTAGAGACTAACATTTCGGCTATTTTTAGACCGAAATCAATTGTATTATTATCTTTGAAAACAACTGATATATCTTCTTCTTTTAAATTATTTAAATTAATTAAATAGCTTTTAAAATAGTTGTTTGGCAAAATAAATAATAAACTTAAATATTTGTCATCAACAATATTTAGTTTAAAATCAATATCACCATTAGTAACTTTTAAATCATCAACATATTCAGCTATTTTTTTATCTAGCCCATAATCTTTAAAATAGGGATAATTTATATTACCATTATTTCCTTCATAAGTTTTTTTAACATAATCTTTTGCATTTAAAGGATTTATAATATTTAATAATTTAATATTTAGTAAGCACAATAAAACAACTAGAATAAGTCCAATTAAAATTTTTATTAAACTGCTAGTCTTCATAGCCCACCTTCAATAAAATTATACTTTATATTTTATTAAATTAAAACTCTAATTTTAGTAAAGCCAACGTTCCAATTCCAATTTTAAAGCTTTATTTTTATCAATATATTCCGCTTTTGCTTTGCCCGGTATTATATACTTTTTGCTCCAATGTTCAGCATGTTTAAGACTTTTAGGTGCTTCAGTCAAAAATGGTTCAGCTTCATAAAATCTTAATAATTCTGCTAAAGCTTCATCATAAGAAAGTCCAGCCCATAATAATCTATTATATGCAAACAGTAATTCATAAGGGCTAACTTTAATTTCATTATAACCCATTGAATCCTCAGACCATTTTGCCCCAATTAGTATTACAAAATCTTCGCCATGCAATTCCATTGCACTAACGTTGGCTTCTTTTAATGTATCTAAATATACAATATATTCATACCAGCCCTTTGAATAACAATCAGATCTAGTTGTATCAATTCCAGTTGAAAATAAAATTTCCGTTCTTTTTTCCATTTAACCCTCCTATATGTTTTAATTATATACTATCTAGAATTAAATTAAAACTCTAATTTTTTATTAGAGTTATTTTTAAATGGTGCTGAAAGTGGGAATCAAACCTACGACCTATCGCTTACGAGGCGATTGCTCTATCAACTGAGCTATTTCAGCAATTAAGTATGATAATAATATATCATACTTTAAATGTTTTTAATATTTTTCTTATTAAATACTATAAATGATGTAATAATCATAATTACAAAGTATATTAAACAAATTAGTACAGAAAACTTTAAATTAGTATATTTAAAATAGGAACTACCACCATATAAGTAATCAGTAAAATCCCAATTTAAAGTTACAAAATAACGCATGAAACTTACATTATATTTTATTACTAAAATATTTATAATATTGGAAATAATACTACCTACAAATGATATAGCAATTGCAGCGGCCGTGTTTCCTATTAAAACGCTTAACATAAAGGCTAATGTAGCAATTAATATTAGCATTGGAAGTATTGCTATAAAAGCTAAAGCCATATAAATAAATATATTTTGAACTATTATACTATTACTCATAAAATTATAATTGACAACTGGAACGCTTAAACTACTAGGTCCATATATAATCATTCCCACTGCACTTTGAAATATAAATATCGATAAATAAGCAAATAAAACCATTAAAATACACGTTATGAATTTTGAAAGTAAAATCTTCCATCTTGGATATGGCCTTATTAAAAGCGTTTTAATAGTGCCTTTATTAAATTCTTCACTGACTATTGCCCCACAAGTAAAAATAATAATGAGGATAATAAAAAACTGGAATTCATCCAAAAAATTAATATACATTGATCTCATATTTGCATCGTTAGAAGGATCATATTTATTATCTATTGTATATTTAGACATAGCAATGTTTTTTGAAGCCTCTTTAAACACTAATTCTTGTTCATAATCCCGATTTTCATCCTTTATTTCATACCAGGTAATTTTATTACCTTGATATAAATTTATTGCATCATTTAAATAATCACTACCATATGGTATATCTTTATCTAGTCTCATATTAGCTATTTCAATGCTTAATTCTGTTAAAAAGATGTTTTTTTGAGCTAAAGATATCGCTGTTGTTCCTTTAGCTTTATCTAATACTTTATTTTGTTCTTTTAAAACATTATTTAATTCTGTTATTTCATCATTTACAAAACTACGCCAATCATCGGAATCAAATTTAGCTATTATTTTGCTATAGCTTTTCTGTAATTTTTTTAATTCTGTCTCGTTTTTATATTTACCATAAGTTAAATAGTTAATTTGGTATATTGTTTCATATAATTCGCTTTGAATTAAGGAAGCTTGCCAAGAATTAATACCATATTTTTCTTGGAGATTGTAAATATCTATTTCAGTTTGATTAGAAACATACCATTCAGTGTTTTTACTATTAGTTAAATCTATAGTTTCTTGCTCTACCTCCAAATTATTAATATATTCTTTATTATCATTAATATTAGTTGAAGACTTAAAACTTTTATAAATAAAATTTGTTAATATTACAAATGCTAAACAAACAAGTAATATAATATATATACTTTTTTTACTAAAAACTTTTATTAATTCGTTTTTTACTAACTTAATCAATTATATTACCTCCTACTTTACTTAAAAATGCTTCTTCTAAAGACATTTCGGCTTCATATATCTGATAAATTAAAACATCCTCGGAAATTAATTTTTTAATAATATTAGGAATTTCTTTTTTAGAAATTATTATTTTTATTTTAGTACTGTTAACCATTTCTCCAGACTTCAATATTTTTATAGCTTTTTTAGCATTATTTAACTCAATAAAATAATCATTTTTTACCGCTTCCTTTTTAAATTTTTTAACCTCTGTCGTTTCAATTACTTTACCATTTTTAATTACACAGACTTTATTACAAAAATTATCTAATTCTGCTAAATTATGACTAGATATTAAAATCCCTTTATGCTCTTTAACTGCTAAATCTTTCAAGATATCTCTTAATTCTTTTATTCCTTCTGGATCTAAACCATTTGTTGGCTCATCTAATATTAAAATATTAGGATCATTAAGTAAGGCTCCTGCTATGCCTAATCTTTGACGCATTCCTAAACTATATTTAGATACTTTATCGTTTATTCTTTTTTCTAATTTTACTAATTTCACAACTTCATTAATTCTTTTTTTATCTATGTTTTTATACATTCTAGCTATTAATTCTAAATTTTGTTTGCCTGATAAATACATATACATATCAGGATTTTCTACAATAGCTCCGACTTTACTAATTGCCTTTACAAAATCATTTTTTATATCATAACCATTAATAATAACATTCCCTTTATTAATACTTTGAAGTCCTAAAATCATTTTTATAGTAGTTGTTTTACCACTACCATTAGGTCCGATAAAACCCAATATATCTCCTTCATAAAGTTCTAAAGATAAATCTTTTATTACTTCCTTTTTACCATAATTTTTATATAAATTATTACACATTAAAATTAAATTGTTCATAAACTCTCCTTTTGATAGTGCATTTCTAAAATACAATGCTTTAAGATATATGTCAAATAAAAAAAGAAGCATTTAATTTCTTTTTTATATTTAAAATTATTTTATATTAAATATTAACTTCCTTTTTACAAACAACCAAATATTATAATTTATAGTAAATATTATTAAAGTAATTAATAATCTAATACTTCCAGCCCTTAAAAGAGGGATTAAAAAGACTTGAAATGTTTGAATCTGTTTTAATATACCTTCATTATAATAACTAGAGCTATCGATAAAGGTAACATCAACATTTTGATCATTAACACTAATTTTTAAATAGCCAATATTATTGCCACCTGTAGCAGTCCCTCCCAATACTCCTGAAGTAACATAAGTTGTATTACCAATTGTAGTTTTACCATAAACATGAGAATGACCTGCTAAATAATAATCAACGCCATATTGCTCACAAAGTTCAATTAATTTGTCTGATTCAGCTTTACTTTGTAAATTATCATTAGATTCTGGACTAAGATTAACAGAACTATCAAATTCCCCTGTAATTGTATTGATAGGAGACATATGGCCAATTATGAAAATTAGATCGGTTGTTACATTTTGCAATTCATTTTCTAACCATTCGAATTGGGATTCACCAATAATCCCTGATGAAGTATTTAATACTATAAAAGTGGCATTATTATAAGTAAAACTATAATAATAAGGCCCAAAAAATGATGGATAATATTTGTTCCCTAAACCCCAAACATCATGATTACCAATACTAGTATAAATAGGAATATTGTAAGAATTAAATAATTCACTAGTAATAATATATTCAGATTTACTACCACTATTTATCAAATCGCCATTAGCAATGATAAAATCAGGTTTATTTTCTAATAGATCTTTAAATATAGGGACCATTATATTTGTTCCACCATGTAAATCTGAAATACTATAAAAACTCCAACTATTAGTTGCATTAGTGATTGGCTTTATTTCAACATTATATTCTTGATTACCTTCAATATTTAAATAAAAGTAATAGTTACTATGTGAATCTAAATAGCTGCTCTTTACTAAATCGCCAACTATTTCATTGTTATTTAATTTAAGAGTTTTTTGATAAAAATCATTATTGCTGGCAAAAACGTCTATTTCATTACCATTAACTGTAATATTGCTTCGATCTTTAGCAAAATTTAATAAATTTACGGCTAAAGTCCCAGAAGTATAAGGAATAATTTTAATATTAGTATTTGGCTGATAGCATTTTATGTCTACTGTTCCAACTAAATCTTCTGAATCAGCATTTAGTCCTTGATTAAGCTTTAAGCCATCAGAAATATTATAAATAAATCCACCATCTATATCAATCGATATAAATGGTTCTTTATATTCACTAATATAACTGGTTAAACCTTCTCCATTAGGTCCCTCATAAATATTTAAATTATTTTCAAATGGATATATCCAAACAACCATTAATAATAATATGTTTAAAATTATATATATATTAAATGGCTTACTAAGTTTTAAATATTTACCATTTTTTAGTTCTTTATCCTTTATATTATGGGAAATGTTTTTTCTAATTATAGTTCTTAATATAAATATTGATATTATTGTTAAACCAGCTATTGTTAAAAAAGTAATATTCATTTCAGGATCTATAATAGCATAAACAATATAGAAAAAAAGCAGTAAAAAAGAGCTTAAAATTTTTAATTTATGTCCTACTTCCTTATCAAAAAAATCTAAAATTAAGCTTATATAACCAACTATAATAGCAAGAATTCCTAATCCACCTTGAAATAAAAAGAAATTGTTTTTAAAGACATCTAAAACAATAAGGGTAGTAATAATATTAATAACCAAAAATATAAAATTAGTTAAATAATATAAGGCTTTATTTTTCATATAATACCTCTATTATAAAAATAATATCATTTTAAATATAAAAAAACAACTCAAATGAGTTGATTTTATTTGGTGCAGGTAAAGGGACTTGAACCCCCAAGGATTTCTCCGCTAGCTCCTAAGGCTAGTGCGTCTACCAGTTCCGCCATACCTGCATAAGTGGTGGACCTCGTAGGGCTCGAACCTACGACCGCCCGGTTATGAGCCGGATGCTCTAACCAACTGAGCTAGAGGTCCATCGACAATAGTAATAATATCATAAGATATTTGATGTTGCAAGGTTTTTTCAATAAAAAAATAAGTATTTCTACTTATTTTGTAAGGCATTTAATAAATCAATTTTAAACATATCTTTTGAAGCATTAGCTTTGGAAATCATAATTCCTTTATATGTTGTTAATTCTGATTTATGACCCTCTAATAATATATTAGAAGGAGTAATATTATTTAACATTACGGTATTGCCTTTAGTATAAACTGTATAGTGTAATTTAATGTCACCATGAACTTGACTAAACATATGATCGCTTGGTAGTTTAAGCTCATAAGTAAATGAATCATCTTTCTTATTTTGACTTACTAACTCACCAACAAACTTACCATCTCTTAAAGATGGATAAAAATCAAAGTTTAACTTTTTATAAGCTAACATATTGTATTTCTTTAATGCTCTTTCAAGTTTTTTATACTCATTTTCATTAATGTAGTCTAAAACATAACTTGCCATAAATAAAACCCCCTTTATTTACCACATTTGTGAAGACATTATAGCATAACGGCCTAAAAATGTCAACTTCCTGACAAATAAAAATATACTAAATGTTTTTAGTATACTCTTCTTCTACTTCTTTTAATTCTGGGATACTTTTTCTAGCTCCCATTCTTGTTACAGAAATTCCTGCCGCTATAGTAGCATATTTAACGGTTTTTTCAATATCAAATTCTTTAGATAATCCATAAGCAAAAGCTCCATGGAATGTATCTCCTGCTCCAGTTGTATCAACAGCCTCTACTTTTAAAGCTGGCATTAATTTTATTATACCGTTTTGACTATATAAAGACCCATGTTCTTCTAAAGTTATCACAAGTTCTTTTCCATCATATTTATCTGCTAGCAGTTGATATATTTCAATTAAAGTATTTTTATCATTCCAATCAAATTTCATGTTTGTAACAGTTTCAGCAAATTCTTTGGAACAAACTATATATTTACTTCTTTTACATAAATCTAATATTTCAGGACTAGCAGAACCAGCATCGATTATTGATATTGCTTTTGAATATTTATCTATAATATCTTTTGAAGCAATATAATCGTAACCATCCATCAAGATTATTTCAGGATCAAAATCAACTTCATGTTTATTAAGAGGTATATAATCATCGGTTATATTAAAAATAGTTCTACTACCATTTTGCTTGTTTACTAAAACAAAAGATAATTGGGTATCGTTTTTATATGTTGTTTCTATTAAATGAGTATCTACTTTAACATTCTCTAATTCCTTTTTAATTCTTTGACCATATACATCATTGCCAACTATCCCAGTATAATAAACCTCTTCGCCCCACTTACCAAGAAGATAAGCCATGTTAGCAGCTGGTCCACCGCCACCTTCGTCTGTCTTTTTAAAACGATATTTACTATTTTCTACTGGGAAACTATCAATCGGAATAGTTATATCATAAGCACTATGACCAATACACAATATTTTCAT
The DNA here is from genome assembly GCA_964493665.1 of uncultured Muribaculaceae bacterium. GTDB lineage: Bacteria > Bacillota_I > Bacilli_A > RF39 > UBA660 > DAOSVX01. The sequence continues at coordinate 115,794 of CAZBOZ010000001.1, forward strand.
ATAATCCCTCTTTTATTCTTTTTAATTATAACAAATTATTTTTGTTTTGTTAAATGGCTAGTAATTATTTTATATATTTCATCATTAATATCTTCTATAGTTCTTATTTCATTATTTTTAATACAATTAACTGTAATATAATTCCTTAATTTTGCTAATTCTAAATAGGCTTTTTCAGCGGTTTGCAAATATAAAGCTGATTTTTCTATTTTATCTGGCTTTTCATGTCTTTTTTTCTTTAATTCTAATGAATATTTATAAGGCATATAAAGAAAAATAATGATATCTGGTTTTGGTAATTCCAAAAATTTATATTCTAAATTATTTAGCCATTTATACATTTCTAGACGATCTTCTTTTTTTCTTAATTTACCCGCCTGAAAAGCCATGTTACTTTCAGCATAGCGATCCAATATTAAATTCCCTTGGGCTAAATAAGCTTTTAGCAAAGGAAGATTATATCTTCTGTCAGCCGCATAGTATAATGAAGCTACTTTTGAATCAACATTTATAGGATTCTCTGTAAAAAAACATTTACCATATAATTCTTTTCCTAAAAATGGCCCTCCTACTATTTTACCAGTTGGAGAATCATAATTAGGAAAACTAAGCATATTTATTTTTATCTTATCTTTTTTTAATCTTTCAATTAGCATTTTAGCTTGAGTTTCTTTCCCTGAACAATCTGTTCCTTCAATTACAATTAATTTATTTTTCTTCATTAGTCACTCCTTTTCTTAAACTATATATTTTGCCACAGCTTTCTTTACCCTCTTTACATAAATCAAATATTTCACAATCTGATCCCAATATACTTCCATATATTGGTGCCACTTCTTTAACTAAATCTCGCATTTGATTAGCAATCATTCTTGGCTCCCACTGAGCTTTATTACATATTCTAAGTCTCATTATATGAGCGAATGTCCCACCATCAAAATTAGTTTCAATATTTAACATATTGCCAGTTAAATAAAAATATATTAAGTCTTCATCACAAACACCATTATTACAAAATTCTGAATATAATTCATACGTCCTATTTAAAGCATTAATATATATTTTTTGCATATCATCAGTCATGGCTGGTGGTATTTTATATTTTGTTAAATCTTTTATCGGAACAAAATCTGGAACAATTATTGGATGAGTACGATGTCTTGTATAATGAGTTAAAGTTGCTAAAGAAATAGCAAATTGAAAACCAAAATTAACTTGTTTTAGTTCTTTTTTGTCTATTGTTTTAGACATTTCTAACATTAATGTTCTTTGTAAATCAGTTTCATTTTCTATCATTTGATATACTTCTAAAGCTTTATTATAATCATAGCCATATACTCTCATTAAACTAGTTAATATAATCTTTTTATCAGCTTCAGGAGTATATGATATTAATGTTGGTTTTAGAGCTATATCATATTTATTATCTTTAATATGACTATTTAATATTTCTTCTACATGATCAACATTATCCGTTTGGGTACTATCAATCATATCTTTTAAATATGGTACATACTTTTCCATTATTTCATATAACTTTTGCCCAAGATCTTTTAATTCAGCAATATTACTTTCTTTACCTTTAGTTAATTTAATAATCCAGTTCTTTAAAGTATGAGCATCGATTCCCATTATAATATTTCCATAAAATGAATATGGCAATATAAACCTGGCATCTTCTTTTTTTAATCCCATATCAACTAACATTTGATAATCAATAAATAAAGATTTCATATGATGTTTATATTTTTTTTGTAACTCTAAATTATTATTTAATATATTATGATTTTTATCTCTAAAATCAGGGGTTATAAATCCTACTTTAGAAAAATCAACTTCCCTTCTTGATTTAATTGTAAAAGAAGAAAATCTCTCTTGTATAATTATTTGTTCTAAAAAAGGTGTTACATTTTCTAATGAAAACACCAAATAATCATGATCAGTTATGGAATCATGGCCCATAGCTATTACTCTCTCTATAAATCTTTTGTTTTTCTCATAATCAGTACTGGATTTATAAACTTCAGTTACAGTACCAGGAGCTCTTGATAATTTACCAGCTGTAGCTACTATTTTAGTTCTTGCTTCTAAAGATTTTTTATTACATGCAAATAATAATTTTACTTTCATAATTTACCTCTTCCCATTATATAAATTATAACATATAAATACTAAAAATAAGATATTATCTCTTGCCTTTTTCATTTAAATATTTGGTATATAATTCATCCATTGAAGAAATATATTCTTTATCTTGCTTTATCCTATATTTTTCGTATTCACTATTGGCTTTCTCTATAGCCTTTTTATGAGATATATCACCAGCTGTTGTTAACACCTCTTTTTTTCTAAATTTTAATAAATTATCAGTAGCATCAATCCATTTCTTCATCGTCATTTTATTATGATCATATGCCATATCTTCGGCATAGTCTAAAAATAAAATTGATAAACTTTCCATCTTTTTTAATTCTTCTTGATTTAAATAATTCTTTGCTATACTAGCATCATACTTCATAATCTTTCCATTAGGTGAATTTTTCCAAGACGTGAGTCCCATATTTTTTTCATTAGAGTTTACTCTATTATAAATAAGTTCAGCAGCAGTGTGACCAGTAATAGCATAATGAATTTTATTTTGGACAATTTTAAAAAACGTATAAGCCTCATCAGACTTTTTATCATAATCTATACTTGTTATTTCAAAAACATCAGTTATCTTTTGGTAAAACCTTCTTTCACTTAATCTAATTTCTCTTATGGTCTCAAGTAACTCGTCATAATAATCTTTACCAAATTTAGGACCATTTTTCATTCTTTCAGTATCTATTTTAAATCCTTTTATAATGTACTCTTTTAATACGTTAGTTGCCCACATTCTAAATTTAGTAGCTTTCTTTGAATTGACTCTATACCCTACAGCAATAATAGCATCTAAATTATAGAAATCAGTATTATACTTTTTGCCATCTAAAGCAGTATGTGCAAATTTTGCACATACTAAATCCTTTATTAATTCTTCTTCATTAAAAATATTTTTTAAATGTTTGGTAATTACTGATCTATGTATTTCAAACAGTTCACTTATACCTTTTTGACTAAGCCATATAATAAAACATCGATATTTATTTTCCCTTCTTCTGTTTCATATAAAATTATATTACTTTCCTTCATAAGGTCTCCTTTTCTATCTTTTCTATTTTTAAGGTATATCCAAGTGGTCCTAATATTTTAAGTAAACTTTTTATGTTTGGTGGATATATTCCTCTTTCTATTTTAGCTATCTTGTCTCTTAATACATTAGATTTTTTAGCCATTTCTTTTTGAGTTAAACCCAGTTCATGCCTAAGACTTGTAAAATTGAAATTAAATTCTTGATATAATCTTTCTTCTAATTCAAAATCATTTATTTTACCCATAACTATCACCTAATTTGATTATAGCATTGTGGTTCTATTTATGCAACATGACACTAATTAAAAAAATTGAGATTTCTCTCAACCTTTTAACTTAATTATTTATTTCTCGTTTTCTTTAATTACTGCTTGAGCTGCCGCTAATCTTGAAAGTGGAACTCTATATGGAGAACAAGATACATAATCTAGTCCTACTTGATGACAGAATTCTACAGAACTTGGTTCACCACCATGTTCACCACATATACCAAGATGGATATCAGGTCTTGTTTTTCTACCTAACTCTACAGCCATTTTAACTAGTTTACCAACACCAATTTGATCTAATTTAGCAAATGGATCAGATTCTAGTATTTGTTTTGTATAGTAGTCATTTAAGAACTTACCGGCATCATCTCTAGAAAATCCAAAGGTCATTTGAGTTAAGTCATTGGTTCCAAATGAGAAGAATTCTGCTTCTGTAGCTATTTCATCAGCAGTTAAAGCTGCTCTTGGAATTTCAATCATAGTCCCGACTTTATATTCTAGCTCTACGCCACTATTTTTAATAATCTCATTAGCTGTTTCACAAACTATATCTTTAACATATTTTAATTCTTTTACTTCGCTAATTAATGGAATCATAATTTCAGGAATTACATTTAATCCTTCTTTATTAACGTTTATTGCTGCTTCAATAACAGCTCTAGTTTGCATTTTAGCTATTTCTGGATATGTAACAGCCAATCTACATCCTCTATGACCCATCATTGGGTTAAATTCTTTTAATGATTCTACCCTAGCCTTTAAAGCTTCAAAAGTTATTCCTAAACTTTTGGCTAAAGGTTTAATTTCTTCATCAGTATGAGGCAAGAATTCATGTAAAGGTGGATCTAAGTAACGAATAGTTACTGAATATGGAGCCATAGCTCTAAACAATTCTTCAAAGTCACCTCTTTGATATGGAAGAATTTTTTCTAATGCTTCTTCTCTTTGTTCTAGAGTTTCAGCAGCAATCATTCTTCTAAAGTTAAATATTCTATCTTCTTCAAAGAACATGTGTTCTGTTCTACAAAGGCCAATGCCTTCAGCGCCAAATTTTCTAGCTTGTTTAGCGTCTTTTGGAGTATCAGCATTAGTTCTAACTTTAAGTCTTCTAATACTATCAGCCCAACCCATAAAGGTTTCAAAATCACCGCTTATTTCTGGTTCAACAGTTTTAATTTGTTCACCATAAACATTTCCCGTAGAACCGTCTAAACTCATATAGTCGCCCTCTTTAAAAGTTTGACCATCTTTAGTAGTTAATGTTTTAGCTTCTTCGTCTATTTTTAATTCACCGCAACCAGATACACAACATCTACCCATTCCTCTAGCTACTACAGCAGCATGAGATGTCATTCCACCACGAATAGTTAAAATACCACTTGCGGAATTCATTCCTTCGATATCTTCTGGGCTTGTTTCAAGTCTTACTAATAAGACTTCTTTTTCACCAGCTTCTTTGGCTTTTACAACATCTTCAGCCGTAAAATATATTTTACCAGTTGCTGCTCCAGGAGAAGCCGCTAAACCAGTAGCAATCACTTTACCATTTTTTAAAGATTCTTTATCAAAATTTGGATGTAATAATTGATCTAATTGTTTAGGTTCTACTTTTAGTAAAGCCTCTTCTTTTGTCAACATTCCTTCACTAACTAAATCTACGGCAATTTTTAAAGCTGCTGGAGCTGTTCTTTTGCCATTTCTAGTTTGAAGCATAAATAATTTGCCATTTTCAATTGTAAACTCCATATCCTGCATATCTTTATAATGATTTTCTAATATATTAGCAGTTTTTACAAACTCTTCATATACTTCTGGTAAATCACTTTCCAATTTAGAAATTGGTTCTGGAGTCCTAATACCTGCTACAACGTCTTCACCTTGAGCATTAATTAAATATTCTCCATAAAGTTTCTTTTCACCAGTAGATGGATTTCTCGTAAATGCTACTCCAGTACCTGATGTTTCACCTTTATTACCATAAACCATTTCTTGAACATTTACAGCTGTTCCCCAACTACCAGGAATATCATTTAATTTCCTATAAACAATCGCTCTTTCATTCATCCATGAACTAAATACAGCTTTGATAGCTTCCATTAGTTGAACTTTTGGATCTTGAGGGAAGTCTTCACCAGCTAAAGTTTTATAATTTTCTTTGAACTTAGCAGCAACTTCTTCCATGTCATCAGCGGTTAATTCTAAGTCGCTAGAAACGCCTTTTTCTTCTTTAATTTTATCAAAATATCTTTCAAATGATGCTTTTGGATATCCTTTTACAACATCTGCAAACATTTGAATAAATCTTCTATAAGAATCATAGGCAAATCTTTTATTTTGAGTAGCTTCAGCAAATCCTTTAGCCACTTCATCATTTAGTCCTAGGTTTAAAACTGTATCCATCATTCCTGGCATACTAGCTCTAGCACCACTTCTAACTGATACTAATAAAGGATTTGACATATCTCCCATTTTTTTACCAGTTTTGCTTTCTAACTCAGCCAGTTTAGTATTTATTTCTTCTTCAATATCACTTGAAATCATTTTATTATCATCATAATACTTAGTACAAGCTTCGGTTGAAATTGTAAACCCTCTAGGCACAGGCAATCCTATATTAGTCATTTCAGCTAAATTAGCTCCTTTACCACCTAAAAGATTTTTCATTTCTTTTTTACCTTCTTCAAAGGCATAAACATATTTTGTCATTAAATCTTTCCTTTCACTTTCGCTTTATTAGTATAACAAAAAAAGAAAGGGGTATCAACCACTTTCTTATTATATTTAACGCTTATTTTCAGCATTTTTAAGTTTTATTTTTTCTAACAATTCTTTTTTGCCATTCATAAGTGGTGATAAAGAATGATGATGATACAAGGTGTTAATAATTTCCGCAATTAAAAATGAGAAATCAACTTCTTTATACCATTTGTTTTGCTTTATTTCTTCTGGAGTATAAATTAAGTTAGTGGTATAAAATCTTTTTATTTTCTTTTCTTCATATAATTTAGTAAATTTATCTGGACCATTAGTAAAGAAAGCGAATGTACAGAAAATAAAAACATTTTTAACTCCTTTTTTAGATAATTCTTTGACAATATCAATTATAGATCCTCCAGAAGCGACCATATCATCAACTATTATAACATCCTTACCAGCTATATCTGGTCCAATATATTCATGAGTCTCAATAGGATTTTGACCATCTATTATAACTTCCACATTTCTTCTCTTATAAAAAGTTCCCACATCACAGCCTAACATATCGGCGTAATAACGAGCTCTATCCATAGCTCCAGTATCAGGACTTATAACTATTAAATTATCAAAATTAACTTTCTCAGTTTCTACAAATTTTTCAAGTAACAAATGAGTTGGATAAAAATTTTCAAACGATATACAAGGTATCGCATTTTGGACATTTGGATCATGGGCGTCAAAAACCACTAAAGTTTTAATCCCTAATCTACCTAATTCTTGAAGAGCTAAAGCACAATCTAATGATTCCCTTCCCTTTCTCCTATGTTGTCTTGCTGAATATAAATGTGGCATTACAACACTAAATTCTGCAGCATTGCCACCCATAGCAGATATTACTCTTTTAATATCTTGAAAGTGATCATCAGGGCTCATATGATTTGTAAAATTAAACATTTTGTAGGTACAACTATAATTAGTTGTATCAGATAAGATGAAAATATCTTTTTCACGGATAGTCTCCCTTATCATTACTTTCCCTTCACCATTACTAAAACGGATTGCCTCTATTGGTATTGTGTAGTCCTTTTTAGTATCATTTAATTTTTTTAAGTGTTTATTCACTTTTTCCCCAAGCTCTTTACAATTGTCCATAACGATTATACCTAATTCGTTTGACATTTTTCCTCCTTATTTATCAATATATTTTATAGCATTTATTGCTGCTATAGTACCATCATTAACTGCTGTCGTAAGTTGTCTAATTTTTTTATTACGACAATCTCCAGCGACAAATATCCCAGATATATTGGTTTCACAACTATCATTAGAAACAATATACTTAGAATCATCCAATTCTAATAGCCCTTTAAACATGTCACTAGCAGGAATAAGGCCAATTGCTAAAAACATCCCATCTAATTTTAGTTCTTCTTCTTTACCTTCAGTTTCTATAATGATTGATTCTAATTCCTCTGTACCATTTATTTTTTTAATTGTGGCATTACAATATATTTCTATATTATTTTTATCTTTTAATTTAGAAGCAAGCATATTTTCACAAGTTAGTTTAGAAACATTTTGTATTATGTATACTTTTTTACATAAATCAGCTAAAGCGCTAGCATTTATTACAGCACTATTGCCACCACCAATAACTGCTACTACCTTGTCTTTATAAAAAGCTCCATCACATGATACACAAAAGTGAATACCATTTCCTATTAAATCTATTTCATTTTCTAAACCAAGTAAGCGATATTTAGCTCCCGTGGCAATAATTATAGCTTTAGCTTTATAAGTATTATCTTCAGTAATAATTTCTTTTATATCACCATCTTTTATCTTTAATACTTCTTCTAGTTCTATTTCTCCACCTAAATATTCTACTTGTTCATATAAATTATTAGCAAGCTCTGGCCCACTAATACTTTTATATCCAGGATAGTTTTCAATTAAAGGAGAGGAAGCTATTTGACCTCCTACACCTTCTTTTTCTAATATTAAAACTTTTTTACCTGCTCTTAAAGCATATATAGCAGCGGTCATTCCTGATGGACCGCAGCCAATAATTACAATGTCGTACATATTAAATTCCTTACTTCTTTTTATTTCCCTCAATATATTTTTTAATATTTGATAAATTTTTAATTAATTCTATTTTACTATCTTTAAATACTGCTAAAGTAGGTGCTTGTTTAACTCCAACTTTTTTTGTGACTTCGGGATTTTCTTCAGCATTAACCCATTCATAGTCCATTTTAGCTTTTTTAAGTAATTCTTTAGCCATTTTACAATTTGGACATGTACTAGTACCAAATAAAACTATTTTATTTTTAAACTTTTCTAAAGATACTTCTTCACCACAAGCTTTTTCTTCTACTCCATAAGTTCTACGCATTTTAAACTCTTGAGTTTTACCATCGTTCCAATTTTGAACTGGGCGATAGTATCCAGTAATTCTACTATATAGCTCAGTCTTTTTACCACATTTAGGACATTCTTTTTGATCACCGGTTAAATAACCATGCTCATCACAAACTGAATATGTAGGAGATAATGTATAATATGGTAAATGATAATTTTCAGCTATTTTTTTAACAAGAGCTGCTGCAGCTTTCCAATCTTTTAATCTTTCTCCTAAGAAAGTATGAAATACCGTTCCTGATGTATACAAAGTTTGTAATTCATCTTGAACATCTAAAGCAGCAAATAAATCATCAGTATAACCTACTGGTAGATGAGTACTATTAGTATAATATGGAGTTTCTCCTTCATTTGAAGCTGTTATAATATCAGGATATCTTTCTTTATCATGCTTAGCTAAACGATATGAAGTCCCTTCCGCAGGAGTTGCTTCTAAATTATATAAATCTTTATATTCTTCTTGATAATCAGATAATTTTTCTCTCATAAAGTTTAAGACATCTTTAGCAAAAGCTTGACTTTCTTTATGAGTTAAATCTGCTCTTAACCATTTGGCATTTAAACAAGCTTCGTTCATCCCTACTAAGCCAATAGTAGAAAAGTGATTGTCAAGTGTTCCTAGATAGCGTTTAGTATAAGGGTATAAGCCCTCAGCAAGTAATTTTGTAAGGACATTTCTTTTTACTTTTAAACTTCTAGCAGCAATATTCATTACTTTTTCTAATTTCTCATAAAATTCTTTTTCATCTTTAGCTTCATAGCCTAATTTTGGTAAATTAATAGTAACGACCCCAATAGATCCAGTAGATTCTCCACTTCCAAAAAATCCTCCTGATTTTTTACGAAGTTCTCTTAGATCAAGTCTTAAACGACAACACATACTACGAACATCACTTGGTTCCATATCACTATTTACATAATTTGAAAAATAAGGTGTCCCATATTTGGCAGTCATTTCAAATAACATTTTAGTGTTTTCTGTTTCGCTCCAGTCAAAGTCTTTAGTAATAGAATATGTTGGAATTGGATATTCAAATCCTCTACCGTTAGCATCACCTTCAGTCATAATATCTATAAATGCTTTATTAATCATATCCATTTCTTTTTGACAATCTTTATATTTAAAAT
>CAZBOZ010000002.1:0-76238 GCA_964493665.1 uncultured Muribaculaceae bacterium
AAATACTGAATTACAAATATCTTATAATTATAATATGGTAGCTATTGTAAATAGAAGACCAATGACTTTAGGAATTTTAGAATTATTAGATGCTTATATATCTCATCAAAAAGAAGTAATAGTAAAAAGAAGTGAGTTTGATTTAGCAACTTATAAAAAAGAATTTCATATTATTGAAGGTTTAATAAAGGCTTTATCAATATTAGATGATGTAATTAAAACTATTAGAAGATCTAAAAATAAATCAGATGCTGAAAATAACTTAGTAAGAGAATATAATTTTACTATTGAGCAAGCTAAAGCTATTGTAATATTACAATTATATAAATTAACCAACACTGATGTTTTAGAATTACAAACTAAACTAGAGCAATTAAAACAATTTATTAAGGCTTTAGAGACTATTTTGGAAGATCCTGAGAAGTTAAAAGATGTTATGAAATATGAATTAAGGAAAATTAAAAAGGAGTATTCTCTACCAAGAAAGACTGAAATAAAAGCCGAAATAACAGAAATAAAACTTGATACTAAAGATTTAGTTGCTAAAGAAAAAGTAATTGTGGTAGTTACTAACGATGGCTATTTAAAAAAAGTTAGTTTAAAATCATTTTCAGCTAATGAAGAAACAGCTTTAAAAGATGGTGATTATGTAATTAAAAAATATGAAACAGATACATTAAGTAATTTAGTGCTGTTTACTTCTTTAGGCAATTATATTTATTTGCCAGTTCATCTAATTCCAGAAATAAAATGGAAAGAATTAGGTAAACATATAAGTAATATAGTGGCTTTGGCAGATGGCGAAAAAATAATAAATAGTGTTCTTTTAAATAAAAATACCGGCAATATTTTATTGTTTACCAAAAACGGTTTAATTAAAAAGGTTGATTCAGTTTTAATTACTGAACCTAGAAGTAAAAAACCAATGATGATCATCAATTTAAAAAATGATGATGAAGTAATAGATGTTAAAATTGCTAAAGAAAAAGCCATAATGGTTTCTAATAATGGCTATTACTTGATGTTTAAATCTGATTCTATTTCTCCAACTGGTTTAAAAGCTGGTGGAATTAGGGGAATTAATTTAAAAGCTGATGTTTTAGTTAGTGGATTATCATTAAATACTAACACTGAATATTTGAATGTATTTACTAATAATAAAATGGCAAAAAGAATAAGAATAACTGACTTAGAAGAATTAACTAGAGCCAAAAAAGGGAGTAGAATATTAAAAAGGATTAAAACAGTTTCTTATCAAGTTTTAAAGTGTTTGCCAAGTAATAGTAAAGATGTTTTTGGTATAAAAACTGATAATGGGATATCAGAAATAAAAAATAGCGAAATACCAATAATGGATTTATTAAGTAATGGTAGCGCTATTTCGAAAGAAAATATTATTGATGCTTTTAAATATCCAGAGCTATTAAAATCAAAAGATAATAAAACTGAGGTATCTATTAACAAAGATGAACCTAAACAAGCCCAAGAAATGACTATAAATGATTTTTTAGAAGATTTTAAATTATAATTTTCGTAATAAAAAATAAGCAACAAATAATGAAAATACTTGCAATATCTAAATTTAATATATATAATAAACTTATAAGATATAGGAGGATAACTTAGTATGAAAAAGAAAAAAGGTTTTACATTAGTTGAATTATTGGCAGTAATAGTAATATTAGCAGTCTTAGTTTTATTAGCAGTACCAAGTGTATTAAAAATGATGGACGGAGCTAAAGAAAATGCTTTTAAAATAGAGGGTGAAAACATTGCAAAAGCTGCAAAAGCTGCTTATGCTGACGATTTATTAAATAGTGATACAACTCGTTCAGTAGCTGGTGGTTATTGCTATAGTATTTCATATTTACAAACCAATGGCTATGTCGATAAAACTTTTACTGCTAGCCATACTGGTTCAGTTTTAGTTGGTAGCTCAAGTTCTACTGTATGGTATACTGATGGAACTCGTTCAATAACAGCTGATACAGCTGGAGCTTTGGCAGTAGATGGAACACTAGCATCAGATGTTACGTTATTTGATACTTGCGGCTTATCATAATAATAAAAGAGAGGATTAACAAATGAAAAAGAAAAATGGGTTTACGCTAGTTGAATTATTAGCAGTAATAGTAATATTAGCAGTCTTAGTTTTATTAGCAGTACCAAGTGTTTTAAAAATGATGGATGGTGCTAAGGAAAACGCTTTTAATATAGAGGCAGAAAATATTATAGATGGAGCAAAGCTGAAATATTCTGATGATTTGTTAGAAGGTACACTTCCTTCTTCAACAACTACAACAATTAGTAGTGTTTCGGTGACTGGCTATTGTTATGATATTACTGGCTTAACAGAATATATTGATAAGAGCTTTACTGGTAAAATTGGATCAGTTCTAATTGATGCAACAAATAATAATTATTATATTTGGTATGCAGATGGTTCTCATTCAGTAACAGCTAGTTCTACTATAAAAGGTGGAAGCATTGATGCAGATGCAACAACCATTACTGTAGAAGCAGCAACAACTGCAAATTGGGATGGCTGTTTACATTAACAGTAATAAATTAAATCAAGTTTACACTTGATTTTTTTTATGAGATAATTTTAATGGTGATAATAATGTTATTAATTGGTAGTCATGTTTCGTTTTCTGGAGGGATATTTTCTTGTGCAAAGGAAGCTATTAGTTATAAAGCTAATACATTTATGTTTTATTCTGGAGCTCCAACTAATACCATAAGGAGCAAAATAAGCGACGACAATACTAAAGAAGCTTTAGCATTGATGAAACAAAATGATATAGATATCAAAAATATCATTTGTCATGCTCCATATATAATTAATTTAGCTAATAAAAGTGTCATGGAGAAATACAACTTTAGTATTAACTTTTTAAAAGACGAAATTGCTAGGTGTGAATTGCTTGGAGTTAATAAGATAGTCTTACATCCTGGTAGTGCAGTAGGGATAACTAAAGAAGAGGGAATTAAAAATATTGTTGAAGCTTTAAATAAGATATTAGCTTCTGATACTAAAGTTATGATTCTTTTAGAAAGTATGGCTGGTAAAGGCAGTGAATGTGGAAATACTACTGCTGAATTAAAAATGATTATTGATGGCATAGTTTTAAAAGATAAAGTAGGAGTTTGTATTGATACTTGCCATTTAAATGATGCTGGATATAATTTAAATAAATTTGATGATTATTTAAATGAGTTTGATAAGATGGTTGGTATTGAAAAAATAAAATGTGTTCATGTTAATGATAGCAAAAATACTTTAGGAGCTCATAAAGATCGTCATGAAAATATTGGCTATGGCAGTATTGGCTTTAATACTTTAATAAATGTTATATATAATAAAAGATTAGAAAAAGTTCCTAAAATTTTAGAAACCCCATATATTGAAAAAGCTTATCCACCTTATAAATTTGAGATTGAAATGATAAAAAACAAGCAATTTAATTTAAATTTAATAGAAGATATCAAAAAATATTATAAAAATGATAATTAATTATCATTTTTATTTGAAAAATAGCAATAATTTGGTATAATTACATAGCGAAGTCAAAGGAGGAATTACAATGGCTAAAAGTGAAAATAGAATGTTTGTAACAATGGTATGCCAAGAATGTAAAAACGAAAGTCGAGTAACAAGCAAAAACAAAAAAAATACTCCAGATAGAATGGAATTAACTCGTTTTTGTAAAAAATGTCGTAAGCATACAAATCACAAGGAAAAGAAGTAATATTATGAATATTAACATAAATGACATTAAAAATGGCATGACGATTATTATGGATGGGAACCTTTCTTTAATTCTTGATTTTCAACATGTAAAGCCTGGTAAGGGTCCAGCTTTTGTAAGAATTAAATTAAAAAACTTAAAAACTGGTTCAATTACGGAAGATACATATAATACTAATATAAAAATTGAGAAAGCTCATATTGATAAGAAAAAGATGCAATATTTATATAATTCTGGTAAAGATTACATATTTATGGATAATAATACTTATGACCAAATATCAATTCCAGAAAGCAAATTAACAGAAGAAGTAAAATATTTAAAAGAGAATTTGGAAATTGGTATATCATATTTTAATGGTGAAATAATTGGTATTGAATTGCCAGAGAAAGCAGAATATTTAATTACTGAAACAGCTACAGCTGTAAAAGGGAATACTACCAGTAATGCGATGAAAGATGCTACTATTGAAACGGGATACGTTGTAAAAGTCCCTTTATTTGTTAATGAGGGAGACACTATAATAGTTTCTACTAAAGATGGTAAGTATAATGGAAGAGCTTAAGGCTCTTTTTTATTTAAATAAAAAACTTAGACAGCATCTAAGTTATTTTTTATAATGGCGTCCTGGGAGGGAGTCGAACCCCCGACCGTATGCTTAGAAGGCATATGCTCTATCCTACTGAGCTACCAGGACATACACAAGTAAAATTATATACTATTATCCTTTTTTATTCAAGGATTTTATATTATTTTTAGAGTTATTGACTAAGAAAAAATAAAAAGATATAATAATATAAGAATAGAGGATCTAATGAAGAATAAAAAAGGTATGACTTTGATAGAACTTATTGTTTCCATAACTTTAATATCAATAGTTATAGTTTTTTTATTTCAACTATTGGTAGAAATAAAATATCAAAATTTATATGACACTACTAAAATAGAGTATAAGGTAGCATCATCTATTGTAACTAGAAAAATTCAAAATTCTTTAATGGAAGAAAAAGTAGGATCTATAGAATCTTGTGATGCTACTGATACATGTTTACAAATAAATTTTGTAAGTACAAATTATTTAGAAATTAAAATAACCAACAATAACCAAGTTTTAAGCATTATTAAAAGGAATTCTAGTGATGAAATAATATTCGAGGATATAAGACAGATACCTGAAAAAGATGAAACAGGATATTTGGGAGAATATACTGATCTTGCTTATGAAACAACCTATTTTACACCAGTAAATTCTTCTTATGATTATGAATATGATAGTTTATTAAAAGTAACTGTAAATATGTATGATAGTTTAAATAATATATATCCTATAACTGTTTATGCTCCTTATAGTGGTGGCACTGAATTTTCTTCTTATTCTTTAATAGTATTAGCCAATGGCGGCACTTGGAGTGGAACAACTCCACAAAATTTAGCTACTGGAGAAACAACTACAATTTCTAATCCGACTAAAAGCGGCTTTGCTTTTAATGGTTGGGAAGTAAATGGGGAAGGCAGTTCAATTGTCGGGACAACGTTTACGATGGGGGTAGAGGACACAGTATTAACGGCTAATTGGATACCAACAACAATAGTAGAATTTGCTTATACTGGTGCAATTCAAACTTTTACTGCTAACTATACTGGATACTATCAGTTGGAGGTTTGGGGAGCTAGTGGGGGAATAAAAGTTTATGCTGGAACTATATATGATGGATATGGTGGGTATTCAACTGGATCAGTTTATTTAACAGCAAATCAAACAATATATATAACAATTGGCGGACAAGGCAACACCACTACTTCTCCTGGTACAATTGTTGCTGGAGGATACAATGGTGGCGGACAAGGTTATTCTTACACTGATTCTCGAGGCGGAGCTTCAGGTGGAGGCGCAACTCATATAGCAACAACTACTGGTCTTTTATCATCATTGTCTTCAAATCAATCAAATATATTAATAGTTGCTGGCGGTGGTGGCGGAGCTGATCAATGTTGTGCAGGTTATACAAAATATGCTGGTAATGGTGGCGGATATTTAGGAACCAATGGCGTATATGTTTCTACTTATGCATATGGTGGTACTCAAAGTGCTGGAGGAACTGGATCTTTTTCCGGATCATTTGGCCAAGGAGCAAATTGTACATCTAATGACTGTGCTGGTGGTGGTGGTGGCTTTTATGGTGGAGCGGCGAATATTGGTGGTGGTGGCTACGGCGGTGGTGGATCTAGTTATATTGCTAACTCTTTATTGCTAAGTCACGATGCAGTAACAAAACTAACATATTGTTATAATTGCACTACTTCTTCTAATCCTTCTACTTTAACTTATTCCACAACTAACCATTCAAGCGTAGCTGTAACAAATTATGCTAAATCTGGAAATGGTTATGCTAAAATTATATATTTGGGAAGCGGTTAATTCATTAAATTAGTGATTTTTCTTCACTTTTAGTTTATAATAAATATTGGTGATAATATGTTAAAAGTAAATCATATAACTAAATGTTATGGCGATTTTCTTGCTGTAGATGATCTTTCCTTTGAAATTAAAGAAGGAGAAATATTTGGCCTTCTAGGGGTTAATGGTGCTGGTAAAACAACGACATTTAGAATTATTCTTGGTCTTTTAGATAAAAATGCTGGTGAAGTTTTATTAAATAGTAAACCAATAGACTATGGTGTTACTGATAAAATAGGTTTTGTTACTGAAGACAGAAGCCTTCTTTTGAAATTAACTGTTAAAGAGCAAGCTTCGTTTTATGGTGCTTTAAAAGGAATGGATAAAGAAGAAATATTAGTTCGTCTTGAAAAACTATTAAAAAGATTTAATATAAGTGAATATTTAAATCGTAAAATAAAAGAATTAAGTAAAGGCAATCAACAAAAAATCCAGTTTATTATGGCAATTTTAAATAATCCAAAATTATTAATATTAGATGAGCCTTTTAGTGGTTTAGATCCCATAAATACCGAGCTTTTTAAAGAAGTTATTAGAGAATACAAAAAAGCTGGCTGTATTATTATTTTTTCATCTCATCAATTAGAAAATGTTGAACAGTTTTGTGAAAAATTAGTTATTTTAGTTAATGGTAAAAGTGTATTATCTGGAGAACTTAAAAAAATAAAAACTGATTATCGAAGAAAAAATATTCGTATAATAGGTGATATAGAAAAAGAAGAGTTGAAAAATATCTCTGGAGTATTAAATGTATCTAAAGACAATTTAGAATATTTAGTCAGTATTGAAAATATAGACATTGTTCCTAAAGTATTTAAATATATAACTAAATGTAAAAATATTTCTAAGTTTGAGGTTGAAGAACCTTCTTTAAATGAAATATTTATAAATGTAGTAGGTGAGAGCTATGAAAAATAAAATAAAATTTTTAATAAAATCTTGTTTAGATAAAAAGATTAAAACTAAATGGTTTAAGATAACGAATGTTATTTTAGTTATTTTAATAGTTGGGATTATTAATTTAAATACTATTGTTAAGTCTTTTGGTGGTGATTTTGATAAAAGAAATATAATATATATAGCTAGTGATGAAGTTGGCTATAATATTGTTAAAAATTATTTAGAAGTATATTTAGGTAGTGCTGACTTAAATAATTATGTGGTAGAATTAACAACAAATATTGATGATACTAAGGAAACTTTAAAAGATAATCCTAATGATGTTTTAATAGTATTAGAAAATAGCGGTGAAGAAATAACTAGTGAGATAATTAGTTATAAAAATATTGATGCTTTACCATATCAAATAATAGAAGCTTCATTAAATAGTTCTAAAAATGTAATATATTTAAACAATGGTAATTTTACTGAAGCTGAAAAGACTTCTTTATTATCGCCAATGAGTATAGATAGGATATATTTAAGTGATGAAATAGATCAATATAGTTCGGCTAGGGAAACTTTAGGAGCCATTATTGTGCCAGTATTTATTATTCCTTTCTTTATGTTAATAATCATGCTAGTTCAGTTTATTGGAGCCGATATTAATGAAGAAAAAACCACTAGAGGAATGGAAATAATTATTTCTAGTGTGCCTCCCAAAGTCCATTTCTTTAGTAAAATAATTGGATCTACATTATTTGTTTTATTACAAGGATGTTTGTTTATTGCTTACTTTGGTATTGGATTATTAATTAAAAGATTATCTGGTGGAATTTATCCAGCTAGTGTTTCAGACACAATTAGTAATATTTTTGAAGTAATAAAAAGTTATGGGGTATTAGATAATATAATACCAGCAATTTTAATAATTATTTTTTTATTTTTAACATCATTTATTGCTTATTCACTTTTAGCTGGTATTTTAGCCTCAATGACAACGAGTATTGAAGATTATCAACAACTACAAGGCCCAGTTATGATCGTTTGTGTAGCTGGCTATTATTTAGCTATTATGGCTAGTGTTTTTGAAGGTAGTATATTTATTAAAATAGCATCATATGTGCCTTTTATTTCTTCTATGTTATCACCAATTTTATTCTTTTTAGGTCAAGTATCTATCTATGATATGTTAATATCTTTAGGGATATTATTGTTTGTAGTATATTTATTGTTTGAATATGGTCTTAGAGTATATAAAATTGGGATATTAAATTATTCCTCTAAAGATTTATGGAAGAAAGTGTTTAAAAGTATAAAAGAAAAATAAAAAGGGAGAAAATTATGTATATAAAGAAAAATCATATTATTATTACATTATTTATCACAGGAATAATATTGTTTTCTTTATGCTTTTATATTGGTTATTTACAAATAGGCAATCATAAGTTAAAACCATTTGAAATATTAAGTGTTGAAGAAATAAATGGTGAAGTAATATTTAACGTTGAAAAGAATTTTTATGCTAAAGAATATGAAGTCATCATTTATGATGAAGATAATAATATTATTACTGACGAAAAACATACTCGTAATGAAGATATTGTAAAAGATCTCTCTTATTATTATTTAAAAACATTAAAAATGAAAGTTATAGCTATTCATGATGAAGAAACGGAACTTGCATCAAGTAATATTTATGCTTTTACTTGGAATAGTCCATCTTTTAGTAGTGCTAATAGTATATATATACCCAAAGATAACGATTTTAATGTTTTAGTTGATGGTGACTTTACTAAAGAAAGTTACAAATTACAATTGAAAAATGGTACCAAGGTAATTTATGAAAAAAGCATTGAGGATAGTTTAGTGTCTGTTCCTTACGATATAGTAGCTAATTATTCGGGTAGAATAAATGCTGCCATATTAAATGAGAGTGAAAAAAAAGTTAGTTCTTTTAACTTTTATATTAATACTATTGTAATAGGTAATGTTGAAATATTAAGCCCTGTAACGGAAAATGTCTCGTGGGAAAACATTATATTTAGTTATGAAGGCGGCAACAATGCTGATTCAGTTTTACTTTATATATATGAAATTACTAATAAAGGAGAAAAATTAAATAGAATAATTGGTCTTACTACTAAAGAAACAGAAATAAACATTAATTATTTTAATGAAGATACCACCTATAAGTTTGAATTAGTGGCTGGTTATAAAGATTATAAAGAAATTTATCGTAAAGATAGTGTGACAATTAAAATAGGCAAAAAAAGTCTAGTCAGTCAAGTATATACTGATATGGACTTTATAAGTTTAAATCCTGGAACTAAACTTAATTTATATACTAATACTGAAGGAGCTAAAATAATGTATAGCTTAGATGGTAGGGATCCAGTAGTATATGGTTCAATGTATACTGAACCTCTAACTATTAAAGAAGATACTACTTTAATGGCTACAGCTATAAAACAAAATATGAATAATAGTATTACCAGTACTTTTAATATAAAAGTGGCTGTTAAAACTCCAGTTGTTTATTTATCCCCTTCCAATCAAAAATCTAATTTTGGTGTTAGAAAAGTTGGTTATACTAATGAAAGAGAAATGATGAATAAAGTAGCAGATGTAGTTGAAAAAGTATTAAAAGCAAGTGGAGTCAAAGTATATAGAAATGATTCTGAAACAAATATAAAAACTTGGGTGGCCGAAAGTCGTGAAGTTGCTTCTGATTTGCATTTAGCTATCCATTCTAATGGTAGTACTAATCATGATATGGAAGGAATGGAAATATATGTTCATGAAGAATTGAGCCCAGCTTATTCAATAGCTCAAACTATTTATAATGATTTATTTGATTTATATCAAAAGGATGGTCATACTGTTGGTAGAGGGGTTTTATTTGCTAGAGGTAGAATGGCTGAAGTTCATCCTTTAAACATTCCTATGGGAGTTTTAATAGAAATTGCTTATCATGATAATAAAGATGATGCTAAGTGGATAGTTGATAATATTGATGAAATAGGTAATAGTATAGCCAATTCAGTTTTAAGATATTTCCAAATTAAATAATTTATGTTATTATAAACGACGAGAAAAGAGGAATTATGATGCTTAAAATAAATGATTTAACTGTAGAAATAAATAATAATATTATATTATCTTCTTTTAATTTAGACATAGCTAGTAATGAAATACACGCAATTATGGGTCCTAATGGGGTTGGTAAAAGTACTATATGCAAAGTTATTTTAGGTGATTCTTCTTATAAAGTCACAAAGGGTCATATTAGTTTCTTAAATAAAGATATTATTAAATTAAATCCCACTGAAAGAAGTAGAATGGGCCTTTATTTAATAAATCAAAATCCCATAGAAATAGAAGGAGTCTCTAATGCTTCAATGCTAAGAACAGCATTATCTGATATAAGAGGCGAAAATATTCCTATATTTGAATTTAATGAAGAACTAAAATCTATTTGCCAAATGTTAAAATTACCAGAATCATTTATCCATCGTGGTATAAATGAGGGTATGAGTGGTGGCGAAAGAAAGAAAAATGAACTTTTACATATGTGGGTTCTAAAACCAAGATTAATTATTTTAGATGAAATAGATTCTGGGTTAGATGTAGATGCCTTAAAAGTAGTAACTTCTTCTATAAAAGAATACTTAAAAAAATATAAAGCTTCACTTTTAATAATTACTCATCATTCTCAAATATTAAAATATATAAAGCCTGATTATGTCCATATATTAAAAGATAAAAAAATAATTAAAACCGGTTCTTATAAATTAGCTAATGAAATAGAAAAAAACGGCTTTACAAACATTTACAAAGAATTTACAATAAGCGAGAATAATTAATATGAAAGAGCTGTTTTTAAAAGACGAAGAAATAGAATTAAATCCTAATAACAATCAAGTAATAAATGTTTCTGGAAAAGTAACTATTAAAGAAATAAATAATTTAAAAGACAATTCTTATATTATAAATGTTTTTAAAAATAGTATTTTAAATTATTATAAAAATGATAAAAATTTTTCTAACAATATAAATATAATTATGAATGCTGGTGACAATTCAACAATTAGTTTTAATTATTCATTTGAATGCTTAAAACCTTGTAAAATAAATATCTTAACTAATTTAAATGGTAATAACATAAAAAGCAATATAAAAATACATGGCGTTACTTCTAAAAGAGGTTCTTCTTATATAGAAGCTAATGCTATAGTTAAGAAAAACACCATTAATAATGAAATTAATGAAGAGATCAAAGTACTAAAACTAAATGATGAAGAAAGTGTTATAAAACCCAATTTACAAGTAAATACTAATAATATTATAGCTAGTCATAATACAACTTGTAAAATGATTGATAAAGAAAGCTTATTTTATTTAATGAGTAAAGGATTAAGCAAAGCTAAAGCCATAAATTTAATAAAAGAAGGCTTTTTAAATAACTTAAATTAAAAAGGAGTAATTATGAATAGAGAAGATTTTCCTATATTAAATAGTAATATTATTTATTTTGACAATGCTGCTACTTCTTTAAAACCTAAACAAGTAATTGCTAAAATGGATGAATATTATAATTCTTATTCTTCTAATATTAAAAGAGGAGATTATGATATTTCTAATAAAGCTGATATTGAATATGAAAATGTTCGTAGTTTAGTTAAAGAACTTATAAATGCTCAAGAAGAAAAAGAGATAATCTTTACTAGTGGTACAACTGAGTCTTTAAATTTAATAGTAGAAGGCTATTTTAAAGATGCTTTAAAAGAAAATGATGAAGTTTTAATAACCAAAAGTGAACATGCTTCTAATATTTTACCTTGGTTTAAATTAATTAAAACTAATAATATTAAAATAAACTATATTCCCCTTAATGATAATTATGAAATAACTTTAGATAATTTTAAAAAAGTAATAACTCCTAATACTAAAGTAATATCTATTGCTCATATAACTAATGTTATAGGAGATATTCGCCCTTTAAAAGAAATAATATCTTATGCTCACTCTTTGGGGATTTTAGTTGTTATAGATGGCGCCCAAAGTATTCCTCATATCAAAGTAGATGTAAAAGATTTAGATATTGATTTCCTTGCTTTTTCAGCTCATAAAATGTTGGGACCAACTGGAGTAGGAGTTTTATATGCCAAAGAAAATTTACTTAATAAAATAAATCCTCTTAATTTAGGGGGTGGAATGAATGAGTCATTTGCAGAAAATGGTAATTATGTATTAAAAGAATTACCAACTAGATTAGAAGCTGGTACTCCTAATATTGCTGGAGTAATTGGTTTGGGTGAAGCAATAAGATATATAAATAAGATTGGAATATCTAATATAGAAAATTATGTTAGTGAACTAAAAAGTTATTTAGTAACTAAATTAAAGCAAATACCTCATATAAATATCATAAATAAAACATCTAACCACGGTATAATAGCATTTACTGTTGAAGGCATATTTGGTCAAGACGTAGCATTTTATTTAAATAAGTATAATATATGTGTTAGATCTGGTAATCACTGTGCCAAGATGTTAAAAGATGTTATTGGAGTATCAAATACTATAAGAGTAAGTTTATATTTTTATAACACTAAAGAAGAAATAGATAAATTTGTAACTCTTTTAAATGATAAATCCAAAATAGAAAAAGAGATGCTTTAATGAACGAGGATGTTAGAAGAGAAATAATTTTAGGATATAATTCTCATCCTTTTAATAAACAAACTATTAATGATTCTTCATATATTAAGGTCAATTCAAATAATGAATCATGTATTGACAATATAAATTTATTTATAAAAATTGAAAATGATATTATAAAAAGCTTTTATTTTGATGGTGAAGCTTGTGCTATAACAACATCAGCCACATCTATTATGATAAAATCTTTGCTAGGCAAAAAACTAGATGAAGTATTAGAATTCATTATTAATTATGAAAATATGATTAACGAATTACCATATAATAAAGAATTATTAAAAGAAGCTAATGTATATGAAGAAATATATAAGCAACAAAACAGAAAAAGATGTGCTTTACTTCCTTATATGGGATTAAGAAAAGCTATAGAAGAATATAAAAACAATCTTTAAAGATTGTTTTTTTATTAAATAATGATAAAATAAAAGTATGATTAGGAGTGATTTTGTGAAAAAAATAATTTTATTTCTAGCTCTTTTATTACTACCAATAACTGTTAATGCTTCCACTACAGATAAATATTATATAGAAGCTAATATTAAATCTAATGGTGATATAGAAGTAAAAGAATTAAAAGTGTTAGATGGGAGCTTTAATGGTATATATACTAATTTAAGATATACCAATTATGGCTTGCAAAAGTTTAGTGGGATATTAGATGACTTTGAAGGTAGTGATATATACAATGCTACTAATATTGAAGATCTAAAAGTATACGCGGTAGATTTAAACAATTTAAGTTTTGATAACATTTTAGATAGAGCAACATTATTTACTGAAGCTAGTAGTGCTGAAGTTGGTGATTATGGCGTATATGTAAAAAGCACTAACTCTATAGGAGTAGATTTATCAATCTATATGCCTAGTACTTATGGAGAAGCTTCACTAGTGACTTATACTTTAAAAGATGCTGTAGTAATACATAATGATGTGGCTGAAGTGGCTTGGGATTTTATTAGTTCTAGTTATGAAGAAGATATAAATGATCTAACCATAACTATAAACTTGCCAGGCGATAGCGAAGAATTAAGAGTATTCTCTCATGGACCATTAAGTGGAACAAATGAAATAGTTAGTGATAGCGAGGTAAAAGCTATTTGGACTAACTTACCAGCTTATAAAGCTGTGGATGTTAGAGTAGTATTTGATAAATCTTTAGTTCCAAATGGAACTAAAACATCAGGAATAGATGGTTTAGATAATATTTTAGCAGTTGAAAAAGCTCGTGCTGACAAAGCTAATGCTGAAAGACAAAGAATTAAGACTACATATATAATTTTAACTGTTTTATTTGGTGGCTATGTCGCTGGAGCCATAGTAGTCGCTATTAGATATTATTTAAAATATGATAAAGAATATAAAGTAAACTTTAATGGCGATTATTATCGTGAATTTATTGAAGACTATGATGTAGAAGTTATCGATTACTTATTTAACAAAAGTATAACTCCTAATGCCATGAGTGCTTCAATAATGAATTTAATTTATAAAAAGAAAATAGATATTGAAAAAATAATGGAAAAAAATAAAGAATCATATAAATTTATTTTAAAAACTAAAGAAGGAGCTTCTCCTACTGAAATAAAATTATTATATTTCTTATTTGATAAAGTTGGTAATGGTAAAGAGTTTACTATAAAAGAATTAAAAGATTATGCTAGAGGATCTTCTTATCAAACTTTCTTAAATACTTATTCCGATTGGAAAAAATCAGTATTAGATGACGGACATAAACAAGACTTTTATGAAGATTTAAAAAAACCAAAAACTTTTGGAATTTTGTATGCACTTTTAGGAGGATTACTATTTTTCTTAAATATGTTCTATCAAACTGATATAATCTTTGGGCGTTTCTTATTTCCAGTAGCAATTGGTTTATTAATTTATATGATTGCTTTTAAAAGAAAGACTAAAAAAGGTGCTGAACATTATACTAAATGGACAAAATTTAAAAACTTTTTAAATGACTTTGGCAACTTCAAAGAAAAAGAACTTCCAGAAGTAAAACTATGGGAAAGATATTTGGTGTACGCTACAGTGTTTGGTATAGCCGAAAAAGTATCTAAAACCATGAATGTTAAAATTCATGAAATGGATCCTAAAGGAACTATGTATGAT
This sequence comes from uncultured Muribaculaceae bacterium, assembly GCA_964493665.1. Taxonomy (GTDB): domain Bacteria; phylum Bacillota_I; class Bacilli_A; order RF39; family UBA660; genus DAOSVX01. Next base: position 14,932 of record CAZBOZ010000002.1, read on the forward strand.
TATGACTTAATGCCATTGTTTTATTTAAATATGAATTCTGAAATTTCTAGTGCTATAAATAATGCAGTTAGAGAGTCAGTTACATCAGCTATAGCTAAATCAGCAGAGAGTAGTTCATCTGGTGGCGGTGGCGGCTCATCATTTGGCGGTGGTGGATTCGGTGGCGGCGGCTCCGGTGGCGGAAGATTTTAAAAAGAGACTAAAATCTCTTTTTTTGTTATAATTAGGTTGGTGATATTATGAATATAAATATCAATGGTAATAATATAAAAGTTATTATAGTTAAAAAAAATATAAAAAATATGTATTTTCGTATAGACGAAAATTCTAATCTTTTAATTACGGTTAATAGATTTGTTAGTGATAATGAAATAAGAAAAATAATAGCCGAAAAAAAAGATGTAATATTAAAAATGTATAGTCACAAAATAAAAGAACTGGATAATAATGCTTATTTTACTTATTTAGGTAACAAATATAATGTTTTATATGATTCTAAGCTAAAACAAGTATATTTAGAAGGTAACGAAGTATATACTAAAGATGATAAAATGTTAGATAAGTTTTATTTAAAAAAGAGTTTAGAAATTTTTGAAAACAGAATCAATGCTAAAAAAGTAAACTTTTCTAATTTGCCAATATTTTCTATTAAAATAAGAAAAATGAAAACTAGATGGGGAGTTTGTAATACTAAGGATAAAATAATAACCTTAAATACTGAATTATTAAAAAAAGATATGTCTTTAATAGATTATGTTGTAATTCATGAAATGTGTCATTTTTATCATCCCAATCATTCCAAAGAATTTTGGAAACTTGTTGAAGCACATTATCCATATTATAAAGAAGCCAGAAAAATGTTGAAACAGATTTAATAAAATGTTATTATAAGCAGCACGGAGGAAGAGTTATGGAAAAGCAACCAATACCAGAAATGGTAGAAATAATGGAAATTCATGCTAAATTAAGTGAAGGAATTTCACCTTTGCAACAAGAACTTTTAGATGATTTAATGTTAATAGCAGCTTTAATGGCTGAAGAATTAAAAGTATGTCGCGAAAAGAACCAACAAACAGAAGAGATCAAAGGGAAGTAATTCTCTTTTTTTGTTTTATATGTTAAAATAAAAGCAGGTGAATATTATGGAAAATATTACTTCTATAGATAATAAAAAAGTTATTAATTGGGCTAAATTAAAAGATAAAAAATATCGTGATCTTAGCTCAAAGTTTTTAATTGAAGGAGAACATCTTGTTTTAGAAGCTTTAAAAAATGATGCCATAGAAGAAATAATTGTGACAGATGAAAAAGTATATGCTGATAATATACCTCATTATAATATATCTTTAAATATTATGAAGAAGCTTTCTTCTTTAACTACACCATCTAATGTAATGGCAGTTTGTAAAAAAATTGAAGAGGGAATTATAAGTGAGAAAATCATTTTATTAGATGGAATTCAAAATCCCGGAAATTTAGGAACTATAATTCGTAGTGCTTTTGCTTTTAATTTTAAAACTATTATTCTTGGTAATAATACCGTAGATATTTATAATGAAAAAGTAATTAGAGCTACTGAAGGAATGATATTTAATATTAATATATTAAGAAGAAATTTAAAAGAATATACATATGAATTAAAGGATAAAGAATATTTAATAGTAGGTACTAATGTAAGTGATGGTGTTGATCCTAGAGAAATAAAAAACGATAAGATAGCTTTAATAGTGGGTAATGAAGGAAATGGCATAGATAAAGATTTATTATCTATATGTGACAAATTAGTAAATATCAAAATGAATCCTGAATGTGAGAGTTTAAATGTTAGTATAGCAGCAAGTATTTTAATGTATGAGTTAGGAGACTAAGATGAATGATTATGTTTTAATTGGTAAAATAGTAAATACTCATGGCGTCAAAGGTGAAATCAGATTAATTAGTGACTTTGAATTAAAGAATAAAGTATTTATACCAGGATTTACTATTTATATTGGTCAAATAAAAGAAGAAAACACTATAGTAAGTTATCGTCATCATAAAATGTTTGATATGCTTTTATTAAAAAACAAAAACGACATAGATGAAGTAATAAACTATAAAAGTAAATATGTTTATGCCAAAAGAAAAGATTTAGGGTTAAAAGAAAATGAATATTTATTGGAAGAATTGATTAATTATGAAGTAATAGAAGATAAAAAAAATGTTGGCAAAATCGTAGATGTTGTTTATAATAATAAACAAGTTTTACTTAAAGTTAAAAACTTAAAAGAATTTTATATTCCTTTTGTAGAAGAATATATTGTTAAAGTAGATAATATAACTAAAAAAGTACAAGTAAAAAATGCTAAGGATCTGATTTTATGAAAATAGATATTTTATCTTTATTTCCAGAAATGTTTAATAATATTTTAACTGAATCAATTATAAAAAGAGCAATAGATAAAGAGTTAGTTGAGATAAATGTTATAAATTTTAGAAATTTCTCTAAATATAATAATAACCAGGTAGATGATACTCCCTATGGTGGTGGATCCGGAATGGTCTTAATGTGTGAGCCAATATTTGATGCTGTAAATAGCGTTAAAACTAATGATTCATATATAATATTAATGACTCCAGATGGCAAAGTATATAATCAAGCGATAGCTAAAGAATTAGTTTTAAAAAAACATTTAATAATTATTTGTGGCCATTATGAAGGTTTTGATGAAAGAATTAGAACTCTAGTCGATATGGAAATAAGTATTGGTGATTTTATTCTAACTGGTGGAGAAATACCAGCTATGGCATTAACTGATAGTATAGTAAGACTTATAGATGGAGTAATTACTAAGGATTCTTTAGATAGTGAATCATTTAATGATAATTTACTTGACTATCCGGTATATACTAAACCAAGAGAATATAAAGGTATGGAAGTCCCCGAAGTATTACTAAGTGGTAATCACGAAAAAATAGCTAGTTGGAGAAATGAAGCAAGAATAAAAAGAACTAAAGAGAAAAGACCGGATTTAATAAAGTAGGTGAAAACATGGGATATCTTATTAAAAAAAGTGATAAAACTCAAGAAATAATCTATTTAGACTATGATCTAAATGGTTATATTTTTAAACCTAAAAACAAGAGTGAATCTTCATTAACAGTAAATGAAGTTATGGTTATTAATCCTTCAATGATTGATAAGATATTAACAATTAAATTTAATACTTTATTTAAAAAAATCTCTATGGAAGCTTTTAAAGTAATTTATGATGATGATTCTAGTGAAGGTGATGCTATGCTAGTTTTAGATGAAATAAAAAGATTTAAAAGAATAGTAGAAAATAAATATCAAAAATTTTTATCAGACGAAAAAGAAGATATGTTTAACAAAAAATTAAAAAGTTTAGAAAATGAAATAAAAGCTAAAATGATGTTAATTAGAGAATATCAATTAAATAAAGAAGAAACTCATGGTAGAAGCAGGTAAAACACTTGCTTTTTTTTATATAATTTGTTACAATCATTTTGCTTCAAAAAGTTGTAATCCGCTATATATTATAAGATTACATATAATATAAGAAAGGAATTGATCGTATGAATTTAGTAGATAAAGTTACTAAGAAGCAAATTAAGAAAGATGTGCCAGAATTTAGAGTTGGTGACACTGTTAAAGTAGATGTTTGGGTAAAAGAAGGAAAAAAAGAAAGAATTCAAGCATTTGAAGGAATTGTTGTGGCTAAAAAAGGTGGCGGAGTATCTGAAACATTCTCTGTTCGCAAGAAAAGTGCTGGTATTGGTGTTGTAAGAACATTTCCAGTAAATGCTCCAACTATTAACCAAATTACTGTAATTAAAAAAGGCATGGTAAGAAGAGCTAAGTTAAATTTCTTAAAAGGTATGCGTAAAGAGTTTAAAATAAAAGAAAGAAACTAAAATGAAAAAAGTTTTAAAAGAACTATTACCATATATAATTGTTATATTAGCAGTTATATTAATAAGAGTTTTTATTGCTACACCAGTTAGAGTAACAGGAACCTCAATGGTACCGACTCTTAATTCTAAAGAAGTAATGATTATGGTAGAAATAACTAAATATTTTAAAGATTATGAAAGATTTCAAATAGTAGTTATTAAAACCAGTAATGTTTATTTAATTAAAAGAGTTATTGGGTTACCTGGTGAAAAGATAAAATGTGTAGATGGAATTATTTATATAAATAATAATCCTCTAGAAGATATTTATGGCAGTGGTGTAACTTCTGATTTTGATGAAGTAATACTAGATACTGATGAATACTTTGTAATGGGAGATAATAGAGAAGTATCTCAAGATAGTAGAATTATCGGTCCTATTAAAAAGTCCAATGTTAAAGGATATACAAACTTAGTAATATATCCATTTAATAAAATAAGAAAAGCTAAATAATTTCCTTTATTTAGTTTTTTAATGTATAATTTTATTGTGTAATAAAGTGATTATTTAAAAAGGAATTTTAATAAATAACGCATATATATAAAAGTATGGCCATAACCACGAAAAACAAAATTATTTGGGCCGCTTAATATCAAATATCTAAATTGTTTGGTGTATAAATAAGTGTCCTTGCTCAGGGCATAAATAATATTTAAAAAAGGAAAAAGAAAGGAGTATGGTGTATGAACGAAATAAAAGAAAGTAAATTTTTAATATATGAAAACGAAGATGGAAAAGTCGATGTAGATGTTATATTAAAAGACGAAACGATATGGTTGACGCAAAAAAGTATGGCAAAATTATTTGAGGTAGAACAACCAGCAATTGCAAAACATTTAATAAATATTTATAACGATAAAGAATTAGTAAAAAATCCAACTTATTCCAAAATGGAATTAGTTCAAAAAGAAGGAAAAAGAAACATCAAAAGAAACATTGAATTTTATAACTTAGATGCGATTATTGCTGTAGGGTATAGAGTAAACTCAAAAGCTGCCACCAAATTTAGAATATGGGCAACTAAAGTTCTAAAAGATTATATAATAAGAGGATATGCTATAAATAATAAGCGATTAGAATACTTAGAAAAGGCGATTAAATTAATTGATATAGCTAATCGTGGTTATGATGGGTTAGAATCTAATGATGCTAAAGAAATATTAAGAGTTATTGGTGAATATTCGAAAGCTCTAGATTTACTTGATGATTATGATCACAAAAGAATATCAAAACCAAAAGGAATAAAAAGTAAAATAGAAGTTACTTATAATGAATGCTTAGCAGTCATTAATAAATTAAAATTCAATAATGATAGTGATTTGTTTGCTTTAGAAAGAAATAAAGGATTAGAATCTATTATAAATAATATTTATCAATCTTATGATGGCAAAGACTTATATAAAACATTAGAAGAAAAAGCTGCTAATTTCTTATACTTAATTGTTAAAAATCATACTTTTATTGATGGCAACAAAAGAATTGGAGCGGCATTATTTATTTATTTTTTAAATTTCAATAATATATTATACAAAAATGATAATAAAATTATAGATAATAATTCATTAGTAGCAATTACGCTTTTAATTGCTCAGTCAAATCCTAAAGAAAAAGATATTATTATTGATTTGATAATGAATTTCTTAGTTCAGGAGTGATAACAATGGGAAATAAGTTAAATATTAATTGGTATCCAGGTCATATGGCCAAAACTAAAAGGGAAATAGGAGAGAAATTATCTTTAATTGATATAGTATATGAATTAGTAGATGCTAGAATACCTTTTTCTTCTAAAATAATTGATATTGAGGATATTATTAAAAATAAACCTCGTGTTTTAATTATGACTAAAAGTGATCTATGTGACTTAAAAGAAACTAATAAATGGCTTAAATATTATGAAGAAAAAGGATATAAAGTATTGCTTTTAGACTTAACTAATAATAAAGATTATAAAAAATTAATTGATTTAACTCATAATATGATGAGACCTATACAAGAAAAAAGATCAAGCATGGGTTTGAATAAGAAAGAAATCAAAGCTTTAGTAATTGGTATACCTAATGTCGGTAAAAGTACTTTAATAAATGCCTTGGCTTCTAAAAAAGTGGCTAAAACTGGTAATACTCCTGGGGTAACAAAACAACTTAATTGGTTAAAAACCAAAAGTGATATCTTACTTTTAGATACTCCAGGTATTTTATGGCCTAAGTTTGATAATGAAGAAGTAGCTTTAAATTTAGCATCAATGACAGCTATTAAAAATGAAGTATTGCCTATTGATGATGTGGCTATTTATATTTTAAAGACTCTTAACAAGTATTATCCGGATATTTTGCTAAATAGATATAATTTATCTACTTTGTCTGATGATTTCGAAGATAATTATCAAATAATAAGTAAAAGACTAGGTATGGTTTTAAAAGGTAATGAAATAGATTATGATAAAATTAGTCAAACAATAGTTAATGATTTAAATAATAATTTAATAAAAGGGATAACATTTGATAGGATTTAATATGACTAATATAGATAATCAAAAATATGAAAAAGAATTATATAAAAAAGGAGTTACTTTAATAGCTGGAGTAGATGAAGTAGGAAGAGGCCCCTTAGTAGGTCCTGTAGTAGCAGCAGCTGTTATTCTTCCTAAAGGATATTTTCTAGAAGGATTAACTGATTCTAAAAAAGTATCTGAAAAAAAACGCAATCAATTTTATGAAATAATTAAAAAAGATGCTTTAAGTATTGGTATAGGAATAGTAGATCCAGATATAATTGATAAAATAAATATCTATGAAGCTAGTAAATTAGCTATGTTAAAAGCTTTGAAAAATTTAAATCTGACGCCAGAACATGTTTTAATCGATGCCATGAAATTAGATTTAGACATTCTATCTACTAGTATAATAAAAGGCGATTTATTAAGTATTTCTATTAGTGCAGCTAGTATTATCGCTAAAGTAACAAGAGATGAAATGATGTACGAATTAGATGAAAGACACCCAGAATATGGGTTTGGTAAACACAAAGGATATCCAACTAAAAGTCATATTGAAAATGTCAAGAAGTATGGAATTCTTCCTAATTATAGATTTACTTTTAAGCCAATTAGTGATTTAATTAAAAAAGGTGATAAGTGAAATGAAAGCGCTAAAAACGGATATATTAAAAAATTATTTAATTTTAATGATTACTTTGTTTTCAATAGAGCTTGTTTTAAGACCATTAGTTGGATTTCAATTTTTTGATTGGTCTTTATTAAGAATATTTATTTTTATTAACTTTATAAGTTTAGTTTTCTCTATGTTATTTTCTTTATTACCAAGATTATTAACTAAAATTTTAATTTTTATAACAGTAATTGCGGTTTCTGTTGATACCTTTTTTCAAATTGGTTTCAATAACTCAATAGGAACTTTTATGTCTTTAAATAGTAGTAGTCAGTTAGATAAAGTTACTAGTTATATAGTCGACTATGTAACTAGTTATTCTTGGTATTTTTATCTTATTTTGGCACCTTTATTATTATTTATATTATATTATATTATTTTTGATAAAAAAGTAACTAGACGTCTTAATAGACCAAAATTTAAATCATATTTGTTAAGCATAATATGGGCAATGATTTTAGGAGGATTATTCTTTAGTACTTTAATAGTTGGTTTTATGCAGAATAAATACCAAATATTATCGAATAAAGAATTATTCCATTATCCAGAAACTCCTAGTATTTGTGTTAATCAGTTTGGTATTATTGGGTTTACTTTAATTGATTTTAAAGCATCTTTATTAAATGCTGAACCAGTTAAATCTATTAGTGAAACTAAAAATAATAATTCTAATGTGGTTAATGAAAATACCAGAATAATAAATGATACAGCTTGGAATGAAGTTATTGCTAATGAAAACACTAGCAGCTATAAAACTTTAAATGAATATTTTATCAATAGGGAAATAACTCCTCGAAATGAAATGACAGGATATTTCAAAGATAAAAATTTAATTGTTATTTTAATGGAATCAGTTAACAATATACCTTTCTTGTATCCGGAATATTTTCCAACTTTAAATAAAATGTATAATGAAGGCTGGAGCTGGGTAAATAACTACTCACCACGTAATAGCTGTGCTACTGGTAATAATGAAATGACTGTTATGAGTAGTTTATATACTATTAATAATAGTTGTACTGCTAATGTTTATAAAAACAATGTGTATCCAGAAGGAATATTTAATTTGTTTAATAATGAGGATTATTATACATCTTCTTATCATAATTATGCTGATCATTATTATTATCGTAAAACTATTCATCCTAATATGGGCAGTCAAAAGTATTATAATGCTTATGATTTGGGTATTAGTGTTAATCCAGTTTATCAGGAGTGGCCAAGTGATGTAGAACTATTTACTAATAGTCAGCCTTATTATATGAACGAAAACAAATTTATGACTTTCTTTAGTACAGTAACATCTCATCGTCCATATACTTTATCAAGTGAATATGGTGATAAATATTTAGATATGTTTGAAGATTTAGATTTATCTAAAGCGGCTAAAAGATATTTATCAAAAATAAAGGAATTAGATGATGCTCTTAGTATATTATTAGATGAATTAGATGATACAGGGAAACTAGATGATACTGTAATAGTTTTATTTGCTGATCATTACCCATATGGTTTAAGCGACAGTAATATTGCTAGCTTTTTAGGCGATGAAGCACTAGAAGAAAAAGAAAGAGATAGAACTCCATTTATTATATATAACACTACTATAGAACCTAAAAAATATGAAGATTATACGACTCTTATGAATATTTTACCAACCATTGCTAATTTATTTGATGCTGATTATGATCCAAGACTTTATATGGGAGAAGATTTATTTAATCCCGATTATGAAAGTTTAGCAATATTTACTGATGGTTCATGGGTTAATGAGACAGCTTTCTATAATGCTTCAAATAGTAAATTAATATATAAAAATCCTACTAATACATTATCTGATGATTATGTAATTAGTTTAAACAGAGAAATTAATGATAAAATAAATATGTCTAATTTAGCAGTTAAAAAAGATTATTTTAATTATTTATTTGATGAAAGAAGCAAATATGAAGTAGAAATTCCGGTTGAAGAAGAAACAACTACTGATATAGTAGAGGAAGTTATAACAACTCCTTAGAAAGGATTATATGAAATATTTAGTAATAGTAGAATCGCCTAGTAAAATAAAAACTATAAGTAAATACTTGGGCGGTGGATATAAAATAACTTCAAGTAGAGGCCATGTTAGAGATTTAGCAACTACAGGTAAATATGGTCTTGGAATTGATATCGAAAATGACTTTGAACCTAATTATGTACCAATAAAAGGTAAGAAAAAAGTAATAGCCGAATTAAAAAAAGAAGCTAAAACTTGTGATATGGTTTTACTTGCTACTGACCCAGATCGTGAAGGGGAAGCTATTAGTTGGCATTTATATGATGCTATGGGATTAAAAGAAGCTGACTATGAAAGAGTAGTATTTAATGAAATAACTAAAGATGTCATCTTAGAGTCTTTTAAGCATCCGCGTAAAATAGATATGAATTTAGTAAAAAGTCAAGAAACAAGAAGAATATTAGACCGTATTATAGGATTTAGATTAAGTAAATTAATGCAATCTAAAACTAGTGGTAAAAGTGCTGGTAGAGTTCAAAGTGTAGCTTTAAAACTAGTTGTTGATAGAGAAAGAGAAATAGAAGCTTTTATTGAAGAAGAATATTGGACTATCGAAGCTGATTTTAAAGATTTTAAAGCCACATTAGAAAAATATCATGGAAAAGAAATAGAAATTAAAGGTGAAAAAGAAGCTGATGATATATTAGCAGTTCTTTCTAAGACTTTTAATATTGAATCTACTACTAAAAAAGAAAAGAAGAAATCATCACCACTTCCTTTTAAGACTTCAACATTACAGCAACTAGCTTCAAATAAACTAGGATTTAATTCTGGTAAAACAATGAAAATAGCTCAAAAGTTATATGAAGGAATTGATTTAGGAGATGAATCAGTAGGTTTAATAACTTATATGAGAACTGATTCAACCAGAATAAGTCCATCATTTATTGATGAAACATTTAAATATATAAAAAATAAATATGGTAGTGAATATCTTGGCTATGTTAAAAAAGGTAAAAAAGATGATAATATTCAGGATGCTCATGAAGGTATTAGAGTTACTAATATAAATCGTGATCCAGAAAGCATCAAAAAATATTTGTCTAATGATGAATATAAGCTTTACAAACTTATTTATAGTAGGAGTTTAGCTAATTTAATGGCGGACGCTAAAATGGATGCCACAACTATCTTACTTGATAATAATGGGTATACATTTAAAGCTACAGGTAGTGTTTTAAAATTTGATGGGTATTTAAAAGTATATAGTGATTATGAAAAAAATGAAGATGTTATATTACCGGATTTTAGTAATTACAAAACCAATGTTTTAATAAGTGAAAGCATTGATAAGAGTCAACATTTTACTAAACCATTACCAAGATATACTGAAGCAACTCTTATTAAAGAAATGGAAAAACTAGGCATCGGTAGACCAAGTACTTATGCAAAAACTATGGAAATATTAAGAGAAAGAGACTATGTAAAAGTAATGGATAAAAAGTTTTATCCAACTCTTACTGGCATTGAAATAACTGACAAATTACAAGAATTCTTTAGTAATATAATTAATGTTAAATATACAGCTAAAATGGAAACAGAATTAGATGAAGTGGCAGAAGCTAAATTCGATTCTAAAGTTATACTAAAAGAATTCTACAAAGACTTTGAACCATTAGTTCAAAAAGCATTTAATAATATGGAGAAAAAAGAACCAGAGAAAACTGGTGAAGTATGTCCAGAATGTGGTAGTGATATGGTAAAAAGAAAAGGTAAATATGGAGAATTTGAAGCATGCTCAAATTATCCAGCTTGTAAATATATCAAAAAAGAAGCTAAAAAAGTAATAGAAGTAATGCCATGCCCTAAATGTGATGGAACTATAATAGAAAAAAGAACCAGAAAAGGTAAAACATTCTATGGTTGTTCTAATTATCCTAAATGTGATTTTGCTTCTTGGGATAAACCAGTAGAAGGTAAATGCCCAGAATGTAATTCTTACTTAGTAGAAAAAAACAACAAAATAAAATGTAGTAGTTGTACTTATGAAAAACAGGATTAATTAATCCTGTTTTTTTATGATATAATTATTTTGGAGAGTGATTATATGAAAGTGTTGGTTTTGGGGACGGCTGCTGCTACGGGAATACCATTAGTGTTTTGCAATTGTAAAGTTTGCAAAAACGCGAGGGAAAATAAAAGCAAAGACGTAAGAACTAGATCGTCCATATTAATAAATGATGAGTTTTTAATTGATTTAAACCCTGATATTTGTACTCAAACCATAACTAATAATGTGGATTTGGGGAAAGTAAAATATTTAGCATTAACCCATTCTCATATAGATCACTTTGATGCTGGCCATTTTATTACTAGATGGAGCGAATATGCAACTCAAGATTTGGAGCATTTAAATATTTTTTGTTCAAAAGGGACATCTTTAGATATTAATAATCAGATAAAAGAGGTGACATTTGATATATTTTCCGATTTTTGGCAAAAAAACATGAATTATAGTTTAAACATTTTAGCTGATGGAGCCACAAAAGAACTTGCTGATTATAAAATAACCGCGATAGATTCAAAGCATGATGGCAATGTGGAATCACTTGTGTATATAATATCTTATCAAAACAAACATCTATTTTATGGAACAGACTTATTAGAAATAACTGCTGAAGCTTGGGAAATACTAAAAAATTATAAACTTGATATTGTGTTTTTAGATCAGACTTATGGTAAAGGTTTTAATAATGGTGGCCATCTTGATACTGAACAAGTGGCCAGTATAATAAAAAAAATGACTGAAGAAAATATAATTGATAGCAAAAGCCTTGTATATGCTACTCATATTTCTCATGAAGGAAATGGTAATCATTCTGAAATGGAAATAACTGCCCAACAAAACAATTATCATATAGCTTATGATGGGTTATTAATAGAAATATAATTTAAAAAACAGGATTAATTAATCCTGTTTTTTATTATTTATAAATTCATTGTAAGCCATGTAATCAAAATAATTATGATTTTCTTTATATGATAGTTTATTTTCTTTTAATATCTTTTTTATTAAATAATCAGTAAAGTAGGGATTTCTTATTAATAATGGTCCTAATAAGTATGTGCCATAAAAGTTATTAAATAAATATCCTTCTTTATTACTTCCTTTTTTATAACCAATACCATTTATTACGGTAAATAAATTATTATCTTCATTTATCATAATGTTTTGTCTATTTTGAAAGCCAATTATTATTTCATTTATTAAGTTTGTTTTAAATATTTGTTCTCCAGTAATACTTTCTTCTGGATCTATTTCTTTTGTATAATAACTAAAGATATCTAAACATTTTCTTTTATTACCATTTTCTTCTTCAATATATTTACCAAATAAATCTAAAGCACTACCAGTTATAATAAAATATTTATTATTTTTAATAGCATTATCAATCTCTTTTTTGTATTTTAAAATATCTTCTAAAACAATTAATTTATTTTCTTTTGAACCAGATCCCATATAATAAACATCATATTTATCAAAATTAATCTCGTCACCAATAGTTAAAAGATCAACATTAACTTTTAGCCCTTGACCTTTAAAATGACCTTTTAGAGCAGTTATATTACTATTTTCGCCATTTAGATTCATTAAATCATAATATAAATGAGCAATATTAATAGTTTTCATATTATTCTCCTAACATACTTTTTATTTTAGCTGTCATATCAAAACAAACCATTGTATATATATCACCTTTAGTAGTTTTTAAAGCTTTCTTTAAATCATTTACATCATCTAAAATAATCATTTTATCTTTAGGAATATTTGCATAAGCAAGTCTAGTTGCTACATCATATCTAAATCTTCCTATAACAATTATTTTATCAATATTAGGATTATTTATTTTTTCAAATTCTACATCATATAACCAGGATAAATCGTTATGTTTATATCTTCTAGAAACATTGTCAAATCCTAAGATAATAGTTTTTTTACCATCTAACTGGTTAATATATTCTAAAGATTGATAATAAGATAAGGCATTTTCATTTTTGCTTTCTAACATTGTTAAATTTCTATCATCAATTTTATATATATGACCCCTTTTAGATTTAATAGGATCAATATTAAATGACTCATTAATAATTTCATCACTTATACCAATGGTTTTAAGTAAAGCATAAGCTCCAGTAGTAGCATAAGCTGCATATAGCATATCTTTATTTAATTTTATGGTTTGATTATTTATTTTAATTGTCTTTTTAGTTAAATCTAAATTAGCACCTTCATAATCAACTTTTCCTCTTTTAAAATCATTACTAGGACACTTATAACTACCTATATGGCCATAATGATAATAATCATATATTAATTTTTTATGACATAATGGGCAATAAGCATTATCAATTGAATTAATAGTAGGTTTTAAATAAGAATATTTAGTTTTAGTTATTCCATAAGTAGTTATTTTATCTTTATATGTAGTAGTAATTTTATTTACCATAGGATCATCAGCATTAATTATTAAGTGAGTCTTTTCTTTAATAGCATTAAATATTTTATTATAAATAAATTCAGGAGTTTTATTTCTAGCTGGTTGATCTCTAGTAATATTAGTAACTACTAGATGAGTCAGAGTAGGTTTTGTGAAAGCTAAATGGATATGACTTTCATCTAATTCTATTAATAAAACATCTTTTTTAGGTTTTTTCTTAAATAAACTAACACTATTTAATATCAAAGTAGTAATAGCATATATACCATTAGATCCACTTTTATTACAAGCAACAGAATAACCAGCTTTTAATAGGGTATGTTCTATTAACTCAATAGTACTTCCTTTACCGCTTGATCCAGTAACTCCAATTACATATTTTGGATAACTTACTTTAGTAAGAATTTTAGGATCAGCATCATATGCTAGTTTGCCCGGAAATACACTGGCTTTTCTCCCTAGGATTTTACCAGCCATACTAACAGTTTTAGTTATAAATATTAAAAAAGTCGTTTTCATCTTATCACCAAGTTAATTATATCAAAAATAAATTCTTTTTAAATAAAAAAAGCTTGATAGAATGGCTTTTTTTTGATACTATAGGTTTGGTTTATAAAACCAAATACACACGAATGTTGATTTAATTGACTAGTGTCTTAATATAAGATGTTAATTAAAGAAGATACGTTCGGCGGCTTAAAACGAAAGGGATGATTTAAGATGGCTGTAGTTTCTATGAGTTTTTTACTAGAAGCTGGTGTTCATTTTGGGCATCAAACAAAAAGATGGAACCCAAAAATGAAAGACTATATTTTCACGGCAAGGGATGATATTTATATTATTGACTTGCAAAAAACTTCAGAGCTAATTGAAGAAGCTTATGAAGAATTAAAAACAATTGCGACAAATAATGGTACGCTTTTGTTTGTAGGAACCAAAAAACAAGCTGGTGAGGCAGTAAAGGAAGAGGCTTTAAGAAGTCAAAGTTATTACGTAACTGAAAGATGGTTAGGTGGTACTTTAACTAATTTTAGAACTATTAGAAGAAGAGTCAAAAGGCTAGAAGAAATTGAAACAATGGAAAAAGAAGGTATATTCGAAATGCTTCCTAAAAAAGAAGTAGTAAAATTAAGAAAAGAATATGCTAAATTAGATAGAGTTTTAAGTGGTATTAGAGAAATGTATAAATTACCACAAGCTTTAATAATTGTAGATCCTAAAAAGGAAATTAGTGCTATTAAAGAAGCTAGAAAATTAAATATACCAGTAATTGGGATTGTTGATACTAATGGTGATCCAGATGATGTTGATTTTGTAATACCTGGTAATGATGATGCTGTCCGTTCTATAAAATTAATTTTAGGAGTTTTATCTAACGCTATATGTGAAGTTAAGAACTTAGAAGTAATTGATTATGTAACAGAAGTAGAAAAAACTAAAAAACCAGAAAAAGTTGATTTAGATAAAGCTTTAGAAGGCCAAGAAATACCTGTTAAGGATTATGTAAGACCAGAAAAAGAAGCAAAACCTAAAAAAGAAGAATTAACTGAAAAATTAGAAAAAGAATTAGTTAAAAAAGAAATTAAAATAGATTATGAAACTATGACTTTAACAGCTTTAAAAGCATTAGCTAAAGAAGCTGGATTAAAAGGTTATAGCACTTTGAAAAAAGAAGAATTAATTCAATTAATTAAGAATAATAAATAGAAGGGATAATTATGATAAGTGCAAATTTAGTAAAAGAGCTTAGAGAAAAATCTGGAGCTGGAATGATGGATTGCAAAGCAGCTTTAGAGGAAACTAAAGGCGATATTGAAAAAGCTTTAGATTATCTAAGAGAAAAAGGGATTGCAAAAGCCACTAAGAAAGCAAGTAGAATTGCTTCTGAAGGATTAGCAAATATCTATGTAGATGGTAACAAAGCAGTTATATTAGAAGTTAATTCAGAAACTGACTTTGTAAGTCAAAATGATGAATTCAAGAGTATGATAGATGAAATTGGTAAAGCTTTATTAACAAGTGATGCCAAAACAATGGAAGAAGCTAACGCAGTAAAAGCTGGAGACCAAACTATTGGCGAACTTATAATAGATAAAATAACTAAGATTGGTGAAAAGTTATCATTTAGAAGATTTGAAATAGTAACTAAAAGTGATGAAGAAGTCTTTGGACCTTATCTTCACTTAGGTGGTAGAATTGCTACATTAATAGTATTAAAAGGAGCTAATGAAGGTGTTGCTAAAGATGTAGCAATGCAAGCAGCAGCTATGAAACCAACTTATTTGTTTTCTAAAGATGTTCCACAAGATGAAATAGCTAGAGAAAAAGAAGTATTAAAAGAACAAGCTGTTAATGAAGGTAAACCTGCTGATATAGCTGAAAAGATGGTAGAGGGTAGAATTAAAAAATACTACCAAGAAGTTTGTTTAGCAGATCAAGCATTTATTAAAGATAACAGTATTGATATAAAAACATATGTAACTAACAATGGTGGAGAATTAGTAAGTATGATTCGTTATGAAGTAGGAGAAGGATTAGAAAAAAGAAGTGAAAACTTTGCTGAAGAAGTAATGAATCAAATCAATAAAGGATAAGGAGCTATTAATGAAAGAAAAACTAAAAAAGAAATTTGTTATCAAAGATAAAAAAAGATTTATCATTGGACTTATTAAAATTATTTTAGGAATTCTATTAGCAGCAGCATTTATATTTATTGGATTAGCAAATTCTTAAAAAAGAAAAAGTGTTTTAGACACTTTTTTTATTTATTAAATTAATATATAATAGAAAAAAGGAAGGTGGGTATTATGGATAAAAAAATATCAAATGCTTTAAAGAAAGAAAGGGCAAGACAAAGAAACACAATAATGCTAATAGCTAGTGAAAATTATGTATCAAAAGATGTTTTACGCTTATTAGGATCAGAATTCACTAATAAATATGCTGAAGGATATCCAGGCCACAGATATTATGCTGGATGTCAAAATGTTGATATAGTAGAAAATTTAGCCATAGAATATTTATGCCAATTATTTAACTGCCAATATGCTAATGTTCAACCACATAGCGGTAGCAGTGCTAATATGGCGGCTACAAGAGCTTTAATTAATCATGGTGATAAAATTTTGAGCATGAAGTTATCTGATGGTGGTCATTTAACCCACGGTCATAAAATAAATTATAGTGGTAAAGACTATGAAATAGTAAATTATGCTGTTAATGAAGATGGTTTTATTAATTACGAAGAATTAGAAAAAATTGCTAAAAAAGAAAAACCAAGCCTAATAATAGCTGGAGCTAGTGCTTATTCAAGAATTATAGATTTTAAAAGATTTGGCGAAATAGCTAAAAAAGTAGGAGCTTATTTAATGGTCGATATAGCTCATATAGCAGGCCTTGTAGCAACTAACTTGCATCCATCACCATTCCCTTATGCGGATGTAGTTACATCTACTACTCATAAGACATTAAGAGGTCCAAGAGGTGGTTTAATCTTAACTAACAATGAAGAATTAATTACTAAAATTAATAAAGTAGTATTTCCAGGTATTCAAGGTGGACCTCTAATGAATACTATCGCGGCCAAAGCCCAGTGCTTTTACGAAGCTTTACAGCCGGATTTTTATGATTATCAGTTACAAATATTAAAAAATGCCAAAGCTTTAAGTGAAGAATTAGCAAGATTAGGGTTTAGAATAATAACGGGAGGAACTGATAATCATTTAATGCTAGTTGATGTAAAAACATCTTGTGGTTTAACTGGGCAAGAAGCTGAGGATATATTAACTTCTGTTAATATTATTTGTAACAAAAATGCTATCCCTTTTGATGAAGAACCACCATCAAGAGCGAGTGGAATTAGGCTAGGGACACCAGCCATGACTACCATGGGGTTTAAAGAAGAAGAATTTAAAGAAGTAGCTTATCTAATATCAGATGCGTTATATCAAAGAGCAACTAAAAAAGAAATTAAGGAAGAAGTAAATAAAATATTAAAAAAGACATTAAAATAATGTTTTTTTTATAACTTCTTTAGTACAATCCATATAAGCTCTATAAAGGCCGCCAGTCCCAAGTTTAATACCACCAAAGTATCTTACAACAACAATTAAACAGTTATTAAGACTGTTTTTTTCTATGATATTTAATATAGGAATTCCTGCTGTATTTGTGGGCTCTTTATCATCGCTTTTCTTGACTAAGTTATCTATTTTATAAGCGTATGGAAGATGTTTTGCTTTTTTATGTTCTTTTTTTAAATTAGTAAGTATATCTTTTATTTCTAAAACATCATTTACTTCATAATAATAAGCTATAAATTTAGATTTTTTTACTTCTAAAGTAATATTGTTTAATAAATTCATTATTATCACCAATTTAATTATAATAAAAATAGTTTTAATAATATAGTATAATATTAGAGATAGATGAAATAAAACATATTTCATTAGGAAGTGTTATATTATGATAGGCAATGATTATAAAATAATAAAAGCCAGTGATATAAAAGATTGGAATGAACAAGCCAGTCCTATTTTAAAAAAATCAATAGTAATGGATTATGAAGAAATAGGTGACATGAGTGAGAAAGATGAAGGAACTTATCGCCAATGGCTAAAAATATATTTGAAAGATCCGAACTTTATATATTTATTATATTTCCAAAATGAGTTTGTTGGCTATTTACATTGTGTGATCCTTACAGATGAGGCTAGCAAAAAAATGTTGTCTGGGCAAATGCAAGATAGTGATCTAAGAAGTAAACATATAATTTATCCATATAAACTCGGTCATTATAATCTTTATTGTGTATGTATTTGTATGAAAAAAGAACATCAAAATAAAGGCCTAGGGACTATTTTATTCAATGCCTTAATGTTAGATATTAATAAATTAAAAGATGATAACATTGTAATAGATAGCATTATTGCTGATGCCTATCCTAGATATGGTAAAAAGTTTTTTAAAAAGCATGGCTTTATATTTACTGATATTAATGTGGGGTATGGAGAAATAGCTTTTAAGAAATTAAATTGAATATGATATAATTAGTTTAGGAGTGAGTTTATGAGAAAGATAATTTTAATTTTTTTTGCAATATTATTAATAACAGGTTGTAGTACCAAAAACAAAGCAGCAGATAATAATTTAAATGAAGAAAGTTTAAATTCTTCACAAGTTTCAGAAGGAGTAAATTTAGACGATTTAGGAAATATTATTAATGGTCAGTACTATTTTGATTCTGGAGAAAATATCTATTATTCTTCTTTTGATGAAAGTGGTAGTGCTCATATATATATGGTTAGTAATGGGGTTACTAAAAAGATATTTAATGGCTTTGGTTGGTCTTTTGCAATAAATGGCGACTATTTATATTTTTCTGGTAATGAAGGCACTAGAATAGATGGTACATATAATTTATTTAAAATGAAATTAGATGGCAGTAGTTATGAAAAGATAAATGATGAATATTGCTTTAATATGAATTTTTATAAAGACTGGCTATATTATGTAAAAGCTGATGGAACTGTTTACTCTCTTTATAGATCTGATCTAGATGGTCAAAATGAAATAAAAGTAGTACAGTCTGGTAGTTATATGGGAATTGTTTATGAAGATATGCTTTATTATTTAAGTGATAATTCTATTTATAAGGCTAATCCAGACGGTTCTAATTCGGAATTATTAATACCTTCTGTAGCTCAATTTATAATTGGTATGGGTAAATTTATTTATACTGATACTAGTTATAATATAAAAACTAGTGATATTGATGGCTCTAAACAAGAAGTTATTAAATATAGTGAAGGCAATATAATAGCAAGAATAAATTCATATAAAGACACTGTCTTCTATGTAATCGGTAGTACATCACCAACTAGTGGATATTCTTATTCTTATACACTGTATAGTATTGATTTAGATGGAACTGACAATAAAACTGTTTATAGCAGTACTTCATACGGATATTATATAAATATTGTAAATGATAAGGTATATGCCTTAGATTATAATGCTGGTACTTCTGGTAATTTTGAAGCTATTATTAAATCTATGAATTTAGATGGTTCTAATTTCCAAGTATTATATAGATAGATATTTAAATAAAAAATCACTAATAAGTGATTTTTTTATATGATATAGTATAATATTATTTGTTGGTGAATAATATGTTTAAAGAAAAATTAAATTTAATACCACATTTACCGGGTAGTTATCAAATGAAAAATAAAATAGGGACTATAATTTATGTTGGTAAAGCCAAAGACTTACATAATAGAGTATCTAGTTATTTTAATGATAAACAAACTGGTAAAACAGCCAAAATGGTCAGTGAAATAGATGATTTTTCTTATATTGTTACAAACTCTGAACTAGAAGCTTTTATATTAGAACTTAATTTAATTAAAAAGTATGATCCTAAGTATAATATTTTACTTAAAGATGATAAAACTTATCCTTATATTGAATTAATTAAAAAACCATATCCAATATTAAAAGTATCTAGATATTTAAAAGTAAAGAAAAATAAGAACAATGAATTATTTGGACCTTTCCAAAACGTCTATGCTGCTAGAAGAATGGTTAAACTTTTAAATAGATTATATCCTTTAAAAAAATGTTCTAGTAATCCTAAAGAACTTTGCTTATACTATCATATTGGTGAATGTCTTGGTTATTGTGTTAATAAAATAAGTGAAGAAGTTATAAACAAAATGATTGGAGAAATTAGTAACTTTTTAAAGGGGGATGATACTTTAATAAAAGAAAAGATTTTAGAAAAAATAGATTTTCATAGTACTAATTTAAATTATGAAGTGGCTAAAGAATTAAAAGAAGAATTAGATTATATGAATGTTATTTTATCTAAACAAAGAGTAGAAGTATTAAATATTAAGGATATGGATGTAATTAATTACTATTTTGATAAAGGCTATATAAGCATTCAGATATTCTTTATTAGAAACTCTAAAATAGTAGGTAGTTATAATGATATATTTCCAGTTATTAATGACGATGTATCTGACACTGAATCATTTATTGCAATGTTTTATGAAAAACACGAAATACCAAATACTATTTTAATTAATCCTAAATTAAATGATGAAATACTAAGTAATGTTTTAAGCACTAAGTTTATAAAAGCTATTAAGGGTGAAAAGAAAAAACTATTAGACATGGTAATGAACAATGCTAAGATAAATCTTCGTAATAAATTTGAACTAATTAAAAAAGATGAAAATAAAACTGAACTTGCTAATGAAGAATTAAGAAAATTATTAAATTTAGATATACTAGATCGAATTGATGTTTTTGATAACTCTAATTTATTTGGTAATTATTCAGTTAGTGGCATGGTAGTTTATAAGAATGGGTATCCTGCTAAAAAAGAATATCGTAAATATAAAATATGCCTAGAAAAACCAGATGATTATAATATTATGAAAGAAGTAATATATCGAAGATATTATAAAGCTTTATTAGAGAAACTAGAATTACCAGATTTAATTATTGTAGATGGCTCCACTAATCAAATAAATGCTTGTAAAGATATACTAAATAGTCTCCATTTAAATATTAAAGTATGTGGACTTAGAAAAAATGACAAGCATAAAACTAGTGATCTAGTAGATGGTGATACTTTAGAAAGTGTATATATAAAAAAGGATAGTAATTTATTTTACTTTCTAACTAATATTCAAGATGAAGTTCATCGCTTTACCATTAACTATCATCGAGATATTAGAAGTAAAGGAAGTATCAGCAGTATATTAGACGAAATACCAGGGATAGGGGCAAAAAGAAAAAAAGAACTATTAAAAAAATATAGTAGTATAAGTAAAATGAAAGAAGCAAGTAATGAAGAACTATTAAAAATATTACCTGAAGAAGTTGCTAAAAATCTTAAAAATTACTTAAATAATTATTAAAAAGCTATTTTTGTTAAAAAAAATAGCTTTTTTAGTAATAAATTCTTCTAAAAAAAAGGAAAATTGCTATAAAAAGCGTATATATATAATTAGAAGGTAAAAAAATGAGTTATATTAACCAAGAAGAAATTAATAAAGTAAGAACTTCTGTAGATATAATTGACATCATTAGTAGTTATATTCCTTTAACTAAAAAGGGAAGAAATTTTTTTGGTGTCTGCCCATTTCATGATGATCATAATCCTAGCATGAGTGTTAGTAGTGAAAAACAGATATATAAGTGTTTTACTTGTGGAGCTTCAGGAAACGTTTTCACTTTTGTTGAAAACTATGAAAATGTATCTTTTGGCGAAGCTGTAGAAATAGTGGCTAATAAATCAGGAATACCGCTTTCTACTAAGATATCTAGACCAAAAGAAAGCGATAAGTATCAAAAATATTATGAAATAATGGATTTAGCATTAAAGTTCTATCAAAATAATTTAAAAACCAAAAGTGGGTTGGAAGCTAAAAAATATTTATCAGATAGAGGCTTTAGTGAAGAAGTTATTGATGATTTTCAAATAGGAGTTTCACTAGATGAAAAAGATTCTTTAAAGAAAGTTTTACTCAGTAAAGGCTACAATGAAAAACTACTTATGGATTTAGGACTTCTAACAGATAATTCTTTTGATCAGCTAACTGGTAGAGTAATCATTCCTTTAGAAAGCCCTGAAGGGAAAACCATTGGTTTTACTGGAAGAATATACCGTGGTGAGGATACAGCTAAATATGTTAATACTAGAGAAACAGTAATATTTAAAAAAGGAGAAACTTTATATAATTACTTTCTAGCTAAAGATAGTATTAAAAGAGAACGAAGTGTCATCGTGGTAGAAGGCCAAATGGATGCCATAAGACTTTATAGTGAAGGCTTTAAAAATGTTGTGGCTACAGGAGGAACAAATCTTACTAAAGAACAAGTAATCTTGTTTAAGAAACTAAAAGCAAAAGTAATCCTTTGCTTAGACAATGATAAGCCTGGGTTTGAAGCAACATATAAAGTTGGTGAGGAACTTACTAGAAATAACGTTGAAGTGTTTGTAATAAGACTTAGCGATGCTAAAGATCCGGATGAATATATTAAAAAGTTTGGTAAAGAAGCTTTTGAAAATAATTTAAAAGCTTTAATTAAATTTTTTGATTTTAAAATAATATATTTTAAAAATAATAAGGACCTAAATAACTCAGTCGATCTTGCTAAATATATAAATGAAATCTTGGAAACTTTAAAAGAAGAAAAAGATGAAATACTAAGAGAAATAACTTTACAGAAGATAAGCAAAGATTATTCAATAGATTTACATATTTTAAAAGACAAATTAGGTAAGATAGAAAAGCCAATGGTTGAAGAGAAGCCTAAAGAGGTAGAAATAAAGCCAAGAAAAGATAAATATCAACAAGCTTGCGAAAAATTGCTTTTTTATATGATGAATGATCGCTCATATATTAAAATGTATCAAAGACAATTAGGCTTTATACCATTTGCAAATTATCGCAATATTGCTAATGACATTCTTTATTTCTATGATTTAAACAAAACAATAAATGTTGCTGACTTTATATCATTTGCTAGTAATAAAGCCGAAACTTATAAATTAGTTTTAAGCATAGTTAGTGAAAATGCTGAAACAGAGTTTTTAGAAAGTGAAATGGAATTATATATAAAAATAATAAAAGAATATATGGCAAAACAAGAAATAATTAAACTAAAAGAAAAAATGAAAAACGAATTAGACGTAAATAAAAAAGTAGAAATAGCTAGTAAGATAGCTAATTTAAAGAAGGAAGTAGAATTATGATTAACAAAATTAAAACATTAGAAGAAAGAAAAACCGAATTATTAAAAAGAGGCAAAGAAAAAGGTTTTATAACTTTTGAAGAATTAGCTCAAGCTATTAAAGGGTTAGATGTTGATAGTGATTCATTGGATGAACTATATAATTTCTTTGTTCAAAATGATATTAATGTAGTAGCTACTGATGAAGATGAAAGTGCTGAAGGAGATTCTAAAAAGGTAGATGATCATCCGCTTATTTTAGAAGATGAAGTAATTGCTAAAGACATTACTATTAATGATCCTGTTAGAATGTACTTAAAAGAAATAGGACGTATAAGTCTTCTTTCTAATGAAGAAGAAATGGATTTATCTGTAAGAGTAGCAAATGGGGATGAAATAGCCAAAGGTTTATTAGCAGAATCAAATCTTCGTTTAGTTGTTTCTATAGCTAAAAGATATGTTGGCAGAGGGCTTTTATTTCTTGATTTAATTCAAGAAGGCAATATTGGTTTAATGAAAGCTGTTGAAAAGTTTGACTATGATAAGGGTTATAAATTTTCAACTTATGCTACTTGGTGGATAAGACAAGCTATAACAAGAGCTTTAGCAGACCAAGCAAGAACAATTAGAGTTCCAGTTCATATGGTTGAAACTATTAATAAAATGGCTCGTATTCAACGTCAAATGACTCTAGAATTAAATAGAGAACCATCAGAAGAAGAAATAGCTAAAAGAATGGG
The DNA here is from genome assembly GCA_964493665.1 of uncultured Muribaculaceae bacterium. Lineage (GTDB taxonomy): Bacteria > Bacillota_I > Bacilli_A > RF39 > UBA660 > DAOSVX01. The sequence goes on from CAZBOZ010000002.1 coordinate 39,042, forward strand.
TATAACTGTTGAAAAAGTAAATGAAATTATTAAAATAAGTCAAGATCCAGTATCTTTAGAAACACCAATTGGCGAAGAAGAAGATTCTCATTTAGGAGACTTTGTTCCTGATGAAAGAAATATGAGTCCAGAAGATTATGCTACCAATGAAATATTAAAAGAAGAAATAAAAAGTGTTTTACTTACTCTTCAAGAAAGAGAACAAGAAGTACTTGAACTTCGTTTTGGACTTATAGATGGAACTTGTCATACTCTAGAAGAAGTTGGTAAGAAATTTAATGTAACTAGAGAAAGAATACGTCAGATAGAAGCTAAAGCTTTAAGAAAACTTAGACATCCTTCTCGTGCTAAGAAGTTAAAGGACTTCTTAATTGATTAATGGTTAGTATTAGTTTACGTTTAAAAGAAATAGTAAAATTTATTAATAGTACTGATAATTTAATTGACATCGGTTGTGATCATGCTTTACTAGGTATATATTTAATTCAAAATAAAATAATAGAAGAATGCTATGTTAGTGATATTAATGAAAAAGCTTTAAATAATGCTGTTTTAAATATTAAAACATATAAATTAACTAAAGTGATTCATCCAGTACTAGCTAATGGTTTAGATGCTATAGAAAATGATAAAATAGATACAATTATAATATCTGGTTTAGGTGCTTATACTATAATTGATATTTTAAAAAATAAAACTAAATTAAAAAATATATCTAAGATCATTATTCAATCTAATAACAATCATTATTTATTAAGAAAATCATTAAATAAAATTGGCTTTTATATAAAAGATGAGAATGTTGTATTGGATAATCATAAATATTATATAACTATGATGTTAAAAAGAGGCTATAAAAAATATAATTATCAAGACTTATTATATGGGCCTATTTTAAAAAATAAAAAAGAAAATCTTAATTATTTTAAATATTTAAAAGATAGTTATTTAAAAGTTATTAAACTTTTACCAAGAAAACAACTAATTACTATGTTTAAATTAAAATATAAAATATATTTATTAAATAAAATAATAAAATCACTTCGTTGAAGTGATTTTTATTGGTTTATGATTGTTTTCAAATTCTAACACATTACTTTTACTGATAAAATTATAAATACTAGCGCTCTTAATTTCATATTTGTATAAAACAGATTTATAATTTTTAGTTTTTTCTGTTATATCATTTTTATTTTTTAGTTTATTTAGATATTCTTGACCTTTTTTATTAAATCCTAATATTTGAATATAATCTAATTCTTTATAATGTTTAACATCTTCTTTTTTTAACCCAATTAGAATATGGACAAGCATTCTTTTAAGTCTATTGTGAGTATATCTTTTACTTTTAATCTTTGTCATTAATTCATCAATATTATTAACATTATTTATTTCTTTTAACAACTTATAATGGATCCCTTCATCAACTGTTAAATATTGATCCAAGCTATCATCAGTTAATATTTTATATTTTAAATAAGGAAATAAATCATTTAAACTAATGTTTTCAATACACTTAGCCACTCCTTTAGGCATAAATTTATCAACATTTTCTTTGTTATTTATTTTGTTCCTAATGTTAGAAGCACTAATGATTTTGTTATTACTATCAATATCATGATAACTATTGGTTCTTTTTATAGTAACTGGAATTATTTTTTTATTTATTTTATTAATAGCTTTTATATAAGCAACTCCTAATAAGTCATTTGGAGTACTTAGTTCATCTTTAAAAGAATCTCCTAAAGCTTTGGGATAACTCAGTCCTTTTTTTAAATTTAATTTAATTTTTGAACTAAGACTCTTTTCTTTTTTAGCTATTTTTTTAAGTTTTTTTAAATCATTTGATTCACTGCCAAAAACCAACTTATTAATTTTGAACTCATTTAATATTTTAATAGCCCCATAAGCAAAATTATCAGCACTTTGATTACCATAAAAGAACGGTAAAGTAACTACTAAATCAACACCGTTTTCTAAAGCAATCTTAGCTTTGGCTTCTTTAGATATAATACTTACTTCACCACGTTCTAAAAAGTAACCATTTAATACTAAAATGATTATAGCTTCTGGATCAATTTTTTTAGCTTCCTCAATATGATATTTATGACCATTATGAAAAGGATTGTATTCGCATATTATACCAATTGATTTCATTTAAACCACCAACCTAATTTTATCATAAATTGATTGCAAATGGCCATTTTATTTGTTAGTATATGTAGCAATCGGAGGACATTATGATAAATATAAATGAAATAGATAATGAACAAACAAAAACGATAATTATTGATGACAAAGGTAATGGCCTTAGAGTTCAGTTTGACTTTTTTGAACAATTGGTGGGAATATATTTTAATATGAATATTCATGATTATTTTTGTGGTGAAGGATTTCAAGAAGGAGATAGTTTAATAATCGAAATTCATCGTTATGAGGAACCATTATTATATGATATTCTAAAACCATTTTTTAAGGAACGAGATTTTTACAGTTTTAAAAGTGTTCATTCTTTCCCAGCCCTAAAAGAAGATGAAAATCCTAATACATTTATAATAGCCAAAACCGATTTAGGAATTTCTATTTGTTTGGATAAAAATCCTCGAGAGTTTTCGGATAATGTTCATTTGGATGAAAAAACGGAAAATGTTGATAAATTACGTGAATTATATTACTATCTTAGTATGTGTGCCCAAAGTAATAAGTGTAGAAAAATTTTAGAATATAAAAGGAAAAAGGCTGGTGTAATTAGTGAAAATTGATTTGTCCAAATTATTATATAACCAAGCAAAAGAACTGGAAATAAATGATACTTATAATATATCTAAAAAATATTATCAAAATAGTGATATCGTTTTTTTAAAACCAGTAATTGTATTTGGCAAAATTAAAAATAATTATCCAAATGATTTGTTATTAGAATTGTCAGTAAAAGGAACAATGATCTTAAAAGATAGTAGAACTTTAGAAGATATTCCTTATGAATATAGCATCGAAATTAAAGAATCAATTGACGAAAATGAACAAATAAAGCAAAATATACTTGATATTGAGCCAATTTTATGGGAAAATATCATGTTGGAAGTACCAATTAGAATTGTTAGTAACGAAGAACCTCTTAATTTAAGTGGTGAAGGTTGGGAAATAAAAGAAAATTAAATTAAGGCGGAAGGAGTGATATTATGGCAGTTCCATTTAGAAGAACTAGTAAAACAAAGAAAAGAATGCGTCATACTCATTTGAAGAAAGAAGTAGGAGCATTAACAATTTGTCCAAATTGCAAAGCATCTATTAGACCTCATAGAATGTGTCCAAAATGTGGATACTATAAAGGTAAAGAAGTAGTTGTTGCTAAAGAAGAAGTAATGGAAGAAAAGAAAGCAAAAAAAGTTAGTGAACCTAAACAAGTAGTTAAAAAGGAAACTAAAAAAGTTGCTTCAGCTCCTAAAAAGGTAGCTAAAAAAGCTACATTAAATAGAACAACTTCAAAATAATCTGACAATTAATGTAAATATTAAAAAAAATGTAAAAAATACTTTACATTTTTTTTGTGGTGTTGTATTATAGTGGTAGCAAGTGCCACATAGTGGTAGAAAGTGGGGGATTTCAATGTTTATGGGCGAGTATCATCATACGATTGATGACAAAGGCAGATTAATTATTCCATCTAAGTTTCGTTATGAATTGGGCGAAAAGTTCATTGTAACTAGAGGCTTAGAAAAATGTCTATTTATTTATTCATTAACAGAATGGAATAGTATTGTAAGCAGGCTAAAAACTCTACCATTTACTAAGAAAGACGCCAGAGATTTTATTAGATTCTTTCTATCAGGTGCTGCTGAATGTGAATTTGACAAACAAGGTCGAATTAACATTACCTCCCCATTGGTTAGTTACGCCGATTTGAACAAGGAAATTGTGATAATCGGCGCAAACGACCGACTAGAAGTTTGGTCAAAAGAAGGATGGGATAAATTCTTCACTAATAATGAAGATAGATTAGCTGACATAGCAGAGCATTTATTTGAAGAAGAGAAAGTAAATGAAGCATTATAGCGTATTAAAGACTGAAACTATTAATTCATTAAACATTAATAGTAATGGCATTTATGTAGATGCAACTCTAGGCTATGCAGGTCACAGCAAAGAAATATTAAGGAAATTAAAAAGGGGTTTCCTATTCGCCTTCGATCAAGATCAAGAAGCTTTAGATTTTAGTTTTAAAGAGCTGTCTGATATTGGTCAAAATTTCAAATTAATTCATAGTAACTTCGTTAATTTAAAAAACAAATTACAAGAAGAAGGAATTAATGAAGTAGATGGCATCATCTTTGATTTGGGACTAAGTAGTCCCCAAATAGATGAAACTTCAAGAGGTTTTTCATTTATGAAAGATGCCACTTTAGATATGCGTATGGATCAAAGTCAAAAACTTGATGCTAAGTATATTATAAATAATTATGAACTAATAAAACTTATTGATATTTTTTTTACTTATGGTGAAGAAAGATTTTCTAAACCAATAGCTAAAAAAATCTGTGAAAAAAGACCTATTAATACAACTAATGAGTTAGTTAATGTAATTAAAGAGTCTGTTCCAACTAAGTACTTCATAGAACATCATCCTGAAAGAAAAATATTTCAAGCCATTAGGATTGAAGTTAATAAAGAACTAGAGTCTTTAGAAAAAGTGTTACCAGATGCCATTAGCATTCTTAAAAAAGGTGGAAGAATATGCGTTATAACATTTCATTCCTTGGAAGATAGAATAGTAAAACAAATATTTAATAAATATAGTAATATAGATCCTTTAGTAAAGGGATTAAAGGAAATACCTGAAGAATATAAACCATTAATAAAATTAATTAATAAAAAACCTATTTTGCCTAGTAATAAAGAACTAGAAGAAAATAGTCGAAGTAAAAGCGCTAAGTTAAGAGTTATAGAAAGGCTATAATAACATGAAACAAAGAGGAGCAAAAATTAAATTATTTAAAGGCGAAAGATTATTGTTTTTGATGTTATTCATAATGATAATTTCTACTCCAGTGTTAATAGTTTTTTCTAAAGCGACTTTAACCAAAACTAATATTGAAGTAGAAAAACTAAAAAGTAAAATAGCTAAACAAACAGGGTTAAATGAAAGTTTATATATGAAAATAAATGAATTGGCATCTTTGGATAATATTCAAGATGTTGCAAAAGCAGAAGGGTTATCTTATAATAATAGTAATATCAAAACAATAAGCAATAATTAATGAGGTAATTTATATGAAAAGGAAAAACAATACAGTAAAAGTTAATAAATTCTTTCTTCTTGGTATTGTTTTTTTATTTGGAGTAATAATGATAAAAACTGCTTATATTGCTATTACTCATAACATTGATAATATAAATTTAAAAGTATTTGCTCAAAACAGAGATACTGTAAAAACCACTTTGTATGCTAAAAGAGGAACTATTTATGATGTGAATAATGAGGTTTTAGCTCAGAATGTTAATTCTTATACGGTGATAGCATTTTTAGCATCAAGTAGAACAACTGATTCTAATAATCCTCAACATGTAGTAGATAAAGAATATACAGCTGAAAAACTATATGAAGTTTTTTCTAAAGATTTAAAAAACAATAGCATGTCTAAAGATGATATTTTAGCTCTTTTAAACAAAGAAAATGTTTATCAAGTAGAGCTTGGTCCAAGTGGTAGAGGCATAACTGAACTTGTTAAAGAAGATATTGAAGATTTATCTTTACCAGGAATAGCTTTTATATCTAGCAGTAAAAGATATTACCAAATGGGTAATTTTGCTTCTTATATACTTGGTTATGCTAAAAAGAATGATGAAGGTAAAATAATAGGTGAGATGGGTATTGAAGCTTACTTTAATGATTATTTAACTGGTGTTGATGGTTATACTGAATACCAAAAAGATGCTTATGGTTACCAAATACCAAATACTCCATCAATTACTAATGAGCCTGAAGATGGGGCAGATATTTATTTAACTTTAGATAATACTATTCAATTAAAATTAGAGAATGCTATTAAAGAAATAGAAGAACAATATAGTATGACTTGGATGACAATCACTATTGCTGATGCGAAAACTGGAGCAATAGTTGGTTCAGCTTCATCACCTAATTTTGATCCTAATACTTTAGGCATTTCTACTTATTTAACACCTTTAACGCAATATGCTTATGAACCAGGAAGTACCATGAAAATATTTTCTTTTATGGCTGCTATGGAAAATGGCGTATATGATGGCAATGAAACATATCAATCAGGGACTTTAAAAATAGGGGATATCACTATTAAAGACTTTAATAATGTTGGATGGGGAACAATTACCTATGATCAAGGATTTTCTTATTCATCCAATGTGGCAGCCGCTAAATTAGCTCAAAAATTAGGTAGAAAAAAATTAAAATCTTATTATAACCTTTTAGGCTTTGGCTCTAAAACTGGCATAGAATTACCTAATGAATCAGCAGGTACAGTGAATTTTAGATATGATATTGAAATATCAAATGCCGCATTTGGCCAAGGTATTACGACAACTCCAGTTCAAAATATTCAAGCTTTAACATCAATTGCTAATGATGGTATAATGCTAAAACCATATATAGTTGAAAAAATAGTTGATCCTAGTACTGGCGAAGTTTTATATAAAGGTAAAAGAACTGAAGTAACTAGAGTAGCTAGTAGTGAAACTATTGCAAAAATAAAAGATATGATGAAAGATGTTGTTTATAGTGGGTTAACTACTGCTAAATACTACCAAACTGATAGTGTTACATTAATGGGTAAAACTGGAACAGCTCAAATACCATCAAAAACTGGTGGCTATCTAACCGGAGAATATAATTATATTCGTAGCTTTGCAGGTTTGTTTCCTTATGAAGATCCCCAATATATAGTTTATATTTCGGTAAAACAATTAGTTGGATCACTTAAAACAGTTGCCAATATGGTTTCAGGAATAGTAGATGATATTGCTACTTATAAAAACTTATCTAATAATGAAGATGATACTTCAAAAGTTATAGCTTTATCTTCTTATATTAGTAAGGCAATTGATATTTCTAAAACTGAATTAGAAGCTTTGGGATTAGATCCAATTGTTATTGGTGATGGTGAGATAATAGTTGATCAATTCCCTAAAAAAGGGACTAATATGGCAAGTGATGAAAAAGTTTATTTAAAAACTAATGAATTAGAATATAAAATGCCAAATGTTATTGGTTGGTCAACTGCCGAAATTAAAAATTATTGTAATTTTCTATCTTTAAAATGTGAGTATGATGGCTATGGCTATGTTTCGGAGTCATCTTTACTTTCAGGTAGCAATATAAATATAAAATCAACTTTGAGTTTTAAACTAATTAATAAATATGAACTATATTTAACTGAAAAAAATGTTGTAGAAGATAACGAAGATTGAGAAAATTATATCAAAATGATATAATTTTTTTAAGCAAGGGTGGCGGAATTGGTAGACGCGCACGTTTGAGGGGCGTGTAGATTATTCTTTGCGAGTTCAAGTCTCGTCCTTTGCACCAATTAAAAAAATATGAAAATATTTTTATAAAACATGTTAATATATTACTAGGAAGATATAATTAATTTGAAAGAAGGTATAGTATGTTAATTTTAGCAAAGGCAGCTTTAGCAATAATGGTAGGATTTATTATTGCTTTAGGATTAGGATTTGTTTTAATTCCAATCTTAAGAAAATTTAAGTTTAAACAAAATGTTAGTCAAACAATAGGAGAGAGGCATATTGCCAAACAAGGAACACCAACAATTGGAGGCTTAATATTTATTATCTCAACTCTTTTAGCTTTAGTTGTTCTTTATTTAAGAGGAAGTATTAATATTAATGCCAACTTAATAATTGTAGTATTTGTCTTTTTATCTTATGCTTTACTTGGATTTATTGATGATTTTTTGAAAATAAAATTTAAAAATAATAAAGGTTTGAAAATATCAACTAAATTATTAATTCAAGGGTTTATCACTTTAGTTTTCTTTTATATATTTATGCAACATGGAGGAATGACTTCAGTAAACATAACTTCTTTAGGAATAAATATTCCTTTAGGATGGTTCTTTGGAATATTTATCTTTTGTGTTTTAGTAGGAACAACCAATGCAGTTAATATAACTGATGGCCTAGATGGACTTGCTACTGGACTTTCTTTAATAGCTTTTCTGGCATATGGGCTTATTGCTTGGAATGCTACTTGGATGGAAGGTTATCAAGAGGTAGCAATATTTTCTTTCGTTTTAATAGGTGGTTTACTTGGCTTCTTAATATTTAATAGTCATCCGGCGAGGATATTTATGGGAGATACCGGAGCGTTAGCTTTAGGTGGAGCTTTAGGAACTATTGCTATTATTACACGACATGAGTTTTCTTTACTCTTAGTTGGTGGAGTATTTGTTATTGAAGCATTAAGTTCTTTAATTCAAATTTTTGCTATTAGAAAATTTAAAAGAAAAGTATTCTTAATGGCTCCTATACATCATCACTTTGAACAGCTAGGCTATCAAGAAGGCGACATCGTAAAAGGTTTTTGGATATTAGGTCTTATGTTTGCAATGATAGCCATAATTTATGGAGTATGGATTTAAAAGTAACTTAGGTTACTTTTTTTGTAATTTACATAATAAGCAAAAAATGATACAATCTCATCATGGAGAAGCAAATGAAATTATTAAAAAAACCAATAGATTTTAAAAACATTTGGATAAAAATTAAAAAATTTATTAAAAACAATATCCATATTTTTTATATGGCTATACCTTTAATATTAATGGATTTAATGACTAGGTATTTAGGCATGGGCATCCATTTTTATAAAATATATCGTTTTGCTCCTAATTTTTTTACTTTATTATGGGTATTTTTATTTGTAGGGATTTCCTTATCTTTAAAAAAATATGCTGGTAAGATAGTATATTTAGTAGTAAATATTATCTTTATAATTCTCTTTTTAATAAACAATGTCTATTATTCATTAAGTGCCAACTTTTTTAGTTTTAATTTAATTGAGGTGGCAGGTGAGGGCTCTCCTTATTTTTGGGCGACTTTAAAAAATTGTAATCCTTTAGTATATATATTTTTAGGAATAATTATTATCACTTTTATTTGGGGCTTTATTAAAACTCCAGTTAATAAAAAATATAGTTTTAAAAAACTTAGTATAGTTTTAATTGTTTTCTTATCACTTCATACTGTCGCCCCAATGTTTTTAGGCAAAGCTAATACTGATTTAGTATGGAGCACTTGGAAAAACCCTCGTAATGTTTATTTATCTTTTAATGATGCTAATAAAAGCATACAGGTAAGTGGATTATTTGAATATTCCGTTAGAAACTTTTTTGTAACTTATTTAAGAGACCAAGAATTAGATGAAAGTGAGCTAGCTTTGCTTGATGAAATGTATAGTGTTTCATCTACCGATAATAGTAATAAATATACTGGTAAGTATGAAGGCAAGAACTTAATATTTTTACAATTAGAAGGAATAGATAGTTGGTTACTTACCAAAGAAGATACTCCTACTTTATACCAAATGATGACTAATTCGATTAATTTTTCTAATAAGCATTATTCTTTTTATACCGGTGGTGGTTCAACCTTTAATTCTGAATTTGCAGTTAATACCGGTTTTATAGTACCAATATCATACAACCAAAATGCTTATTCGTTTAGTAATAATAAATTTCCTTATTCAATGGCTCATTTATTTAAAGATGCGGGATATCAAGTAAATGCTTTTCATATGAATACTAAAGAGTATTATTCTAGGAGTATTAATTATGATAGTTGGGGCTACGACCACTATTATGGTTTAGTGGATATGGAAGAATATAATGACTATACTTATGAATTAGATAGAGAATTAATAAATAATGAAGATTTTAGTAATTTAATGTTTCCAGTAGATCAAAAATTTGTCGATTATATAATTACTTATTCAACTCATTTACCATTTACGAATACTAGTGGTGTTTGCAAACTTTTATATGATTTAGATAATGTTGATACTGATAATGAATTTATAGAAATGACTGAAGAAGAGTGTGCTAGACGTCAAGCAGCTGAAACTGATTATATGGTATCTTTATTACTTGATAAATTAAAAGCTGATAACCTGATTAATAATACTGTTATAGTAGTATTTACCGATCATTATTTATATACTTTAAATGATAAAACTATTTTAGATAAATATAAAGAAACTGATAATAACTTAATTAATAATACTCCTTTCTTTATTTGGGATAATGGTAAAACTAAAAAGACCATGAAAGAAGTAACTTCTCAATTAAACATATTACCAACGGTATTAAATTTATATGGTATTGATTATAATAATATTAATTATATTGGCGAAGATGCTTTAGATCCTAAATATGATGGTATAGCTTTCTTTAATGATTACTCTTGGTATGATGGTACTGTTTATGTGGAGGGCGGAGAAGTAACTAATAATGGCAAAATAAAAGATATTCGTTTAGAAGAAGAAAACACTTATGTAAATAACTTAATAATAAGAAATGACTTAACTTTAAAATATAATTATTTTAATATATTAGAAAAAAAATAAACTAGTAATAGTTTATTTTTTTAAATCTTCTATTGTAACTTTACTGGTATGTGGTATTGGTTTCCATGTAACTTTTTTAAATAAAGCCACATAAGTTGTATATCTACCAATAATATCAAAGGTTGGCCAAGTAAAGCAGTATAATACCTTCTTTAAAAAAGGTATTTTTATAATTCTTTTTCTTTCAATAACAAATAAATATATTGGTGTTAATACATTTTCAAAGTAATCACCAATTCTAAAAAACATTCTAAACCAAGTAGTAATTAAAAGACCCATTAAAAAAGCATTAACCCCTGGTTCTATATTTATTCTAAGTTCGAAGAAATGATTTATTAGTTTAGCTAAATAAGTACTACCTGATAATACATTAACATTGTTTATACCATTTAAATAGTAGTAGCAAGCTCCAATGACAAATGGAACCACTAACCATTTAAATAAATAAACAACTGCTAAAGGAGTTAGTTGCATTAAAGTGTCAAAAGAAGCAAAGCGATGTCTTATAGACTCTAAAACATTTAAAATAAAGTTTTTAAATGTTTTGGCTTTTACTTCTTTTTCATGATGCCATTTAGTTCTAACAAATAACTTACCTAAAAAGATGTTTAAAAATAAATAGGGACCACTTTCTACAAAAGCTTCTAAATGGCCTCTAGACCATCTTAAACGTTGTCTTAGAGCTATTTTTAAACTAGTTGGTTGTTCATCAAAGAACTCTGCTGCATCATTATAAGTAATAGGGTATCCTTGAGCAACAGCATCAGCAGTTAAAGCTCTATCTTCAGTTAAAGATGTATATTTCCAACCATTTTCAATTATTTTGTTAGTAAATAAAAAACCTGTTCCTTGAATATTAGTAGCAAGTCTTAATACTGATCTAGCCCTATGATTCATTCTTATGGATCTAATCCAATGAAGCCCATAAGTAGAAGCTATCCAATTCTCATCAAAATTCTTAGTATTTCGATAAGAACAAATTATCTTTTCACCAGCATCAAAAGCTTCATTCATTCTAGTTATATAATCAGTATTAAGTAAATTATCAGCATCGAATATGAAGTATCCTTCGTAGTTCATTCTGCCATAATCTTCTTCAATTCTTTCACATAGATATTGTAAAGCAAAACCTTTGGTTTTATGAATATCATCAAATCTTTCGTAACAAATAGCACCCTTACTTCTAGCTATTTCAGCAGTATTATCAGTACAATTATCAGCTACTACAAAAATAGTAACTAAATTACTGGGATAATCTTGTTTATTAATACTATCAAGTAGGTTGCCAATAACATTTTTTTCGTTACGAGCTGCAATCATAATCGCATATTTATGATTCTTTTTGGCGGGTTTAAACTTCCTAGTAAAAAAAAGGCCAATAAATATATAAGCCGTTTTATAAGCCAGCATAACACTTAAAACTGTACCGATGACATTATATATTTCTTTGCTTTGTAAATAGGAATTACCAATCGCCGTTATTATATCTTTTAGCATATATTAATCTCTCCAACTGATAAGAGTATATCATAAGTCTAAAAGTAATGCTATTTTACATTTACTTTATAAAAAAACGCCATAATAAGGACTTTTATAGTATAATAAATTAAAGGTGATTAATTTGAAAGTTATAGTTACAGCAGGAGGATCTGGAGGTCATATATATCCAGCCTTAGCTATTATTAGAAAAATAATTGAAAAAGATAAAAAATCCGAAATATTATATATTGGAACTCATAATCGTATGGAGAAAGATATAATTCCTAGTGAAGGAATTAATTATAAAGCTTTAAAAATATATGGTTTTAGTTCTAGAACGCCATTTAGAGACATTAAAAACATTTATTATATATATAAGTCTTACAAAGAATCTTTAGAAATAATTAAAGATTTTAAACCTGATATTGTTATTGGTGTAGGTGGGTATGTAACATATCCAGTATTAAAAGCTGCTCATAAATTAGGCATTAAAACTCTTATTCATGAACAAAATGCCTTACCTGGTAAATCTAATAAAGCTATTTCTAAATTTACTGATGTAATAGCAGTATCATTTCCCGAAACAAAAGAGTCTTTTAAACATAATAAAGTTTATGTAACAGGAAATCCTTGTGGTGAAAATGCTTTAACTATCAAACCAATAAAAAGAAGTGTTTATAACTTAAATGATAAAGATAAATTAGTGTTAATAGTGGCTGGTAGTCAAGGTTCATCATCAATAAATACTAAAATGAAAGAATTTTTAAAGCTAAAAAATGTTAATTACCAAGTTTTATATGTAACTGGCAAAAGCTTTTATGAAAACTTTATAAAAGATGAAAAATTTCCTAGTAATGTAAAAGTTGTCCCTTATGTTGATAACTTATCAGGATTTTTAAAAAGTACTGATTTAGTAATAACTAGAGCCGGAGCATCGATAATGAGCGAATTAATAGCATTAAATGTTCCTAGTATCTTAATTCCATCTCCTTATGTACCTAATAACCATCAATATCATAATGCTTTAAGATTATCAAAAATAAATGCTGCGGTATTATTAGAAGAAAGTGAATTAAGTGCTTTAAGACTAAGAGAAGAAGTAACTAAGTTACTTGATAATAAAGATGCTTATCAAAAAATAAAAAATAATTTAAACAAAATAGAAGTAAAAAACAGTAGTGAATTAATTTATAATATAATAAAGGACATGGTGAAATAATGAATGATTTAAACAAATACGGAGAAACAATTGAAAATGTTGATTTAACAAATTATAATACTTACAAAATAACCTCTAGTGCTAAGTATTTGGTTAAACCCTATAATTTAGAAAGCTTAATTAATTTAATAAAATATTTAAAAGTAAATAATATTAAATATTTTATTTTAGGTGGCGGCTCTAACGTTATTTTAAGTTCTAATCATTTTAATGGTGTAATAATAAAACTAGATAATTTTAATGAAATAGAAATAAATGGGGTAGAAGTAAAAGTAGGAGCAGGAGTCATGTTTAACAAGTTTTCTTTAGACATGATTAATAGAAACCTAAAAGGACTAGAATGGTCAACAGGAATACCTGGAACAATAGGTGGCTCGATAGTTTCTAATGCTGGAGCTTATACTAAAGAAATGTTTGATTTTGTAAAAGAAGTTTATGTTTTAGATAAAGATCTAAATTTAATAACTTTATTAAAAGATGAAATAGAACATAGTTATCGTAGTACAGTATTTAAAGAAACTAAAGATTATATCGTCATTGGTGCTGCTCTTATATTAAAAGAAGGTACTAAAGAAGCTTCAATGGAATTAGTTCAAGACAGATTAAATAGAAGAATGGCTAGTCAACCACTTGAATATCCATCAGCAGGAAGTGTCTTTAGAAATCCAAATGAAGAACAACCGGCTGGCAAATTAATAGAAGACGCAGGACTTAAAAACACTCATATAAATGATGCTTATGTATCCCAAAAACATGCTAATTTTATCTTAAATATGGGTAAAGCTACTAGTAGTGATATAATAACTTTGATAAATAATGTTGAAAAAACAGTATTTGAAAAATATAATATTCATTTAAAATTGGAGCAAGAAATAATAAATTGGTGAGGTCATGGAAGAAAAGGGTACTAAGAAAGTTAAAGTTAAAAGATTTAACTTTAAAAAATTATTAATTCTTATTTTAATCCTTTATGTAATCTTTTGCATTGGTTATAATCTTTTTAATATGCCTATTAAAAACATTTTAATATTGGGTACAAATAATTTAACTGATTATGAAATAATAACTACTGCTAAGATAAAGGATTATCCAGGTATATTTAAAATTAGTTCTAAAACTTTAGAAAAAAGAATAGCTAAATTAGACTTAGTAAAAAATGTTTCTATTAAAAAAAGTATTAAAGGAGTACTAACTATTGATATAGATGAAAACAAATTACTATTTATAAATAAAAGTACTAATAAAATAATCCTAGAAAATGGCAAAGAATTAGATAATACTAACTATATGGGCGTTCCTACTTTAGTTAATTATGTTCCTAATGATTTATATGAAGAATTAATAGAAGCTTTAGCCAAAGTAGATCAAGATGTTCTATATTCTATAAGTGAAATAGAATATTCGCAATATTTAAGTACTACTGGCGAAGTAATAGATAGTGAAAGATTTTTACTTAGAATGAATGATGATAATACTGTTTATACTAATATAACCAACATATTAAAATTAAATAAATATAAAAAAATAGTAGCTTCTTTAGAGTCTAAGGGAATCTTATATTTAGATTCTAGTGATACCGAAAATTTTATATTTGTAGAATATGAAAGCATAAACAATGAAGACTAATTATTATTTAAAAATGGAAGAACAATTAAAAGAGTTAACAAACGTCCCAAAATTATTACTTCATAGTTGTTGTGGACCTTGTAGTAGTCATGTTATCTCTTTTTTAACTAATTATTTTGATATAACTGTATATTATTATAATCCCAATATATATCCAAATTCTGAATATGAAAAAAGAAAACAAGAACAAATAAAATTTATTAAAGAATTTAAACCAGTAAATAAATTAGACTTTTTAGATGCCGATTATGACAATAATAATTATAATTTAGATTTAAAAGATATTCCTTTTACTAAAGAAGGCGAATATAGATGCTATAATTGCTATCTTTATAGAATGAAAAAAACAGCTATTAAAGCTAAAGGACTTGATTTTGATTATTTTACTACTACCTTATCAGTAAGTCCTCATAAAAATAGTTTATTTATTAATAAAATAGGTGAGGAATTACAAAAAGAATACAATATAAATTTTTTATATAGTGATTTTAAGAAAAAAGAGGGCTATAAAAACAGTATTGAGCTTTCTAAAAAATATAATTTATATCGTCAGGACTATTGTGGATGTATTTATTCTTTGACAAGCAATAAAGATTTAAGTAAAATAGAAGAGTAATGAAAAGAGGAACAAAAATGGAAAAGAACAAGAATGGACTTAAAGTTTTACTACTTATGTTAATCATAATATTAATAGGTATATTTGGCTATCTCGCTTATCAAAAATATACAGATTCAAAAGAGGCTTTAGATAATTGCGAGGTAGAAGAGACAAACTTACTAGCAGATTTGGATATTAAAGAACAAGCCAGCTTATATAACATAATAGAAAAAATAAAACTTGTTGGGTTAACTGACTTTAATGATGGTACAGATGAAAATATAGATGATATGATTTTTGCTAATTTTACAGATAACCAAATGGCTCTATATCTTTTATGGACCCGAAACTTTAGGGCAACGGACACAATATGCCTTTCTAATGATTCTGAATCAGGAGCATTAAAGAACTGTATTTTAGATAGTACTTACAATTTATTATCTGCCTCAGGCTATAATGAAGCAGTAAGCCTTGATGTATTAAATTCTGAATCAGGAGCTATCTTTGGCAAAGAAATAAACGTTGCTAATTTAAATGATTATATGTCTATATATAATTATAATGACGATTATTATGTTGTGAGCTCTGATATCAACTTTATTGACCCACTTACAATTTATAGCGTTTCGCTAGTAAAAGTTGGCGATAATTATGTTGCAACAATAAAAGCTAGAGGCTGTGATGATTGTGACTCCGATGATATAACTTATAAATTTACTTTTAGTACTTTAATTAATTCTATCAATGCCTATACTGTAGTTCCAATATCATTCATTCAAGAAGATTAATTAAAAATTAATTTAAGGGAGGTTTATATGCAAAGGTATACTTATCACGTAGGATTTTGTAGTGGTAATCAAGTAGAAATAATTGATTTATCTAAAATATCTGATTATGAAAGATTGGCGAAGGTTTATGGCACTGGAATACGCGCTATAGACATGTTTACTTCTATGATGGATAGTGAAAGCCAAATGTTAAATGAATTAGATAAAAAAGGTTTAATAAAGGGTGCAGGATCATTAAACTTATTTTTAAGAGACCATAGTAAAAACAAAGTAAGAGAAGTCTATGGGGGGTTATTATATAAAAAATCATGGCAATTTTTAAATAGGGAAACTATTATAAATTTTTTTAAGGCTAACATTAAAAAACCAGAATTTATCGAAGAAGCTATAGAATTTTTTGATATATACTTTGGAATCAAAAAAACTTCTGATCTGAATGAACCAGCAGATACAGATGAAATGGCAAATACAGATTCTGAATCACAAGAAGAAAGTAAAAACATTCATCCATTAAATATATATTTGACTACTTTAAGTCAATATAAAGAAATGCTTACCTTCCCTTATCAAACTGCTAATCAAAGAATAGTAAATAAGCACATCGAAAAATTAAGGACTGATTCTTTAGATGCTCTAATAATAATGGCTGACCATATATCTCATAAGAAATCTGACCAAGCTAAAGGCCTTGGTGAAGTGAATTATAGAGGCCTTAGGGATGTAGCAATGTTTTGTTATCATATACAAAAACATTTACAAAGCCAAAAAGTAAAATTAAAAAAATCGCCTATTAAAGAGGGCATAGATACAGGGTTATCTGAATTAGAAGAATATAATAGAGATAATGATGAGTTTTTAACTCCTGAAGAGTATGAAATGATGCATGCTGAAGGCGAAAAGGTCGTTAATGCCAGATAAAAAGATTGTATATTTACAATCTTTTTTCTATAATTAAACTATGGAAGATTTAATTATAGAGTTTGTTAATTATTTAGAATATGAAAGACATCTTAGTAATAATACAATATTAAATTATCATTTAGATTTAGATAATTATTTTAACTATGTAAAAAAACATAATCTTAATTACTTAAATATTACTAAAGAAGAAATAAGAGAATATTTAAAATACTTTGATACTTTAAAATTAAAAAATAAAAGTATTGCTAGACATTTAAGTTCTTTAAGAATGTTTTATGACTATTTATTAGAAAAAAACTTAATAATTAGTAATATTTTTAAAATGATTAAAACCCCTAAAAAAGAAAAACTATTACCTAATTATTTAGATTATGAGGACTTAGATAAACTCTTAAGTGCTTTTGATTTAAATAAGCCTCTAGAACTACGAAATAAGCTTATTATAGAGATGTTTTATTCTACCGGGGTTAGAGTTAGTGAATTAGTGAATATTAAGCTAGATGGCTTTAATTTTAGTGATAAATCCATAAAAGTATTTGGTAAAGGTAATAAAGAAAGAATAGTTTACTTTGGTGACTTTGTAATTGATTTATATAATAAATATATGTTAATTAGAGATAAATTATTAAAAGGCAAACAAAGTAATTATTTATTTATTAATAATAAAGGAGATAATTTAACAGTTAGTGGTATTACTAATATGTTAAACATGATCTTAAAAAAAGTAAGTATTAAAAATGATATAAGTCCCCATACACTAAGACATACTTTTGCTACTCATATGTTAAATAATGGGGCTGATTTAAAAAGTGTTCAAGAATTACTTGGTCATAGTAGCTTAAGTACTACTAGTATATATACTCATATATCAAATGAACGTCTTAGGAGAGTTTATTTAGAAACCCATCCTCAAGCTAGAAAAAAATAACCTGTAACACAGATGTCACAAATTTAACAAAATGTTGCAAAAAAACTAAAAAATGTTACAAACCCAACCCGTAACACAAATGTCACAAATTTAGCAAAATGTTGCAAAAATAGCAAAAAATGTCACAAAAAGTTGCTTTTTTTATAAAAATATGCTATTTTTGTTACAAGGAGTGTTGTTTTTTATGAAACCGTATCAATCAAAAGGAATGCCTTTTAGAACTTCTATTGATTATAATAATTTAATAATTCCTTTGTTAACAGCAAATTCAAGCATATCAAAATATGATGGAATGTTGGAAGAACAATTAATAAATGAAGACTTATTTATAAATCCATTGACAAGAAAAGAAGCTCAGTTAAGCTCTCAAATAGAAGGAACGCAAGTGACTTTAATTGAAGTATTAGAAATTGAGGCTGATAATGGAAAAACACAAGATAAGAATAAGTATGATGATTTTATTGAAATAATCAATTATAACAAAGCTATAAAGTATGCTGAAGAAGAAGTCAGGGAAAAACATAAAATAAATTTATGGCTAATTAGAAATATCCATAAAATTTTGCTAAGTGGAGCAAGAGGAGAAGATAAAACTCCTGGAAGTTTCAGAACTAAACAAAATTGGATTGGTAAACCAGGTAGTTCAAGAGAAGAAGCATCTTTTATACCAGTTGCTCAAGAAAAATTAGATGAAGTCTTGGATGAATTTGAAAAATATATAACTAATTATGATGAAAAGTCACCATTGATACAGGCTGCAGTAATTCATGCTCAATTTGAAAAAATCCACCCATTTATGGATGGTAACGGTCGTATTGGTAGGATGCTAATACCATTGTATTTATATCACAAAGGTGTTGTAAAAAGACCTGCCATTTATATAAGTGAATATTTTGAAGAACATAGGGAAGAATATTTATCAAAACTACAATCCATTAATTCAGATGAAGGATGGGAAGAATGGATTTTGTTTTTTCTTAAAGCTATTGAAGTTCAAGCAAATGCTAATATAAAGAAAATAAAAGAACTTCAAAATTTACATGAAGAATATAGTAATATAATAAATAAGGTGCTTGGTTCAAAAAATAGTATTTATATTATTTCGGCATTATTTAAAAGGCCTATTTTTAAAATAAATAATATGTATGAAGAGCTTAATGACAAGCTTGATGTTGATAAAGTCACTATAAGAAGATATATTAAAAAACTGGAACAAGCGGGCATAATAGAAGCAGAGAAAAATGTTGGTTACAATAGGAAATATTACTTTACTGCTTTAGTGGAAAAAATTAAATAAAAACATTTTAAAAAATAAAATATAATGCTATAATAAAATAGAGCCACGGTTCTCAAGAGTTTGAGAATCGTTTTTTTGTTTTATGGGAGGCAAATTATGACAAAATACGTTTTCGTTACAGGTGGAGTAGTATCAGGATTAGGGAAAGGAATAACAGCATCAAGTCTAGCTTTATTATTAAAATCACGTGGTTATAAAATCTTTATGCAAAAGTTTGATCCTTATTTTAATGTTGATCCAGGCACAATGAATCCAGTTCAACATGGAGAAGTATTTGTAACTGCTGATGGTTGTGAAACCGATTTAGATTTAGGTCATTATGAAAGATTTATTGATGAAGAATTAAACTATACATCAAATATTACTAGTGGTCAGATATATTACTCAGTAATTAAAAAAGAACGTAAAGGAGACTTTTTAGGATCAACAGTTCAAATGGTACCACATATTACTAATGAAATAAAAAACAAGGTCTATGAAGCGGGAATTACCTCTGGAGCTGATATTGTTATCACGGAAATTGGTGGTACAGTAGGAGATATAGAAAGCGAAGCATTTATTGAATCAATTAGACAAATACAAAGTGAAAAAGGTAGTGAAAACACTTTCTTTGTTCATACTACTTTAGTACCATTTATATATGGTTCTGATGAACTTAAAACTAAGCCCACTCAAAATAGTGTTAAAGACTTAAGAAATAGGGGGATAAGACCAGATGCTTTAGTATGTAGAGCTCCTTTTAATACCTCAGATGCTATAAAAGAAAAATTATCTTTATTTTGTGGTGTTCCTAAAGCTAATGTTATTGATGCTATTGATGTAAAAAATGTTTACCAAATACCTATTAATTTTTATGAACAACATATTGATGAAATAGTTTTAAAACAATTTAAATTAAAAGTTAATAAAGCTGATATAAAATATTGGTATAACTTAGTAGAAACTGTATCTAATTTAACAAATAAAATTGAAATAGCTTTAGTAGGCAAATATACTGAATTACATGATGCTTATATATCAGTAGTAGAATCTTTAAAACATGCGGGATATAAATATAATACTAAAATAGATATAAAATGGATTAATTCTGAAGACTTAGAAAAAGATAAAGCTGATTTAAAGAAAATATTTAAAAATTCTAAAGGCATTATTGTTCCAGGAGGTTTTGGATCTCGTGGTATAGAAGGTAAAATAAAAGCCATTAAATATGCTAGAGAAAACAAAATACCATATTTAGGACTTTGTTTAGGAATGCAACTAGCTGTAATTGAATTTGCTAGAAATGTCTGTAAACTAGAAGATGTTAATTCAACAGAATTTGATTCAGTATGTAAAACTCCTATAATAGATTTAATGGCTGATCAAAAAGGTATACTTAATATGGGTGGTACATTAAGATTAGGAAACTATGAATGTGCTTTAAAAAGGGATTCTATAGCTTTTAAAACCTATAAAGAAGAACATATACTAGAAAGACATAGACATCGTTATGAATTTAATAATAAATACAAAGAAATATTAGAAAATAATGGTATGGTATTTTCTGGTATAAATGAAAAAGCCAACTTAGTAGAAATAATAGAACTACCATCCCATCCATGCTTTATAGCTTGTCAATTCCATCCAGAATTTAAAAGTAGACCAACTAAACCTCATCCCTTGTTTGATATATTTATAAAAACAAGTATTGAAAAAAAGTAAAATACTTGCTTTTTTAATTGCAATTAATATAATTAAAAGCTATTATTATGATAGGTGATATCATGAAGGAAACAATATTAGGATTTAATGTTTTAAACACTGATTATGATAATTTAATAAATAATATATTTACAGATATGAACAATAATAAGCAAAATTTTCTGGTTAATATAAACCCTATGATAATATTAAATTTTTATAAGAACAAAAAATATATAAAAATATTTAATGATGAAAAATATCAAATCCCTGATGGTGTGGGGATTGTTTTTGCTTCTAAATTTAGAAAAAATATTATTAAAAATAGAATAACTGGAATTGATTTGATGGAAAAAATATGCGAGGAATCAGCTAAACAAAGCAAAACAATATTTTTGTGTGGAGCAAAACCTAATGTGGCGGCTAAAACGCAAAAAAAATTGGAAAATAAATATAAAAAAATCAAAATAGTAGGCTGTTGCGATGGTTATATTAAAGAAAATGAAATGATAGAAAAAATCAAAAAATCTAATCCAGACATTGTTTTTGTTGCATTGGGATCTCCTAAACAAGAAGAATTTATTTTAAACAATAGAAACATATTAAAGAACGTAAAATTATTCATGCCAGTTGGAGGCTCTTTTGACGTAATATCAGGAAATATAAAAAGATCTCCAGAATTTTATCAAAATATGCATATTGAATGGCTATATAGAATGATAAAAGAACCTAGAAGAATTAAACAAAACATCTTATTAATTAAATTCATTTTTTTGGTTCTTTTGACAAAGAAATGATATAATAAAAAGGATTATTATGAGAAAAAGAAATTCAATTAACAATTTTTTAACAACTTTTCTTCCTTATGTATTAATTGCGTTATTAGGATTTATCAAAACAAAGGTTTTTGTTTCTGGTTTGGGCGATGATACATATGCACTAGATCAATTGTTTTATCAGATATTAGCTTATATAAGTTTGGCCGAAGGTGGAGTTGGCTTATTTATTGTACAAAAATATTATAAATGTTTTGCTGAAAATGATAAAGATCAAATAAATGATATATTTAATTCTTCTAAGAAAGTGTTGAAATATATTGGATTATTAATGATTGTTTCCGGATTAGTGACTTCTTTTTTTATAGGATACCTTACAAATAATTCTTTAACATTTTCATATATGCAAATTGTTTTTATTTTGTTTTTATTAAAAAATATTTTAGATTATTTTATGTTTGCGCCAAGATTTTTACTTCAAGGAGATCAAAAACTATATAAGGTTAACGTTTGGGTTAACTTAATAAGAATATTAGATTTATTATTATCTATTATTTTGGTTAGATTGGGCGTTGATTATTTACTAATTTTAATTCCGGGTATAATAATAAAATTTATTTTAAATATCGTAATAAATAAGATAGTTTATAAAGAATATCCTTGGTTAAAGGATTATAAAGTTTTAAATATTAAAATGTTTAAAGGAATTAGGCATATTTTTGCCCAAAAAGTTTCGGGAGTAGTTTTTTATAATACAGATATTATATTAATATCGACATTTATTAATCCAATAGGTGTAGTTATTTATTCAGCTTATAATTATATTTCAAAATCATTAATAGATGTAGTAGTTATGTTTGGTAATGCTTTGTCGCCTAGTTTTGGTAATGTTCTTTTTAAAGAGAACAAACAAATTCAATATGAAACATTTGAAGAATTAAATATACTTTTTTATTTTATAGGTGGGTTTGTTTCTGTTTTGTTTTTATTATTGGCTACTCCTTTTGTTAATTTGTGGGTAGGCTCAAAATATTTAATCCCCTTATCGGGTTTAATATATATGACATTAATTTTGTATTTCACGATTAGTAGGAGAATGATTTTAATTACAAAGGATAGTTTAGGCCTTTTTAAAGAAACTAAAGCAATAATTTTGTTAGAAGCTATAATAAACTTAACTTTATCGTTATTATTTCTATTGGTTTTTAAAATGGGAATATCTGGTGTTTTGCTGGCAACAATTTTATCAACTTTAGTTACCACATTTTGGCACATACCATATCATTTATTTAAAAATTATTTTAATAAAAGCTTCTTTTCGTATATTAAAATTTATATTTTAACGGTTATAATAATAAGTTTAATATATTGTGCTTTTAAACTTATCCTTACATTTCCAATTGAGAATTTCTATCAATGGTTTATATGTGCTTTATTATATAGTATAATAATATTTGTAGTAATGTTTTTAATATTTTATGTTATTTACAATCCTTTTAGAAATTTAATGAAAAAATGGTATAAATTTTTAAAAGTTAATAAGAGAAAGAGAAAAAATTAAAGATGAGTAACAGTATGTTTTTGAAATACAAAAATAAGTTTATAAGTTTTTATAAACAAGCAAGCAATAAAAATTGGATTAAAAATTTTTTTCAAGTTGTTTTTTATGTTTTGCTGATTAGCCAACCAATATTGGATTTGTATTGGATTTATAATAGTTCCGTTAACGTTTTTAGTTTTAATATTGCTACACTTTTAAGGTTATTGCTGATATTTCTATTAATAATAAGCAGTATATTTGTAATAAAATATAAAGGAAAATTAAAATATTTAATTATATATTTTGTTTTAACCTTCATATATTTTATGCTTCATCATTATAATGCCTTAAATTTCAATTGTTTAGTCCCTAATAATTTTTCGTATAGCTGGATAGAAGAACTGTTTTATATTATAAGATTAGAAATTCCATTATTAATTATTTTCTTCACTTATCATATCAAACTTAATAATAAGGTTATTAATTATATACTATATTTTATATGTTTGTTTTTTTCACTTAGTATTATAATTGGTAATTTGCTTCATATATCATTTATTTCTTATGGAGACACAAAAAATTTGGGTAGTATTTTAGATTGGTTTTTAAATTCTAATAAATATTCATATATGGTGTTGGCAAGTAAAGGATTTTTCTTTAGTAGTTGGGTTACCACAAATCTTATTTTGCTAAGCCCATATATGTATTATAGATTTGTAAAAACAAATAAATGGTATTATTATATTTTATTGTTTTTTATTACTTTATCAATGTTTATAGTTGGAATCAAGGCCACTACATATTCTATCGTTTTAATAAATATTATAATGCTACTTATGTATATATTTTTCTTAGTAATTAAAAAAATAAAAATTAATAAAATGGTATTAGTTTTTTTGGTGTCTCTTAACGCTTTGTGCTTTATTGTATATCCATATAGTCCAGCCATCAAAAGAACCTCGTTTGACAATAACTTTTCTGAAAACTTAAAAGAAAATTTGGATGAAAAATTAATTGATTCGACCGAAGCTGATAAACTATTGGAAAAAGAAAATATTGGTGATTTATTATTATTAAATGTTTCAAAATATGAAAGAAAAGAAGTGCTGATTGATTATTTTAATAAATTTTATAAATATTTAGGAATAAATATAAAATATATTAAGAAAAGTTATTCTTATACTTATGATCCTGAGTTTTGGTACAGTTTTATAGAATCTGTGCCGATTTCTGAAAGATATAAAAATAGGAACATACAACTAAAAATATATAATAGGATAAAAGAGTCAAATAACAACAAGTTAGATGAATATTTAGGCATAACGTTTTCAAGGGGCAGTAAAATTGTTACTATAGAGCAAGATTTTATTTATCAATATTATACGTTGGGTTTGGTTGGGATATTTTTGTTTCTAAGTCCATATATAATTTTAGTCATTTATTCAATAATTTTATTACTAATAAAATTTAAAGAAAAAATGAATTTAGAAAACTGTTCTATTTTACTTGGAATAGGCCTTACTTTGTTCGTTTCTTTTTATAGTGGAAATATAATTGACACACTAGGGGTTACTATAATTTTGGGATTTATGAGTGGATTTTTATTAAAAAAATTGCATAATAAGAGTGATGGATATTAACTATTAAAATAATTATATGTTAGATAAATATGCTATGTGTTGAAGAGGTGATTTATATGAATTTAAAAAACAATCCATTTTTGTACATAAAAAGCTTTGGTTTATATTTATGGTTTATTCAAATTGTAATTATAATACTAAATAAATTTAATATTTTTAAATTATATAAAAACAATTTAAGGAAAAAAAAGAATGAAATTATAAATAAATATCTAACCAAAAATTATCAACATCTAATTAATAAATATAAAAAAGTTAGAGATTTGCCAGGTAAAGTGTCTGACAATATATGGATATTTTGGTGGCAAGGAATAAACAATGCACCTGAGATTGTAAAAATATGTATAAAAAGTATAAAACTTTATTGTAAAGGCTACAAAATAAATGTTATAACAAAAAACAATATTGGGGAATATTATAAAATACCCAAATATATTTCTGAAAAAATGAAAAACAATACCATTTCATTAACACATTTATCTGATCTACTTAGATTTAATTTATTGAAATTATATGGTGGTTTTTGGATTGATGCAACGATATATCTTACCAACAGTCCTTTTATAGAAAAAAGATTTGAAAATTTTTATACTGTAAAATTTCAAGCAGAAAGTGATCAAACTAGTATATCAAAAGGAAAATGGTGCGGATTTTTTCAAGGAGGTTGGAATCCAATTTATTATTGTTTTATGGTGGATTTTTTTAATGAATATTGGAAAAAAGAGCAATTAATAATTGACTATTTTTTGATAGATTATGCTGTGAATATCGCTTATAATAATATAAGCTCTGTAAAAAGGATATTTGACAAAATACCGCAAAATAATGAGAACATTCATGAGCTTCAATCTTTATTAAACAAACCATTTAATGAAACTGAATTTTCGCAATTAAAAAAAACAAATTCTGTTCATAAACTGTCATATAAAGAAAAAATAAATTATTTAAAAGGAAGCTATATTAATTATATATTAAAAAAATAATTATAAATAAAATAAACCCAAGGAGGAATAAATGAAAATATATGTATTGATGCCAACTTATAATGATGGTGACAGCATAGTGGAAACATTGGATTCTATTATCTCTCAAAAATATAAAAATTGGGAATTAATAATAATAAATGATGGATCAACAGATAATACTGAAAATATTGTAAAAAAATATATAAAAGAAAAGAAAATGTCCGAAAAAATAATATATTTATATCAAGAAAATAAAGATCAGTTAAATGCTATAAAAAACGGAGCAAAGCAAATTAAGGATAAAAAATCTTTAGTATATATTTTACATTCAGATGATTTATTAGTTGATAATTCAGTGTTTGAAAGAGTTAATAATTATTTTCAAAATCACGAATATGATGCGATAACTGCAGATTTAAAATTAATAAATGAAAAATCAGAATTAATTGGTAATCAAATAATAAAAAATTATAAAAAGGAAATTTCAACCTGTGCATTACAAGAACTATGGTTAGGTAGACAACTATTTATAGATTTTGCTTTCTGGAAATACTCTGTTTTCATAACCTCGGTTTATCAAAATTATTTAAATTGGAATATGCCATATTGGTTAACTGTTTATCCAAATTTAGATATGATGAATGTTAAAAAAGTTGATTTCCCGTTTATAAAATATAGGGTATATCCAGGTAATTATATAAATAGCGAAATTGGAGTTTTAAATGTTTTAAATGGTGAATTGAGAACTTTAATTGGGCTTATGAATTATATAAATGTTCCATTTTATATATTCCAATATTATGTGTTTAGAATTTTAAATAAGTTAAAAATTAATTATATTCCAATTTATTCAAAAACAAGTAATAAAAGAAAGTACAAAACAATAAAATTTACAATAAAAAAAAGAATAAAAAACATAACAAAGTACCCATACTATACATCAATATTAAACTTTTATAGGAATTATAACAACAATAGAACAATAAAAATGTTTAATATATCAACAAACGATGTGTTTTTGGGCAGTGATATGCGAAGTTTTAATAAACTAATGATTACAAATAAATTACCAAAACTATATTATGATTTATTTGAAAAAATTAGTAAAGGATTTAGAACTGTTTTAACAGATGAAGCTAGTCATAAAAATGTTGTTAATATATTGAAATTCTTTTCGATTTATCATGATGTTATAATAATAAGAAAGTAGTTGATTTGATGATACCAAAAACTATCCATTATGTATGGGTTGGAAATACTAAAAAGCCAAAATTAATAAGAAAATGTATTAAAACATGGTTGAAGAACCTTAGAAATTACAATATTATTGAATGGAATGAAAAAAACTTTGATATTAATAGTCATCCATTTGTTAGAAGAGCATACGATGCTAAAAAATGGGCATTTGTTAGTGATTATATAAGAGCTTGGGCAATATATAATTATGGTGGAGTTTATTTAGATACAGATATAATATTATTAGATAATTTTGATAAGATGTTATCTAACAGAGCTTTCGTCGGTTATGAAAATTATAAGTCACCATTTACAGCTGTTTTTGGAGCAGAAGCAAATCATCCTTTTGTAAAAGACATGTTGGATTTTTATGAAAATAATCAGATGTCATTTAATTTTGAAAACAATAATACTAATTCAGTATCAGAAATTTTAATTAAAAAATATGGATGTAAGCTTGGGAACAAAGAACAAATTTTAAAAAACGACATTAAAGTTTATCAAGAAGGAGTTTTATGCAATCCTTCAAAAGAATCTGTGTCAATCCATGTTTTTACTGGTACATGGTTGGAAGAAACACCAAGCTTTTTAAGAAAATTTGTGCTTTTCATTAAAACAAACATAAGGTCTAAAGCAATGGCCGGATTATATAGAACTGTCTTTAATAGAAAGAAGGTAAAAAAATGAAACAAATAGCGATAGTTTCTAGAGATTTAAATGTTGGCGGCATACAAAGATCTTTGTCGAATTTATTGCAAAACATAGATTTAAATAAATACCAGGTTGACTGTTACCTTTATGATGAAAATAATTTTTTTAAAGATAAAATTCCCCAAAAAATAAATATTATATATTTAAAACCTAGATCAGTGTTTATAAAATTCATTCCGTTTAAATTGATAAAACTTTTTTCGAAATGTAAACTTAAAAGTGTCAAATATGATAGTGTGGTAGATTTTGACGGTTATCAAGCAGATTCAGCTATAGATGTTATTCTATCAACTTCTAAAAATAAAATATGTTGGATTCATCAAGACCTGTTATTGCAAAAACAATATGAATTTAAATATAGAATTTTGCATTATTTTATGAAAGGTAAATATAAATATTATAATAAATATGCAGCTGTTTCCAGAGGTATAATTAAACCTTTTGAGAAAATAAATAATATAACTATTAAAAAATGTTGTACGATTATTCCCAATTATATTGATACAGAGATTATTTTTAAAAAGGCAGAAGAAAAGTGTGATCTTCTAATAGACAAAAACAAATATAATTTTGTTTCAGTTGGTAGAATATGTATAGCCAAAGGATATGATATTTTAATAAATTACTTATTTGAATTAAAAAAATATCGAAACGATTTCCATTTTTATTTAATAGGTGATGGAGTTGATAGAAAAAACATCGAAAAATTAATTGAAAAATTAAAAATGAATAGCTATGTAACTTTACTAGGTAATCAGTCAAATCCATTTAAATATTTAAAATTAATGGACGGATTCATAATGACATCAAGATATGAAGGGCAAGGTATGGTATTATGGGAGGCAAAATCTTTAGGGTTAGAATTATTTATGACAAAAAACTTAGAAAAATATAACGATGGGCTAAAAGGATATAATGATTTATTAACTGTTTTAAAAAAAGCAAAAAAGAAACATAAAGTCATTGATGATTTGGGTTCATATAATACAAATATAACCAATAAAATAAATGAATTATTTGGAGAATGATTATGAAAACAATAATTTCTGGACTAATAAATTTTATATTAAAAATCATTAAAGTGAAAGAAAACAGAATTTTATTTCAATCTGGTAGAAATAAAGTTGATTGTGCTCCGTATGCTATTTATGAATATTTAAAGAAAAACGATCCAGCCTTTTATGAAACAATTTGGGTAGTAGAAAAAGGAACTGATGTTTCTATGCTTAAAAAGGGTGATTACTATTATTGGAATACATTAAAGGGCATTTATTATATGGCCACATCTAAATATTGGATTAGAAGTCAAAGTTTGGGTGGTATAGTTAAAAAGAAAAACAATCAAATATATATTCAAACATATCATGGAGCTGGAGCTTTTAAAAAAGTCGGTTATGATGTGGATGGGGTAAAAGCTACAGAGCCACCTTCACATGCTAGAGATTGGGATTTTTTGATTGCTACTGATGATTATAACAAGGAAGCATTAATAAGCTCTTTAGCTTTGAAAATTCCAATTTTTGTGTTTGGTAACCCAACTACTGATTTAATAATTAATAAAAAAAAGGATTTTAAAATTAATTTAATTAAAAAACTTGGCCTAGACACTTCTAAAAAAGTTGTGTTATATGCACCGACCTTTAGAGATTATGAATTAAACAAAGAAGGAATAAATGTTCCGATTTTAAGTTTGGGCAAATTAAAAAACACAACAGTTTTATTAAGGTTACATCCTTTGATAATTAATAAAATTAAAGATATAAAATTACCAAAGAATTTTATTGATGTTGGGTTTTATCCTAATATTGAGGAGTTGTTTTTAATAACTGATATTTTAATAACTGATTATTCAAGTGTAATATTTCCCTTTATGTTACTAAATAAAGATTTAATTTTATATCCTTATGATATGAAAAGTTATGTTAAAAATAGAGGGGGATTTTATTTAAACTATGAAAATTTACCAGGACCAATTTGTTATAAAGAGGAAGAATTGTTGAAAACTATAGAAATGATAGAAAGTATAAGATTAAAATATAAAAAAAAGAAACAAGATTTTAATTTAAAGTATAATAAATTAAATGATGGTAATGTTTGTAAAAAAATAGTTGAAGAATTAAAGAAAGATACGTTTGAAAAATAAAAATTAAAAAAACAAAATTTTATAGTATACTATTCTTGTAGAAAGAAGATGTGATAAAATGATCTATGGCGAAATACTGGCAGCTGGAAATGGTAATAGAATGGGAAATACAGAAATGCCCAAACAATATTTATTAATTGGCGAAAAACCAATTATCATTCATACGTTAGAACAATTCGTTCTAAATCCTAATATTAATAAAATAGTTGTTTGTTGTCCAAAAGATTGGGTCGCATACACCAAAGAAATAATTGATAAATATAATTTATCAGATTCTAATATAGATATTGTAATAGGAGGAGCGACTAGAAATGAGACTTTAATAAATGGATGTAAACATATAAAAGATACGTATGGATTAAGTAAGAATGATTTTATAATAACTCATGATGCGGTACGACCATTTATTAATCAAAGAATTATTAATGATAATATAAAAATGGTGAAAAAATATGGAGCTGTTGATACTGTAATTCCTGCTATCGATACAATTGTCGAGTCTACTGATAGCGAGTTTGTTTCAAACATTCCTTTTAGAAATTTAATGTTTCAAGGTCAAACTCCTCAAAGTTTTAACATTATAAAATTAATGGACTTATATTTTTCTTTAACAGAAGAAGAAAAAGCGACTTTAACAGATACTTGTAAAATATTTACTTTAAAGGGTGAAAAAGTAAAAATTGTTTTAGGAGAACCATATAATTTAAAAATCACTACATTATACGATTATACTATAGCAAACGCTATAGTCAGAGAAAGAGTTTGCGAAGATGCTTAATCAAGCATATAGGCTAATATCTCCAAAATTAATAAGAATAGATTTTATTGATGAAATAACAACTAAAAATCAAGTGATAGTTCGCCCTAAATATTTGTCAATTTGTGCTGCCGATATTAGATATTATACAGGAAAAAGGAGTAAGAAAGTATTACAAGAAAAATTGCCGATGGCTTTAATACATGAAGCTGTAGGGGAGGTTTTGTATGACCCAAATGGTAATTTTAAAATAGGAAGTGATGTAGTCTTAATTCCTAATAATCCATTACATATAGATAGTGTAATAAAAGAGAATTATTTAAGTGATAGCAATTTTAGCGGCAGCGGATATGATGGATTTATGCAAAACCTAGTATATATTAACAAAAATCGTGTTATTAAATATTCAAATATAGAACCTAGAACCGCTGTGTTATTGGAACTTGTTAGTGTTGCTATGAATGCTTTGGAATTTTTTCAAAAATATAGTCATGGAAATCATGAAAGAATAGCGATTTGGGGCAATGGCAATTTGGGATTCGTGACTTCTTTGATTTTGAAAAAAACATTTCCAAAATCAACTATTATTGTTTTTGGTACAAGACAAGAAAAACTAAATTATTTTGCTTTTGCTGACGAAACCTACATATCTGATAATATTCCTGATAATATAAAATTTGATCATGCCTTCGAATGCGTTGGTGGTGAAAAAGCCGAAGATGTTATAAATCAAATAATAGAACACATTAATCCTCAAGGTATGATCTCCTTAATGGGAGTTTCTGAAGAAAAGGTGGCGCTAAACACTAGAATGATTTTAGAAAAAGGTTTAATGTTGCTGGGTAATAGTAGAAGTGGCTTTGAAGATTTTAAAAATGCAATCGCCTTTTTAGAAGAAAATGAAGAAGTAAGGGAGTATTTAAACACTATTATTTCAGAAGAAATTGTTGTTAAAAATGTTCATGATATTAATGTGGCTTTTGATAGATCTTTGGTTAATGAATTTAAAACTATTATGAAGTGGGAAATTTAATTTCTAGAGAAATAATTAATTATATAAATAAAATTTAATAATATGGGAGCAAAATAATGAAAAAAATAAAAGTAATGAGTATATTTGGGACCAGACCAGAAGCTATAAAGATGGTGCCGCTAGTAAAAGAGTTGGAAAGTAGAAAAGAAATAGATAGTATTGTTTGCGTTACGGCTCAACATCGTGAAATGTTAGATCAGGTGTTAGAAACTTTTAAAATTAAACCAGATTATGATTTAAATATAATGAAACAAGGGCAAACATTAGGAGATGTAACAACCAGAGCTTTAAATGGTTTAGAAAATGTTATAAAAGAAGTGCAACCGGATATTGTTTTGGTTCATGGTGATACAACTACTACATTTGCTGGAGCACTTGCAGCTTTTTACAATCAAGTTGCTATTGGCCATGTAGAGGCTGGTCTTAGGACTTATGATAAATATTCTCCATATCCTGAAGAAATGAATCGTCAGATGGTTGATTGTGTTACTGATATGTTTTTTGCTCCAACTAATTTAAGTAAAGAAAATTTACTTAAAGAGGGTAAAGATGAAAGTAAAATATATGTAACAGGGAATACAGCTATTGATGCCATGAGTACCACTGTTGATTCTAATTATTATCATGAAGTGTTTGACTGGGTAGGCAATAACCGTATGCTTTTACTTACTGCTCATAGAAGAGAAAATCTTGGTGATCCAATGCGTAGTATTTTTAGAGGAATAAAAAAAGTTGTAGATGAAATAGCTGATGTAAAAGTAGTATATCCAATTCACTTAAATCCAAAAGTTAGAGAAGTCGCAAATGAAATATTTGGTAGCGATGATAAAATTAAATTAATAGAACCGTTAGAAGTATTTGATTTTCATAATTTTATTAATAAAAGCTATATAATTCTAACTGATAGTGGTGGAATTCAAGAAGAAGCTCCATCTTTAGGCAAGCCTGTTTTAGTTCTTCGTGATACTACCGAAAGACCAGAAGGAATAACTGCTGGGACTTTAAAATTGGTAGGAACAGAAGAAGAAATTATTTATAGTGAAACTAAAAAACTATTAACGGATAAAAAAGAATATGAAAAAATGAGTAAAGCTTCTAATCCTTATGGAGATGGAACGGCAAGTAAAAAGATAGTTGATGTAATTATAAATAAATATAATATTAATTGTTAAATACTAAAAAATATACTATAATATACGCTTTGTAAGGAATGAGTATTTATGGGAATAGTTATAGAAGAATTTTATAAACGTAATAAAGAGTGCCAAGAAGCCAGAAAATTTGCGGCTTTTGAAATGGTAACTAGTGCAGAATATAATACAACTGATATGAAAGATAAAGAAAGAGTATTAGCGAGTATTATTTATTTAATAGAAACTCAAGGGCATAATTTAGGTAATTATAAAACCACTTGCATAGATGGATGCCCTGAAGTAGAACTGTATAGATTGACTGAAGATGTTGAAAATTTTACTTTTTGGGACATTGTCCCAGAAATAAAAGATTTTCTTAGTCAAAATAAAGAATTTGCTGATTTAACTAATCTTTTAAGTTTTTTATATTTTAGTTCAGTAGGTGAGCTTCCTATAGAAAAATATTATATTACCTTGGCAATGCTCTGTTATTATGTATCTGAACTTGGTTATAGTGAAGAAGAAGCCTTTAAAGTAATTGACCCATATTTAGGGAACCGATTTACTAAAGAAGTTAAAGGACTCCTTTTGATTCATTCAAAAAGCTTTGAGAAAAAACATTGTTAACAATGTTTTTTTTATTTATTTTTTTAATTTTTAAAATGTAAACTTTTATAAAGTTTATAATTTTTATTAAAAAAAACATTGCAATTAATGTTTTATTATAGTATGCTTTAATTACGATAGAAGATGGGGAGATAATCTATGGGGAGCAATGTACTAAGTGAGTTAATTGTTGTCAAAAGAAGCGGACAAAGAGTGCCTTTTAATGGCACTAAAATAGCCCTTGCAATCAAAAAAGCCTTTGATAGTGTTTCACCATGTAATAGCGAGAATGTTGTTAATAAGATTTATAATAGTGTTTTAGATCATATTACTAAAAATTATATTGATCGAAAAACTATCACTGTAGAAGCTATTCAGGATATTATAGAGGGTATTTTAAAGGAAGAAAAACATTATGATGTTTATAAACATTTTAGTGCTTATAGATTAAAAAGAAAAGCTTCTAGAGAAGCTTTTGATGAAAAACAACAACATAAATTTGTAAAATCTAGTGAAAAATTAATATTTGCTTTGGAAGATGATGAAAGCAATCCTTTAGAGTCTTTATTTAAATTAGGTAAAACAATATCTAATGAGTTTGCTAAATCATATTTAATTGATTCTAAATATGTTAGAGGCCATGATGAAGGTAGTATCTTTATTCATGATTTAGATTATTATGTTTTAGGAGCTACTTTTTCTACTCACTTAGATTTAAGTTTTATAGATGACTTTGAATATTATTTTGAAAAAGTGTTAAAACACTTACTTTGTATAAAAGATGAACAATGTGGAGAACATTCTATTACTTCAATCGACTATTTATTTGTTCCTTGGTTAATATATGAATTTAGAAAAATATTTAAAAGTAATTTATTAAAGTATTTGGAACTGGAGGGGTTTAATAGTTATTTAAATATTAAAAAATTAGAAGAATTAATAAATAAATTAGAAACTACTTACTTTGATATTAAGATATTTAAAGAATTTATTGTAAATAAAAGAGGAGAAGAAGTATTTAATAAAGCAATTGATAGTTCTTTAAAAGAGTTAGAAGAGATATTAAAAGCTAAATTAAGAAATTTATTATTATCATTAAATAGTTATGATCACATGATAAATAAAGAATACGGCTATACTGTTAGTTTAGGTACTAATACAACTAGAATGGGTATCTTGATAAATAAGGTATATTTAGAGTTAATAGAAGAACTAGATAGACTAAACAATGTAATGACTATATATAAGTTAAAAGATGAAAAAAGTGATTTAGAAGAAATAAGTAAATTAGTAACTAAAAATAAAAACATTGCTTTTAATTATATAAATGCTTCTTTCAATCGTCATAATTATAATAGTGAAGTAGAATACTTTAGTGATGGTAAAAGAATATTAGAAAATGTAATTGATAAAAACCAAATGTCTGAAGGGAGAAGCATTATTTCTAAAGTATCAATTAACTTAGTTAGAATAGCTTTAGAAAGTAATGGTTTGAATGAATTTTATACTAACTTAGAGAATATGTTAGATTTTGCTAAAAATGAATTGTTACAAGCTTTTGATTACTTATCTGGTAAATATAAAAAGAATTATAAATATTCATTTAATGAACTAACGCTTGATAGTGATAAGTTAGATGAAGACACCAAAATCAGAAAAGTAATTAAAAATGGTACTTTAAATATTGGTTATAGTGGCTTAAATGAAACATTAAGAATTTTAAATAATAAAAATGATCTTGATGTAGGAGATTTTAAACTAGCTAGTGATATAGTTAAATTCATGAAATTTAAATGTGATAAGTTTAAAGATCTTCATAAGTTAAACTTTGTTATATTTGAAACAGTAGATAGTAAAGTATTAGATTATTTTGAAAAAATAGATAAAGTTATATATGGTATTGCTATCAAAAATAAATATGAACCAACTTATAAAATGTTTGATAAAGTTGGAATTAATTTGGAAGATAGATTAAAAATAGAATCAAAGATGCAAAAATATTCGGATGGCGGGTACTTAGAAGTAATAAATATACCTAAAAATGCTAGTTATAAAAAGGTGTTAGAAGTAATAAATAAAGCAATTGAATGTGATATTGGTTACTTTAAAATAGTAGTTGGAAAATTAGAGTAATGAAGATCGGTGGTTTTATGAAATTAACCCTACTTGATTATCCTAATCATGTAGCAGCTATTATATTTACGCAAGGATGTAACTTTAAATGTCCTTATTGTCATAATTCTTCATTAATAAAAAATACTAGTAACAATTTAATTAGTGAAGAAGAAATATTTGATTATTTAGAGAAAAGAAAAAATGTTTTAGATGGAGTATCAATAAGTGGTGGGGAACCACTTATCCAAAAAGATCTAAAAGAGTTTATTAAAAAAGTTAAAAAACTTGGTTATGATATAAAGCTTGATACTAACGGGAGTATGCCAAGCGTATTAAAGGAATTAATAAATGAAAAGTTAATTGATTATGTAGCTATGGATATAAAAGCATCACTTGATAAATATCCTTTAGTTACAGGGGTTAATTATAATTTAGATAAACTAAAAGAAAGTATCAAAATAATCGAAGAAAGTAAAATGGAGTATGAATTTAGAACGACAGTTATTAAAGAAATTCATACTACAGAAGATATTAAAAAGATATTAAGTTTGATTAATAAGAAAAGTCCTTATTATATTCAAAATTTTAATATAAATGAATCAGTTATAAACAAAAATCTTCATGGCTTTAGTGAAGCCGAGTTATTAAAAATAAAAAAAGAATTAGAGAGGAAATATCCTAATATAAAATTTAGAGATATTTAAGAGGAGAAAAAATGTACAAAGTAAGAAAAAGAGATGGAAAAGTAGTAAGTTTTAATGTTAAAAAGATAGGAGAAGCTATTGAAAAGGCTTTTGAAGCCACAGAAGTTAATTTTACTGATGATGTAATAGATTTTTTGGCATTAAAGGTAACTGCTGATTTTGCTGAAAAAATAAAAGACAATATTATTAATGTTGAAGATATTCAAGATAGTGTTGAGGAGGTTTTATCTAAAGCTGGGTATACAGAAGTAGCCAAAGCTTATATTTTATATCGTAAATTACATGAAAAAATGCGTAATGTTAAATCAACATTACTAGATTTTAAAGAAGTAGTTAATGGTTATGTTAATGTAACTGACTGGCGTGTTAAAGAAAACTCTACAGTTACTTATTCTGTAGGAGGATTAATATTATCTAACTCAGGAGCTATTACTGCTAACTATTGGTTAAGCGAAGTATATGATGAAGAAATAGCTAAAGCTCATAAAGATTGTGATTTACATATTCATGATTTATCAATGTTAACAGGATATTGTGCTGGATGGAATTTAAAACAATTAATCAAAGAAGGATTAGGTGGAATACCTGGTAAAATAACTTCTTCACCTGCTAGGCATTTAAATACTTTATGTAATCAAATGGTTAACTTTTTAGGAATATTACAAAATGAATGGGCTGGAG
>CAZBOZ010000003.1:0-67768 GCA_964493665.1 uncultured Muribaculaceae bacterium
TTTACTTTATTGCAAGCAATACTCATTCCAATTCCAGTTCGGCAGATTAAGATACCAAAGTCAGCATTATTTTTCTTAATATCTTCACCAACTCTTATAGCATAATCGACATAATCAACTTTCTTTCCATCAACCTCGTTTGGTCCATAATTATTTATGGCCACTCCATTAGCACGTAAGTTCATTATTATATAGTTCTTCATTTCAACGCCCCAATGGTCTGCTCCAATAGAAATTATCACACTATCACATCCTACTATTATTTTATCACATTTTATAGTTCAAAGCTTCATTTATTTTTGGTATACATCCTTCTTTTTTGCCTCCAGGATATGGCATTTGAATAATTTGCGACCCAGGAAGAGGATTGGCTTCTACTAAAACTGGCCCTGATTTTGTTATTGCGATGTCCCAACCAACATATCTTATTGTTGGGATTAGCTTAGCCATATCTTCAATCATCTTTAATACGTCTTCATAATAAGGGATTTCAAACCCAATTATTTTTGTTTTAGTTATTGGATGATTATAGTAAATATTGCCGATTTTATCGATTGCTGGACTTAAAATAATTCCTTTATCTACATCAACCTTGGCTGTCATGCCACCACTTTCAAAGTTATCAACAAAGTTTTTATTTCCTATTCTAAGACAAGCTCCAATAAGAAAAATTTTTTTATTAAATATTGAAGTAATCCTTATGGTATTTACTGAAGTTGAATTAATTTTATTTAAGTCTTTGTGCTGAAGTATTAATTCTTCTAATAAATCTAGATTTTTGTCTTTTAAATATTTAATTAAATCTCTACTATTTTTAAATTTACTTGTCTCAATTATCTCTATTCCTTTTCCACATTGACCATTACTTGGTTTAGCAATAAATTTAGGATTATTCCTTAAAAAAGCAACAATATTTTTGTCACCTAAATAAGACCAAGATCTTTTTAAATATTTATTTAATAATTTATTTGTTTCCATTTTATTATTTAAAATATGAATATCTTCTTTTTTATTTAATTTTTGAATTAGCTCATTGTTTTTACCTCTTACTAAAAATGTTGCCTTTTCTTTATCGTTCATTTCATACATTTTTAATAAATAATAATCCATATAACCGGCTTTATATTTTAATCCAGTTAGAACTATATCAAAAAATATAAATAAACCACTTTTTGAGGATTCTTTACTAATTTTTTTTAATATTAAAAAGAAGTTTTTATAGTCCATTTTTAATATTCTTTGCAGAACATATTTCATATTATCACCATTAAAATTATAACATAAAAAAACTACTATAAAGTAGTTTATTTATTTAATCCGAATCTTTTATTGAATTTTTCTATAGAACCTGTTTTCTTATATTTTCCTTGTAATCCAGTATAAAAAGGATGGCATTCATTACAAACATCTACAGTTACTTCTGGTTTTGTAGATTTAGCTTTAAATGTTGCTCCACATGCACATTTAAATGTTGTCTCCATCATTTCAGGATGAATTCCCTTCTTCATATTATTACTCCTTCCGCCATAACTATTTTTAGTTATAGTAATTTGTTTCTTAGTGTATTATAGCACAACTTTTTATTTGGTCAACTATTATTGTAATTCAATATCTGCTCCAACCGCTTTTAATTTTTCCGTTATATTTTCATAACCTCTTAAAATATGTTCTGCATCATCTATTATAGTTGTCCCTTCAGCTATAAGTCCAGCAATTATTAAAGCTGCTCCGGCTCTTAAATCAGTTGATTTAACTTCACAGCCAGTTAGATTTGTTTTTCCGTGAATAATTATATTAGGCATCTTGTTTTCAATTTTAGCACCCATATTATTTAAATATTCAATATGTCCAACTCTGTTTTCAAATATTGTTTCTTCAAAAAGCGAAATGCCATCACATTGAGTAAGTAAAGCCGTGATTGGCTGGCCCAAATCAGTAGGAAATCCAGGATATATTAGTGATTTTATGTTTATTGGTTTTAAATTTTCGCATTTATTCATAACAATAGAATTTTCATATATTTCCATTTGAACTCCCATTTCTTTTAACTTAGAAGTTAATGATTCAATATGGAAGGGAATTACATCAGATATTTTTAATTTTTCTCCCAAAAGGGCTCCAATTATAACATATGTTCCTGCTTCTATTCTATCTGGAATAACATCAATTAATCCTTTTGTTAGTTTGTCTACCCCAATTATTTTTATTTCACTGGTTCCAGCCCCAAAAATTTTAGCACCCATATTATTTAAAAACGTTGCTACATTGACTATTTCTGGCTCTTTAGCAGCATTTGATATATAAGTTTCGCCTTCAGCTTTAGTGGCGGCTAGCATTAAGTTTATTGTGGCCCCAACACTAGCAAAATCCAAGTATATTCTGACCCCTTTTAATTTCTCGGCAACAATTGTATATCTATCTCCTTCAACATTTATTATAGCTCCCATTTTTTCAAAACCTTTTAAATGAAGATCTATTGGCCTAGAACCAATTTTACAGCCACCTGGAAAAAACATTTCAACTTTTTTAAATCTACCTAACAATGCGCCCATAAAATAATATGAAGCCCTAAGCTTGGAAGATAGTTTTTCCTCAATTATAGTGTTCAATACTGCCTTGGTGTCTATTATTAAAGATTCGCCCTGAACGCTACATTGACAATTTAGTTTTTCTAATATTTCAATTAAAGCTTCAGTATCAGAAATTTTTGGCATATTAAAAATACTGGCTCCATCATCACTAAGGATTGCCGCTGGTATTAATGCAACAGCACTATTTTTAGCTCCACTTATTTTTATTTCACCAGTTAAGTTTTTTTTACCTTTTATAATTATCTTCTGCATTGTTACCTTGCCCTCTAATTAAACTATAATATGTTCCATCTGAGATTGTCAATTAAAGACATTTCTTATTTACATGTTTTTATTTTTTATAAAAACAAAACGGTCCTTGCCAGAATAATCTTTTAAGCAGCTAAATTTAGCTTTAGGCATTTCTTTTTTGACTATCTTTTCAATGGCTTGTCTTTGATCAGAGCCAATTTCCAAAGAAATAATGCCATCTTTATTTAAACTGTTTTTATATAAATTTATTATTTTTTTATAAAAAAACAAACCTTTATCTTTGGCAAATAAAGCTATTTTTGGCTCATACTTTTTAACTGAAAACATTACCTCTTCCCTTTTTGAAAGATACGGAGGATTGCTAATTATTAAGTCAAAGATTCCCGAGACCTTGTTATTTATATCTTGCTTTAAAAAAGTTATTTCAGCATTAGTATTTTTTTTATTTATATCTGCTACTTTCAATGCTTTAGAAGATTTATCAATAGCTATTATTTCAGCATTGGAAAGCTCCTTTTTTAAAGCAATTGATATGCAACCGCTCCCCGTACCTAATTCTAAAATTTTAAGCGGTTTGTTTTTATTTAATAGTTTTAATGTCTTTTCAACTAACTCTTCTGTTTCAAAACGAGGAATTAAAACATTTTTATTAACCATTATTTCGTAACCAAAAAAATTAACATTACCAATTACGTATTGAATTGGATATCCTTTGTTAATTTTTTTTAGATTTTTATTTAGATTTTGCCCACTTACATTTTTTAAAAGTTCATAATCACTTGTTGATATATTAGTCATTTTTAGCTGTTTCCAAATTTAATTTTTGATTAGCCGCTATAAGAGCCTCTATTAATTCCTCAAGATGTCCTTCCATTATTTTTTCCAAATCCATTGTTGTATAATTTATACGATGATCAGTAACTCTATTTTGAGGATAATTATATGTTCTTATTTTTTCAGATCTATCACCAGTACCAATTTTAGATCTTCTTTCGTTTCCTATTTGATTTTCCTGCTTTTGAAGTTCATAGTCATAAAGTTTTGTTTTTAGTACTGATAAAGCTCTTTCTTTGTTTTTTAATTGACTTCTTTCGGTTTGGCAAGTAACAACTATTCCACTAGGAAGATGGGTTAGTCTTACTGCCGAATCACTAGTATTAACGCTTTGACCACCAGCACCACTACTATGGAAAACATCTACCTTGATATCCGTTTCTTTTAATTCAATACTAACATCCTCAACTTCAGGCATTACTAAAACCGTGGCCGTTGATGTATGAACTCTTCCTTGAGTTTCAGTTTCTGGAACTCTTTGAACTCTATGGGCCCCACTTTCGAATTTAAGTTTAGAATAAACATTTTCTCCTTTAACCATAAATTCTATCTGAGAATAACCACCAGCCGTGCCAAGAACTTCATTCAATATTTCTATTTTCCAATTGTTTTTTTCAAAATATTTAGAATACATCTTAAATAAATCTCCTGCAAAAATATTTGCTTCATCTCCACCGGCTGCTCCACGAATTTCCATAATTATGTTTTTATCATCATTTTCATCTTTAGGAAGCAATAGAACTTCTAATTCTTTTTTCAAAGATATTTCTTTGCTTTTTAATATATCTAACTCTTCGTTAGCAATATCTCTAAGTTCTGGATCATTAACAATATTTTTAGTTTCTTCTATTTGGCAGATAACATTCTTGTACTCACTATATATTTGAACTAATTTTTCTAAGCTTTTTTGCTCTTTTAAAAGAGTTTTCATTAATTCAAAATTACTAACAACTTCTTCAACCACTAGTTCTTTAGCAATTTGCTGATATCTTAATGTAATATCATCTAATCTATTAAACATATTTATACCTTCTTTCTAATTACTTATTAACATAAGCTACAAGGCATCAACATCTTCATCTTCTGGATCAATTATAACTAAATCTTTATATTCATCTTCTAAATCATCTTCATCTTCATTATCATCAAATGAGATATCTTCGTCTTCATCATCTTCGTCACCATCCGGAAGTGGATCATCATCTTCATCATCTATTTCAATTTTTTTACTATGATTTATCCTTAAATCCCAATATCCGTTAGGAAGCATTACAAATCTTTTATCAGTAGATAAAAGCTCAAAGAAATCAGCTATTTTATCTTCAAAATCTTTTTCAGTCAATCCCAAAAGATCACATATTCTTTTAAATAGAGTTTGGATTTTCATCTTTTTTCCATATGATTTTAATATTGAAAAAGCTATATCATCATAAGCTAGTCTTTCTAATTCTTCTTTAGTTAATGTTTTTATATTCATTTTATCCTCCTACATTTTCTCTGGTGGGATTACCCCAATTAAATTTAAGGCATTGCCAAGAGTTATTTTTACAGCTTGAATTAAATTTAAATTTTCAGCAGTTTCTAATGAATCCTCTGTTAATATGCGATGTTTTGAATAATATATATGAAACAAATTAGCTAGTTCATAAGCATAATTAGCTATTAAATGTGGTAATTCTTTATTGGCAGCATCTTTTACTATTTCCGGAAAATAATAAATTTTTTCTAATAATTTGTAAGCATCCTCATTTTTTATATTTTTATATTCCGTTGTGTTAATTGCCGCTTTTGCTTCTTTTAAAACACTACATATTCTAGCATAAGCATAGCTGATATAAAAGACTGGATTTTCATTACTTTCTTTTTTAGCTAAATCTAGATCAAAATCCATTTGGGTGTCTAAGCTTTTTGAAATAAAAAAGTACCTGGCGGCGTTAACACCAACTTCATCAAGTAATTGTTTTAAAGTTACACTATTCCCTGCTCTCTTACTCATTCTATATTCTTGGTCGTCTTTTACTAATCTAACAAGTTGTAAGAGTTTAATGTCTATTTTAGAAATATCATGTCCTAATGCCTTTAAAGTTGATTTTATTACCGGAACATAGCCATGGTGATCAGCCCCTAGAACATTTATTAGTTTATCATAACCATCTTTCAAGGTGTTTAAATGATGAGCAATATCAGGAAGCACATAGGTATATTTGCCATCTGATTTTATTAAGACAAAATCACGAGGAGCTCCGAAAGATTTCCCTTTAAACCAAACTGCTCCTTCACTTAAATAGGTGCTTTCATCATTTTTAAATTTAGTTAATATTTCTTCTATATAAGGCATTTTTTTAATGGCTTTCTCGCTGGTAAAAACATCATATTTTATTCTATAGTCATTCAAATCTGATATTATTCTGTCTAGTAATTTTTTAGTAGCGTATTCCTCAAAATAATCAAAATCATTACTCACTAATTTTTGGCCTTCTTTTTCAAATAACTCATTAGCCAGCTTTTTAATGTCATCCCCAAAGTAACCATCCTTTGGCATTTCAGATGGAATACCACAAACCTCTAAGTAACGAGTTTTTAAAGATCTCCCTAAGTTAGCGATTTGATTACCAGAATCATTAACATAGTATTCCTTATTAACATCATAGCCATTAAAAGTATATATCCGTGCTAAGCTATCTCCATAAGCTCCTCCTCTGGCATTGCCAAAATGAACTATTCCAGTCGGATTTGCGCTAACAAATTCAATATTTACTTTATGACCAGCACCATTTTCATTTGATCCATATTTATCTTTTTGATTTAAAACTTCATTAATATTTTCTAACAAATAGTTATTATTAACAAAGAAATTAATAAAACCAGGAGCTTTTACTTCTATTTTTTCTAACTCACTAGATGAAATAATTTCACTAATTTTATTAGCTAAATCCATTGGTTTTTGACTATTTTGGCCAGCTAATTTTAAAGCTATATTGGTTGTATAGTTACCATTATCAATTGATCCAGGAACGCTAACTACTATTTCCTCTTCACTATTTATAGATAATTTTTCTATGGCCGCTTTTATAGCTTGTCTGATTTTTTCTTTCATACATTAATTATCCTTTCCCCTTAAATTTATATCTAATTTATTATATTATTTTAAACATCTATTTGCAATTATTCTTATATACTTTAAATTAAAAAATGTCAATAAAAAACTGAATATTTTTTATTCAGTCTTCTTATCTATTTTTATTATTATTTGATATAAATTTTCCAAGTCTATCTCTTCAGTATCAACTAATAAGCCTTTTTCTTCAATAATCTTTACTGTATCTCTTAGCATATTAATAGCACTTTTTAATGAAAACTCCTCCATTTTTTCTTCTTGAGGTTTTGGTGGAATATACGATGGATCTAAAGTTTCTATTTTAGAAACCGGATCAATCACATTGTCCAT
Organism: uncultured Muribaculaceae bacterium; assembly: GCA_964493665.1. Lineage (GTDB taxonomy): Bacteria > Bacillota_I > Bacilli_A > RF39 > UBA660 > DAOSVX01. Next base: position 7,126 of record CAZBOZ010000003.1, read on the forward strand.
GCTTAATGGTACCGATGGAAGATCAAGAATTTCTACTTCTTTTTCCTCTTTAGGCTCTACTACTGGTATAGAACTTGGTCCAGCTATTGGCTTATCAAGAATATTCATATTAGCTTCTTCATCCTCTAAAAAGTTAAAAAACTTGTTAGGGGTTGGTGGGGTCGAAGGGTTTGGCATGCCACTTGCAGGAGCACTTGGAATGTCTGGTATGGCATTTAAGTTTGGCTCTTCAACAACTGCCTCTGAGACATCTGGTATTAATGGTTCCTCTTTTACTATTGGTTGTTCTGGAATAATAGGATTATTTGGCATTTGTCCTTCCGTTCTAAGCATTTGTTCTATTCCTAAAGTTTCTTTTTTAGGAGACAAATCTAATGCCGAATTTTTAATTTGATCAACACTAGGAGTTATTTCGACCAAAGGGGTATTATCCATTTTTTGGTCGTCTGATATTAAACTTTTTATTTCATCATCAAGTTGCCTAACAGTCCATCTTCCCTCTATTACTTTTCTTAATAATTCTTTCTGTTTAGCAAAATCCTGGACTTTTAACATACTTCTAGCATGTCTTTCAGATATTTGTTCTTCTAACAAAGCTTTTTGAACTTCTTCGTCTAAATTAAGTAGGCGTAGTCTGTTAGCAATAGTCGGCTGAGAAACCCCTATTCGCTTAGCTAGTTCTTCTTGGGTAACATAACCTCTATCCAGTAAAATCTTATAAGATTTTGCTTCTTCAATCGGAGTCAAAGACTTTCTTTGAACATTTTCAACTAAAGCAACTTCAGCACTACTGTTATCATCTAAACTAGTAATTATTGCTGGCACTTTTTGTAAACCTGCCATAATAGCAGCTTTATATCTTCTTTCGCCAGCTATTATTTCATACTTATTTCCGACTCTTCTTAAAACAAGCGGTTGTATTATGCCGTGTTCTTTTATAGATGCAGCTAGTTCTTCCATAGCTTGCTCGTCAAATGTTAAACGTGGTTGAAACCTATTAGGAATTATTTCCTCGATTCCAATCTCCATTAATTGTGGCTCAAAATTCATAAATACAGCCCCTTTTTATTTTTATTCATTATAATGATATCTTATTTTATAACCTTTTTCAATTACTTTTTAATATTTCATTGTATTTTCTTGGATATCCTTTCGGTGTTTTAGCTCTTTTTTCAATAATTATTAAAGAACGATCATGATCTAAAATTGGAAGTTTATACTTTATAACATCAATTGCTTTACCATTTAATAAATTGATTGTTTTCTCACTATTTTGAAGTTCTTCCCCTACTTTACCTTTCATCGCAATAAATAGCCCTTTTTCTTTTACTAATGGTAAAGATAATTCAGTTAGTATTCTTAAATCCGCTACCGCTCTTGATATAACTAATTCGAATCGATCAACGTTTTTTATAGCAAAGTCCTCGGCCCTTTCGTTTATGATTTCTACATTAGAAAGGTTCAATTCTTTTGTTATTACTTTTAAAAATTCACATTTTTTAGAATTAGATTCTATTAAATATAAATGAAGATCAGGATTAAATATTTTTAACACTAATCCAGGAAACCCTGCCCCTGTACCAATATCTACCAATTCTCGATAATCACTTATATTAAAATAATTGCACGGCAGAAGAGAATCACAAAAATGTTTCAAATATATTTCTTTGGTTCCTTCTATGGAAGTTAAATTAAACTTTTTGTTGTATTCTTGTAATAAAACAACATATTTTTTTAAATCTTCTAGCATTTTTTCAGTACAAGGTATATTGCTAGCTTCTAAAAATTTAATAAATTCTTTTTCAGTCATTTTGGGGATATTCCTTTCTTAAATAAACTGCTAAAATAGCTATATCACTTGGGTTAACACCACTAATTCTTGAAGCCTGACCTATTGATCTAGGCTTTACTAAATTAAGCTTTTGCCTAGCTTCGTTAGCTAGGTTTTTCACTTTATTATAATCTAAATTAAGAGGGATAATTTTTTCTTCAGCTTTCAGCATTCTTTCAGCTTCTTTGTAAGACTTTTCTATATAGCCAGAATATTTTATGCTTATTTCAACCTCTTCCAGTACTTCTTTATCGCTGGGAAGATCTAAAAGCTCGGCTAAAAAATAAATATTTATTTCTGGCCTTTTTAAAAGTTCGGAATATTTTAAACCAGATTTTGGACACGATATATTTTGCATTTTAAACTTTTCGATGTTTTTGGCTGTTAAATTCAACCTATTATTATTTAATAAAGCTATTGTAGCATTTATTAGATTTTGCTTTTCTAAAAACTTATCATAAACAGCCGCCGAAACAAGTCCTACTCTGTAGCCTTTTTCTCTAAGTCTTAAATCAGCATTATCATGGCGAAGAAGAAGTCTAAATTCGGCTCTTGAAGTAAGTAATCGATAAGGTTCTTTAGTTCCCTTAGTTACTAAATCATCAATTAAAACTCCTATATAAGCCTCATTCCTTTTTAAAATTAAAGGTTCCTTTTTTTCTAATTTTAATGCAGCATTAATACCAGCAATTAAGCCCTGAGCTGCTGCTTCTTCGTAGCCACTAGTGCCATTTATTTGACCAGCAGTGTATAATCCTTTGACTAGTTTTGTCTCCAAAGAAGCATTAACTTGTAATGGATTTATAGCATCATACTCTATTGCATAAGCGTATTTAGTTATCTTGGCGTTTTCAAGGCCTGGCAAGCTATGAACCATCTTTTCTTGAATATCATGAGGCATACTAGTAGAGAATCCTTGTAAATACCAATCGTCATAATAATTGCTTTCCGGTTCCAAAAAAAGTTGGTGCCTTTCTTTATCGCTAAATCTAACTATTTTATCTTCAATAGACGGACAATATCTTGGCCCTACTCCTTCAACGTAGCCACCATACATACTAGATTTGGATAAATTATTATTTATTAATTCATGAGTTTCTTTTGTTGTATATATTAAATAGCATTTTCTTTGCTCTTCTATTTTATAAAATAGTAAATTATCATGGCTAAAAGTATAATACTCTTTATCACCGTATTCTTCTTTCATTTTACTAAAGTCTATAGAAGAATCGGCTATTCTTTGAGGAGTTCCAGTTTTAAGCCTTTGAATTTCAAATCCCAATTCTTTTAAATTGGCACTTAAAAATGGCGAAGTTTTCTCGCCGTGAGGACCACCAGAAACTTTCTTGTCCCCAGTTAATATATTTGATCTTAAATAAGTGCCTGTAGTTAGAATAACTGCTTTACTAAATATTTTTCTTTCACTATCGACGATAACGCCTTTAATAAAATTGTCTCCAACAATTAATTCTGTCACCGTTCCTTCTAAAATATCTAAATTTTTACAATTATTTAAAATCTTAAGCATTTCTTTGGGATAAATGATTTTATCTGCTTGAGCTCTTAAGGATCTCACAGCCAAGCCTTTAGCAGAATTTAACATTTTTATCTGAAAATGAGATCTATCTGCTACTTTTCCCATTATTCCGCCTAAAGCATCAATTTCTCTAACAACAATTCCTTTAGCTGTACCACCAATAGAAGGATTACAAGGCATATCAGCAATATTTTTTATATTCATCGTAACTAACAATGTTTTATGTCCTTTGGTGGCAGCGGCATACGCAGCTTCACAACCAGCATGACCACCACCAACTACTATTGCTTCATATTTTGCTCTCATTTTTTTCACCTATTTCCCCAAGCAAAAGTTACTAAACAATTCGTCTAGCAATTCATCATTATAGGTTTCCCCTATTATTTCGCCTAATAAATCCCAAGCCTTCTTAATATCGGAAGCCAAAAAGTCTATCGTGTAACTAGAAATGATATTTTTAAGGCAAGTATTTATACAATCAAGTGCCTGAGAGACCAGATTTTTTTGCCTGACATTAGAAATATAATTTGGATTCTGTTGAGTTATTTCTTCTAAATTAAACAGTTCTTTTATTTTCTCTAGCAATTCTCTAAGTCCATTATCAGTAACTGTATTTCCATAAATTATTGGTAAAGAGACATTTTCTAACTCTATTTTACTGGCTAAATCGGTTTTATTTATAAAGACCAAGCCTTTTTTATTTCTTGTTTTTTCAATTAATAACTTATCACTTGCCGATAACTTAGTAGCACCATCCAAAACCAAGATTATTAAATCTACTTCATCTAGTTTTTTCTCAGCTTTAAGAACACCTATTCTTTCAATTTTATTTTTAGTATTACGAATTCCAGCTGTATCAATTAAATTAATTTTTATCCCATCTAAAAGGAATGAACCTTCTACAATATCCCTAGTTGTTCCTGGAATTTCTGTAACAATAGACTTCTCCTCATCCAGTAAGCGATTTAAAATACTACTTTTACCAACATTAGGACGACCAATTAAAGCAACATTTATACCTGATTTTATTATTTTGCCACTGCTAGTTGTGCTAAGTAATTCTTGAAGCGTTTTTTTAATCAGTATTAATTCCTTTTTTAAATAGGATTTTGTCACATCAATGGCGTCATCATATTCAGGATAATCCAAATTAACTTCAATACTTGCTAAAAGTTTTAATATTTTTGCTCTCGCTTGGGTTATTTTCTTAGAAAGTTCACCTTCTAATTGGTTAAGAGAAAGCTTTCTGGCATTTTCAGTTTCTGAGGCTAATAAGTCTTGAACAGCTTCTGCCTCTACTAAATCTATTCTACCATTTAAAAAAGCCCTTTTAGTAAATTCTCCTGGTTCTGCAAGACGACAACCACTTTTTAAAAGGATTTCTAATATTCTTTCAGCTACCGCTATACTTCCATGGCAATTTATTTCTACAACATCTTCAGCAGTATATGTTTTAGGGCCTTTCATAAGCATGACAAGGACCTCATCAATAGTTTCCTTATTGTAAACTATATGCCCGTAATTAATGCTATGATCCTTTGCTTTTAAAAGATTTTGGCCTCCAAAAATTTTGTTAACATTTTTTATCGCTTCTTTGCCACTAACTCTGATGATAGAAACAGCTCCTACTCCTAGAGCTGATGAAATAGCACAAATTGTATCACTCATAAAACCACTTCCCTGTTTCGGGCATATTATAACACGAAATTATTTCCCGGGAAATAATTATTTAAAAAGAAGACTATTTGTCTTCTTTTATTTTAATTACCACTGAACGATTTGGCTCCTCGCCTTCACTTAAAGTATATATTCCCTTAAAATCAGTTAAAACATTATGAACTATTCTTCTCTCATAGGAATTCATACTATCAAGTCTAGCTTCCACTTTTGTTCTCAACACTTCCCTAGCTGTATCTTTAGCTAATCTTTCAATTCTTTTTTCTTGCTTCTCTTTGTAGTTTTCAACATCTAATATTAATATTGGATAAATTCCGATTTTATTATTAATTACCGATTTCATTATATTTTGAAGTGACTCTAACGTTTGCCCATTTTTACCAATTAAAATTGGATTGTTATTAGAATACATTTTTATATATAATTGCTTTTCTCTAATACGGCTTTCAAACGAAACTTCTATTCCCATATCATCTAAAAGGGTTTTTAAGTACTCTTTAATAAAATTTTCAATTTCTGAAATAGATATTACTTTTATTTTAGCTGATGCCGCTTTAAACAGTTTACCTTTTACTTCCTCAGTGTTATACAAGACTTCTTCTTCGCTTACTTTTAAAGCTTTTAAGGCTTTTTCTAAAGCTTCTGTTTCACTTTTTCCCTCATATATTTTTGCTTCCATACTATACCTTCTTTCTTTTCATTATTATGTTTTGAACAACTGTTAAGGCATTAGTTGTTATCCAATATAGAGCAATAGCCGCCGGTAATGTCAAAGATGCCACTGAGATCATAACAAGCATTACTTTGGACATTAATTGGCTTTGCTTTTGAGTGTCAGCTCCACCCATTCCAGAGCTTGCCTGCATAGTGTTTTTCAACGAAAAATATGTAGTAGCAATTATTAATATTATTAATATTATGTATAAATAATTACCATTCCCTATTCCAACTATTGGATTAGTGCCTAATTGTAAGCCTAGCAATTTTTCTTCAAAAATAGCTGGCACTCTATTTATAGCTTCAAGAAAAGCAAAGAATATTGGTAATTGAATGAACGCCAGCAAACACCCCGTTAATGGATTAATATTGTATTTTTTATATATTGCCATAGTTTCTTGGCTTTTTAGCATCATCGCTTCTTTATCGTTTTTGTCTTTATATTTCTTTTCTAATTTAGCTATCTCCGGTTGAGCCTTTTTCATATTTTCACTTTGATTAATTGAGCCTTTAGAAAGCGGCAACATTGCTATTCTTATGACAAGACCGACTAGCATAACTGATAACCCATAATTTTTTAAGAAGTTGCCAATTTTTAATATTAGCCATGCTAAAGGCTTTACAAATCCTGATTCCCAAAGACTTACATATTTTATATCACTGCTCTTAAAAGCATCACAAGCTGGTAAATCTGCAAGTTTTACTGTCATTTTAGTCTCGTTATCAGAATATAGCTTTAAAATATCTGCATTAGTTGGTTTGCATAAAATATTTGATGGTAATATTTGCCCAGTTGCTTCATATTTAATTCTTTCATTTTGGTCATTTTGCATATATTTAGTGCATCCTGTTGTAGATAGTACCAATAGTAGCAAAATAACTAATAATTTATATTTTTTTTTCATTGGATCTCCTTTTTGCAAGCATTTAATAAACTTTCTTCTAACTCTTGATAAGTTAGTCCTATGCATGCCTTCCTTAACATTATAATATAATCGTACCCATTTTGAAACACTATTTTGTTTTTATCGATTATGTTCTTTGCTCTTCTTTTATATTTATTTCTTATAACCGCATTACCAATTTTTGTACCAACAGCTATTCCAAAGCGAGGATAGATTAAATTATTTTCTTTAAAAAAGACATACCAAAATTTATTGCTTATCTTTTTACCAGAAAGTATTATATTATTAAAATCTTGTTCTTTTTTTACTATCTCTACTTTTTTCATCTTAATTCTTTCTAAAAAACCACTTTAAAAAGTGATGTTTATAACAATGTTAATAACTTTTAAATACTCTTTCATTATATATATAGCCTATTTATAAGTCAAGTTATGAACAGGATGTGGATAACTTATAATTTATTTGTTAACAATGTTAATATAACTTTTGTTAATATTGTTGATAACTTTATTTTTTTGCGCTATTATAGTAACTAAATTTAAATTTTATTGTGAATAACCTGTTGATAATTATTTTTCTGTTTAATTGCTCTTCACTTTTAAATTTTATTAAGTTACAATTAAAACAAGTAGAAGACTGTGAGGTGATATTGTGGATAAAAGCTCTTTATGGAAGCAAATATTAGATGATATTAGCAAAGATTTATCACCAATGTCATTTAACACATGGTTTAAAGACACTGTCTTAATTAGTTTAGAAAATGATAAAGCCAAGATAAAAGTACCAATGCAAATACATAAAAAATTGCTTGGTGAAAACTACTATGAATTGATTGAAAATCTCTTTGTTAGTAAAACAAGTCATAATTATGAATTAGAGTTTTTAAGTCAAGATGAATTTGAAAATAAAGAAGAAATTTTAGAAATAAAAGAAGAATTAAAAGAAAATGCAAGCCCTAAAATATACAACTCTAATTTGATTACTAAATATACTTTTGATAATTTTATAATAGGGGAATCAAATAAATTTGCCCATACTGCCGCTTTAGCAGTTGCCCAAAACCCTGGCAAAGTTTATAACCCACTTTTTATTCATGGTAAAAGCGGACTGGGTAAAACCCATTTAATGCACGCTATCGGTAATTATGTAGTTAACAACCTTAAAAAAACAGCTTTATACATAACAAGTGAAGATTTTATAAGTGATTTTACTAGTTTAAGTAATCCTAATGGCTCAAATAACTTTGATTATGCCGAAAGATTCAAAGAAAAATACCGTAATGTAGACGTTCTATTAATTGATGATATTCAGTTTTTAGCAGGAGCAGAGAAGACTCAAAGAGAATTTTTCCATACTTTCAACGCTTTGCACTCAGCTAATAAACAAATAGTTATTAGTTCTGACCGTTCTCCTGATGAATTAAAGGTATTAGAAGAAAGACTTAGAACAAGATTTGCTTGGGGACTTACAGTTGATATATATCCGCCCGATATAGAACTTAAAAATAGGATTCTCAAAAACAAAATAATAGGCCATCAAGTAGCTAAAATGATTGATGAAGATGTGATTGATTTTATGGCTAATTCTTGTGAAAATGACGTTAGACACCTAGAAGGAGCAATAACTAGATTATATGCTTATGCAGCTATTAATAATACTCCTAAAATAGATTTAGAATTTGCTCAAGAGGCTTTAAAAGATTTTGTTAATAAATCCATTTATTTTAAAAATGATATTTCTAGGATTCAAAGCGCTGTTTGTGATTTCTATAAACTTAGTTTAGAAGATTTAAAAAGCAAAAAACGCAGTAATAATATTGCTTATCCTAGACAAATTGGGATGTATTTAAGTAGAATAATGACTGATGAATCATTACAAAAAATAGGGTTAGAATTTGGGAATAGAGATCATTCTACAGTTCTTCATGCTTATGAAAAAATTATTAAAGATTTAATTAACAACAATGAATTGAACAAAATTATTAGTGATATAAAAGATAAAGTTGTTTAGTTGTTAATAATATAAATTAAAGGGTGTAATTATTAACAAGTTAAAATTATAAAATTATTAACAATTTAGAGGTATAATTAAGTTATCAACAATATTAACATTATTATAATTATTATATAAAAAGAAAGAAGGAATAATATGAAATTTACTATTTCAAAAAATCTATTATTAGAAAATTTAGGATATGTAACAAAAGCTATTTCAACTAAAAATATAATACCTATTCTAAATGGGATTAAGTTTAATTTAACAGAGGAAGGATTATATTTAGAAGCTACTGATTCAGAATTAACAATTCAAACTTTTATAGAAAAAAAGAAGATTAAAAATATTGAAACAACAGGACTTATAATTATTCAAAGTAAATATTTAATAGATATAATTAGAAAGATGCCCGAAGAAGATATTAATATTGAAGTAATAGATGGTTTAAAAATAAAAATTTATACTAAAAAAAATCAATATTCATTAAATTGTTTAGATCCTAAGGAATATCCCAAATTTAAGATAGAAAGTAGTAAAATAATTTTTACTTTAGAATCAGATATTTTAAAAAATATTATTAATCAAACTTCTTTTGCTATATCAACCCAAGAATCAAGACCATTATTAACAGGCATTAATTTAAAAATAATAGGTAATATATTAGAATTAACAGCTACTGATTCTTATCGCTTAGCTAAAAAAAGCATTTTATTAAAAGATACTATGAACGAAGAAATAAATATAGTTATTCCAGGAAAAAATCTGGTAGAATTTGATAAAATACTAACTGATAATAAATCAGTAGAAATAAATATATTTGCTAATAAAATATTATTTAAATATGATAACATTTTATTTCAATCTAATTTATTAAACGGTACATATCCTAATACTTCTAGTTTAATTCCTACAGATTTTGAATTAATAATAGATGTTGATTTAAATGATTATTATGATGCTATTGATAGAGCGGCTTTGTTAACTCAAAACAAAGATAAAAACATTGTTAAAATGGAAATCTTTAATAATGATATGAAAATAAGTTCTTATGCTTCAGAGATAGGAAAAGTAGAAGAAAATATTAGTATTAAAAAGAACAATAAAAATAATTTAGAAATATCTTTTAGTGCTAGATATATGTTAGAGGCCTTAAGAACCATTAAAGAAGAAAAGATTTTAATCTTACTAAATACCGATATAAAACCAATTATTATAAAGTCTATTAAAGACGAATCATTAATTCAATTAATTTTACCGATTAAGACTTATTAAAAACAACTTAAAGTTGTTTTTTTATTTTAAAACTAAAATTCGCCATAAATCGTCTTTTAAAAATGCTTTAATAAAAGGCAAATTTAAAAGAAGGAGGTGGATTTGATGAACGAATATGAAGTTAATTCTAAAACACTGGCGATTGTTTCATTGTCTTCTCAAAAATCAAAAATATACGAAGACTCTAATATATTTGTTGTTAATAAGTCAGCTACTAAGATAATGGAAGATAGCTGTCAATTTTTTGGAAGTTCTTTGTTGGGGCGTCAGAAGGGAACAAATAATTTAATAGGAGTTACCCATAAGGCTCCAATAATAGTAGAAGAAAGTAGAGAAATAATCTTTTTTCCGACTTTATCCCCAAGAAAAAACTCTTGTTCCTGGATAGCTTTAAAGAATATTGCTAGTTATTATGACAAAGATCAGAATGTTTATATTAAATTTAAAAATAATGTTCAACTAGAATTAGACATTTCTTATGGAGTGGTAGACAATCAAGTTTTAAGAGCTACGAGATTAGAATCAGTATTAAGAAACAGAAAAATGGAAAAATAGCTGTTTTTTTTACCAAATAATGATATAATATATTTGTGTGTATGGGGATACAACAAATATATTACTTTTTATTATTTGATAGTTTAAGAGGCTTAAATATGCAAGTGACAAATTTAAAACTTATAAATTTTAGAAATTATGAATTCTTGGACCTAGCTTTTTCTAAAAAAAAGAATATTTTTTATGGCGAAAATGGGTCTGGGAAGACAAATATTCTAGAATCAATATATGTTTTGGCATTGACAAAGTCCTTTCGAGCTCCAAATGATAAAATTTTAATAAAAACTAAAGCCAAAAAATTAAAAATAGAAGGAGAAATACTTGATAAACGAAGAAACAAATATTTATTAGAACTAAATGATTTGGGGAAAACAGTCAAAATTAATAAGAATAAAATATCAAAATTAAGTGATTATATATCTAATATCAGTGTCGTTTTATTTAGTCCCGATGATTTTAAATTAATAAAGGACACACCAATGGTAAGAAGGAAGTTATTAAATGTTGATATTATTGAATTTGATAGGGAATATTTAGACTTATTAAATAAATATAATAAAGTCTTAAAACATCGTAATTCTTATCTAAGAACAATGTATTTAAATAATTTAGCAGATGTTAATTATTTAGAGGTTATAACTAATAATTTAATAGATGCAGGAATAGAACTATATAAAAAAAGAACAGCTTTTTTAGACAATATTAATAATCTTATTACTACAAAATACTATAAAATAACAAAAATAGCAGATCTAAAAATAGAATATTTATCAGAATATAAAAACTTAAATAAAAAAGAATTACTAAGCAAGTATAAGAAAAACATCAAAAAAGATATGGCTTTTGGTAAAACTACTATCGGAGTCCATCATGATGATTATAAATTTATGTTTAAAAATTTGAACATTCGCGATTATGGCTCAGAAGGACAGCAGAAAAATGCAGTAATCGCCTATAAATTATCTTTAATTGATTTATTTGTCAACAAAAAGGGCCAATACCCAATATTACTATTAGACGATTTGTTTAGTGAACTTGATAAAATAAAAATAGGACACATAGTAAACTTATTAAAGAAACGAATTCAAATTTTCATAACTACAACGGAGCTAGAAAATTTAAATCAAAAGCTCTTAAAAAACAGTAAAATATTTAAAGTTAAGCAAGGAAAAGTGGAGGTAAGTCAAGATGAAGCATGAATATACGGATAGTGATATCCAAGTATTAGAAGGATTAGAAGCCGTAAGAAAAAGACCTGGTATGTATATAGGAAGTACTGGAGAAAGGGGGCTTCATCATTTAGTATGGGAAATAGTTGATAACGCAGTAGATGAGGCTTTAGCGGGATATTGTGATGATATAGAAGTAATAATTGAAAAGAATAACATAATAAGTGTAAAAGATGATGGTAGGGGAATTCCCACTGGGACAAATGCTAAAACCGGCCTTTCAACTGTTGAAACTATTTTTACAGTTCTTCATGCTGGTGGTAAATTTGGTGGTGAAGGATATAAAGTATCTGGTGGGCTTCATGGTGTTGGAGCTAGTGTAGTAAATGCCTTATCTAGTTGGCTAGAGGTTAAAATATATAAGGAAGGTCAAGTCTATTGCCAAAAATTTGAAAATGGTGGGAAGCCTAACGGCAAATTAGAAATTGTTGAAAAATGTGACATAGGACGTAGAGGATCAACAATAACCTTTAAAGCCGATCCTGAAGTTTTTCAGGAAACTACCGAGTACAATTATGAAACTCTTTATAATCGTTTGAGAGAAATAGCTTTTTTAAATAAAGGGTTAAAAATTCATTTAAGAGATGAAAGAACCGAATTAAAAACTGCGGATTTTTATTATGAAGGCGGAATAATTGAATATGTTCAATTACTTAATAAAAATAAAACTCCAATTCACAATACTGTTATTTATATTGAGGGCAAAGAATCAGATGTTTCAATTGAGGTAGCAATGCAATATAATGAAGGCTATAATCAAAGTATATATTCTTTTACAAATAACATAAATACATATGAGGGAGGAACTCATGAAGAAGGGGTAAGAAATTCTCTTACTAGAATAATAAATAACTACGCTAAAAGCACTAAATACTTAAAAGATAATGATGAAGCTTTAAGTGGTGATGATGTTAGAGAAGGCTTAACAATGATTATTTCTTGTAAGCACCCAAATCCTCAATTTGAAGGGCAAACTAAAACTAAACTTGGTAATGTTGAAGTAAGAAAAATATCTTCAGATATTTTTTCCGAGGGGCTAGAAAGATTTTTATTAGAAAACCCTGATGAAGCAAAAATTATTGTTGAAAAGTCTATGTTGGCTTCACATGCGAGAATGGCCGCCAAAAAGGCTAGGGAATTAACTAGAAGAAAAGGTGGGTTAGAGCTTACTAATCAATGGGGTAAGTTGGCAGATTGTTCTTGTAAAGATCCAAGTAAATCAGAAATATTTATCGTTGAAGGAGATTCAGCAGGAGGACAAGCTAAACAGGGAAGAGACGCTAAAACCCAAGCAATATTACCGTTAAGAGGGAAAATCCTTAATGTTGAAAAATCCAGATTAGATAAAATTCTTGGTAATGAAGAAATAAGAAGTATGATAACAGCATTTGGTACAGGCATTGGCGACGAGTTTGATATCTCTAAGTTAAGATATAATAAAATAATTATAATGACCGATGCTGATGTTGATGGCTCACATATTAGAACGCTTTTATTAACACTTTTCTACCGCTTTTTTAAACAAATAATTGAAAATGGCAATGTATATGTGGCTCAGCCACCACTTTATAAAATAACGCATGGTAAAACATTCAAATTTGTTCTAACTGATGAAGAAAGAGATGAGTATCTAGCTTCTTTGCCACCAACTACCAACGCTGTTATAAACAGAAACAAGGGGTTAGGGGAAATGGATAAAGAAGAACTATGTGATACAACAATGAACATTGAGCATAGAACCTTAAGACAAATCACCGTAGAAGATGCTATCGAGGCCGATGAAACATTTGAAACGTTAATGGGCGAAAATGTTGAGCCAAGAAGAGAATTTATTGAGCAATTTGCGCCATATGCGAAGAACTTAGATATTTAAGGGAGGAATTAAAGATGGATAAACTACAAAATAGTAATATAGTTAAAGAAATGCAAAAATCATTTTTGGAATATTCTATGAGCGTTATTATATCAAGAGCTATTCCTGATTTAAGAGATGGTTTAAAACCTGTTCATAGACGTATACTATATACTATGCTAGAATCTGGGTTTACTCCCGATAAAGGCTATGTAAAATGCGCTAAAACAGTTGGAGCCGTAATTGGTAATTACCATCCTCATGGCGATACAGCAGTATATGATGCTATGGTTAGAATGGCTCAAGACTTTAGTTACCGTCATCCATTGATAGATGGTCACGGGAACTTTGGAGCTATAGATGGCAGTACTGCAGCTGCTTATCGTTATACAGAATCAAGAATATCTAAAATAGCTATGGAAATACTTAGAGATATAAACAAGAACACTGTTGATTTTGATGATAATTTCGACGCTACAAGAAAAGAACCTGCTGTTTTACCAAGTAGATTTCCTAATATTATAGTTAATGGGACTATGGGAATAGCTGTTGGTATGGCGACAAATATTCCTCCTCATAATTTGGGCGAAGTAATAGATGGCTGTGTGGCCTATATTGATAATCCGGAAATTGATACCCTGGGGTTAATGCAACACATAAAAGGCCCAGATTTTCCTACGGGAGGATCGATATTAGGTAATAGTGGTATTAAGAAAGCTTATGATACTGGCAAAGGGTCAATAACTATTAGAGGAAAAGTAAATACTATAGAAAAAAATGGCAGGTATGAGCTTGTCATAACTGAAGTACCTTATCAAGTAAATACAACCGCTCTGATAACTAAAATCGCTGAGTTAGTTAGAGATAAAATTATTGATGGCATCGCTGATCTTCGTGAAGAAACATCTTTTAAAGATGGCATGAAAATTGTGATAGAGCTAAAAAAAGATGCTAATCCAGGAGTGGTATTAAATAATCTATATAAACATACCCAATTGCAATCTTCTTTTGGTATAAATATGTTGATGTTATACCAAGGGAAACCAGTTACTTTGGGCTTAAAAGAGATTATTAGAAACTATATAGATTTCCAAAAAGAAGTTATTTATAGAAGAACCGAGTTTGATTTAGATAAAGCTATCAAAAGAGCCCATATTTTAGAGGGTTTAAAGATCGCTTTAGATCATATTGATGAGGTTATAAAGATAATAAAAGAAGCCAAAACTGATATTGTAGCTAAAGAAAAATTAACTAGTAGATTCGGTTTAGATGATGCTCAAACCGAGGCAATATTAGAAATGAAGTTAAGAAAATTAACCGGTCTAGAAAAAGAAAAAGTAATAGAAGAGTTAGAGGCGTTGCTGAAACTTATTGATGAGTTAAAATCAATACTAGCAAGTGAAGCAAAAGTTCTAACGATAATAAAAGAAGAAATGTTAGAAATAAAGCAAAAGTATGCCAACGAAAGAAAGACTACCATTGATATGACATCTATTGAATATATTGAAGATGAATCTTTGATCCCTGAAGAAGAAATTATTATAACCTTAACAAATAAAGGGTATATAAAAAGATTGGCTGCTGACGCTTATAAAACTCAAAATAGAGGCGGAGTTGGAGTGAAGGGCATAACCACTAACGAAGAGGACTTTGTAGAGCATCTAGTTAATCTCTCAACTCACGATTACCTATTGTGTTTTACTAATAAAGGCAAAGTATATCGACTAAAAGGATACGAGATTCCAGAATTTGGCAAGCAAGCCAAAGGTTTACCAATTGTAAATTTGCTGCAAATAGATAAAGACGAGTGCATAAACTCAATTATCAAGTTATCTAAAGATAACGATTATAATTATTTGCTATTTGCTACCAAAAAAGGAATAGTAAAAAGAACAAAAATAGCTGATTTTGATAATATAAGAGCTACTGGCAAGATTTGCATTAGCTTAAAAGAGGCTGATGAACTAATTGCGGTGAGAAAAACAACTGGAACTGATGAAGTTTTGCTTGGATCATCTTTAGGCAGAATGGCTAAGTTTAACGAAAACGATGTAAGAGTTATGGGTAGAACTGCCGGTGGAGTAAGGGGAATAAACCTAGGCCTAGCAGAATGTATAGGAGCGGAGGTTGCAAATAGCAAACAAAGCGTTCTAATAGTTACCCAAAATGGCTACGGGAAGAAAACTCCGGTCAGTGAGTATAGACTTTCTAAAAGAGGCAGCAAAGGAGTAAAAGCTTTAAGCATAACTGAAAAAAATGGTCCAATATCATCATTTAAAATAGTTAGAGAAGATGCTGATATTATGATTATAACTGATTTTGGAACTGTAATAAGGCTTCCGCTGGAGCAAATATCTGAACTAGGAAGAGTTACTCAAGGAGTAAGATTAATAAATTTAAAAGAAAATCAAAAAGTTTCCACAATTAGTATAGTTGATAAAACTGACGAATAATTAAAACAATGTTTCACGTGAAACATTGTTTTTTTGTTCGCAAATTATTTCCCGGGAAATAATTTCTAATGTTTCACGTGAAACATAACAATTAAAAAACACATAAATATCGCTATTTCACTTTTTAAAAATTAAAGATTAAATGAGCCACAATTAAATAATTGTATTTAACGCAATTGAAAACTAATAAAAATGTTTTGAGTTTTGTATAGATGACAAATTATTAAAACAATGTTTCACGTGAAACATTGTTGCTAAAAAAACATATAAATGATATTATCTTTTTGTGCAACAAGCCCAGTAGCAATTGGTCAGAATCGGAAGATGGCAGCCAAACTATTTAAAGCTTGTGTGCACTTTTTTTAAGGAGAAACAATGAATAATAGATTTTTTAATGATGCTTTGAATGAATCTTTTAAAGCCGAAAAAAAACAAAGTGTTCCAGTAGGAGCAGTGTTAGTAAAAAATAATAAAATAATTTCTAGGGCTCATAATATAAACTATAAGTCAAATATGGTAATTGATCATGCCGAAATAATATGTATTAAAAAGGCCGTTAAAAAAAGCAATGATTGGCGATTAGATGATTTTGATATGTATGTTACATTAGAACCATGTGATATGTGCAAAGAGGTGATAAAGGCTTCAAGAATTAAAAATGTTTTTTATCTTTTACCAAAAAATAGTAAAGTTTGCAAACAGCAAACAAAATTTATTAAAGCTATAAACGTTACTGATGTTGATACTAAGCTGGGAGAAAATAAACTAAAAAGTTTTTTTAAAAAGCTAAGACAGAAATAAAAAATATGCTATAATAAATATGTAGGTGGGAGCATGGAATATAAAGTTTTATACAGAAAATATCGTCCAACAAATTTTGATCAAATAGTTGGGCAAGATTATATAATAAACATTTTAAAAAAAGCTGTTGTAAATAATAAGCTTTCACATGCCTATCTTTTTTCTGGCCCTAGAGGAACGGGAAAAACTAGTACTGCTAAAGTTTTTGCTAAAGCTATTAATTGCGAAGACAATAATTTAGGGAATCCCTGTGATAAGTGCCCTTCTTGTGTAGAATTTGATGGAAGTCCCGATATTATTGAAATAGATGCCGCTTCTAATAATGGAGTAGATGAAATAAGGGAATTAAGAAATAATGTTAAACTAGTTCCAGCTTTATCAAAATATAAAGTTTATATAATAGATGAAGTTCACATGTTGTCAATTGGTGCTTTTAACGCCCTTTTAAAAACACTAGAAGAGCCTCCTGCACATGTTATTTTTATTTTAGCTACCACTGATGCTCAAAAAATTCCTGTAACAGTAATTTCTAGATGTCAAAGATTTGATTTTCATCAGTTAAGTTCTGATGTAATATCAAATTATTTGCTAGATATTTGCCAAGCCGAAGGAATAAAGGCTTCAAAAGAGGCAACTGACGAAATAGCTTATTTAAGTGATGGAGCAATGAGAGATGCTCTAGGACTATTAGATCAAATATTAAGTGTTGTTAACAAGGAGTTGAAAACAGTTGATGTCGAAAAAATAATAAAAACTGTTTCTAAGCAAAAATTAGAAGAATTGTATTTAGCAATTGAAAGCAACGACGCCGAAAAAACATCTAAAATTGTTAATGACTTGGCAAACAGCGGTTATGATTTTACATCTTTTGTTAATAAATTGGTAAAATTTTTAAGAGATAAAGCAATTTTAGTAAAACAAAACAAAAATAACAGTCAAATGCCCTTTACAAAAATTAAAAATTTGATATTTAATTTAAATAAGATATTATATAATAGCAAAACAGAAATAAGCCCCTATTTATTGGCTGAAATAGAATTGTTAGACAATATAGATACTAAAGATACTTTAATAGAAAATAATTCTTTTAAAGAAATTCCTTCATCCAACTTAATGGTTGAAAACCCGATTGATTCGAGAGAGCCAGTCAAGCTTAAAAAAGCAGAAAAAGGATTAGATAAAGATTTTAAAAGGATTAGAATTAATAATTGTTTTGCTAAAGCCAGCAAAGAAAGGCTAAATGCTAGCAAAAAAAATTGGTTAGAATTTATAAATTATTTATCAGAGGAAAATCATAAACTATATGGATTTGCTGTTGATAGTGATTTAGTAGCCGCATCTGATAATTATTTATTATTAAAGTGTAATAGTGAAAGTCAAACATCTTTATTTAATAAGAATGTTGAAAAAATTGAAAAAGAATATTTGAATTTTTTAAAAGAGGAATATTTAATGGCTTTGCTAACAGAAGAAGAGTGGAAAAATTATAAGAATAAGTATATTGATGATAAGAAAAAAAATATTACTTATGAAATAATTGAAGAAACAAAGCCCAAAACAAAAAATGTGGCTGAAAATAAATTAAGTAAGATTGCTTATAAAATATTTGACGAAAAAAATATTAAAGTAGAATGAATGGATGGATGAAAAATGAATATGCAAAATTTAATGGCCCAAGCCCAAAAGATGCAAAAAGAAATCATGGCTAAGAAAGAAGAAATAAACCAAAAAGAATTTTTGGAAAAAAATGAATATGTTGAAATTGCCATTACTGGTGATAAAAAGCTTAAAAGAATTAAAATAAATCCAGATACTTCGAGTGACTTAGAAGCTTTAGAAGACATGATTGCTATCGCTTATAACAATGCTATATCAAAGATAGATAAAGAAATGGAAAAGGCTTTAGGAGCTTATGGCTCATTGAATGGATTGATTTAATATATGTATTATCCTAAGAGTGTAGAAGAGCTAATACAACATTTTAAAAAATTGCCTGGAGTAGGCGAAAAGAGTGCTGAAAGATATGTGCTTTCTTTATTAAATGAAACTGAAAAAGATTTAGAAGATTTTGGGAAATCCCTAAAAAACTTAAACAAAAAGATTAAAAAATGTCAGGTGTGTGGTCATATAACAGAACAAGACGTTTGTGAAGTCTGTTCAAATACGAATCGCAACAAAAAATTAATATGCGTTTTAGAAGACTATAAAAGTGTTTTTGCTTTCGAAAAAGTTGGTAACTATAAAGGTACTTACCATGTTTTAAATGGATTAATATCGCCAATTGATAACATAGCTCCAGCAGATTTAAACATATCGTCATTATTGAAGAGAATAGATGAACTAGCTGACTGCGAAGTAATTGTTGCTTTGAATTCTACAATTGAAGGAGAAATGACGACTTTATATATTAAAAAAATATTAGAAGATAAAAAAGTGACAGTATCTAGGCTATCTTATGGTATATCCATGGGAGCTGAAATAGATTACTTAGATCCAATATCTTTAGATAAGGCTTTAGCTGATCGTAAAAACATATAGGGTGGTGATTATGGTATGGAAAATTGTTTTGATAAAATTTATAATTCTTTTTTACTTGATAAAATGGGCCATGCTTTTTTAATTGAAACAAATGCTATTAATGATGCTTATATGCAAATTCTAAACTTGGCCAAAAAGCTTAACTGTCCTTCAAATTATAATACTAGCTGTCAAGAAGATTGTGATATATGTTTTCAAATAGATAATTTTTGTTTACCATCAATAAGGTGCATTGAGCCTATTGGGCAAATAATAAAAAAAGAACAAATTATTGAAGTAAAAAATAAATTTAATAGTGATTCTTTAGTAACTTATTATAATATCTATATAGTTAAAAATGCTGAAAAATTAAATTCTTCATCAGCTAATGTTTTGCTGAAATTTTTAGAAGATCCAGATACTAAAACTTTAGCATTTTTTCTTTTAAATGATAAAAAAAATATAATTCCAACTATTAAAAGTAGATGCCAAATATATAGTTATAATACTTTAGAAGAAAGTAAAATATTGAAGGAAGAAAAAACAGAACTTTTATCTAAAGTAGAGGAAATATTTAAAAATTTAAAAGCTGATAAAAGTTCTGCTTTTATTAAAAATAAAGATTTATTCATTTCCTTTAATAAAGATAAAAAAGAACAGGAAAAACTGTTGACGTTTATTTTTGAAATGCTTGAAAATGAAATTAAACAAAGGCTTATATATAAGATGGAATCAGTAAACAAGTTCTTAAAAGAATACGATTTGAATCATTTGTTGTCTTTTACTCAAAAAACTAAAGAAACTATTGAAAAACTTCCATATAATGTTAATATGGAATTATTGCTTGATGATTATTTTATAAAAATGGGAGAATTGATAAAATGAATATATATGGAGTATCATTTAAAAAGAATGGTAAAATTTACTGTTTTAATGGCCACAACTTAATTCTTGAAAAAGATGCCAAAGTCATTGTTGAAACCGAAAAAGGATTACAATATGGTAAAGTGGCTGGTTTTATGAATGACAAAAATTTAAAAGATTTAAAAGATATTATAAGAATAGCTGATGAAAAAGACGAGGAAGTATATCAAGATAATTTAAAAGATGCTGATAAGGCTTTAAAAAATGCTCGTAGAATAGCCGATGAATTAGGTTTAGAAATGAATCTTTTAGACGCAAGTTTTACTTTTGATCGAAGACAACTGCTTTTTAACTTTATTTCAGATGGCAGGGTTGATTTTAGAGAGCTTGCTAAAAGATTAGCTGGGATTTATAGAACTAGGATTGAATTAAGGCAGATAGGGGCTAGAGATAAAGCTAAAGAAATAGGTGGTTATGGTCAGTGTGGAAGACCTCTTTGCTGCGCAAACCATTTGGGTCACATAGATGCAGTGACTATTAATATGGCAAAGAATCAAAATATTGCTTTAAATCCTAATAAAATAAATGGCGTCTGCGGAAGATTACTTTGCTGTCTAGAATATGAAGACAACAATTATTCTTGCTGTCAAAAAGGAATGCCTTATGTCGGGCAAAAAACAAGGTATAAAGGTGAAGAAGGAACAGTAATTGGCGTTGATATATTAAATAGGTCATATAAGATTCAAGTCAGTAAGGAAAAAGTTGAAGTTTTTTTAGACAAGGACTGTAGTTGTAAGGAGTAATGTTTTATGAAATTAATTGTTGGACTAGGCAATCCTCTTAAAAAGTATAATAGCACAAGACACAATGTTGGTTTTTGGCTTTTAGATAATATATTAGAAAAGGCTGAATGGAAGGAAAAATTCTCAGCTTTATATTATGAAGCAATAATTAATAATGAAAAAACGCTTTTTATTAAACCTCAAACTTACATGAATTTATCCGGCAATGCTGTAATAAAATTTGTGAATTATTTTAATATAAATATAAATGATATTCTAGTTATTCAAGATGATATAGATATGAAATTTGGCAAGATAAAAATTAAAAAATCTAGTTCTTTTGGTGGCCATAATGGAATATTATCAATTATTAATAACCTTAATAGTGATGATTTTTATCGCTTAAAAATTGGCGTAGGAAATGATCACGAAATAGATGCTAAAGATTTTGTTTTAGATAATTTTTCTAATAGTGAAAAAAAACTTTTGCAAAAAGATTTAGAAAAGTATAAAGACATTATTGATTTGTTTATAAAAGATGATATAGAATCAGCAATGAATAAATATAACTGAGGGGATTTTATGGACTTTTTAGTAGATGCTTTTAATTATGAAGATAATATTTCCATAAGTGGTTTAACTGATGAGTTAAACATTTTTTATGTTTTTGAAAAATTTAAAAAAACTAATAAAAACATTTTGGTTTTAACTAGTAATGTTTATGAAGCCAATAAAATATATGAAAAATTAACACTATATTTAAAAGAAGTATATTTATTTCCTATGGATGATTTTATCTCTTCTGTGGCATTAGCTATATCTCCAGAGTTCAAAATAAAAAGGCTAGAAGTTTTAGAAAAAATTAAGACTGGTAAGAATTGTATAATTGTTACTGACTTAATGGGTTACTTAAGATTTTTGCCAAATATTAAAGAACAAAAAAGCCTAGAGGCTTTATTAAAAGTAGGCCAAAAAATAAGCCGCCAAGGCTTAATAGATCTATTAGAAAAATATGGATATATTAAAGAATCTTTAGTTACCTCTAGTGGTGAATATGCAGTTAGAGGATTCATAATAGACCTATTTATTATTCAAGATGAGCATCCTATTAGAATAGAACTTTTTGGTGATGAAATTGAATCTATAAGATACTTTGATGAAAGTACGCAACTCTCTAATAAAGAGCTTAAAAGCATCAACATTAAACCTTTTAAAGAAGTTATATCAGAAACCCATAGTTCTCTTTTTGATTGGCTTAATGACCCAATAACCATTTTTTATAATTATAATCAAATAAAAAGTGTTAATTTAAAATTAGAGGCCGAAATATTAGATTATAATGAAAGAAATTCCTTAAACAAAAAATATATGTTCACTTTTAATGAGATTATTCCTAATAGGATAAATTATTTAAATAATTTTGATGGCTTTTCTTTAAGAGGAGTAAAAAACATTAATTATAATACTCAGAAAATTGAAAAGTTTAATATGAATTTCAACTTATTAAAAACTTTTATAGCCAAAAAAATAATTGAGGGCAAAGAAGTCATTATTTGTCTATCTAAAGATAGGCAAATAACTGAAATAAGATCTTTAATCGATGGTGATTCAGATATATCTAAGGCCAGAATTATAAAAAAAGAAATTAATGAAGGATTTGTTTTTGATAATTATGTCGTGATATCAGAATATGATATTGATAGCTCATCATCTAGGAAAGTACAATACTTAAACACTTATAAATTTGGCAAAAAAATTAAAAATCTAGAAGAAATAAAATTTGGTGATTATGTGGTCCATTCTATATATGGAATTGGTATATATAATGGTGTTGTTACTTTAGAAAAAAATGGTTTAAAAAAAGATTATATTCAATTAATATATAAAGATAATGATAAAATATATATTCCAGTGGAAAAAGTAAATAGCTTATTTAAATATAGTATAAAAGAAGGATCAAAACCTAGATTGAATAAGCTAGGAAGTACAGCGTGGACTAAATTAAAGCATCAAGTAAGAAAAAAGATTAAAGATTTAACTCAAGAGTTATTAAAGCTATATGCTGAAAGAAATCAAATAAAAGGGCCGGCTTTTAAAATGGAAGATGAAATGATATCATTTGCTAAAGATTTTGAATACCAAGAAACTATAGATCAACAAAAAGCTATAGAAGATGTGCTAAAAGATTTATCTAATTCTAAACCAATGGATAGACTACTATGTGGGGATGTTGGTTTTGGTAAAACTGAAGTGGCTTTTAGGGCAGCCTTTAAAACTATTGAAAATGGCTATCAAGTAGCTTATTTATGTCCAACCACTATTTTATCAAAGCAGCATTATCAGAACGCTTTAAAGCGTTTTAAAGAATATCCCGTAAACATTGCTTTATTAAACAGATTTACAACTAATAAAGAGAAGAATAAAATAATTGAACAATTAGAAAACGGTCAACTAGATTTTATTATAGGAACTCATAGAATTTTAAGCAAAGATATTTTATTCTCAAAATTAGGGTTATTAATAATTGATGAAGAACAAAGATTTGGGGTAAGTCATAAAGAGAAAATAAAACAGGCTAAAGCCAATATAAATGTTCTTACTTTATCAGCGACTCCAATTCCAAGGACTTTAAAATTTGCTTTATCTGGATTAAGAGATTTAAGTATTATTGATACTCCCCCAGTAAATAGATATCCAATTCAAACATATGTTATTGAAGAAAATGAATCTTTAATAAAAGATGCTATATATAAAGAAATTTCTAGAAAAGGCCAAGTGTTTATTCTGTACAACAATATTTCTAAAATAGAAGATAAAAAACAGGCTTTAGAAAAATTAGTCCCCGATGCTAAAATAAGAATTGCTCATGGGCAAATGTCTAAACAAGAACTAGAAGACGTAATGACTAATTTTATAAATGGTGATTTTGATGTTTTGCTATGTACTACCATTATTGAAACAGGGATAGATATATCAAACGTTAACACTTTAATAATTTATGATTCCAATTTATTTGGCTTATCCCAGCTTTATCAGATAAGAGGAAGAGTAGGTCGAGGAGATAAAATTGCTTATGCTTATTTAATGTACAATAATAAAAAAATATTAAATGAGACTGCTACTAAAAGACTCCAAGCTATAAAAGAATTTACTGAACTTGGAAGTGGCTATAAGATAGCTATGAGGGATTTGGCTATAAGAGGAGCCGGAGATTTATTAGGTGGCGAACAGGCGGGGTTTATTGATGCTGTAGGAATAGATATGTATTTAAAAATGATTGATGAGGAGGCAACTGGGCAAAAAGAAGATGAAGAAGAAAATCCTAATATAATTGAAGTAGAAACCCATATAAACGATAATTATGTAGATGATGAAAGTATCAAAATTGAAATTCATCAAAAAATAAATGAAATATGCGATTATAAAAGTCTTTTAAAAGTTAAAAAAGAATTAGAAGATCGTTTTGGTAAAGTGGATGAAAAATTACTAATTTATATGTATGAAGAATGGTTTGAAAAACTAGCTAAAAAATACGAGCTTAAAAAAACAAATCAAAATAATTTATTCATAGAGTTAGAATTTAGTAAAAAGATGAGTAGTAAAATTAAAGGTGAAAAATTAATAATCATCGCTAATAATTTAACTAATAATTTTAAATTTTCTTATAAACACGAAAAAATAAAAATCACACTATATTTTAATAAATTAGAAAAACATTTTATTTTTTACCTTGTTGATTTACTAAATAAATTATAAGATTGGAGATGGTTTTAAATGTTTACTGATTCTCATTGCCATTTATATAAAGAATATTATAGTAATATAGATAATATATTAGTTTCTGCTTATAACGGCGGTATTAATAGAATTATTAATTGTGGCTGCGATTATAATTCTAATTTAGAAGTTTTAGAAACAATTAATAAATATGCTAATGTTTATGGGGCTTTAGGAATCCATCCAAATGAGATAAAAGATGTTGAAAAAACAATTAAGCAAATTGAAGAAAACATTCAAAACAAAAAAATAATCGCCATTGGGGAAATCGGATTAGATTATCATTATGAAGGATTTGATAAAGAAAAGCAAATAATGATTTTTAAAAAAATACTTAATTTAGCGGTTAAATACAATAAACCAGTAATTATTCATTCTCGAGATGCCAGTGAAGATACTTACGAAATACTAAAAAAAGCCAAAGTGACCGGTATAATTCATTCTTTTTCTGGCGATTTAGAGTTGGCCAATAAGTATATAAATTTAGGCTATTTATTAGGAATAAATGGTACTATAACATTTAAAAATTCTAAACTTATTGAGGTTATAAAAAACATTCCTATAAACAAAATATTAGTAGAAACTGATTCACCATATTTATCTCCAATTCCTTTTAGAGGTCAAAAAAATGAGCCAAAACGGTTATTAGAAACAGTTAAATTTTTAAGCGAAAATTTAAATTTAAATTTAAACATTTTAGCCGATATTTTAGAGAAAAATTTACAAACAATTTTTGACATTTAATACGCATTATGATACAATTTTATTAGTACATAATGAGGTGTTACTATGGTTAAAAAAGTATTTAATTTTTTACAAATTAGCTTAAAAGTTTTTTTAATTTTAACAGCTGTTTTAATAGTCCAAAATAGTTCTCGAAAAATAGAAAATAAAGTTGAAAACATTAATTTAAATAAAACTCTAGATTTAGCGGCAATGACAAGAGCAAGCTCAACAACGTATGAAGCCGAAGAAATACTTAGAGTTATTGTTGGAGATTTAACTGGATATGCCGCTGATTGCCCTAAATGTACTGGCTTTGTAGGCTGCAAGCCGTATTTAGATGTTAGAGATGGAACAACAACATATAATGACAAAGTATATGGTGAAGTAAGAATTGTGGCTGCTTCTCCTAAAAACTTAAAATGCGGTAGTATAATTACATTTGTTTCTTTAAGAATATCAAAAGATCCTGTAATAGCTATAGTTTTAGATAGGGGAGTAACGGGAACTAGCATAGATTTACTAACAGAAACCGAAGCTTTTGCTTCCAAGTATGTTGGCCGTAGTGAAATAGCTTACACAGTTTTAAGAGAAGGATGGGAAAGTGAGTAAATCTCACTTTTTAATTGGAGGGGATATAATTGAAGCCGAAAAAAAAATTAGGTCAAAATTTTCTTGTTGATAACAATGTTTTACAAAAAATAACATCAGCAGTTAATGCTACAAAATCTGATATTATTTTAGAAATTGGCCCAGGTCAGGGCACAATGACTAAAGAATTAGTTAAAATGGCTCCAGTAGTTGCTATAGAACTTGATAAAGAGCTTTCTATATATTTAGATTCTATAAAAGAAGCCAATATAATTTATGAAGACATTTTAAATATAAATATAGAAACTATATTAGAAGAGTATACTTATAAAGAAGCATTTATAGTGGCTAATATTCCATATTATATAACTACTCCTATAATAAAAAAAATTATTAATTCTAAAATACTTTTTAAAGAAATAATTTTAATGGTTCAAAGCGAAATGGCCAATCGTCTTTCTTCGTTACCTGGAGAGTCAGATTATGGAAGCTTAACGGTTATTTTGAACTATCATTTTAATATTGAAAAACTATTTACAGTTAATAAAAAATCTTTCTATCCAATTCCAAAAGTTGATTCGGCGGTGATAAAATTAAAGTCCAAAGAGCAAAAGCTACCACTTAAAAATTATGATTTTTTTGAGAAATTTGTTAAAGAATGTTTCCTTCATAGGAGGAAAACATTAAAAAACAATTTATTAAAATATAATTTAGATGAAATAAATAGCATTCTTCAAAAGCATCATGTTTCTGTTCAAAATCGTCCCCAAGAGTTATCACTTGAAGCATATGTGGATTTAGCTAACTTTTTATCTAATAAATAAATGCAAATTTAATTTGCATTTTTATTTAAATTGATATAAACTATAATTAGTAAATGTGAGAAGGAGTGTTACTATGGAAATTACATCAGTCAGCGTTCGTAAGATCGAAAAAGAAGGATCTAGGATGAAGGGCATTGCATCTGTCTTGTTAGATGATTCATTTGCAGTTCATGACATTAGAATTATTGAGGGTGATAATGGTTTGTTTATAGCTATGCCAAGTAGAAAAACAGCTACCGGTGGTTATAGGGATATAGCTCATCCAATAAATCCAGATGTTAGAAAACAGTTTCAAGAAGCTATTCTTGAAGAATATAACAACACCGAATTTGTTCCTAGCGAAAAAAAAGAAACCGAAGAAGAAAAAGAAGAAGAATAATAAAAGCCTTACGGCTTTTTCTTTTTGTAAAATTTTGCCTGTTTATTTTTAAAAGATTGAAAAAAGCTTTAAATAATAATATAATTACTTATGTAGTAGGTGGTTTATTATGAAAGTTTCAGCTAAAGCAAAAAGAAGATTTTTGTTATTACTTGTTTGTTTTTTTGGGTTGCTTACTTATTTAGCTATATCTCTTACCGGTTATTGGGTTAAAATATATAACAACAGTAAAGAGTCCAAAGAGCTACAAACTAAATATAAAGATTTGCTAGCTGATGAAGAGGCCTTAAAGTCCGAAGTGACAAAGCTTCAAGATCCAGATTATGTGGCAAGGTACGCTAGCGAAAAATATTTATACTCTAAAGATGGAATGACAATAATTAGAATTATTGAATAAAAGTGCTATAAAAGACAAATAGTACTTTTATTTTGCTTAAAAAAAATATATAATAAAAAACTAAGTGAGGAGGCTTTGTTTTGAATAAGTATTATATAGAAGATTTCGAAATAAAAGAAAAAGAAATAACCTCCATAATTGGCACACATAAGCAAAGCTTAATTAATAAATTAAAAAAAAATTATAATATAGCTGTTGTAGAAGATTTATTTAAACACACCAATAAACTTGTTGATGTTATAATTCCTAACTCTAAAAGGAGCCAGAAAATAATAAAGCTTCTTGGACTTGAAAAACTATTAAAAAAAAATTATGAAGATTTAGGAATAGAAGATAAATGTCTTGTTAAAATTACCAGTTATTTAGCAGTTGAAAAAAACATAATAATATTTAATGATATCTTATCTTATCTAAATAATGAAGAAAAGTCCAAGGTAATAAAGTATATTAAAAGTGAAAAAACGACTTTATTAAATTTCACTTCTGATATAGAAGAAACCTTGTTAGGCAAAAACATAGCCGTTTTAAATAATAATAAAGTCGTACTAAAAGGGTTGACAATGGAGATTTTGAAAGCCGAAAAGAAATTAAAAGACTTGGGATTATACTTGCCATTTGTAATAGATTTGTCTATTCAACTTAACTTGTACGGATTAATTAAAAAAATCTATTCAGATAGCAAAAAATTAATAGGTGACTTATGGAAATAATTTTAGATAATGTGTCTGTGCATAATAAGTTAAAAGCATTAAATTTAACAATAAATAGTGGTGAAATAACTGTTTTATCTGGTGATAGAACAAAAGAGATGGTTCCTAGATTGCTTATGGGATTTGAAAAAATAACAAATGGCAACATTTATACTCTAAATAATGAGATAAATAACACAACAACCAGCTTTGCTTTTTTTCAATCTAAAATAGGCTATTTATTTGCAGAGCCAAACCAATTTTTAACTAATAAAAAAATAAAAAACGAAGTAGCTTTTGGTTTAAAATATTATGGGTTTAATCAAATAAATGATCGAGTTTCTTATTATATAAATTTGGTTGGACTAGATGATTCTTATCTAGAAGTAAGGTCTTTAGAAGTCGAAATAAACATTCAAAAGAAAGTTATGTTAGCCTCAGTGTTGGCAATAGAACCAGAAATATTAATTTTAAATTTTATAGAACATGGTCTTAATATTAAAGAGCAAAAAGATTTAAAAAAACTTCTAACTAATTTAAAGAAGAAAAATAACATAACAATTATCTTAGTAAGTAATAATTCTAATTTCTTTTTTGATATTGCTGATCGAGTAGTTTTATTTAATAATAATAAAATTAAGCTCGATTCTGGCACTAATATATTTTATGAAAAAGATATTACTAAATATTTAGATCTTCCCCCAATAATTAATTTTATTAAATTAGCCAATAAAAGCAAAAAAGGTTTATTAAAAACTAACGATATAAAAGAATTAATGAAAGATATTTATAGAAATGTAAACGAAAAGCGTTAAACATGGCGATTTTCATTGACTTTTTTAATTAATTTAAATATAATTTTTACTGGTACATTTATTTACTGTTTTTTTATTCGCCGTGGGAAGGTTTGATAAAAGAAGGTAAAGGAAGGAATTAATATGAATACATTTATGCAAAAAAAAGAAACAGTTGAACGTAAATGGTATGTGATTGATGCTGAAGGTAAAAGTTTAGGAAGAGTAGCTTCTAAAGCTGCTAATATTCTACGTGGTAAACACAAGCCTACTTTCACTCCACATATCGATTGTGGTGATTATGTAATTATAATCAATGCTGAAAAAGTTAATTTAACTGGAGATAAACTAAATAAGAAAGTTTATTATAACCATAGTGGTTACACTGGTGGGTTAAGAGAAAGAACAGCCAAAATAATGGTAGAAAAATATCCAGAAGAAATGGTTGAGAGAGCTGTAAAAGGAATGCTTCCAAAAGGAAGGCTTGGTAGACAAACTTATAAAAAATTATTTGTTTATAAAGGAAACGAACATAACCACGAAGCTCAAAAGCCAGAAGTTTTAGAAGTTAATTAGGAGGATTTATGAGTAAAGTTGAAAGTTATTATGCTACAGGTCGCCGTAAACGCTCAGTAGCTCAAGTAAAATTAACTCCAGGCAAAGGCAATATAATAGTTAATGGCAAGCCTGTTGGTGAATATATGCCATTTGCCGTATTAGTTATGGATTTAAAACAACCTTTAGTAGCAACAAAAACAGAGAATAAATTTGATGTTGAAGTTACTGTTAAAGGCGGAGGCTTTTCTGGCCAAACAGGAGCAATTAGATTAGGTATAACGAGAGCCTTAATGGTATATGACGCTGACACTGATCAAAGCAGTGATAGTGCCTATCGTAAGATACTTAAAGTAAATGGTTTTGTTACTAGAGATCCTAGGATTAAAGAACGTAAAAAATATGGTCTTAAAAAAGCTCGTAGAGCTCCACAATTTAGTAAACGTTAATTTTTATACCTTGCAAAATTGCAAGGTTTTTTGTTGCTAATTAGCACTATGTATTTTTGATTTTATTATATTAATTTGTTATAATAATTTTAGTAGGTGGAGATATGATCAGCTATAATAAAATCGCCAAAAGAATTAAAAAAAGTGATAATGTATTTGTTATGGGTCATAAAGCTATCGACTTTGATGCTTTTGGGGCAGCTTTAGCTGTCAACGAGGTCTGCGAAAGACTAAAGAAGAAATGTTATATCATTCTTGAAGATAGTAAATTAGAAGAAGGAATTAAAAAAAGCTTTGAATATTTAAATGATAATGAAATCAGACCTAAAATTGGCAAATACATTGATTATGCTGATAAAATAAAAGAAAATTCTTTGCTAGTTATTGTTGATACTTACTCAGAAAAAAGAGTTCAATCAACTAAACTTTGCTCTTTAATAGATAATAAAATATTTGTTGACCATCATTTATTTGGATCGCCGATAAATAGTGATTATTTTATTGATGCTAAAACATCTAGTACATGTG
Source organism: uncultured Muribaculaceae bacterium (assembly GCA_964493665.1). Classification (GTDB taxonomy): domain Bacteria; phylum Bacillota_I; class Bacilli_A; order RF39; family UBA660; genus DAOSVX01. The sequence continues at coordinate 37,819 of CAZBOZ010000003.1, forward strand.
AGATGCTAGCCCATATGTTTATAAATAAAAACATGAGATTAAATAAATATGTGGCAACAATACTGCTAACTGGGATAAATATTGATAGCAATAATTTTAGTATTAAAACAACTAGCAAGACTCATGAGGCAGCAGCTTATCTATATCGTTGTGGAGCTGAGTTAAATACTTCTAATAATTTTTCAAAAACTAGACTTTCTGATTACATGAGGATTCAAAAGATAATTTTTAAAACCAAATTTTATAAAAAGAAATATGCGATAGTTTTAGGTAATCGTGATACAATATATGAAAGAAAAAACCTTGCGGTTATTTCTGATACTCTACTTATGTTTGATAACGTAATAATGTCTGTAGCTATAGGCTATATTGGCAAGAAAATAGTTGGAGTAAGCGCCAGAAGTGTTTCTTACAATGTTGAAGAGCTAATGAAAAAATTTGGCGGCGGTGGAACTAAAACTAATGCTGCTTGCCAGATAGAGGGAAAAACCATAAAAGAAGTATATAGTTTGATCAAGGGGGAATTGAAATGAGAGTAATACTTTTACAAGATGTTCCTAAACAAGGTAAGAAGAATCAGGTAATAAGTGTTAGTGATGGTTATGCTCATAATTATTTACTAAAAAACAATTTAGCAATATTGGCAAATGACAGTAACCTGGCTAAGCTTGAAAAAGATCTAGATCAAAGAAAACAAGATGAAGCAAGTTTTACTGCTGAGATGATTGTTTTAAAAGAAAAACTAGAGAAAGAAGAATTTGTCTTTAAAGCTAAAGTTGGCAAAAAAGATAAAATGTTTGGAAGTATTTCTAATAAGCAAATTTTTGAGGTATTAAAAGAAAAAGGATATAATATAAAAAAAGATCAAATAGAAATTATTGAACCTATTAACTCTTTGGGAAGTCATAGAGCAAATGTACATCTTCATAAAGAAGTAATGGCCAAATTAATAGTGATAGTAGAAAAATAAGGAAGTGAAATTATGGCAATTCGTCAAATACCACAAAATACAGAAGCAGAAATGGCTGCCTTAGGGTCAGCTTTTCTTTCCACAAGCGCTAAAGACAAAATATGTGAAGAATTATTAACCGAAATGTTTTATTTAGATAGCCACAAAAGAATATTTGATGCTATCAAAGATTTATATGATGAAGGAATTCCTCTTGATATAACTACAATAAAAGAAAAATTATCTAAGAAAAAAGAACTGGATGCAGCTGGTGGTATAGAATACTTAACAGAAATAATCGATTCAGTCGCAACCGCAAGTAATATAGAACATTATATAAATATTATTAAGGACAAATATTTATTAAGAAGTATTATTGAAGTATCAACTAATATTATAACTAATGCTTATGAGTCTAAGGAAAATATCAATGAAATAGTTGATAAGGCTGATAAAGATTTTTCTAATGTTATAAAAAACAGGAGAACTGGAGAATTTGTTAAGATTAGTGAAATTTTAAGAAAAACTCAAGATAACTTAGAAAGACTGGCTAAAAATAAAAGTGATATTACAGGGTTAGCAACTGGATTTTATGGATTGGATAAAATAACTAGTGGTCTTCAACCCCATGATTTAATTATTTTAGCAGCCAGACCGGCAATGGGGAAAACAGCGCTTGGTTTAAATATTGCCACTAATGTAGCTTTAACTAGTAATAAATCAGTAGCTGTATTTAGTTTAGAAATGGGCGCTGAACAACTAGTAATAAGAATGCTGGCTTCAGTAGGTGGAATTGAAATAAATAAACTTCGTACGGGAAGGCTTGAACATGATGATTGGAAAAGGCTTAATGAAGCAATTAGTGAGTTAGCTGATGCAAAGCTTTATATTGAGGATGCTTCTGGTATGACTGTGTCAGAAATTAGAGCAAAATGCCGTAGATTAGCTAACTCGTCAGATGGCCTATCTTTGGTAGTAATAGATTACTTACAGTTGATTGCTGGAAGTGCTAGATATGCCGGTCAAAGGCAACAAGAAGTATCAGAAATTTCTCGAGCTTTAAAAACTTTAGCTATGGAACTACATATTCCAATTGTAGCCTTAGCTCAATTATCAAGAAGTCCGGAATTAAGAGAAAATAAAAGACCTAATTTGAGCGATTTAAGAGAAAGTGGCTCTATTGAGCAAGATGCCGATATAGTGGCTTTCTTATATCGTGATGATTATTACAATAAAACTAGTGAAATGAGTAATAACTCAGTTACGGAGTTAATAATTGGCAAACACCGTAACGGAGCAACCGGAACGATTAATTTGTTGTTTGAAAAAAACATGAGTAATTTCAGAAATTACATGGATACTGAACTTAAAGAAGGAGAATAAGATGTCATTTAAAAATATCTTGGTAACAATTTTAATAACAATCTTTGTGGCTACATTGGTGTTTTTAGTTGGATTTTCTAAAGAAACAAATTTAGAGCCAAAAGAAGTATACCAAGTTTATTTAGATGGCGAAAAAATAGGATTAATAAATGATAAAAATGAATTATATGAACTTATTAATCAAGAAGGGCAAGATATTAAAAAAGAATATGGTGTAGATCAAGTTTATCCTCCTAATGGGTTAAAAATAACTAAATATGTTACTTATAATGAAAAAATATCAAGTGTAGAAGAAATATATAAGAAAATAAAAACTGAAGAAACTTTTACAATTATTGCTTATACTATTACAATTAAGCCAACTAATGAAGAAGAAATAAAAATATATGTTTTAAATGAAGAGGACTTTGAATCGGCTGTTAATTCCTTAATATATGCCTTTATTCCTAAAGAAGAATATGACAATTTTGTAAATAATACTCAATCTGAAATTGAAACAACCGGAGAGATAATAAATTCTATGTATTTTGGAGAGACAGTAACAATTAAAAAGTCATATGTTAATGCTGAAGAAAAAATTTTTACTAACTCTAGCGATTTAACTCAGTATTTATTGTTTAGTACTACTGAAAAGCAAAAAACATATATTGTTAAATCTGGTGAAGATATTGCTACTATAGCTTATGATCATCAACTTAATACACAAGAATTTTTAATAGCTAATCCAACCTTTACTAGTGAAACTCAACTTTTATCTCCTGGTCAGATAGTTAATATTGGCCTCATAGATCCTTTAATAAGCTTATATTATTCAAAACATGTCGTTGCCGACGAAGAACTAGCTTATGAAACTGAGACTGAATATAGTGCTGGATTATCAGCAGGCACCAAATATGTTAAACAAAATGGTGAAAACGGTATTAGTAGAAACACTCAAGATGTTCTTTATAAAGATGGAGAGATCCAATCAGTAGAATTTATTACATCGACTGAAATAAAGCCAGCGGTTCCAAAAATAGTTGTTAGAGGATTACAAGGAACTGTAACACCAAATGATAATGGTTCATGGAAATGGCCAACTATATCACCATATACAATAACCAGCCCTTATGGTTATCGTTGGGGGAAATTACACAAAGCAATAGATATCGCTTCTAGATTTAATTCACCAATAATGGCTATTGAAAGTGGAGTTGTTATATTTTCAGGATGGATGGGATCTGGTGGTAATGTTATTGAAATAGATCATTTAAATGGTTACTTCTCAGAGTATGCCCATCTTAATGAAAGATATGCTAAGGCTGGGGATTCAGTAAAAAGAGGAAGCGTTATAGGGACGATGGGTAAAACTGGATATGTTACTGGGACTCACCTTCATTTTAGTATCTGGATTGGAAAGCCTTGGGCAAGCGGAAGTTATACAATTAATCCCTTAAAACTATATCAATAATGAAAGTAATAGTTTTGGCAAGTGGCTCTAAAGGCAATGCTACATATATAGAAACCCAAAAATATAAGATACTAATAGATTTGGGAGTAAGCGTAAAATACATAAATTTACAATTAAAAAAAATAAAAAGAACAGTAGACGATATTGATTATGTTTTAATATCTCATCTTCATACTGACCATATAAAGTATATTGAAACCTTTGGTAAAGAAAGAAAAACGGAAATTTGTGTTACTCCTAAAATGCACAAAGAATTAAGAAAACTAAATCCGGATTTGAATTATCTTATATATGAAGGAGATTTGTTTTTTGATAATTTAAGTATTGAAATTATAAATACCAGTCATGATAGTATAGATTCAAGGGGGTTTTTAATTACTGAAGACAAATCATCTTTAGTTTATATAACAGATACTGGTTATTTAAATCAAAAATATTTTAATAAGATAAAAAACAAAAATATGTATATAATGGAAAGCAATCATGACATTCAGATGCTAAGAGAAGGTAAATATCCCTTATGGCTTCAAAGAAGGATATTATCTTCAGAGGGACATTTATGTAATGAAGACTCATCTACTTACTTAGCAAAGCTAATTGGTAATGATACTAAAAAGGTTTTTCTAGCTCATTTAAGCGAAGAAAATAATTGTGAAGAATTGGCTTTAGAAGCTTTTAAAGAAAAAATGCAAAGCAATGACATAAGCTTTAAAAATGTTTCTTGTGTTAAACAAAATGAAATGAGTGAAATAGTAATAATATGATAAAAATATTGTGTGTTGGAAAAATAAAAAAAGAATATTTAAATTATTTAATAGATGATTATTTAAAAAGAATACAAAAATATCATAAAATAGAGATTCAGATTCTAAAAGATTCAGATATTGATACTGAAAGTAAGGATTTAATTGCTAAAATAAATAAAAAAGATTTTAATATTTTACTTGATATAAAAGGCGAAGAAATGGACTCTAAATCATTTAGTGAACTAATAAGTGATGTTTTTAATTTTAATAGTAATATAACCTTTATTATAGGTGGATCTAACGGTGTTGCAGAGAAAGTTAAAAATGTGGTTAATAAGAAAATATCTTTTTCCAAAATGACTTTTCCACATGGATTATTTAGAGGAATATTGTTAGAACAAATATATAGAGCGTTTAAGATAAGTAATAATGAAACTTATCATAAGTGAGGTAAAATGATTGGCAATAGTTGGGATGAAAAATTAAAAGTAATTTGGGATAGTGAGGGATTTCATAAGTTTTATGATAATGTTTTAGATATGTATAAAACAAAGCCAATATTTCCTTCTCAAAATAATATTTTTAATGCTTTAAAACTAACACCTTATGAAAATGTAAAAGTAGTTATTATAGGCCAGGATCCGTATTTTAATCCTGGGAAAGCAGACGGTCTTTCTTTTTCGGTCCCAAATGATTTTCCTTTACCCCCATCTTTGCAAAATATTTATAAAGAGTTAGAAACAGATCTTAATATAAAACCATTTAAATCTGGTAATTTAACGAAATGGGCCAAAGAAGGGGTTCTTCTTTTAAATGCTATTTTGACTGTCGAAAAAGATAAACCGGCCAGTCATAAAAATATTGGCTGGGAATTATTGACAGATTATATAATTAAATTGATAAACCAAAAAGAAGAGCCAGTCGTTTTTATATTATGGGGTAATTTTGCTAGAGCTAAGAAAGTTTTTGTTACAAATAAAAAGCATTTGATTATTGAATCTACTCACCCATCTCCATTTGCATGCCATAATGGCTTCTTTGGTAGTAAACCTTTTTCTAAAACAAATGCTTTTTTAATAAAAAACCATTTAAATCCAATAGACTGGGATTTATCAAAATAATTATAATTTAAAATCGTTTATATCATCGTCATTTAAGTTTTTTCCATCAAAATATGGTCTAATTTTAACGTTATGAATTCTAGCCACAATGATTGCTGGGAAAGTTCTTACTAACTCGTTTAACTTAGAAGTATTCATATTAAAATAAGCCTTAGCAGCTTCTAGTTTTTCTTCACTAGTTTTTAAATTTAAATCTACTTCTTTTAGATCATTACTATCTTCTAATTTCCTATTATCATTTTTAAGTGTTTCGTATAAAGAAATACTTTCAGTAATTTTTCGATCCATATCAAAATTACTAATTTTTTTATTTTTAAGACTTTCTAAATCTTTAAAATATTCTTTATTTAAATCTTTAAAAATTATTTCACTAGCTTTTAGCATTTGGTCATATCTAAATCTTAATTTATCATCGATAATGGTCTCAGCTTCATCAATCCTAATCTTTATTTTTTGGATTTTGTTATAAATAATTAAATAAAGAATGGCTATGATGCCAAAAAACACAATTAAACTTAAAAATAAATAGAAAACTAAATCCATGTTTAAACCTTCTTACCATAAAAATTATAACATAAAATAAATTACAATTATAGTTTTAATTTATTTTTAAAATATAGTATAATCTTAATAGTAGGAGTATTAATAATGAAAAAAAAGAGAAGATTATTGTTTAGATCATTTTTGTTTTTGGTAGGAATATTTTTAGTAACTTTAAATTATAATATGTTTTTATTACCTAATAACTTGGTTATTGGTGGAGTATCAGGATTAGCTATAATATTAAAAAAAATATTGTATGTTGATCCAGTATTATTTATTTATTTAGTTAATACTTTGTTACTGTTAGTAAGTTTCTTTGTTCTAGGATGGAAAAAGACATCTAAATCAGTTATTGGATCTCTTTTATTTCCATTTTTCATTACTCTGACAGCTCCTTTAGCTACAAAATTAAACATTCAGTTTGAAAGTGATATAATAATGGTTCTAATATCAGGATTGATGTTAGGTGTTGGTAGTGGGTTAATATATAAGACGGGATTTACTACTGGTGGCACAGATATTTTAGGCCAAATATTTGGCGAAAGGAAAAAACTTTCTTTTGGTACCATAATGCTTATTATAAACGCTTCAATTGTTTTAGGTGGTGGATACTTCTTTGGTTATGAAAAAGTTGTTTATGCCATTATGATTTTATTCTTAAATTCAACTATAGTAGATAGAATCCTTTTAGGAATATCGGATAGTAAAATGTTCTTTATATATACTAAAAAAATAAAGTCTATTAAAAAGTATATTATTGAAGATATGAATGCTGGAATTACCGTTTTAAATATTGAAGGTGGGTATTCGTCTGAAAAAGCTAAAATGCTAATGTGTGTTGTAAGAACTAGAGATTATTTTTTATTTAAAGAAACTATTTTAGAGATAGACCCTAACGCCTTTATGGTTATAAATGATTGTTATGAGGTAATGGGCGGTGTAAAGAGAGCTTCTTTGCCTTTCTTATAGTAGGCATTTAATGATATAATCTTATTAAGGTGGTATAGTAGTGAAACTTATTGAAATCAAGAATTGTTATAAAATATACAAAAACGGTGTAACTGCCTTGGCCAATTTCAACTTAGAAATTGAAAAAGGGGAATTTGTATTTGTAATCGGAGCAAGTGGAAGCGGCAAATCTTCCTTAATTAAAATGCTATATAGAGAAGAAAAACCAACAAAAGGGGAAGTTATAGTTGGTGGTGTCAATGTTGCTAGATTAAGAAACCGAAAAGTTTATAAATTTAGAAGGAAAATTGGAATAGTTTTCCAAGATTTTAAATTGCTTCCTAAATTAACAGTATACGAAAACGTTTCTTTTGGGTTGGAAAATATAGGCATGAAAGAAACTGAAATAAAAGAAAAAGTCAACAAAGCTTTAGTAAGAGTTGGTCTAAAAGAAAAAACTCGCTGTTTTCCAAACCAATTGTCAGGCGGAGAGCAACAAAGAGTTTGCATAGCGAGAGCAATAGTTAACGAACCGAAAATTTTAATATGCGATGAACCTACTGGGAATTTAGATCCCGAATTATCTAAAGAAATAGTTGATATAATTGATGATATTAATAAAAGTATGGGTACAACTATTATAATGGCTACTCACGATAAAGAAATAGTTAATAAAATGAAGAAAAGAGTAATTTTAATTGAGAATGGTATCCTAACAGGTGACTATCTGAAAGGAAGGTACAAAGCTCATGAAAATATTTAGAATATTAAAAAGTAATATAAAAGATGCCTTTAGGAGTGTTTTTCGAAACTTTAGTTTAAGTTTTGCTTCTATTACGTGTACTACTATTACTTTAATATTAGTTTCAGTAGCTATTATTCTTTCGGCTAATGTAAATTCATTTACTAAAGACTTAGAAGCAGATTTAACAATCGTAGTATTTATGGATAGAGATTCTACTGTAGAAGAGGCAGATAGCCTAGCTGATATCTTAAAAAGTAAAAATAATGTAATTGCTTCAGAAGTGGTTTTTAAAACTAAAGAAGAAGTAAAAGAAGATATGCAAAATGAATCGTCAGTTTTTAATTCTATAATGGCTTCCTGGACTGAAGAAGAAAATCCCTTGCAAAATGAATTTCTAATAAAAGTATTAGATGTTAGGAAAATAAGCGATACTGCCAAAGAAATAGCTGAACTTCCAAAAGTTGATACAGTTAAATATGGTGAAGAAATGGTTGATAAATTAGTTATGGTTTTTGGAGCTGTAAAACAAGCTTCAATCTTAATAGTTGCTTCACTTATTTTGGTAACAGCATTTCTAATTAGCAATACTATAAAACTAACTATTATATCTCGTAAGACAGAAATTGAAATAATGAGGCTTATTGGTACCAGTAACTTAGTGATAAAGCTTCCCTTCTTAATAGAAGGATTCGTTCTTGGAATAATTGGTTCTATAATACCTATAATATTTACAATATATGGATATATAATTATGTACGACAAATTAGGCGGATATTTGCTTTCTAAAATTATTAAGTTAATTAATCCTAATTATTTCATTTTCTATGTTTCTTTAATACTTCTAGCTATTGGCAGCGTTGTAGGCATAATAGGTAGTTACCGAGCAGTTAGGAAATATTTAAAAGTATGAAAAAAACAATAAAATATATTTCATTTCTAACGTTGTTTATCGCTATTTTATTATCGATGTTTCTTAATCCGACATCTACTTTTGGAGCAGCCAAAGAAGCGGACACTATATTAGATTTAAAAGATCAATTAGCGGCTTTAAAACAAGAAAAGAAAGATAATGAAAATTCCAAGAGTCAGACAACTTCTCAAATTAATTCTAAAAAAACTGCTATATATAATGCTTATAAAGAACAAGAAGAAATAGAAGTTCAAGTTTTAGAAGCTGAGAATAAAATAGTTGAAAGTAACGAAGAAATAACTAAATCTAAAAAAGAAATAGATGAATTATTAAGATTTTTACAACTATCTAATGGCGATAGTGCTTACCTAGAATATATTTCTGGAGCTTCTAGTACTACTGATTTGATAATGAGGACAGCTATAGTTGAACAACTTTCTTCTTATAATAAAGAAGTAGTTCAAAACATGGAAGCTTTAATAGCTGAAAATGAACAATTAAAGCTTGATTTAGAGGCGAGAAGTTTAGAACTTGAAAATATGAAAGAACAGTATAATCAAGCTATAAAAAGTCTTGGTAATAGACTTTCAGAGCTAAATGAATTAAATGAAGATATAGATGATCAAATTAAAAACCAAGAAGCCTTAATAGATTACTACAAAACTGTTTGTGATAGCGAAACTCAAAAATTAAGTGATTGTGTTAAAATTGGTTCAGCAACTGGCTTTATAAGACCAACAGTTAAAGGCAGAATAACTAGTTATTGGGGATACAGAACAAGTCCTTTAACAGGAAGAATATCTTTTCATAATGCCATTGATATTGGTGGTAATAAAGAAGGAACTCCAGTTTATGCAGCAGCCTTAGGTATGGTGGCAGCTATTACTAAAAAATCTAGTTGTGGCGGAAATGTTATTTATATTCATCATAATGTTTTAGGTAAGGCCTATACTACCCAGTATGCTCACTTGCTTACCTATAATGTCAAAGTAGGCGATATAGTATCAGCTGGGGATCAGATTGGTACTGTAGGTGGTGGATCTAAATCAACCTGGGATCATTGTTCTACAGGAGCTCATCTTCATTTCGGCATATCTACTGGCCATTACTTAGGGGCTGGAATAAGTGGATATTCTTCATGGAGTAAATTTATTGCCAGTAGTGTTAATCCAATGAAATATTTGCCTTCAGAGGCCAAATGGAGCACTAGGTATTAAGCACGAAAGTGCTTTTTTATGTTATACTAAATAGCGGAGATAAATATGACATTTACCACAAAAGTAAAAGAAGAATTAGCTTTAATAGATCTTGAACCAATAGAAGCAAGAATTTTTTTGGCAGCATATTTAAATGTAACGGGTAAGATAAATAAAAATAGTATAATTTTTGTAATTGAAAACGCCAAGGTAGCAAGAAGAATATATAAAATAATTAAAGAAACATATAATATAAATATAAATATAATAATCAGAACTCAAAAGCGTTTTAGAATAAAACAAATATATATATTAAAAACAGTTCAAAAAATAAACATAATATTAAATGATTTAAAAACTGTTAAAGATAATTTAGTTTCTAATGAAGAAAAAATTGCTTATTTAAAAGGAGCCTTTTTAGGATCTGGCAATATAAGTGATCCTTCTACTAGTGGTTACCATTTTGAGATACTAACTAATAAAAAATCAGAAGCAGCATTTATAAATAATTTATTTTTGTTTTTTAATTTAACAAGTAAGATAATTATCAGAGATAATGGGTACATGATATATATAAAATCCTCAGAAAATATTAGTGACATTTTAAAGATGTTTGGAGCTATAAATGAGTTGTTTTATTTTGAAGATGTTAGAATATATAAAGATCATAAAAACATGGTTAATAGGCTTAATAATTGCGAGCTAGCTAATCAAGAAAAAACTATTAATACCGGTCTTAAACAAATGGAAAATATAAAATACTTACAGAAGAACAAATTATTAGATTTATTAGATGTTAAAACTAAAGAAGTTATTAAATATCGTTTGTTATATCCAGAAACATCTTACGAAGAGCTTGCTAATATTATAAGCTTAGAAACTGAAAAAAAAGTTTCTAAATCATATGTTAACCATCATTTTATAAAAATGAATGAATTATTAAAAAAGCATCAAAAAGATTAATTGAAATAATACTATATATTTAGTATAATTACTTATAGAATAAGAGGGATAACATTGAATAATAGCATTCAGTTAAAAATAAATGGTGTAACAAATAGTTATCCAACAGGTATAACCCTTTTTGAATTAAGCAAATATTTTCAAGATAAAATGCCAAATCCTATAATAGCAGCAAAGCTGAATAATATTGTTGCCCCTCTTTATAATACAGTCAAAAAAAGTTGTGAAATAAGTTTTATTGATGTTAATGATATAAATGGTCAGTCAATGTATTTGGCGGGGTTAAAATTCATTCTTTTAGTAGCTGTAAAAGAATTATTTGGTTCTTCTGCTGATGTAGAATATTTAAATTCTTTAGACAAAGGCATATATGCCGAAGCTAAAATAGGACAACAATTGACCAAAGAAATTATTGAAAAAATAATGGCTAAAATGAATGAATTAATTGAATCAAACCTATTGTTTGAAAAAATAATAGTAAATAAAAAAGAAGCTATTAATTTTTTATTCCAAAATGGTGAAATTGAAAAAGCTAAAAATATTCAGAATCTATCTAATAGTACAGTTGTATTTTTTAAATTAAAAAATTATTTTAATTATTTTTATACTGAACTGCCATATAGTACTAAAGCAATAAATAAATATGCAATAGATATTGATGACAACAATCATTTAATATTAAGATTCCCAACAGCTAGGAGCAATAATCAAATACCAGAATTTAGCCATTGTTATAAAACTCTTCAATGTTTCTGCCAATATCGAGATTGGTTAAATGAAGTTAAAGTTCCTTTTGTGGCCAATTTAAATGATTTGGTTTCTGAAAACAAAATAAAAGAGTTTATGCAAATAAGCGAAATATATTCTAATAATCAGTTCCAAGATTTGGCTAGAAAGATCAAAGAAAGAAAGAATGTAAAAATCATTTTAATGGCTGGGCCATCATCTTCTGGTAAGACAACTAGCGCCCATAAATTGGCTTTATACTTAAAATACAATGGTCTTGATTCAATTATAATATCTGCTGATAATTATTACAAAGAAAAAGAAAATTATGAGAAAAACGAAGATGGTGAAATTGATTTTGAATCACCAAATAATGTAGATGCTAAGCTTCTTGATGAACAAATTTTAGATATGTTAAATGGTAAAGAAGTATCTTTACCAAAGTTTAATTTCTTTACAGGTAGCAAAGAATATAAAGGCAAAGTTGCTAAGCTAAAAGAAGATACCATTATAATATTAGAAGGTATTCATTGTTTAAATGGATACTTTGCCTCCCAAATTCCAGAGGAAAATAAATATAGGGTATATGTTAGTCCTTTTATGCCACTTAGAATAGATAAACACAATCATATTTCAACTGTCGATCTTAGATTGCTTAGAAGAATAGTGAGAGATGCTGTTTTTAGAGGGTATAATGTTGATGATACCATAGCTGGATGGGAAAGGGTTCGTAAGGGTGAAGAAAAATATATATTCCCTTACCAAGAAGATGTTGATTTTACTTTAAACACTTCTTTAGCATTTGAATTAGGATTATTAAAGGTATATGCAGAACCGCTTCTTTATTCAGTTCCAGTTAATTCAATATATTATGATGAAGCAAGAAGATTACTTGGGTATTTAAGAATATATTTACCCATAACTAGTGAATATTTAGCTGATAATTCTATATTAAGAGAATTTACTGGTGGCAGTATGTTTAATCCTTATTAGAAAGAAGGAATAAAAATGATAAAAGTTGCTATTAATGGTTTTGGCAGAATAGGTAGGCTGGCTTTTAGAGAATTGATTTTAAATAAAGATTATCAAGTAGTTGCTATTAATGATTTAACTAGTGCTAGTGATTTGGCTTATTATTTAAAATATGATACTAATCATCGTTCTTTTTATCCAAATTATATAACCAGTGACGCAGATGGAATAATTTTTAATGGAACCAAAACTAAAGTATTTAATGAAACAGATCCATCTAATTTACCATGGCGAGATTTAGAAGTAGATGTGGTTTTAGAGTGCACGGGTAAATTCACTGACTATGAAGCTGCCATGAAACATATTAATGCTGGAGCCAAAAAAGTTTTAATAAGTGCCCCAGGCAAAGGTGATATGAAAACCATTGTTTATAATGTTAATGATAATATTTTGGATGGTAGTGAGCAAATTATTTCAGCAGCCAGTTGTACCACTAATTGTTTGGCGCCAGTATTAAAAATAATTAATGATAATATTGGTATAGTAAAAGGCTTTATGAGTACTATTCACGCCTATACAAATGATCAAGAAACACTAGATATACCTCATAAAAAAGGAATAGAATCAAGAAGAGGAAGAGCGGCGGCCCAAAATATTATTCCTACCTCCACTGGCGCTGCCAGTTCCATTGGTTTAGTTATACCAGACTTAAAGGGAAAGCTTGATGGTTGTGCTTACCGAGTTCCTGTTAGTGATGGCTCACTTATTGATGTTACTTTAGAACTAAAAAGAAATACTAGTATCGAAGAAATAAATGGGCTATTCAAAAGTAATCAAAATGATACCGTAATGTACACTGAAGATCCTATTGTATCAAGTGATATATTGGGAAAAAGAATTGGAGCTTTAGTCGATGGCTTATCTACTAATATAGTAGAGGTTGATGGCAAACAACTTGTTAAAATAGTTGCTTGGTATGATAATGAAGTCGGTTATACAGTTCAAATGATAAAGACATTTAGTAAATTATTTAAGCAACTTTAAAAAAGTTGTTTTTTCTTGTAAAAAAACTAAAAATGTATTATTCTTATATTAGAAAAGATAGGTGAGTTTTTTTAATGAGAAGAAAAGTTTGGAATCTGGTATGTATTTTAGGATTTACAGTTTTAGCCTGTGGCCTTTACCTTTTCGCAGGTAATAATTTACCACAAAGTTGGGCAATGACTGATGGCGGCTGTGGTGGTTATTATTCTTATCCGCCTAGATGTAGCGAAGGATATTATTCTTCAACGCTATATTATAATGGTAGAACTTGCTACAGAGCTTGTACTAAAAAGCCAACATCGGGAAGCGGCTGTGGCAGTTATTATTCTTATCCTCCTAGATGTAGCGAAGGCTATTCTTCATCTTCGGTAACATATAATGGTTTAACTTGTTACACAGCGTGTACTAAAACGGCAACGGCCGGATGTGGCAGTTATTATTCTTATCCTCCTAGATGTAGCGAAGGGTATAGTACAGAAACAGTTGCTTACGGCGGAAGAATTTGCTATACAGCATGTGCAAAAAAAACAATACCTACGAATACATCAGACTTTTGTGAACACGGCTATGCTTTCAGCACACTAGATTCGGCGTCAGCTTTTTGTAGTGAATTAGGATATTTAGACTATGCACAAATAAGTGTGACTACAAGCGGGAAATATTGTGTTTCTTGTACGGGATCGAGTTCTACTTGTCAAAGTGTTTATGGCGAGTTAGATGATCAAGCAGCAGCTATTGAAAAATGTGGTGGAGCCAAATACGTATCTATAAATAAAAGGCAATTAACCCAATATAAACAAGCGACGTGTTATAGTTGTATTTCAAGGGACTTGCGTTATGAAGTTTTGAGATGCGAACCAGATACCGTTAATGCATGCGAAACCAAGGCTGCTTGTGAAGCTGTTGGTGGAAAATGGGATTCTGGCATTTGCAAAAAAAGCTATGAAACTTATTATGCTTTTTGTCAATCAAAAGGTTATACAAATGAAAGGCCAACTTGTCCGGATGGATATGATTATGATTATATTTCAGATAAAGCGTTTGATAGTGAAGGCGAAACGTATGTTTGGGTTTGCTACTCTCAATGTAAATGGCGAGAAAGAAATTCTGATGATGACTTCTGTGAAAAATATGGATTGTTAGCAGATAGACCTCAATGTGACGACGGATACTATTCTGCTGGTAGTAGCTTTTTAATACCAGACGATGATAGTTATCATAAGGGTATGTGCTTTACTCCATGTACTAAAGCTGATGGTGAATTAGATGTCGAACTTAAATACATTATAACTTCCGAATATGAGGATATGCTCGCTTTTGTAAAAATTTATACTAAAGCTGGATGGCGTTATAAAATATTAACAGATCCGGTTACTCCCGATGAAATTTCAGATGAAGGATGGAAATCGGGGAATAGTGAAAATGAGATGACACTTAGTGTTGATTCGGACGATGGAACCGTTTACATATATAATCAAACGCCAGAGGGAGACGTGTATTTAAGTGGGGACATAGCAATAATAGTTCCTGCGAGCAATGCTATTAAAGGAATAGTTACATCATATGATGTTGGGTCCGAAATTTTAGCAAAGTATTATAGTGGCGAATCAATGACTTTGGAAGAAATATATGAATTGGCTGGTTATAACATTATGGAGCCAAATTCTTCAAGAAGGTATTCGGTAAAATCGGGAATAGTTAGTTTGGGATTATCAAATCAACATACAATACTAAAATTAGAAAATACATCTGAAAAAACATTGACGGTTGATCCTGATACGGGGCTATTGTTATATACATTGACTGATGCAGAAAAAGCCGCTTTAGGAATAACTACTGAGAAAGTTTATGTTGTGGCATCTAAACCAGAAGCAAGACTATCTCGAAATGATGATGGCACATTTGTGAAAGATTCAGAAGGAGATGTTGTTGCAGCCGCTAAAAATGAATTAGGAACATTATATAAAATTATGCCCACAGATCTTATACCTACAATGAAAGAAACAGTTTTCTATGCTATTAATTTAACTTATCTAGAAGATGCTGATTATGCTGATCCTAATACTTGGAACGATTTAAAGCTATTAAGTTATAATAGTGAAGCAAGTATTGATACAGATTTTAGATTTGAAATAGTAAGAAATGGTTGGGATGATATAGTAAAACAAATAAGTAATTATAAAGAATCGTATGAAATAGTCCCACTAGCAAGTTCTACTACTGAAAACTTAGGAACCTTTTATGTCGATTTTGAATCAGACGTTAATCAGTATGAATTCTCGGTATATGCTGACCAAATAGCGTTAAATCCAGTTTTGGTTTATACGGATTCAGAATTTGTTGATGGCTACGGGCCAAGAACAGTAGATTTGGAATACGGTTTAAATGTTGAATATATAAAAGTTGAAAGTGCCAAAGGAAGTATTAGAACTTACACATTATTAATAACAAGGTTGGATGATAGAAGTAGTGATAACACATTAAAATCACTAGTAGCTAGAGATGTTTCCTTAACTCCTTCCTTCGCAAGATATACTAATGAATATTATGGAACGGTTGCAAATGATGTTTCAGAAGTAGAAATAGCTGCTGAAAAAAATGATAGTAGCGCAACATTTGTAGAAGGTTATGGATCTAGAACAGAAGAATTAAAAGTAGGCGAAAACACTATTTTAGTAAAAGTTAAAAGTGAAACTGGATCTGAAAGAATATATAAAGTCATAATAACCAGAGCAGGAACTCCAGAACCAGTAGTGGTCGATGAAACAAAGAGTTCTAACAATGATTTAAGTGAAGTTACTATTAGTTCAGGCAACTTAATGTTTGAGCCAGATGTAACAGATTATAACTTATATGTATCAAACGATATTACGAGTATCCTAGTAACTCCAACGGCAGATGATGAAAATGCGACAGTTGAAATAATTGGTGGAGATGATTTACAAATTGGTTCAAATAAAATTGAAACAATAGTAACTGCCGAAAGCGGCGAAACCCAAACATACACAATAAACGTAATAAGAAAAGAAGCTGGCTATGCAATTTCGACAGATTCAACTTTAAGTACATTAAATATAGCAGGTGAAAAAATATCATTTGATCCATTAAACTACTTGTATAATGTTGTTATATTCTCTGGAACAGAAGAATTAGCATTTGACTTAGCGGCGTCAAACAGCAATGCCCAAATAGAAGTTATTGGCAACATGGAATTGTCTGACTTTACTACCGTAAAAATAAAAGTTATTGCAGAGGATGGCAGTTACTCAATATATGATATTAATGTAAGAGTAGAAACCATTACAATTGGTGAAATAATTGCGTTCGTAGTTTGCTCAATCTTAGTTACTGGCTTAATAGTATATGGAACGATAACTAGAAACAGAAAACAAAAAGAATTAAAATTAAAAGAAAAAGAAGATCTTATAAATTAAGATCTTTTTTATTGCAAAAAAATTGTATTTACCCCTAGACAAAAGCCTTTTATATTGCTATAATCTAGTTCGTATGACTGCTAAGATGTGCGAGGTTGTTGATACACTAGGCGAGGTTGTTAAATAAATTGCCTTTTATCAGGTTATTTGCACGGAGCGAGTCTGTACTAGATATAGACGAAGGGAGGACATGAAAATGTCAAAGGAGAAAGTTCGAATTAGACTAAAAGCTTATGATCATAGAACGTTAGATCAAGCGGCTATTAGAATAATTGAAACAGTAAAAAGAACTGGAGGAATTGTATCAGGTCCAGTACCTCTTCCAACTGAAATCGAAAAGGTAACAGTTTTAAGAGCGGTACATAAGTACAAAGATTCAAGAGAACAATTTGAAATGCGTACTCATAAAAGACTTATCGATATAAAAGAACCTAGTAAAGAAACAATTGATGCTTTATCACATTTGGATTTACCAAGCGGAGTAGACATCGAAATTAAATTATAATAATTGGAGGAAAAAATTATGAAAGGAATCTTAGGACGTAAAATCGGGATGACCGAAGTATTTACGAAAAATGGAAAATTAATTCCAGTCACAGTAGTTGAAGTGACTCCTAATGTAGTTACTCAAGTTAAAACAACTGAAAAAGATGGCTATGATAGTATTCAATTAGCTTTCTGTGATAAGAAAGAAAAAAATGCTAGTAAAGCTAGTATAGGACATACTAAAAAAGCTAACACCACTCCTAAGCGCTTCTTAAAAGAAATAAGAAATATGGAAGGCGCTTATACAGTAGGAGATCAAATAGGAGCAAATTTATTTGCTGCTGGAGAAGCAATCGATGTAACAGGAACAAGTAAAGGAAAAGGTTTCCAAGGCGTTATAAAGCGTTATAATCAAACTCGTGGACCAATGACTCATGGATCTAGATATCATAGAGGACCTGGTTCATTAGGAACTATGAGACCGATGAGAGTATTTAAAGCTAAAAAATTACCTGGTCATATGGGTAGTGAAACTGTTACTATTCAAAACCTAGAAATAATAGAAATTAATGCTAATGAAAATTATATTTTAGTAAGCGGTAATATACCTGGGCCTAAAAATGGTTTGGTATTAATAAGATCAGCAGCTAAAACTACTAAAAACAATACTCCTGCTGAATTAGTTAATTATGATGAAGAAACTGTTACTGATGAAGTAATAGAAGAAGTTATAACAGAAGAAACATCTTCTGAAGCTATTGAAGATGCTACTGAAGCCGTTGAAGAAGAACCGATACAGGAAGAAACTACTGAAGAATCAACTGTTGAAGCAACAGCAGAAGAAGGAGCAGGTGAATAATAATGGCAAAAATTAATATAATAAAATTAAATGGTGAAAAAGTTAAAGACTTGACTTTAGAAGATAGCATTTGGAATGTTGAAATTAACAAAGATATTCTAAGTAATGCTATAAGATTAGCTCTTGCTTCACTAAGACAAGGAACAAAGAAAACCAAAACTCGTGGCGAAGTAAGTGGTAGTGGTAAAAAACCATGGAAGCAAAAAGGAACAGGACGTGCTCGTGCTGGCCAAAAAAGAAGTCCAATATGGACTGGTGGAGGACATACATTTGCTTTAACAAATAGAGACTTCACATTTAAAATGAATAAAAAGGAAAGAACTACAGCTCTTAAGAGTGCGTTATCAAGCAAATATCAAAATAAAGAATTAGTTGTTGTTGATGAAATTAAATTGTCAGAATTAAAAACTAAAACTTTAAATAATATTTTGAATACACTAAAACTAAATAAAAAAGTGTTATTTGTTACATCTGATGAAAATGAAAATTTATATATGGCGAGCAGAAATTTAAAAAATGTTGGTCATATTATGGCTAATGAAATAAATGTACTAGATATTACTAATACTGATACTTTAGTTCTTGATGAAGCCGCTGTAAAATTTATTGAGGAGGTGCTTAAATAATGAAAGATATTATTATTGCACCATTAATAACTGAAAAAGTTAGCTCTCTTGCTAAAGATGGAAAAACTTATGTTTTTAAAGTAAGTAAGAAAGCTAATAAATATGAAATTAAAAAAGCAATCGAAGAATCTTTTGGCGTAAAAGTAGCTAGTGTTAATACTTCTATTACTAAACCAAAAGCTAAAAGAGTCGGAAAACATACCGGTCAAACTAAAACATTTAAAAAAGCAATCATCACTTTAGTTGATGGGCAAAGAATAGATGTTTAGAGAGGATGATTAGAAATGCCAGTAAAGAATTATAAGCCTACTACAAATGGTAGAAGAGGCATGTCTACTTTGATAAATAGTGAAATCACCGCTAAAAAACCTGAAAAAAGTTTAACAGTATCTAAAAATAAAAGTGGTGGTCGAAACAATCAAGGCAGAATGACCGTAAGACATATTGGTGGTGGAGCAAAGCAAAAGTATCGTATCATTGACTTTAAACGTGATAAGTTTGATGTCGCCGGAAGAGTTGTATCAATAGAGTATGATCCAAATAGAAATGCTAATATAGCTTTAATAGCTTATAAAGATGGTGAAAAAAGGTATATTTTAGCTCCTAAAGATTTGAAAGTTGATATGATAATTTCTAGTGGCGATGCTGCCGATATAAAAGTAGGAAATGCGTTGCCTTTAAGAAGTATCCCGGTAGGTACTGTAGTTCATAATGTTGAACTAAAACCTAAAAAAGGCGGAGAATTGTGTAGAGCCGCTGGAACAAGTGCTCAAATTCTCGGCAAAGAAGGCAAATATGTAATGTTAAGACTTCAAAGTGGTGAAATGCGTAATATATTAGAAACGTGTATGGCTACAGTTGGAGCTGTTGGCAATGAAGATGCTGAACTTGTTAATTTAGGTAAAGCCGGACGTAAACGTCACATGGGCATTCGTCCAACTAATAGAGGTTCAGTTATGAACCCTAACGACCATCCACATGGTGGCGGCGAAGGTAGAGCACCTATAGGTAGAAAAGGGCCAGTTACTCCTTGGGGTAAACCAGCTCTTGGATATAAAACTAGAAAATCTAAAAACAAATCAGACAAGCTTATTGTAAGTAGAAAGAAACCTAGGAGGTAATTGATATGGCTAGAAGTTTAAAAAAAGGTCCTTATGTATTTGATAGATTATTAAATAGAATAAGAAAAAACAATGAAAACAACAAAAAAGAAGTTATAAAAACTTGGTCAAGAAGATCAACTATTTTTCCAGACTTCGTTGGACATACAATAGCGGTTCATAATGGTAAAGAATTTATTCCTGTTTATATTACAGAAGATATGGTAGGACATAAATTAGGCGAATTTGCTTTAACACGTAAATTTGGTGGCCATGCAGGAAATAGAAAAGAAAGTTAGGAGGTAGCTAATGGAAACTTATGCAACACATAAAAGCGCTATGATAAAACCTAGAAAAGCAAGAATGACTTTAGATCTTGTTAGAGGTAAAAAAATAGCTGAAGCTGAAAGTATTTTAGAAGCAACTAATACTTTGGCAAGTCGTTTAATTATTAAAGTTTTAAAATCAGCTACTGCTAATGCGACAAATAATTTAGGGTTAAATAAAGAAGATTTAGTAATATCTGAATGTTTTATTAATCCAGGACCTGTTTATAAGAGAATTAAATTTGGTTCTCGTACTAAGGTAGATAGACGTGATAAAAGAACGAGTCATATTACTATAAAAGTAAGTGATGGAAAGGTTGGTGCTTAACATATGGGTCAAAAAGTAAATCCAATAAGTTATAGAATTGGTGTAAACAAAACTTGGGATTCAAAGTGGTATGCATCAAAAAATTATGCAGAATATTTAAATAAAGATATTAAGATTCGTGAATTTCTTGATAAAAAATTAAAAGATGCTGCAGTAGCTTCTATAATTATTGAAAGAAATAAGAAAAGAACCGATATAACAATTAATACCGCTAAGCCTGGTATGATAATTGGTCGTGGTGGCGAAGATATTGATAAATTGAGAAAAGCCATCAACAAACTAGTTGGTGAAGAAATATATATTTCTATAGTAGAAGTAAAACAACCAGACTTAAATGCTAAATTAGTTGCAGATACTATTGCTTATCAAATTGAAAATAGAGGACCATTTAGATCGGCTCAAAAAAGAGCGATTAGAAATACCATGAAAGCTGGAGCTAAAGGAATAAAAACTTCTGTTTCAGGAAGACTTGGTGGTTCTGAAATGGCTCGTACCGAATGGTATGTAGAAGGAACAGTTCCTCTTCATACTTTAAGAGCTAATATTGATTATGCAACTAGTACTGCTCATACCAATACTGGTAAAGTAGGAGTAAAAGTATGGATATATACTGGCGAAGTATTAAATAACAAAAAACAAATTAAGGGAGTTGATACTAATGTTGATACCAAAAAAGACTAAGTACAAAAAATCCCATAGAGTTAGTTATGATGGCCATGCTAGAGGAAACATTAAATTAAATCAAGGCGAATATGGCTTAATGGCTAAAGAAGGAGCATGGATAAGTGCTCGCCAAATTGAAGCTGCTCGTATAGCTATGACTCGTTATATGAAACGTGGCGGTAAAGTATGGATAAATATATTTCCACACTTGCCATTAACAAAGAAACCTTTAGAAACCAGACAAGGTAAAGGAAAAGGTTCTGTTGAAGAATGGGTAGCAGTAGTAAAAGAAGGCAAAATCATGTTTGAAATAGGAGATATTGATGAGGCTACAGCAAGAGAAGCACTTAGATTAGCAATGCACAAATTACCTATTAGATGTAAATTTGTAAAAAAAGGTGAAGAGGGTGGTGACAGCAATGAAGATTAATGAAATTAGAAAATTAAGTGATGAAGAATTAGCAAAGAAGATTGAAGAATCAAAGAAAAACTTATTTGATCTTAGAATGAAACATGCAACTGGAACGCTTGATAAACCATCTGATTTAAAAAACACTCGCAAAGCTGTTGCTAGAATGAAAACTGTCTTGAAAGAAAGACAAAATGGAAAGGTGGATTAATATGGAAAGCAAAAAAACTGAATTAATTGGTAAAGTAGGAAGTGCTAAATGTGATAAAACAATCACAGTTTTAGTTGAAACTCACCGTAAACATCCCCTTTATAAAAAACGTGTAAAATATTCTAAAAAATATTATGCACATGACGAAAAAAATGTCGCTAAAGAAGGAGATACAGTTTTAATAGCTAGTACTAGACCATTATCTAAAACTAAAAGATATGAATTAGTAAAAGTTATGGAAAAAGCTGTTATCTTATAAGGAGGGTTATCATGGTTCAACAAGAAAGTAGATTAAAAGTTGCTGATAACTCAGGAGCTAGAGAAGTTCTAGTAATTAGAGTTCTTGGTGGCAGTAAAGTTAAAACAGCTAACATTGGTGATGTTGTCGTTGCTACAGTTAAAAAAGCTATTCCTAATAGCGCAACACCAAAAGGCAAAGTAGTAAAAGCTGTTATAGTAAGAAGTGTTCAAGGAGTTAGAAGAGCTGATGGCTCATATATTAAATTTGATGATAACGCTTGCGTTTTAATCAGAGATGATAAAACTCCGATTGGAACTAGAGTTTTAGGGCCTGTTGCTCGTGAGCTTCGTGATAAAGATTACATGAAGATTGTATCACTAGCTACAGAAGTATTGTAGGTGAAAAATATGTTTGTAAAAGTTGGAGATAAAGTAAAAGTTATTGCTGGAGCTTCTAAAGGCAAAGAAGGCAAAGTAACCAAAACTTTTAAAAATGAAAATAGAGTAATAGTTGAAGGTGTTAATATAATTAAAAAACATCAAAAACCAACAACTACTAATGATAAGGGTGGCATAATCGAAAGAGAAGCACCTATTCACGCATCAAATGTAAAAGTTTTAAAAGAAAAAGCTGAAACTAAAAAAGAACCTGCAAAAAAGAAAACTGAAAAGAAAGCTAAATAGGGTGATAAAATGAGTACATTTAAAAAATTATATGATGAAAAAATTAAATCAGAATTAGCTAAAGAATATAAATACAAATCATCTATGGAAATCCCTAAGTTAGAAAAAATAGTAATCAACATGGGAGTTGGAGAAGCTAGTCAAGATTCAAAGTATATTGAAGCAGCTGCTAAAGATTTAGAAATTATAGCTGGTCAAAAACCAGTTGTAACTAAAGCAAAGAAATCAATTGCAGGGTTCAAACTACGTGCTGGATCAGCAATTGGTGTAAAAGTAACTCTTCGTGGTGAAAACATGTATAATTTCTTAGAAAAATTAATTAAAGTAGCAATTCCTCGTGTAAGAGACTTTAGAGGACTAAGTAGTAAAGCTTATGATGGTAAAGGCAACTATACAATGGGAGTCAAAGAACAATTAATATTTTCAGAAATTGATTATGATAATGTATTAAAAATAAGAGGTATGGATATCGTATTTGTAACAACAGCAGAGACAAATGAAGAAGCACATTCTTTATTAAGTGCATTCGGTATGCCATTTAGAAAGTAGGGAAGAAAATTATGGCAAGAAAAAGTTTAGTAATAAAATCTAATCGTCCACCAAAATTTTCAACTCGTGCTTATACTAGATGTAAAAGATGTGGCCGTCCTCATGGCGTATTAAGAAAATATGGATTATGTCGTATTTGCTTTAGAGAATTAGCAAGTAAGGGACAAATACCTGGCGTAAAGAAATCAAGTTGGTAAGGAGAAGATAATATGGTAAGCGATTATATAGCAGACATGCTAACAAGAATTCGTAATGCTAATACTATGAAGTATAAAAGTGTTACAGTGTTAGGATCTAAAATGACATTAGGAATTGCTGAAATTCTTAAAAAAGAAGGATATATAACTGACTATAAATATAATAAAGATACTAAAGGTGATACTTTAGATATTGATTTAAAGTATGGCCCAAAAAAAGAAAGAGTTATAATCGGATTAAAAAGAATTAGTAAACCAGGATTAAGAGTATATGCAAAAAGTGATGAACTTCCTCATGTACTAAACAATTTAGGTATAGCAATCATATCAACTTCTAAAGGATTACTAACTGATAAAGAAGCAAGAGCCAAAGGCTTAGGAGGAGAAGTACTTGCCTATATTTGGTAAGGAAAATTTATTATGAGTCGTATTGGTAAAAGAGAATTAATTATACCTGAAGGAGTTACAGTAACAATCAATCCTAGTGAAGTAATTGTTAAAGGACCTAAAGGTGAATTAAAAGAAAATTATGATAAAAGAATAACTGTTAAAGAAGTAGAAGGTAAAATACTTACTGAAAGATCTAGTGAGATGAAACATGTTAAACAATTACACGGGACTACTAATGCTTTAATTAATAATATGATTATAGGTGTTACAAAAGGATTTCAAAAAGATCTAGAAGCAGTTGGTGTAGGTTATAGATTTAATTTACAAGGTAATAAAATAATAATCTCAGCTGGATTTAGCCATCCAGTTGAAGTAATAGTTCCAAGCGATATTAAAGTAGAATCACCTAGTAATACTGAGCTATCATTAACAGGAATTAATAAACAAAAATTAATGGAATTTGCGGCTAATGTTCGTAAAATAAGAAAACCAGAACCTTATAAAGGTAAAGGAATTCGTTATAAAGGCGAATATGTAAGACGCAAAGAAGGAAAGAAAGCGGCATAGGAGGTTAGAATATGATAAAAAAAGAATCAAGTAATGTATCTAGAGTAAGAAGACATAAACGTATTAGAGAAACATTATCTGGAACGAATACTATACCAAGATTAAATGTTTTTAGATCAAATTCTAATATCTTTGCTCAAGTTATTGATGATGAAAAAGGAGTTACTTTGGTTTCATCTTCATCATTATCTTTAAAATTAAAAAATGGTGGCAACACTGAAGGAGCAAAATTAATAGGTAAAGATATTGCTCTTAAATGCAAAGCTAAAAAAATAAAGAAAGTAACCTTTGATCGTGGTGGGTATTTATATCATGGTCGTGTTAAAGCGTTAGCAGAAGCTGCACGTGAAACCGGGTTAGACTTTTAAGGAGGGTAATAATGAGACAAGAAAATGATCCAAAGAAAAAACTTTTAGAAGAAAAAGTTATTAATATAGGACGTATTACCAAAGTAGTAAAAGGTGGCCGTCGTTTTAGATTTTCAGCTACTGTTGTAGTTGGAAATAGAAAAGGATTAGTAGGTATTGGTAGTGGCAAAGCTAAAGAAATAGCTGATGCTGTTAATAAAGCAATTCAAATGGCTAATAAAAATGTTGTTAAAGTTGCAATAGTCAATGATAGAACTATTCCTCATGAAGCAATAGGCAAATGTGGTAGAGCTGAAGTTTTAATAAAGCCTGCTAAAGAAGGTCGTGGAATTGTAGCTGGTGGAGCTGCAAGGGCAGTTCTTGAACTAGCTGGAGTAAAAGATATTGTTTCTAAATCTCTAGGAGCAAATATTAAAGTTAATGTTGCTAAGGCAACTTTAGAAGCTTTGAAGTCTCAAAGAACTCCCGCCAGAATAAATGCTTTACGTGGTAAAGCTGAAGCTATAAAAGAAGCGGCAGAAGAGGTTGGTGAATAGTATGAAATTACACGAATTAACATCATCACCTACAAAAAAAAGTCGTAAAATAGTAGGCCGTGGTCCAGGAAGTGGAATGGGTAAAACATCTACTCGTGGTGAAAATGGTCAAAAATCAAGAAGTGGAGCAGGAATTCCGGCTTGGTTCCAAGGTGGGCAATCACCACTTTATAGAAGAATACCTAAAAGGGGATTTAACAACAATAGATTTACAAAAAGATATCAAGTTTTAAACTTAAATGATTTCGATAGATTTAATGATGGAGAAATAATTACTCCAGAAAAGTTAAAAGAAATGGGAATTATTAAAAAAGAATTAACTGGTATAAAAGTATTAGCTTATGGAGAATTAACTAAAAAAGTTACAATCAAAGCTCATAGATTTTCTTCAAAAGCTATAGCAAAAATAGAGAGCGCCGGTGGCAAAGCTGAGGTGATTTAGATGTTCCAAAGTCTAAAGCAAATATTTTCTCCAATTAATAAAGATTTAAGAAAAAGAATTTATTTTACTTTGCTAGTTTTAACAATCTTTTGTATTGGAACTAACATAACTGTTCCAGGAGCAGCAGCAATAACTAAAGAACTAGGGTTTTTAGAATTACTTAACTTAATGGCTGGAGGAAGTTTAAAGAATTTTTCCATATTCGCCTTAGGAGTAACCCCTTATATTACAGCCTCCATTATTACGCAAATATTAACAATGGATGCTATAGCAATACCTTATTTCAAAGATTTAAAAGAAGAAGGTTATACTGGTAAACAAAAGATTAATAAAATAACTAGATATTTAGGTATATTCTTTGCTTTTGTTCAAGGATATGCATTTTCAGTAGCATTTTTGGGGTCAACATCAACAATATTGATTCTAAAAACATCATTAATATTAACTGCTGGGACAGCTTTCCTATTATGGCTTGGTGATCAAGTAACAACTAAAGGAATAGGTAATGGAGTATCACTACTTATTATGGCTGGTATTATACTTACTATGCCAAATATGTTTTTAACCGCCTTTAAAGGGTTAGTTCCTATAGATGGAACAGGTAATTTATATTTAGGCATCTTATATTTCGCGCTCTTTGTAATTTTATATTTAGGAATAGTTGTCAGCGTTATTTTTATTCAAGAAGCTGAGCGAAGAATAGCTGTTCAATATTCCAATAGAACAAATAGTGCATATGGAGCAAGACAATCATTTTTACCGATTAAGATAAACTCAGCAAGTGTTATTCCGGTAATATTTGCTTCAACACTTATTTCAATACCAACTACGATTGCGCAATTAACTGGCAAAGAATCATTTGCTAATTTTGTAAATAATTATATAAATTATACTACTCCAACTGGGTTTGCATTATATGTAGTGCTTATATTCTTCTTTGGCTATTTTTGGACATTTATGTCTTTAAATCCAGATGAAATGAGCAAAAATTTGAATAATAATGGTGGTTATATACCGGGTATAAGACCTGGTAGTGAAACATCTACCTATATAAGTGGGGTTTTATCAAAATTAACAACTGTCGGAACATCATTCCTAGTTGTTATAGCATCTCTTCCTATTATATTCTCTAAACTATCAAATTTAGGAAACACAGTAACTATAGGAGGGACCGGATTACTTATAGTTGTTGGTGTAGCAATTGAAACATATAAACAATTGGAAAGTAGTTTAGTTAGTAGAAGTTACAAAAGGAGACCAAAGAAAATATGAAAAACATAATTTTTATCGCCCCACCAGCAGCTGGTAAGGGAACAATGAGCGAAATGCTAAAAGACAGATATGGATATGACCATATTTCAACTGGAGACTTAATTAGAGCTGAAGTAAAAGCCGGCAATAAGGAGTTAGAAGAAATAATTAGCAAAGGTAATTTAGTATCAGATGAAATAATATTTGCAATGTTAAAAAAGAAGTTAGCAACTATTAGTGGACCATTTATATTAGATGGGTTTCCAAGAACTATCAATCAATGCTATTTATATACTGAATTAGTAAAAGAAATGGGACTTGATTTAGGAGTAGCGGCTTATTTAACAATTGATAAAGAAGAAGCTATGAGAAGAGTTCTAGGAAGGCTAACGTGCAAGAATTGTAAAGTGTGCTTTAATAAATTCTTTAAAGAGAAAATGCCTAAAGAAGAAGGTAAATGTGATAAATGCGGTGGAGAATTGGAATCAAGAAGTGATGATACAGAAGAATCTTTCAACCATCGTTTTGATGTTTATTTAAAAGAAGTAGAAAATATTTTGGATTATTATAGAAGCTTAGGCATTTTAAAAGTTATAGAAGTTAAAGATAATCCTGAAGACACATTCGCCTTAGTAGAGAAAGTAATAAATGATTAGTATTAAAACTGATACTGATATTGAGAAAATGAGAGTATCAGGAAAAATTAATTATGAAACCCATAAGTATTTGGAAAGTAATATCAAACCTGGTATAACTACTAAATATTTAAATGATATAGCAGATAAATTTATTAGAAATAAAGGTGGGATACCATCATTCTTAAATTTTGAAGGTTATCCTGCTTCTATTTGCATATCAATAGATGAAGAAGTTGTTCATGGTATACCAAGTGCTAGAAAACTTAAAAATGGTGATCTAGTATCAATAGATATCGGTGTTATTTATGATGGTATGCATAGTGATTCAGCTGCTACTTACAAAGTGGGAACTGTAAGTGAAGACAAAGAAAGACTTTTACTTCAAACTAAAGAAGCTTTATATAAGGGCATTGAAGAAGTAAAAGAAGGAGCTAGATTAGGGAATATAAGTAATGCTATTGAAAAACATGCTAAAAAGTATAACCTAAGTATAGTAAGGGAATTGGTTGGTCATGGAGTTGGATATAAACTTCATGAAGATCCAGATATTCCTAATTATGGACAAGCTAATAAAGGGCCTACCTTAAAAAGGGGAATGACATTAGCAATAGAACCGATGTTAAACTTGGGAAAAAGAGATGTTTTTATGACTGAAAATGATTGGACAATCATAACCCAAGATAGTAAGCCATCTGCTCATTTTGAGCACACGGTTCTAGTAACAAAAGATGGTTACGAAATATTAACGAAAGAGTGATTTGAGTTTGGCTAATAATAAAGAAGAAAAAATTGAAATTGACGGTAAAGTACTAGATGTTATCCCTGGCGGCAAATATAAAGTTGAACTACAAAATGGTTACGTTATAGAAGCTCATGTTTCTGGTAAAATTCGAATGAATATGATTCGCATCTTACCAGGTGATGGAGTAACCATAGAATTATCACCATACGATTTAACACATGGGCGAATAGTATATAGAAAGTAATGGAGGAAATTTTATGAAAGTAAGACCATCAGTAAAACCTATTTGTGCAAAATGCAAAGTCATCAAAAGAAAAGGTAAAGTAATGATTATTTGTGAAAATCCAAAACACAAACAAAAACAAGGTTAGGAGAGAAAGTATATGGCAAGATTTAAAAATATTGAAATACCAAATGATAAAAAAATAAGTATATCTTTAACTTATATTCATGGTATTGGCAGAAGTCTAGGAGTAACTGTTTGCAAAAATGCAAAAGTTGACCCAGACAAAAAAACCAAAGATTTAACTACTGAAGAAGAAGCAGCTATAAGAAGCGAAATTGATAACCATGTTACTGAAGGAGATCTTCGCAGAGAAGTTCAACTAAATATTAAAAACAAAATGGAAATTAATAGTTATCAAGGAACAAGACATAAAAAAGGATTACCAGTTCGTGGACAAAGAACTAGTAGAAATGCTAGAACCAGAAAAGGTAAAGGAAAAACAATTGCTAACAAGAAAAAAGTAAGTAAATAGAAGGAAGGGTAAGTAATATGGCATATAATAGAAGGAAAAGAAAAGTAAAGAAAAATGTTGTTGAAGGTGTAGCACATATTCATTCAACATTTAATAATACCGTTGTAACTATTACCGATAAAGATGGAAATGTTGTTAGCTGGGCATCATCAGGAACTATTGGTTATAAAGGAAGTAAAAAGAAAACTCCATTTGCAGCTGGAACTGCTTCAGAAAAAGCAGCTGAAAAAGCAATGGAACAAGGTGTAAAAAAAGTGGAAGTATTTGTAAAAGGACTTGGTGCTGGAAGAGAAAATGCGATTCGTTCATTACAAACAGCTGGATTGGAAGTTACCAGTATAACTGATGTAACTCCTATTCCTCATAATGGATGTCGTCCTCCAAAAAGACCAAGGAATTAGAAAGAGGGTTTAATATGATATACTTTGAGAAACCAGAATATAAGATTGC
>CAZBOZ010000004.1:0-65949 GCA_964493665.1 uncultured Muribaculaceae bacterium
TTCCGCTTGTTAAAAATTTAATTCGCCAATTACCATTGCCATCATCTATTGCTATGCTATTCCCTGTATAAGTATACATACTTGATAATGCCATCCAATTAGCTGTTAAGGTTGCATCTTCTGTTCCCATCATAAATGTTGTGCCATTTAATAAGCTCCCTTCTCCTTCCAATGCCCATCCTGTAAATAAATAATCCGTCCTTGTAGGATCAGAAATTGATGTCGTGTCATTTCTATATAATGTTTGAGGGGTCGTTCCGCCCCATGTACCACCATTAGCATCTACCGTCAAAGTAAATGAATTTTCAGACCAATTAGCTGTTAAGGTTGCATCTTCTGTTCCCATCGTAAATGTGGTACCATCTATACTACTTCCAATACCGCTTACCGACCAGCCGGTAAATGTATAGCCACTTCTTATTGGATCTGCAATTGTTACAGTCCCTAGGACATCAACAAGCTGAGGATTGGTACCACTCCACACCCCACCATTGGCTATGATAGTTAAAACAAATGAATCTCCAATCCAATGTGCTAAAATTGTTGAATCTTCAGATCCTACTGTTAAAACATTATCTGTAACACTACTGCCTTCACCAACTACTACTGACCAGCCACTAAATATATAGCCAGTTCTTACAGGATCATCCAAAGTTATTTGCTGACCCTCATGAAAAGTCTCTGGTAATATTTGACTAAAAGTTCCTAAGTTAGCATTAACTGTGACTTTTAAAAATGAAGAAGGACAAATTGAAGAAGCCTCAAAATTAGCAGTATTTTCATAAACATCAAGATCATCTGTACTACCATAATTTATTATATATTGATTGTTTGAAACCCAAATTTTATATTGATTATTTGGTCCCACAAATACAGAACCAGAATATCCATCTAAATCTTTTTCAACATAGCTACTTAAATCTGATATAGAATAACAAATGCCTTCATCAGGAACAACCGTTTCAGCAGATTTAGATCTCGCTCCATTAATAAAAGCTATAGCTTCTTGTTTAAATATTTTTTCTTTGTTATTGGCAAGCAATCTAGTAACTGTTATCGTGCCTAAAACAGATATAATCGCTAAAACAACAATTACTACTAAAAGCTCTACTAAAGTAAATCCTTTTTTTAATTTTAGCTTATTCGCCAAAATCGTTTTGATAATTGACCAAACTCGCATTATTAACTCCTTTTATTTTAGCAAACTTATGAACTATATCACCGCTTAAATCTTCTTTTAAATCTATTTCATATGTGGCTTCTACCTGATCATCAAAAACCATTTTAGTTCTAAGTTTACTTTTTAACAAAGCTTTTACTTTTTGTTCCACTTTGCTACCAGCTTTAATATCATATTTCAAAATCAACAAATATTTATTAGTTGGTTTAAATATATAAGAATAAGCAAGGAAGAAAAAGACTCCTAAAGTTCCAGAAGCAATAATTGAAGGAATATAAAGACCAGCTCCAACCATAATACCAGCAGCTATTGCCCAAAACATAAATACAGTATCAAGAGGCTCTTTTATAGCAGTTCTAAATCTTACTATAGATAAAGCTCCAACCATACCTAAAGATAATGCTAAATTAGAATTAATAGTTTTAATAATTATAGCAGTTATCATTGACAAAAGAATTATAGATAAAGAAAACGATTTAGAATATATGACTCCACTATAAGTCTTTTTATAAATAAAAATTATAAAAACAGCTATTCCAAAAGCAATTAGCAAAGAAAGAAGCAAGGATGGAATAGTTAAGGTACTACTAAATTCTCCTAATACACTAGATTTTATAGCATCAATTATACTCATTTTAATCCTCCCACAGTTTTACATCTTTGAAACTTAGAAACCGATTCTCTAACTTCACTTACTGTTCCAATTACATCACTTATAATTTTAGGTAAAAATTCATCATATTTAACTTCTAAAACCACTTCGTTTTTTTCTAAAGCATTAATATTTGTGGCATTAAGCAAGAATAAATTATCATTAAATCCTTGTGATACTATGTTTTCATCGAAAGTAATTCGAACATTAGATACTGGATATACATAAGCGGTTCTTTTATAGCCAACTATGACTGATGGCTTTAAATTTTTGAGTTTCGTATCAATTATAAAGCGTTCTAACAGGGTGTTTTTTTCATACTCTATTTCATTTATCTTACCATCTATTATTTTACTATAAATATCCTTTGATATCAACTCTTTATCTTTACTAGTTAAGTTATTATGTTTTAGTTTGCGTTCTAAATAAATTTTATTATCAAAATTATTATATGTTCTTATTCGATACTTTGTCCTATATAATAATCCATCTAATTTTTCAAAATAAGAAGAGTTATTTATATCATCAAAGTACAAGCTTTTTATATAATAGCTGCCATCAGCATTATGCTTGAACTTATCTATTGCCATAACTAAAGATAATCTTTGCTTTAAGATTGTTGCTTGATTATTATTAATAATGTATTTTATTTCATAACGATACTTACGCATAATTAATCTCCAAAATAATATTCTACTTCTTCATCGGTTAAATTAAAGAAAGATTTAGTTTGACTTATCATATATTTCTCTCTTTTTGAAATATATTCTTTTAGTCTTCCTAATTGGTATTCAAAATCACTTCGCGATAAATTCCATCTCTTAAAGTTTCTTTCTAATTCTGGTTCTAATTCATTTAAAATTTCATCCATTTTGGCATTTATTCTTTCTTGATTCCAAACATTTTTCAACTGATAGCTTACTCTTTCCACAAAGCGTTTTTTAAATTTATCATTTTTCATCAAATTTCTAAGTAGTACTGTTGAATAATTATTAACAGTCATCCCTCCCGGATTAGTAGCAAATTCATAATAATTTTTTTCATAGTTATAAAAAGCCCAATCCAAGTCATAAAAAACAAATTTCCATTTACCATCATCTAAATTAGGATTACGAAAATAGCGATAATTTACAATATCATTATTGGTTGTATATGTTTCAGCTACCCAAAAATCAATAAATGAATCTATATCAATTAAAGATGCAACATGATCATAATATTCATCATTACTTAAATTATAACTATTTAAATATTTTATTAAAGAATTATAAGCAGTTTTAGTTCCACTTTTTAATTCTCCATCTACTCTTAATAAATCAGTGCCTAAAGGAGAAACATTGAAATTATTAGAGACATAATTTTCATCAGTTTTTTCTCTTAAATAATAAAGTCCCCAATAATTCCCATTTATATATAAAATAACTGTTTTATAGGCTTGAACATAAGCATTAGTTACTCCATCAACTAATGATGTTCCTAATAAATCTCTTATTATAGCCCTATCTTCATCTTGAGAAGCAGTTCTTAAAACTAAATCTTCATATGTAGAATAATCTCTATTTTCAAAAATTTTATAGTTTAAAGTCCCATCACCAAATTCTTTGCTAAATTTTAAAGCATAACTTTTTTTGGCTGGACCTCTTGTTGTTCCACCAAATAGTTTTAAAGCCGAACTAATTTTAAAGCCATTATTATCATCAAAGTATTCAGCATAAGCTGGCACTTCAATCCCCACTGTCCAAGCATTATTATTTAGATAGCTAAAATCACTAGGATTTAGAGAAATACTTATTACTGGGACAGTATGATTTTCATTTATAATATAAGAATTAGTAACCACATTACTAACTCTCTTATCTTTATTTATGCTTATCGCCTTTAAAATCGTTGTTTTAGTTAACTTTATAGGGGCATTATATTTATTACTAGAACTAGTTGGCTTAGAACCATCCATAGTATAAAAAATGTCTCCTTCACCAGTTAATTCTACCATTATATTTTCTACATTATTATAAATACCACCTACTTTATTAAAGATAGGTGGTGTACTAATTGCTATTATACCATTTTGATTACTTGTCTTAGGTGTTGGACTACTATAATAATATTCACCATAATCAAAAGCTTTTCCATAAGAATAACCTGGGTCCAAATCAGGAATAAACAATGTATCAACTATTTTGCTATTGTAAAATAAATACAAAGCATCATTATCACCTATTTTAAAATTTAGATGCT
This sequence comes from uncultured Muribaculaceae bacterium, assembly GCA_964493665.1. Lineage (GTDB taxonomy): Bacteria > Bacillota_I > Bacilli_A > RF39 > UBA660 > DAOSVX01. Next base: position 4,071 of record CAZBOZ010000004.1, read on the forward strand.
TATATGAATCGTTAGATAAATTTGAATCTCCAGAAGCCATAAAAATATAGTATTCACCAGATTTTAAAGTTATATTTGGTAACTTATCATTACAACTAGTATCTTCCTTGCCTAAGCAATAACTGCTCAAATTAATATCTTTACCACTATTATTATAAAGCTCAATCCAATCATAGTATTTACTGCCGTTTTGAGGAAGCAAAGCATAATTAGAAGTCATTACTTCACTTATTATTAAAGTACTATTAGTATTAAGGTATTTCTTTTGAAAAGAACTAATACCATTTTTAGTATTTTCATAGCCAGGGCTTATATTAGCACCTTCTACCAAAACATCATTTTCTTTTATTAAAGCTAACCCATTTGCCATATTTTCATAACTGGCTATTTCTATTATTTGGCCTTGATAAGATAATATTGCATTACCGGTTTTATTTTTTAATTCAAAGTTGGCACTATACTCATTGTTTTCATGATAACTTTTACCAGAAGTATATATTAAAAACACTTCATCTTTTTTAAGATTAATATTAGGCAAATTATATTTAAAAGGCTTATCTTTATCATTTGATATTGCATAACTACTTAAATTAATAGTTTTATCACCAGTGTTTTTTAATTCTATATAACCAGAGTATTCATCATTTAAATTTTGAAATCTTCCTTTATTGTTTGGTAAAACTTCATTTATTACTAATTTATTATCTTCAGTAGAATTAAGAGAAGCTATAAAAGCTGTATATCCTTCCAAAGTATTTAAAAATCCAGGAGTAGCTTGATTATAAATATGCCAAAAGCCTTCTAAATCTCTTCCCATCACTTCATTACTAGTTAAATTTGTTAATTCAACTGCATCAACAACATCTTTCTGACTATTTCTCAAGATTAAATTCTCACTACCAGAAGATGACAATTTAAAATTAGCAATTAACCCTTCTGATGCTTTACCACTTAAAAATATTACTAAATATTCTTCACTTTTTATAATGGTATTATCCGGAAATACCCATTTAATTTTAGAAGTATTATCTGACAAACTATAATTAGTTAAATTAATATCTTTACTTTTGCCATTATATATTTCAATCCAATCATAGATTCCTCCATCAGGAGCCATTATTGTACCACTATTGTTAGAGCTTATTTCATTTATAACTAATTTAGTAATATCACTTTTACCATTCGTTGTTAAGTCTTCTGCTTCAATATTATTGTTGCTTACAAATAAAGATATAACTAAAAAGGTTATTATAACCAAACCGGATATAATCAAAAATAAACGATTTTTTAAAAATATATCTTTATTAAAATGAGGCATTTTATTCACCCTACTTTTACTATTAAATAATACCATAATAACTATTTAGTAACAAGAAAAAAAGCATTAAACAATGCTTTTATTTAATAACTTCTTTACCACCCATATATGGTCTTAGAACAATTGGTATTTTTATACTGCCATCTTCATTCATGTTGTTTTCTAAGAAAGCTATTAGCATTCTAGGCGGTGCAACTACCGTATTATTTAAAGTATGGGGATGATTCCCATCGATCATTTTTATATTAAGTCTTCTAGATTGAGCATCCCCCAAATTAGAACAACTACCAACTTCAAAATATTTTTGTTGTCTTGGGCTCCATGCCTCTATATCAACACTTTTAACTTTTAAATCAGCTAAATCACCACTACAACATTCAAGAGTTCTAACTGGTATGTCTAAACTTCTAAATAATTCTACAGTATAATTCCACATTTTGTCATACCAAGTCATAGATTCTTCTGGTTTGCAAATAACAATCATTTCTTGCTTTTCAAATTGATGAATACGATAAAGTCCTCTTTCTTCAATGCCATGAGCACCTTTTTCTTTTCTAAAACAAGGTGAGTAAGAAGTTAAAGTTAAAGGCAAATTATCAACTACCCTATTAATAAATCTAGCAATCATAGTATGCTCACTAGTTCCAATTAAATATAAGTCTTCACCCTCTACTTTATACATCATAGCATCCATTTCCTCAAAGCTCATAACCCCTTCTACAGTATTTCCTCTCATCATAAAAGGTGGAATCACATAAGTAAATCCTTTATCTATCATAAAGTCTCTAGCATAGGATAAGATTGCACTATGAAGTCTAGCTATATCGCCAGTAAGATAATAAAATCCATTACCAGACACGTCTCTAGCTGCATCTAAGTCTAACCCATTTAATTTTTCCATTATATCAGTATGATATGGCAATTCAAAATTAGGAACTAATGGTTCCCCAAAGCGTTCTAGTTCAACATTTTCGGTAGCATCTTTACCAATTGGAACACTTTTATCAATTATATTAGGTATTTGTTTCCAGATGACACTTCTTTCAGTTCCTTTGGCCTCTTCTTCTTTTTCTAATTCTAGAATTTGTTCACCTATCTCATTAGCTCTTCTTTTTATTTCATCAGCTTCATTGCTTTTCCCTTCACGAACCAATTTTCCTATTTTAGAGCTTAAATCATTTCTTTCTTTTCTTAAATTATCAGCTTCAGCTTTTAATTTTCTAAAATTATTATCAGCCGCTAAAAAATCATCAACCAAATGAAGCTTGTTTTCTTTAAATTTCTTTTTAATATTTTCTTTTACTAAATCAGGATTTTCTCTAATTATTTTTATATCTATCATAAGACACCTTCTTACCAACATTTTATCATAATTAATATTTTTAATCTACATTACTCTTTTAAACATTTTTTCTAATTCATAAGTACTAAAAGAGATAATTGTAGGTCTACCATGAGGACAATTATATGGATTTTCACATTTAAATAAATCTTCGATTATTTTTTCCATTTCCGAAATGCTTATTTCATAGTTAGCTTTAATACTTAATTTACAAGCTAAAGTTATTGCTACACTTTCATTAAATTTGATAACATCAAAATCATTTTTACTTAAAACTAACAAATCTAATATTTTTCTAATTGATTCTTCTTCATAGCCTTCTTTTAACCAAATAGGATGTTCTGTAAATTTTATAGTATTAATTCCAAACTCTTCAAATACAAAACCCATGTTAGTAAGCACTTCTTTTTCTTCTTCAATAATTAAATATTCACTTTTAGGAAGTTCTACTGTAATAGGAATTAATAAAGCTATCTTGTTTGTTTTCTTTTCTTTTAAAGCTTGCATATATTTTTCATAATTAATTCGTTCTTCTGCAGCGTGTTGATCAATTAAATATATTCCTTCATTATTTTGGCAGACTATATAGGTCCCAAGAAGCAAAGCAACTGGGAATATTTTAGATATTTTATTTTCTTCTTTTATATTTGGTTTAAAATCCTCATTAAAAGTAAAATCAATTTGTTCTTCAGCAATTTTTAAACTTAAATCTTTTTCATATAATGAAGTATCTTCATATTTAATAGGAACTATTAATTCACTTTTAAATAAAGCATTTTTTATTGTTTCCATTATTAAGTTAGATAATTCATTCTTTTTGCTTAATTTAATATCTTGCTTAGTAGGATGGATATTTACATCTATTAAAGTGGGATCAGTATTAATATTTAAAATAACTATCGGAAATTTATTTTCAGGCTTATGAGTATAATAAGCGTCATTGATAGCCCTATTAATATCATTGTTTTTTATAATTCGGCCATTAACAAAAACAATCAAATGGTTTCTATTTGACTTTAAGATGGTTGGCTTACCAATATAACCATCTAAATCATAGTCATTGTTACTGCCATTTATATTTATCATATTAGATGATACTTGAAAACCATATATTTCATAAATGGTTTTTAATAAATCACCACTACCACTTGTTTTAAAAACTGGTTTTTCATTATTTAATAAAGTGAATTTAATACTAGGATTAGATAAAGCTAATTTTTCTAAAAAAGAAACGACTATCGCTAATTCTTCTTTTGGCCCTTTTAGGTATTTTAACCTGGCTGGAGTGTTATAAAATAAATCTTTAATACTGATACTAGTTCCTTTTCTAGCTTCACATTTAGTTTTATTAATTAATTTCCCACCTTTAATATTTACCTCATAGCCAATATCATTTTGACAAGTTTTTAAGTTAACAATTGATACTGAAGCAATAGATGGTAAAGCTTCGCCTCTAAATCCTAAAGTATCAATAAAAAATAAATCATCTTCTTTTAAAAGCTTACTAGTAGCATGACGCGAAAAAGCCAAAGTAGCATCTTCTTCGTCCATTCCAATCCCATTATCAGTTACTTTAATTTCTTTTAAACCGCCTTCAATTAAAGAAATGATTATATCGGTACTTTTGGCATCTATCGAGTTTTCTACTAACTCTTTAACAACTGAAGCACAACTTTCTACTACCTCTCCAGCAGCTATTTTATTAGCTAAGCTTTCTTCCATTACTTTTATTTTACTCATAATAATTACCTATTTCAAATAATCCTTTGGCTTTTAAATAACTTAAAATAATCTTTTCCAAAAATCTATTGAATCTGGTTTTCTTTAACTCTACTTCACTTATTTTATCAACTAAAATGCTGGTCATTTTAACATTATTAGCTCCATAAACATCAGTTACTAATTGATCTCCTATCGCAGCTATTTCAGTTGATTTTAATTTATATTTATGCATTAAAATTAAATAATTTTTAATAAAAGGTTTCATAGAGAAGCCATTATAATCTACCCCTAATTTCTTGGCAAAAGTACTTACTCGATCTTTTTTACTATTAGACATAATAATGATTTTAAACCCCATAAGTTTTAAGCTATCAAAAAACTTTTTATCTTTATCATCTGGTAAAGGGATAAATATTGGCTCAATAGTATTGTCTAAATCAAATATTAAACATTTTATACCCATATTTTTTAATTTATTATAATTAATATAAAATATGTCTTTATAGTACATATTAGGCTTAAATCTTTTTAACATAATTAAATCTCCTTTTTTTATCCACTTATATATTATAACATTTTATTAAAAATAAAAGGAGTTTTTTAAACTCCTTTTTAGTCATCAATAACTTCATCCATACTATCGATAATTTCTAGCTGGTTTTCAATTTCTTGTTTAATACGTCTTTTATAATTAGTGATTTTTCTTTTCAAGAATAGTGTTTCATTATCAATATTTTCAGCTTTAAGTAAGGCCTCATTAATTATTCTAGAAGCATTCTTTTTGGCGTCACTAACTATTGTATTACCTTCATCATAAGCCATTTTCTTTATTCTATTAGAAGCATCTTCAGCAACCAAAATAGCCCTATTTAAGGTGTTTTCCATATTTTCAAAACGTGACAATTTTTCTCTTAGTTCATTTAGCTCTTTATCACGATCTTTTAAATTGTTTAACATAGATTCATATTCTCTTGTTATATCGTTAACAAAATCATTGACTTCTTTTTTGTCATATCCAGTTAAACTTGTATTAAACTTTTTCATATTGTCACCTCGACAAAATTAACTTTCTACCAATCTATTTCGTCTTCTAATTTATCCTTATCTTTGTTTTTGCCCTCTTCATCAGTTATTTTACCTTGAACGCTAACATTTTTAGGAGTGCATAAATAAATTCCCCCGCCAATATTTTGTAAGTCGCCGCCAATAGCATACAAAGTGCCAGTTAAAAAATCAATTATTCTTTTAGCTTGATCAGATGTTACTCTTTTTAAATTAACAACCACACTATTACGATTTTTTAAGTGATCAGCAATTTGTTGACTTTCAGAATAAGCGCGTGGTTCTAAAAGAATCATTTTACTACCAGATTTATCAGCTTCTTCAAGAGCTTCTTCTTCGGTCATATTATAATATTCTTCTTCGTCTAGCTTCTTTTCTGGTTCATCATTGAATAGTTTTTTAAAAAAACCCATATTTATTCCTCCAATTATTACACTTCTTATATTACTATCTTATTTTAGCAAAATATTTAATACAATTCAAATACTTTTTGTTAAAATACGATCTTTTCTTCAATATATTTTTCTAAATCAGTTAAATTAATAACTTCTTGTTTCATATTATCTCTATTTCTAACAGTAACAGTATTATTATTTAAAGTTTCATCATCAATCGTTATACAAAAAGGTGTACCAATCGCATCTTGTCTTCGATATCTTTTGCCTATACTAGCACTATCATCATAAGTAAGCATAAACTTTTTAGATAGCTCCTTATATATGTCCATTGCTTTTTCACTATGAAGCTTTTTAATTAAAGGCAAAATAGCTACTTTATATGGTGCTAAATAAGGGTGTAATTTTAATACTTCCCTCTCAGTATTATCTTCTAGTAGCTCTTTTTTATAAGCATCACATATTAGTGATAAAAACATTCTTTCTACTCCTACCGATGGTTCAATTACATAAGGAATATATTTTTCATTAGTTTCTGGATCTAAATATTCTTGTTTAATTCCAGAAAATTCTTGATGTTGTTTTAAATCATAGTCAGTTCTACTTGCTATACCCCAAAGTTCTCCCCAACCAAATGGGAATTTATATTCTATATCAGTTGTAGCATTACTATAAAAACTTAATTCTTCTTCGGAATGATCTCTAAGCTTGATATTTTCTTCTTTTAAACCCAAAGATAATAAAAAGTTTTTACAATATTCTTTATAATATTTAAACCAATCTAATTCTGTTCCAGGCTTACAAAAAAATTCCAACTCCATTTGCTCAAATTCTCTTACTCTAAAAATAAAATTACCTGGAGTTATTTCATTTCTAAAACTTTTACCAGCTTGACCAATCCCAAAAGGAATTTTTAATCTCATACTTCTTTGAACATTTAAAAAATCAACAAAAATTCCTTGAGCAGTTTCTGGCCTTAAATACACTATACTTTTTACATCTTCTATAACACCTTGGTATGTTTTAAACATTAAATTAAATTTTCTAATATCAGTGTAATCTAATTTACCACATTTAGGGCAAACCATTTTATTATCGTTTATATATTTAATTAATTCTTCTTCGGTCATTTTTGTTGAATCAACATCAGAATTTTCTTCTACTAATTTGTCAGCACGATATCTAGATTTACAACTTTTGCAATCTATTAAAGGATCTGAAAAAGTAGAAATGTGGCCACTTGCTTCCCACACTTTTGGATTCATTAAAATAGCACTATCTAAACTGACATTATTTGGATCTTCTTGAATAAATTTCTTTACCCAAGCAGCTTTTATATTATTTTTTAATAATGCTCCTAATGGGCCAAAATCCCAAGCGTTAGCAAGCCCACCATATATTTCACTACCTTGAAAAATAAAGCCATATTGCTTACAAAAACTTACTAATTCTTCCATTGTTAATTCTTTCAATTAAATCAGCCTCTTTTCTTAATAATTATACCATATAACCAAAAACATTTATCATTTAAATTATATTTTAGCATACTAATAAAAAAATTACTCATTTCCTGAGTAATTTTCTTTAACTTGCTTTAAAGCATCTTCTACTATTTGCATATCTGAAGCTGGAGCTGGAGTTAAATCGTTTTCGTCCGTTGTATAATAATAAGCATATAAATTTACTTTACCAGAAGTATCTTTTGAATTATCAGTATAAACTGCATATTTCTTATTATCATCTGCTTCAAATTTTAGTATTAATTCCATTTCTACTTCAACACCATTTTTATTAACTTTAATTTTTTCCATTTTTATTCTCCTTAACCTTTATTAACGACCTAGTCTTGTAGCTCTTGATTCCGCTTGTTCTTTTGCCATAGCAATGAACAATCTTATATCCTCAGAGCTCCCCGAAGCAGTTCTTTCACTACTTAATTTGTATAGCCCAGAATTATATTTATTATTAATATCAATAAAACTATAGCTTAAATCATCTTTAATATAAGTGATTCGCTCAATAGCTCTCTGGTATGTACATAATTCAGTCGTGCCCGTTTGATCATTTTGAATAATATAAATTTTCAATTGCTCTGGATCATAAATAGAAGTCTCTGGATCATTCCCTACTGAAGTTACCACTCCAATAATAGGATCATCTCCATTAGGGCTACCATCAATATAAGTAAGAGGGTTTTCATCAAGCCTTGTTTGTGCCTTATAAAAACCAATTGCATCTTTTTTACCGATAAAAGTCAAATAAGGATAAGCAGCTAAATATTCATCAGAAAGTGGTTTAAAAGACCAAAATAAATCTGTTACCACATCTCTACTAGGAATCTCATTTGCACTGCCAAGCTGAGCAGACCATAACATTAATCCTTCAGGGACCTTAGGCGCTCCACTGCCAATCACTTGTTCAGGAAGGCTATATCCGTATATATACATTGCGGTTCTTTGATTTGAAGCCACTTTGTCACGTGCAGCTTCAAGTCTTTGCAATTGAGCTTCAATTTTGAAATATTTTTCGGATAAAGCTGAGTCTTCGTTTTTTCTTGCCGTTTCCCAAAAGTCTGAAACTATTTGATCATTTGCATCAAGCATGGCTTGTTTTCTATCAAAAATTCCTACATATCTTTCACCAGGTACGCAGCCACTAGCTACTTTTGAAGCTTCTTCAAAAGTCACAAGTCTAGATTCACCAGTTTTTATGTTGGTCACTTTGTAAATAGCTGAGTTTTCAACACATAAAGGCGTAAATATTGTTGAATTATTATCAGGAGTAGCACTTAAATAAGCAATCGATTTACCATTAAAGTCTTCTTGAACAAAAAACATTGGAACGTTTATTTCACCAACTTTCACTAATCCTAGCTTTATTTCATCTTCTGACGATAATTCTGTCAGCCCTAAAAACAATGTAGCAGATATTTGCTCTCCTTGTGGCGAAGTTGTAGTTCTGCTAAGCCAAGAACTTAAGCCTAACCTTTTTTGTTCTTCGGTGCTTAAATCTCCTTTGTTATAACTATAAACATATGTTGTGGTTCCTTTTACTTGTTTTTCATCCTCATTAAATGCGTAATCAATATCTGTCGCTGGTTTAATTACAGGTAATCCCTCATTTACATAAAACCCTAACGACAATATTGTTAGTGATCCAACTAACAATATTTTTTTTACTCCTCTACTCATAAATTTTCTCCTTTTCTTTTATAAAATAATAATATCATATTTTATTTTCTTATGCTATCTAAAAACTTTTTACTATTTAAATATAAACCTGTGTATTTGTCATAATAATTATTTAAAAATAAATCTATTTTATGAGATATATCATATTTAATATCTATTTTAGATATTGAGTCTATTTCAACATAATAATACATCCTAATCATTTTAATTATTTTAGCATCTAAAACTTCTTCGTCATTATGACATTTACTACATATATAACCACCCTGCGAAGGATCTATAGTAATTATATTATCTTTGTTACCACATTTAACACACTTATTTAGCTCTAAGCTTATTCCTAGATAATCAAGCAGTTTTAATTCTAATATATTGGTCATTATTACCGGATCTAAACCAGATTCTATTTTAAGAATAGTTTTTATAAATAAATTATATATTTCATCATTACTATTTTGCTTATAAACTTGAGTAGTAAGTTCTACTAAATAATTTAAATAGCCCATTAAAAGAATGTCTTGTTTTATATTAGATAAATTATCTATAACATCAACAGAAATTAAATTTGATAGTTTATCTTTTTTATAATAAATATTAAATACTCCATAACTAAATTTAGTAGTTACTGCTCTTAAACGACTTTTAATACTTTTAGCACCTTTACAAATAATTCCAATTATGCCATATTGTTTAGAAAATAAATTAATAATTTTACTCGTTTCACCATAAGGAGTTTCACTTATAACTATTCCTTCTACACTTTCAATCATATTATGCCTTTACTCAAAATCATTAAAACCAAACTCTTGTAGTCTTTTCTCTTTATCACGCCAGTTACGAATAGTTTTAACATATAATTCTAAATATACTTTTTTATTTAGATAATTTTCTAAATCAATTCTGGCATCAGTACCAATACTTTTTAACATACCACCTTTTTTACCAATAATTATCTTTTTTAAAGCGTCTCTTTCAACTATAATATCAACTGTAATATTAAATATATCTTTTTTTTCTTCTACTCCAGTTGTTACACAAGTAACACTATGAGGGACTTCTTTTTCAGTTTTATCTAAAACTTTTTCGCGAACAAGTTCACTAATCATAAAATTTCTACTATTAGTAGTTTTAACATCGCTATCAAAATATCTTACTTCATCGGTTAAATGACTTTTTATAACATTAATTAAAGTACGAATATTGTTATCTTGTAAAGCTGATATTGGGACTATATTAGCAAAGGGATATAAGTCCTTATACTCTTCTATTTTTTTAATTAAGTCTTCTTTACTAATTAAGTCTACTTTGTTTATAACTAAAACCACTGGTATTATAGTACTTTTTAAAACTTCTAAAATATATCTTTCCTGAGACCCTAAAAACTCACTACCATCTATAAGAAATAAAATTAAATCTACTTCTTGAATTAATGCTAAAGATTGTTTATTTAATATTCTGCCCAATTTGTTAATAGGTTTGTGAATGCCTGGAGTATCAACAAAGATTATTTGAGCATCGTTATCATTATAAATCCCCTGAATAATATTTCTAGTCGTTTGAGGCTTTGAAGAAGTGATGGCAATTTTTGTACCAACTATAGTATTAATTAGAGTACTTTTACCAGCATTTGGTCGACCAATTAAACTAACAAATCCACTTTTCATATAACCCACCTACTTAATTATTTTTAATTCCTTTAATATTTCATCTTGCAATGCAAACATAACTTCTTCATCTTCCGTTTTTTGATGATCATATCCTAAAAGATGCAATAAACCATGAAGCCCCAAAAAAGACAATTCCCTTTTTTCACTATGGCCATACATTTTAGCTTGTTTTTTCATTCTTGGAATACATATTAATATATCTCCCAACATTTCAACATTTACTTTATCATGATTATCTAAAAAAGCAAAGGAAATTACGTCAGTTATTTTATTTATATGACGATACTTTTTATTAATTTTTCTAATATAATTTTCATTAACAAAAGTTACAGAAAAAACGACATCCTTTTTATCAAGTTTTTTTAGAGCATAATTTAAAACATCTAAAAAATAATCATAGTTTTTATACTTAACCAAATTATTAATATTTATTTCATTCATACTAACCATCCAAAACTAATAATCCCTAAAAAATATAAAATGACAAATACGACAATGGCAATTGCTACAACATTATACAAAAAATCATTTTGAAATAATCCAGGCAAATGTTTTTTTATTGCTGTTAATCCTATATATAAAAGAAAACCAATTATTCCACCAATAAGATATTCAATAATATTATCTATATTAAATGATCCGACTACTTTAAGCTCTATAAATTCAATAGCTAATCCCGTTATCATACTTATAATACAAATAGAACCAAGTTTCTTTGCCCCTATATAATTAGATATAAAATAGCCAAAAGGAATAAACAATAAAATATTAGAAAATATATAATTTAAATATTTAGAATTATTTAAAGCTTCATTTAAAGTCATCGCAAATGGTAATAGATTTATCCCTGATTTATATAGTTCTATTTCTTTTAATAAATTAAAAAGAACAACTAAATAAATTATAAAGAACAATCCTAAAATTTCTTTATAAAAAACCAAGCTTTTGCCATTTGATTTAAGATAATAAATCCTAGTTATTATTAAAACCACGGAAAATACCGCTAAAGTTGGCCAAATATTTTCTATCACTTTAAATAAGGTAGTATCTAGCATCTTAATTCTCCTCTAAATATTCTTTTATATTTACCATTTTACTATTTTTTTGGGGTTTTTAAAAGACTTTTTTGCATAAAAAAAGACTTTTTTTAAAAGTCTTAGAATCTACTTTTATTATGCTTCCTTGCATTTTTAGTATTTTCCTTTTTTTCATTACGCTTTTTAACGCCCGGTTTTTCATAATGCTTCCTTTTTTTTATTTCAGAAGGGATGCCATCTTTTGCTACTTGCATTTTAAATCTTTTTAAAGCGCCATCAATATTTCCATTTCTTACTTCTACTTTTGCCATTTTATCCCTCCCTTCAAAGACAAAAAAATTATAACACCGTTATAATCTTTTTTCAACAATTATTCAATCAGTTATAATTACATATGGATCAGTTAAAGTCCCACTCCCAGTAGCTTCTGTTCCTGCCATCAGGTTTATTACCGGTCTTACTCCAAATGCATAATTAACTGGATAATTATATAAAAATCCTGTGGAGTCGACATACATAGCATAAGATGTCCCATTTTCATACCACATGCTTGGTGACATTGTCCACCAATAAGTATTAACAAAGCTATTATTATATAAGAAATAGCTAGTATTAGCAGTATCCCATTTACCACCAGCATAAATTACTTCGTCTGCGGATAAAAGGCCAATAGATTCTGTTAATGCATAAAGAACGTTATAATAGTCTTTTATTAAAACTCCTTCTGAAGAACAATTAAGCGAAGCACTACTATTAGATACAATTCTTGAATAAGGAGAATAATACCAAGAAGCCCCAGTTTGACCATTCCATTCCTTATCATTACAAAATTTTGCATCAGCAATATAATCACTATAATCTGTCAAATAAGTATCATAAAAACTATTTAAACTGGTTTCGATATCACTGCCAATATAATCAACATGGCTTTCAGCAATCGCTTCTAAAGATGAACTAGGAGCCGATGAAGTTGTATAATTGGTATTAAATTTGGTGTTAATTCCAGAACAGCCACTACTACAAACTGAATCATTATCCACTTCTCTCGTGCTTGTTAAGCCATCCAAAACAATTCTGATTGATTGATCGCCATTCACTCTTACTATACGCCATATAAATCCCGCAAACGAAACATAATTCCTAGTAATATTACCTCTATAATAGAACGATACTCCATCGTTATCTAAAGTGGTGTATATACCATTTTCCGCCACCTGTGTGTTTGAGTCAGTAACAGTTTCAACTGCTGCTTTAGATAATGTTGCACTATCACAACTTTTTGTTATATTAGTGTCTGCCAACACTAAATAGCCTAAATCATTAATACTAGAATATTCGGCAGTAATATCACAAATTTGTAAATAATATTGATTGATTACTTCTCCCGTCTCTAATTCATTTATTATTTCTTTATTTAACTTTCTAAGTACTATTCTTGAGTGAGCATAATTAACTAATATGGCAATCATAACAGAAACAAATAAAATAAAAAACGCATATACTAAAGACATTGATATAAATCCATTTTTTCTCATTAAAAATACTCCCTTTATTATTAATTTAATTATATTACATTTTTAATCAAAATAAAAGAGAATAAATCTCTTTTAAATGCATAAAGCCAAACTATATATAGCTCTAATTATTGTCCCAACATATCTTCCTAGATTTAAAACAAATGTAGTTGATATTCCTATTAAATAAAATATTAATGGTGAACAAATAATTAAAGAAACTATAAGTATTATCTTTTTACTTTTTAATTTAGCTGGCATAAATTTCTAGAAGCAATTCTTCTAATGGCTGTTCCTAAACTTCTTCCCATATCCAAAAGAGCACTAATAGCTCTAGAAATAGAATTGATTAAAGTCCCAGTTAAAGTTCCACCTACTATAAATATTAGTTCTTCATTACTTAATTTCATATATCTCTCCTAGTTGCATTTAAGTGGTCTAACTATACCATCTATTACACCTATAAGAAAAGTAATGCCAGCTGCAATTGCTGCTAATATAGCCCATTTAATTGCTCCTCCTTCCACTAAGATTAGTTCTTCATTTGTTAATTTTTTCATAAACTCTCCCCCTCTATTAACATTTTATTACTTTGTTTTATTAAAATAGAACGATCAAACATTTTCTCTTTATCACGATGAGTTACATAAATAATTGTTTTATTTTTAAATAAGTTTAAAATATCTTTTATAATTAAATCTTCTTGATAAGATTCTACTTCACTTAAAGCTTCATCTAATATCAAAATATTACCATTTTGTAACAATGTTCTAGCTAAAACAATTCTTTGAATTTCTCCCCCTGATAAATTGAAGCCATTGTCTTCAATCATTGTATTATCACCAAATGGTTTGCTTTTTAATATTTCGTTAACTCGACATACTTGCAAGATTTTCTCATACCATTCTTCTTGTACTTTTCTATTAAAAATAATATTATTTTTAATAGTATCATTAAATATTTTCTCCTTTTGTGATAAGTAACTAATATTATTACGAATGGTATTTATACTATAATTGGCTAAAGATTTGTTGCTGATTTGAATACTCCCTTTATTGGGTTTATAGTATCCATAAATTAATTTACATATTGTACTTTTACCAGAACCGCTAGCCCCTTTGAGCATTATCTTTTCTCCTTCTTTTATAATTAAATCGAAATCTTTTAATATATAGTTATAGCAATTATAAGAGTAAGACATGTTTTTGATTCTTATATCACCATTTTTAAATTCCTTAAGACCATCATCTAAATTTTCTTTAGATATAGTTAAAAATTCATTTATTTTATTAAAAGATGTTTTTAGATAATAAAATTCTGGAACAAGACTTATTATCGATTTTAAAGGTTCTAAAGCATAAGCTAATAAAGCATTTAAAGTAATTAAATCAAGGGTATTCATTTTACCTAAATATATATAATATAAACTTGATGTTATTATTATAAATACCCCTATTTCAGATAAGATGTTTTTTAAAAATTCTTGTCTATTTAAAATTTTATTGAATAAATAATTATTATTTAAATATTTTAAAAACTTATCATTTGTCTTCTTCAAACAAGTATTAACTTGATTATTATTTTTTATTGTTTCCAACCCATCAATATTTTCAACCAAATAACTGTTAAAATTTGTTTCATCGTCTATTAATGACTCCATGTTTTTTCTTAACTTAGAACCAAAAACCAGGCTTAATATAAAATAAATTAAAATAATTAAACAAAGTATTAAAAAAACTTTACTATTTATTTTATATATTAAAAACATGGCCGAAATTGTTAAAAAGAAATCCAAAAAAGAATTTATAAATATTTTAGAAAATAAATTCTTTATATTATTTAATTCTCTTATTCTAGTAATTATTTCACCAGTTGTTTTGTTTTTAACATATTCTAAAGGAAGAAAAAAAAGATGATTTAAAAAAGAACTTATTACTTTTTCATCAGTATCTGTATTTAGTTTATTTTGATAATTATTTCTAATATATTCAAACCCTGATTTTAAAATAGTTATTAGAAAAAATAGGATTATTATTTTTAAAAAATGGCTATTTAAATTATTTAGCACTAATTTAATATAAAAACTAGATAATAAGCTTAATATAATAAAGAATATACTAATTAATAATATTACCAATAACAGTTTTTTATTCTCAACAAATAAATTTAAAAATAAGTTTACTAAAGACTTTGGTTTTTGATATCTGGCTATTTTATGTTTTGGTTTCATTATTATGATTACTTTAGACCATAAATTTAAAAATTCTTTAATTGATAATGTTTTATACCCTTTTGCTGGATCCATTAACAAAATTGTTTTATGTTTCTTATCAATTTTATATATTACAACAAAATGATGAAAGTTGTTTGGTAAAATTAAGTGAGCTATAGCTGGAAGCACTATCTTTTCATCTAAAATATTTTCTATTTTATATCCATCTACATCAAAACCATATTTTCTTAAAGCTTTTACCATATGAAATGCTGTTGTGCCTTCTTTGTTAGTTAAAGTATCTTGCTTTATTATTTCCATAGGTATATAACCATCAAAATATTTAACTATTGATGATATACAAGCTCCACCACAATCTTTAACATCTTCTTGCCTAGTAATATATTTTTTATTCATGCTTTTCTCCTTCCTATACCTATATATATTCTTTAGGATTTTTATTTCCTTTTAGAAAACAAAAAAATACTTAAAATTAAGTATTGAAATAAATATTTAACTATGCTAAAATATCCTTGTCCTTGGGGAATTAGCTCAGTTGGCTTAGAGCATCTGCCCTGCACGCAGAGGGTCAAGGGTTCGAGTCCCTTATTCTCCACCAAGTTGATAAATTAGTCATTTAATGTTAAGTGACTTTTTTTTATTTAAAAAAGTATGGTAAAATAAATATTAGTGAGGGAGAGTTTTATGAAAAAGAGATTATTTTTATTTATAATACTTAGTACTTTATTATTTTTAAGCGGATGTATTAATAATGATGCTACTAAAGTAGAAAACAAAGAAGAAGATGTTGTTGTTAAAGGAGAATTACTAAGTAGTTATCCAGAAGATATATTACCACTTTATAAAGCCGTTTCAATAGAAGATGTTAGCTTTACTTATCGTGATGATCCTAATTATGTAATTGGTAAAGATTATAATTATGTATATTATATTTCTAGCGGTGATATTGATGAAATATCTGATTATTATATATCATTAATGACTTTTATCGAAGGTAAAGATGAATCTTGGTTTGATAAATATTATCCAACTGGTGAAATAAATGGTCAGCATGTTAATATTGGCATAAATGACTTAGACGATGAAAATGGCTATATAAGCGTTAGTGTATCAATTGGTGTTAAAGAAGAAGATTACGTTGATAAAAATCCTTACTTTATAAATTATCCAGATGTTTTGGATGATTTATATCGCAAAACTAAATTACAAGATATAACTTATAAAATAAGTTATATCTATAGTAAAGAAACTTATTTAGTTATATTCCAAACTGATATGGATGAAAATGAATTTTTAGAATATTATAAAAATAAATATGAAAATAAAACTGGTTTTTCAATCAAAGATACTGACTTAGGAAAATACTTAATGTGGAATGAAAATAATTTTGATGTAAGTATAAGATACAATGTATCAGCAAATTATAAATTTATTTCTATTAGTGCTGAAAAAAGCATGTAAAAAGCAAGATTAGATATCTTGCTTTTTAGTTGTGTTGGGAATTTTTGACAAGGTCCTTGGAACTCTTGAGAAATCTGCTGAAGAGCTTGGCTTATCTTCATGGCCCCCGTTTTTTTTCAGCATTTCCTCTATAAACATATCAATCTCTTCAGGGCTGGCGTAATAGCCTATTTGTTGTCTTAGCATTTCAGCAATTTCTACTTGATACTCATCTGTTTGGATTTTATCGCAAATTTCGTCAATAAGAGATTGCAGCAATTCTTTTTGTTGTCTTATTTTTGCTTCTTTTTCTTCATCAAAAAGTAATCTTTCAGAAACTTTATTTTGTTTTTTTATTATTCTTTTAACACATGTCAATCGATTTTCTTTATTATTTTTTAAATTGTTTTCTTTTAAATAATGAGATAGAATTTCTTTTATATCCTTATTTTCCTTATTAATTGTTGCTAAATAATATATACCACCTATTGCCGCTGGGACCGGAAGTCCTAAAAACATTAAATACCTAGGAATTATTACTTCTATTTGGTTAATCAAAGACCCTATTACAATCCCTTCCGCTATCCCATAAATAATACTTGCGACAGCAAACACTGTAATAGCTAAAGCAACATCACGTATCAGCGCTTTATTAAAATGTTCATAATCTTTTACTATATTTTTGTTTCCTTCTAAGTTTTCTTGAGTTCTAGTTAATTTTGAGATATTTTTAGCAGTAGAACTTTCATATTCACGCAATACCTCCATATCATACAAGCACTTATTTAAAAGTTTTCTCAATTCTATTAACTTTTGATTATCATTTTCTATTTCTTGACTTTTTTTTAACAACATAGGTCCACTTCCTTTTTAATGTTTTCTATTATATCAAATGATTTTATAATGTCAATGTTTATACTCTTCTATTTCTTTTAATAACCATTTTGTTTCTTCACAAAAAGGCATTCCAGCTGCTTTAGGATGTCCACCACCAGTACTACATAAAGCTTTTGCTATTTCAAAAACATTAATATCAGATCTTACTGTTCTAAATGAAAAACTCTTTCGATCATAATCAACTATTAATATATAATCTAATTCCGGATGATTTTTAGACAAAGCATTGCCCACCTCACTTCTGAACTCAGTTGTAATAACTACTCCGACAATATTATTTTTTATTTTCAGCTTAATTAAATTCTTATCACAGCTTTTAATGTGATCAGAGATATATTTAGCTTGTTTTTCTAGTACTTCATCTTCTTCTTTTGTGAATAATTCTTTATCAAAATTTTTAAAAACTTTAATATATTTATCTATAAATTTTTCTTTACCAATAAGTGATAACAATGTAGTTAGCTTTCTTCCCAGCAAAAATTCTGTCGAAGGATTATCGGCTTCCCAGTCTTTGACAGATGTATCACTTATTTTAACCGCTTCTATGTAATTTTTTAATAACTGATTACTTAGAATTTTATTATCAGGATATAAATCTAATAAATAGCGATAAAATAAACTGGCTGCCGACTCTTTTTCACCATTTATTTCTATTATTTCATTTATAAAACTATATTTAGAATTAATTTCTGATTCATGATGATCAAAATGTCTTATTTTATTTTTTATTTCACTATTATTTATATACTTGGCTGCTTCATCGTCTATAGGTAAATCTGTAATATAAATATTATGATACTTATTATGAGCTATTTCTTTTAAAATGCTTGATAATTCTATCGGCTCTGCCAATATTATATCAGGATGATTAAAAAGACTTAAAAGAATTGGTGGAGTCATTCCATCTACATCACTACCATGAGATATTATTAAATTGTCTCCGCCTACAATAAGCTTTTCCATAAAATCACCATTATCATTATAACAAATAAAAAAAGACTATTAAACTATCTTAATAAGTCCTCTTTCAACCTCTTCTAGTGCTCTACCCAATTCTTTTTTGTTCTTATACTCATTGTCTTTTAATTGAAAATGTTTTTCTTGGATCATTTCTTTACTTCTTTTTGAAGCAACATGAACAAGAATATATTTTGAATCAACTAAATTTAGAAGTTTGTCAATTGATGGATAAATCATTTTTTCACATCCTTACAATAACATCTTACTAAACTTTTTAAGGCGTGTGTTAATTCACAATAAAATTTTACGTTTATTTTACAATGTTTCTTAAAACATTTAAAATAACAACCATAGCCCAAGTATCTTGCTGACAATAATCTGTTAACGATTTTCTTTTAGCTTCCAATTCTGCTTTATTTAAATAAGGATAATTGGCATATTCAACTATAGCCTCCATCCCATTTTTTACATCTAAGGCTTTATATGATAAGTCACTAAATACTGGCAAAGTTTTTTTAATAGAATAAGAACCACTGAAATTATAGTCATAATAATTTAGTTCTTTGGCTTCTTCTTGAGAAAAGCCTAGGTTAATATATATTTCTTCTTTAGTTTTTAGTATATCTATTAAATCAAATCCTCGATCATATATTTTCATTAGTTTATTTTTATATTCAGGAAATATTTCTCCTAAACGCTTAAGGCATTTCTTTTCAAAAGCAACATTTTGAGCAAATAAAGTGCCCTTATTACCATCTATTAATTCAATTAATTTTTTTACTAAATTTTCTCTCTCATCATTAAAGCTGTTTGCTAAAAAAACATAATTGTTTTTTTGTTTATCACATGTACCAGGTTCATTTTCAATGTGTAAGCTAAATTCAAATGGTGATTGCTCATAGCACTTCTCACCTTTAAATCTAGGTATAGGACAAGGAAAGGTTTCAAAATCTAAATGATATATCGGATATTTTAAGGAGTTAATAACCATTTTTAGTTTTTCTTTATTTATATAAGGCTGCTTAGTTATTAAAGCATTTCTTTGAATATGATGATTATCATTTTTTATCCAGCTTTCAGGTATATCAAGCATATTTATATAACCTTCATTAATTAAATCTAACCCTTT
This sequence comes from uncultured Muribaculaceae bacterium, assembly GCA_964493665.1. Lineage (GTDB taxonomy): Bacteria > Bacillota_I > Bacilli_A > RF39 > UBA660 > DAOSVX01. Next base: position 23,978 of record CAZBOZ010000004.1, read on the forward strand.
ATGATATTCACCTATTTCATCTTTAAAACCATAACCGTTATTTATATAGTTTAAAGACGAATTAGATTCGGGAATAATAGCTCCACATACTTTTTTAAAATACTTACATTCAGTAGGTTTTTTAAATTCGCAAAAGCATCCTAAAGGCACATTGTTTATATCATTAGCTTTTAAATGATTTTCTAATAATATTCGATCACCATCAATTAATGGCAACATCTCTTTAGTTAGTTTTGTCATATCAATAAAAGTAATTATTTCATTGCCATTTTCATCTTTTTCATACTCACCTTTACCATCATAAACATATTCATGATTTAAGACGGCTAAATAATATTTAAAATTAGCTAATTTAACTTCATTATGACTGGCTTTATATTCGCCTTCAATAATATATCTTTGAACACTTAAATCATACATATATTTGCCTAAATCATAACGATCTAAAAGTTTATTTCTTTTAGTATTATATTTTTCTAAACCAATTTCATTTTCAATATCAAAACCTATTTCATCTTTTAAAAGCATTATATTATTTTTTTTAATAAATAAAGAATATGGTTCTTTGTTAAAGGTTCCTGCTTCCATATATTTTCTACTGGTAGTAGCTTTTACTTCAATAATATTAATGTTAGCTTCGGTTTCATTATAAACATCTACATAACAAAGATATTTAATACCATTTAAACTAAAATCAAAACACTCTTGATTAAAAGTATTAGAAGATGAAACTACTTTGCCGCCAAAGGTATTTAATGCTGCTTTAGCAGCTAATTCCTCTACTTTAGAATAATATGGCAGCATCGCTTTTAACTGGGGATTATCAATATCAATTAAATCTTCTTCATTACCTTCTTCATCTTCAGTATACATCTTGGAAAGCATCTCTAAGAGTTTTTCTTTTTTCTCTTCTTCTAAATAGTTTTCATACGAAATATCGGCATCTAAACGTTCTTTTTTAATCTCTTCTAATGCCACATATCTTCTACATCTCGTATAATTAATAAAATTAGTTTTAGTTATTGCCATATAAACCTCTTTTATTAAAATGGCATCTTCATATTGCCATTTTTCATATTTTTCATCATTTTTTTCATTTCTTCAAACTGCTTTAATAATCTGTTTATTTCTTCTACCGTTCTCCCGCTACCAGCTGCTATTCTTTTTTTTCTCGTAAAATTTAGAGAGTCAGGATTTCTTCTTTCATAAGGAGTCATAGATAAAATAATTGCCTCAATATGAAGTAATTGTTTAGAATCAACACTTACATTATTTAAGCCCATATTACGAGCTCCAGGAATTAACTTTAATAAATTTTCTAAAGGGCCCATTTTTTTAATTTGTTTTAAATTAGTTAAAAAGTCTTCTAAATCATATTTACCCTTATTTATTCTTTTAGCTTGAGCTAAAGCTTCTTCTTTATCTATAATTTCTTCTACCTTTGAAGCCATAGATAGGATATCTCCCATACCTAAAATTCTTTCAGCCATTCTTTCGGGATGGAATTCTGATAAACCATCTAATTTTTCTGAATCTCCAACAAACTTTATAGGTACATTAGTTAAATGTCTAACACTTAAAGCCACTCCACCTAAAGTATCACCATCTAATTTAGTAAGGATAGATCCAGTTAGTTTTAGTTTTTCATTAAAACCATTTATAACATTAATAGCATCCTGACCCATCATCGCATCAATTACTAAAAGTATTTCATTTGGTTTAGTTAATTCATTTATTTTAATCAATTCATCCATTAACTTTTCATCAATATGAAGTCTTCCCGCTGTATCAATAATAATATAATCTTTAGCATTTTCTTTAGCATAATCAAGTGCAGCCAAAGCTATTTCTTCAGGGCTTTTATCTTTTAAAGTAAATACCTCAATATCTAGCTCTTTACCAATAGTTTGAAGTTGTTCTATAGCTGCTGGACGATATATATCACATGCCACTAATAATGGTTTTTTATTATGATGTTTTCTTAAATAAGTAGCAAGTTTCCCAGCTGTAGTAGTTTTACCTGATCCTTGAAGACCAGCCAACATTAAAATGGTTGGCTTTTTATTTACTTCTAATGGTGAATATTCGCCACCTAACAAAGAAATTAATTCTTCTTTTACTAGCTTCATAAATAATTCTTCTGGTTTAAAACTTTTGCCAACTTCTAAACCTAAAGCTTTTTCTTTAACATTATTAACAAATTCTTTAGCCACTTGATAATTAACATCTGCTTCTAAAAGTGCAATTCTTATTTCTCTTATAGCTTCGCTTACATTTTCTTCAGTTACTCTACCCATGCCTTTAATATTTTTAAAAGCTTTAGATAGTTTGTCTCCCATTGCTTCAAACATTCATATCACCTACAATATTTCATTTATTTTTTCTCTTAAATTTTTATCCTTAATAAGATTATTTATTTTATTTTTCTTTTTATATAATTCTAGTTTATTTTCGTAGTCTTTTAACTTATCACTGATATTTTTAAGTCTTTTAAATATAGCATTACGACTTATTTTATTATTTAAAGCTATCTCTTTTAAACTTAAATCATTAAAATAATAGTCTTCAAAGTCACTTCTTTCTTTAGAAGTTAATAAGCTTCTATAAATATCATATAAATCATTTAAATAAATATCTATTTTCATATTACATCATATCCTTAAATAAACTATATATATAGTTTTCAATATCAAATGCTATTAAATCAGTCATTTTCTCACCTAGTCCAACAAATTTTACTGGTATATTAGTTTCTTCTTTTATGGCAAGTACTATGCCACCTTTTGCAGTGCCATCTAGTTTAGTTAAAACAATCCCAGTTATATTAGTTATTTCTTTAAAAGAGGTAGCTTGTTTAATACCATTTTGACCAGTAGTTGCATCAATTACTAAAAGAGTTTCATGAGGAGCATCTTTTATATGAGTTCCAATTACTTTATTAATTTTTTCTAATTCCTTCATTAAATTAGTTTTATTTTGAAGTCTTCCTGCTGTATCAATTAAAACAATATCTACATTTTCTTTTATAGCTTCTTTTAATCCATCATATATAAGCCCAGCTGGGTCACTACTTTCTTTACCAAAAAACAAACTATTAGTTCTATCAGCCCATATTTTAAGCTGCTCTGTAGCTCCAGCTCTAAAAGTATCACCTGCTATCATCATTACTTTTTTACCTTCACTAACGTATTTATGAGCAAGTTTCCCAATTGTCGTTGTTTTGCCTACCCCGTTTACTCCAATCATTAAAATAACTGTTGGACCATCTTCACTAATATTGATCTTATCACTTAAAACTTCGTTATTAACATAAATGACAAATAATTCATCAACTATTACTTCTTTTAAATCATTAGGATTATCAATTTTTTCCTCTTTTACTCTAACTCTTAATTTTTCCATAAAGCTCATAACGGTTTTAACACCAATATCAGCCATTATTAAAACTCTTTCTAATTCTTCAAAGTATTCTTCATTTACTTTAGTGTATTTAATGCCTAAAAAATTTAATTTAGATACAAACTCGTCTCTAGTTTTTTCTAAACCTTTTTCATATACTTCAATTTCTTGAACATTTTTTATATCTTTTTTAAATATATTTTTTAATTTATCAAATATACCCATTTATATCACCTCTTAAATTATAACAAATTATCTAATTTTTTCATAACATAATAGACTTTTTAATTAAAATATAGTATAATTACTTTAGTTTTAAACTTTTAATTTAATTTAAGAAGAAGAAAAGAGGAATTTTTTATGAAGTTTACAAATGATACGACTTCAGTCGTTGCTTTAGGTGGTTTAGGAGAAGTTGGTAAAAACATGTACTTAGTATGTCATAATGATGAAATTATCATTATTGATGCTGGGGTTATGTTTCCTGAAGATAGTTTACTTGGAATTGATTATGTCATTCAAGATATAACTTTTTTAAAACAAAATGAAAAGAAGATAAAAGGATTAATTATTACTCATGGTCACGAAGATCATATTGGTGGTATTACTTTTTTACTTCAAAGTGTTAATATTCCAAAAATCTATGCTCCTAAAATAGCTGCCGATTTAATTGAAAGAAAACTATTAGAAAAAAATATAAATTATAAAAATATGGAAACAATTGATAAAGATACTATTATAAAAACAAGAAGATTTAAAGTTTCATTTGTATCAATGACCCACTCTATTCCAGATACTTTTGCTTTAATTATTGAAACTCCTCAAGGAGTTATAATTGAAACTGGAGACTTTAAATTTGATATGACTCCGGTTGGACCAATGGCTGATTTATATAAACTAGCCGAGGCTGGTAATAAAGGTGTAAAATTATTAATGAGTGATTCCACTAATGCTTTAGTAACTGGTTTTTCTAAAAGCGAAAGCATTGTTGATACTGCTTTAGGAGATATATTTGCTAAACACTTAGGTAGAATTATTATTGCAACATTCGCATCTAATATATATCGTTTACAGCATATAATTGATACTTGTAAAAAGAATAATCGTAAAATAGTTACTTTTGGTCGTAGTATGGAAAATGCTATTAATATTGCCATCAAAAACAATTTAATTGCTGATGAATCAATATTTATTGATATTAATACTGCTAATAATTTAAAAAAGAATGAAGTGTGTATTTTATGTACTGGTAGTCAAGGAGAACCTTTAGCAGCGCTATCTAGAATAGCTAATGGAACATTTAAACAAATTAATTTACTTGATGATGATTTAGTAATATTTTCATCAAGCCCAATACCAGGTAATGCTAGTGCTATTGATAGAATTATTAATAAATTATATTTAAAAGGTGTTAGAGTTTATACTAATGAAAGCCAAAGTGATATTCATACGTCTGGGCATGGTAAAATGGAAGACTTAAAATTAATGTTAAGGCTTATAAAACCAGAATACTTTATGCCTATTCATGGTGAATATAGAATGTTGAAACAACATGGTGACTTGGGTGTTTTGTGTGATATAAAAAAAGAAAATATCTTTATTTTAAAAAATGGTGATGTTTTAACTTTAACTAAAGACAAAGTAGAAAATACCGGCTCTATCCAAGCAGGAGATATCTATGTTGATGGATCTAGAGTTGGTGATGTTGGTAGTGCTGTTATTAAAGACAGAAAATTAATGAGTAGAGATGGTATATTAGTAACCATTTTAAATATTGATCCAGTCAAAAGAAAACTAGTTATTAAGCCAAATATAACTACTAGAGGATTTATAATGGTTAACGAAAACGCCGAATTAATTAAAACTATTGAAGATAAAGTAACTGAAATAGTTGATAAGGCTTTAAGCAATAGATCATATAATTTTGTTGATTTAAAGAATCAAATTATTTTAGAATTATTACCATTTCTAAATGAACTAACTGGTAGAAGGCCAATCATCTTACCACTTATAATGGAAATAAAAGAAGCAAATTAAAAAAGAACTTTAAAAGTTCTTTTTATTTTGCTTCTTCTTGAGCTCTAGTTTCTCTTATAACAACTATTTTAATAGTACCTGGATATTGCATTTCCGATTCGATCTTTTCTTTCATTTCTCTAGCTATTTTGTAACTAGTAGCATCATCAATATCTTCTGGTTTAACTATTACTCTTACTTCTCTACCAGCTTGCATTGCATATGTTTTTTCAACGCCCTCATAAGAATTACCAATAGCTTCTAGTTGTTCTAATCTTTTAACATAATTTTCTAATGAATCGTTTCTAGCACCTGGTCTTGAAGCACTAAGTGTATCAGCTATTTGAACTAATACTGATATAACAGAGTTAGCTTCTTTATCACCATGATGAGATGCTATAGAGTTTAGTACTATTTCTTCTTCACCATATCTGCGAGCAAATTCTTCACCTATGTCAACATGACTGCCTTCAATTTCAGTATCAATTGCTTTACCTATATCATGAAGTAATCCAGCTCTTTTAGCAAGTATAACATTTTCACCAAGTTCACCAGCTATTATTCCTGCTAAATTAGCGACTTCTTTAGAATGCATTAAAGCATTTTGACCATAACTAGTTCTAAAGTTTAATCTACCCACTAAATTTACTAATTCTGGATCTACTTTGGTAACTCCTAATTCTAGTAAAGCTTCATTACCAATTTCAGTTACTCTAGTGTTCATATCTTTGCAAACCTTATCATAAAGTTCTTCAATACGAGATGGATGAATTCTACCATCTTTTATTAATGACTCAATTGTAACTTTGGCTATTTCTCTACGGAATGGATCAAAAGATGAAATAACTATTGCTTCAGGAGTATCATCTATTATTAAATCTACTCCAGTAACTGCTTCAATAGTTCTGATATTTCTTCCTTCTCTACCAATTAGTCTTCCTTTCATTTCGTCATTTGGAAGTTCAATTACACTAACTGTTTGTTCAGTAGTAACATCATTAGCATATCTTTGCATGCTACTTACTAACATTGTTTTGGCTTTCTTGTCTACTTCTAATTTAGCTTCTATTTCTCTTTCTTTGATATATGAAGCTATCTCTTTAGCCATTTCTTCTTCAACACGTTTTAAAATCATATCATGCGCTTCTTTTTTAGAGACCTTGGCTATGCCCTCTAAAACTTTAACTTCTTCTTTCAATAATTCATCCATTTTAGCTTCTTTTTTTTGGATTTCTTTTTGCTGTTCATTTAAATTATTATCTTTTTGGCTTAAGAGATTATCTCTGTTTTGAAGTGTTTCTTCGCGTTTATCTAAATTCTTTTCACGTTGCATTAATCTATTTTCATTATCTCTTATTTCATTTTTCTTTTCGCGGACTTCTTTTTCGACTTCTTGTTTTAGCCTATATGACTCCTCTTTTAATTCTAAAAGGCTATCACGTTTGTATCTATCTGCTTCTTTTTTTGCTTCTGATAATAAATTTTCAGCTTTTTTATCGGTGCTTTTTCTAGTTACAACAAATATTGCTGTAGCAGCTCCACCACCTATTACTAATCCAATTATTGAAGTTAAAATGGAGAAGGTATTAAATACCATAATAATTCCTCCATTTAATTAATTTATAAATATTTATTATTAAACATCTACAACTTCATTATATATTTTTTTAAGTTTAAAAGCAATCAAAAAACGAAGTTATTTTACTTCGTCTTTTTCTTTTTTACTTTTTGGATCCAAGTCATAATGATCACGGATTTTTTTCTCAAGATCTTCTTTTAATTTTTTGTTTTCTTTTAACAATAGTTTTACATTTTCTTTACCTTGGCCTATTTTTTCTCCTTTATATGAATACCAAGCACCACTCTTTTCTAATATATTTAAATCGGTAGCTAAATCAACAATCTCCCCTTCGCGACTTACTCCTTCACCATAAACAATGTCTACTATAGCAGTTTTAAATGGTGGTGCAACTTTATTTTTAACAACTTTAACAACGGTTTTATTACCAATTACATTGTCACCATTCTTTATTTGTTCAGCTCTTCTTATATCAAGCCTAATGGTTGAATAAAATTTTAACGCTCTACCTCCAGGAGTAGTCTCTGGATTACCAAACATAACTCCCACTTTTTCTCTTAATTGATTAATAAAAATAGCGGTTGTTTGCGTCTTACTTATTGTTCCTGAAAGTTTTCTTAAAGCTTGACTCATAAGTCTAGCTTGAAGTCCTACATGAGCATCTCCCATTTCTCCTTCAATTTCTACTTGAGGAACTAAAGCCGCTACGGAATCTATTACTACAATACTTATAGCTTCACTTCTTACTAAAGCTTCGCATATTTCTAAAGCTTGTTCACCTGTATCTGGTTGAGAAAGTAAAAGCTCATCTATATTTACCCCTAAAGCTTTAGCATATTTGGGATCCAAAGCATGTTCAGCATCAATGAACGCTGCTCTACCTCCAGTTTTTTGTACTTCTGCAATAGCTTGTAAAGCAAAAGTTGTTTTACCACTTGATTCTGGCCCAAATATTTCAATTATTCGCCCCTTCGGGTATCCACCTACCCCCAAAGCTATATCTAAAGTTAAACTCCCTGAAGAAGTTACATCAATATCTAAGTGCTCTTTAGCACCTAATTTCATTATTGCCCCTTTACCAAATTGCTTTTCAATATCTAGCATTACTTGTTCTAAAGCTTTGTCTTTATCCTTTTCGTCTTTTGCAAACTTCATAAATGTTTACTCCTCCTTATATTTATGTCTTACAAGTTAATTTTAGTATATTTTATTTTTTTTGTCAATACCTTTTTCAAACATTTGTTTGGTATATGTTTTTTGAGCAAAATAAAAGAAATTGGTAAACAATTTCTTGATTTTAGTATATTATTTTTGAGCAAAAATGAATTCTTTGTTAGCCAGAAAATATTGACATCCTGATACTACTGATAATACTGTTGCTACAAAAACTAATAATTCAGCTACTTTAACATTCCATAGCTCAAATGGTAAATTTGAAAAAAACAATAGCGAAATCCCAACCATCATAAGAAGAGTTTTAACTTTTCCTATCCAGCCAGCTCCTATTACTTTGCCTTTACCAGAAGCAGCCATTCTTACTGAATCAACCACAATATCTCTAGTAACTATTACAACTGGTACTACTGTTGATATATAACCATTTACAGCTAAAACGATTAAAACACCATTTACTAATATTTTATCAGCTATAGCATCCATTATTTTGCCTAAATCTGTTACTATGCCTCTTTTTCTAGCAATATTGCCATCTAGGAAATCAGAGAACGAAGCAATCATAAATACTATACCGCCAATTATATATTTTAAATTAATCGCTATTTTATCAAATACATAATAAGTGGGAAAAGTAATCCCTATTTGATAAAAAGGAAATATTAATAATATTAATAATAATATCGAAAGAAATATTCTTGCTAGAGTTATTTTATTTGGTAAATTCATAATTAATTCTCCTTAACTTATTCCCGCTATAGTAGCTACACTATTGCCTACTGTTATTTGTCTAACAGACCAAAATATTGCCAGTAAAACTATTAAACCAATTAAAATATATATCAATATGTATTTTAAACTACGATGTTTATTAGAAATCTTTGTATAAGGAGATTTTACTTTTTCTTCAATTCCTTCTACATCTTTTTTATCTTGAACAGCTTTTTCAATAGCTTTTAATGGTATTTTAGAAGTATATTCGAATAAATATTCATTAAACACATCTATTACTTTTTCAGGATCTAACCCTAAATATTTAGAATATTTACGGATATAATCTTTTAAAGCAAAAATGTCTTTAAAACCACCAATATTACCATGTTCAATGTTTTCTAAAACTATTACTTTTATTCCTAAATCTTCGGAGGCTTCTTCTATTGAAACTCCGTTTTTTTCTCTTGCCGAAGCAAGCATTTGTCCAATTTCTTTCAAGAAATTCACTCCTTTGTAATTAAAAAAATAATATCTTATAAGCCACGTTCTGTACTTTTTTCAAAGCGGCAAACATTTATCTACTATTTCTAGTTTCCTATATAAGTTTGATTCCCTATATAAAAATTCCCCTACCAAATTTGGGTTTCTCACTCACGGGGTTTACCACGTTCCACTATTAAAGTTTCCTTTAATACTCGTCTCTTTGGCACTTTTATATCTAATTTAACCATTTAAGGTTATTTCGAAGCCGTTAGTTAAACTACCAGTAGTTATCCTACTGCGTGAACATTACAGCCATTACAGGACTGTGTGAGCATGGACTTTCCTCTACATAAAAAGATATGCAGCGTTTACCCAGATATTATTCCTTATCACCAAAAACAACTTTTTCTAATTGTGATATTCTTCTTAGAAGATCAACATTGGAATTATTGGAATCAGTTGTTGGCTTTGATTCTAAATCTTCTCTTATTTTGCGAAGTTCAGCTTTTAATTTACTATTATCTTCTACTAAGTTTTTTAAATCATGCTCATATTTTTTTATGATATTAGTAAATTCTGTATAATCACGAATGACCATATCTAAAAATTTATCAACTTCTTGAGGACGATATCCTCTAGCATCAATTTTAAAATCTTTTTCTAGTATTTCTTTTGGTGTTAAAAAAATTCGATCATTATACATAAATACATCCCTTCTTACAGTGCTAATTATATAATACTATTCATTGTTAAGTCAAGAAGACAATTGTTTTTGCAAACTAGATTTTTAATAAATTATATAGTATAATTTTTAAAGGTGGTTATATGAAATATCCTAACAGTATAAATAAGACTTATAAAAGAAATATTTCTCACCGTAATAGAGGAATGGATTTAGAATGTTCTATTAATAAATCAAATGAGTATTATTTAGAAATTAATAAAGCTATTATCTATAAAAAACCTACTCCTATTGGTGTTGTAGATGTTAAATATTGTGACAAGAAAAAACAAATTAATAAAGCTTATTTTAAAATGCCATCTACTTTAGATTATAATGGTATATATAAAGGTAAATATATTGAGTTTGAAGCTAAGGAAACAATTTCTAAAACCTCATTTGCTTTGGCTAATATTCATTCTCATCAATTAAAACATTTAAAACTAATATTAGAACATGGTGGGATTGGTTTTTTAATATTAAAGATGAATAATATTATTTACTTGGTTAAAGGTGAAGATTTGATAGAATTTATAAATGATAATAAAAGGAAGTCTTTGCCATTTAGTTTTTTAGAGGATAAAGGTTATCCTTTGAAAGAAAAATTGAATCCTAGTGTTGATTATTTAAGTGTTATAGATAAAATTTATTTTAAGGAGTAAAAATGCAAGTTAAAAAGAAAAAGAAAAAAACCAGAAAAAAAGTTGATAAAACTTCAATGGCTGTCAATAGAGCTTTAAATAAAGTTAAAAAACAGTTACAAGTTTTAAAAGATAAAAGAAAATTAAAAAGTAAAAGGTCTAAATCTTTAATTTTAATAATACTAATGTATTTATTAATCGGCTTTTTTAGTATTTGTGTAGCAGCAGGATTATATGTTATATTTTCAGCTCCTGATTTTAATAGTGAGAATCTTTATAATAAAGAAGCTACTGTTTTATATGACAAAGATGGCAATGTCTTTGCCAAGATTGGAATGGAAAAAAGAGAATTAGTAACTTATGATGAATTGCCTGATGTTTTAATAGATGCTCTTATCGCTACAGAAGACTCTAGATTCTTTCAACATAATGGATTTGATATCGCTAGATTCTCAAAAGCCTTTATAGGCCAATTAACTGGCAATTCAAATGCTGGTGGTGGATCTACTCTATCAATGCAAGTAGTAAAAAACGCTTTTACTGATCCTAATGCTGTAAATGGTTTAAAAGGCATTATTAGAAAAGCCACAGATATTTATATGGCGGTATTTAAACTAGAAAAAAATTATACTAAAGAACAAATAATTGAATTTTATGTTAACTCTCCTTGGCTAGGAAATAACTCCTGGGGAGTAGAACAAGCTAGTCAAACTTATTTTGGTAAATCTGTAAAAGATTTAAGTCTTAGTGAAGCAGCTATAATAGTTGGTATGTTCCAATCTCCAGCTTCTTATAATCCTTTTAGTAATTTAGAACTAACTACTCAAAGAAGAAACCAAGTATTAAATCTTATGGTAAGACATGGTTATATTTCTAATGAAGAAGCCGATATAGCTAAAAATATTTCAGTTGAGTCGTTATTAACTGATAAAACCAATCAAGATAAGTATCAAGCTTTAATTGATACAGCTGTTGAAGAAGTTGAAGATAAAACTGGTTATAATGCTTATACGGTACCAATGTTGATATACACAACCTTTGATTTAGATATTCAAGACACTTTAAATGGCATTATGAATAGTGAAACTTATAAGTTTGTTAATGATGTTGTCCAAATGGGCATTGCTGTTACTGATGTTGAAACTGGAGCCATTGTTGGAGTTGGAGCTGGAAGAAATCGCGTTGGTGAAAGACAATTTAATTTTGCCACTATGATAAATAGACAAATTGGATCTACCGCTAAACCTTTCTTTGATTATGGTCCATTAATTGAATACAACGACGCTTCTACTTATACCCCATTCTTTGATGAAAAATATTCTTATTCTAGTGGAGGTAGTGTTAAAAACGCTGATGGCAAATATTTAGGACTTATAACTATGCGCTATGCTTTAGCTCGAAGCCGAAATATTCCAGCACTCCAAGCCTTTCAAAGAGTTAATAAAGATAAAATAGCTGAGTTTGTTCATGCTTGTGGAATAAATTATGGTGAAAATTTATACGAAGCTTATGCTTTAGGTGGATTTAATGGTATGAGTCCAGTAGAGATGTCTGCTGCTTATGCTGTCTTTGCTAGAGGTGGCTACTATATTGCCCCTTATTCATATACTAAAGTCATTTTAAAGGAGTCAGAGCAAACAATTGAATATAAACCAGTTAAAACAAAAGCTATGAGCAAAGAAACAGCTTTCATGATTAATTATATGTTAGGCTATGCTGTAGATAATGGGATTATTGGTCGAGTAAATGTTAGCGGTACTGATGTTGCTGCTAAAACCGGTACTTCTTCGATAGATGGTGCTGCAACTAAAAAATATGGTATTCCATCTTCTTCTATCATGGATAGTTGGGTATCAGTTTATTCTCCTGACTACTCTTTCTCTATATGGTACGGATATGAAAAACTATCTAGTGATTATTATTTAACAATTACCGCTGCCGGTAAAGTAAGAAGTGCTGTAGCCAGAATGTTAGTTAGTAGTATTTTTGAAAAAAATAGTCGATTCCCAAGTGGTGGCGCTGTTAAAAAAATTAGAGTGGAATTAGAAACTTTCCCTGCTAAACTAGCTAGTGAGCACACTCCTAGTGATCTTATCTCTAGTGAATACTTTAAAAGCGGTACTGAGCCAACCGAAACATCAACAAGGTTTAGTACTTTAAATGATCCTACTAATTTAAGTGCTAAATATACTGGGGGAACTATTAATATTACTTGGAATAAAATCGCTACTCCTGATGCTATTAATACCACTTACTTACAAAATTATTTTAATACTTATTATGGCGAATGGGCTGATAAATATTATCAAAAAAGACTTGAATATAATAATACCAATATTGGTACTATTGGCTATGAAATATATTTAAAAGACAGTTCTAATAATATTTCTTACTTAGGCTTTACAACAAACAATTATTTTAATTATACTGCTTTAAATACTGATACAAATTATACTTTTGTAATTAAAGCTGCTTATACAATTTTCAAAGATAATAAAAGCTCTGGAGCTGAAATAGTTACCAATCCTCACACCTTATCATTACAAGTTACTATTGTAGTTACTCAACCAACTACTACAATAGCTAAAGAAACAGAATTAAGTTATTATCAAGATCCTATCAATCCTTTTAAAGTCTATGTAGGTGAAACAGAAGTAACTAATTATACTTTTACTAAAAGCATATATAAAGTTGTTGATGATGTGGAAACGGAAGTTACAAGTATTCCTAAAAATGAAGTTGGTAGTTATATTATAAAATATACTATACTATATAATAGCAAAACTTATAATTCATCTAGAAAAGTTGTTGTAGAATAATAAAATCACACATTAGTGTGATTTTTTATATACTTACAATTTTCTTTTAATAAGCATTCATTACATTTAGGCTTTTGACTTTTACAAATATATCTACCAAATAAAACTAATTGATGATGAACTCTAGCTAATTTAGATTTAGGAATCTTTTTATTTAAAACTTTTTCTACTCCTAGTGGATTCAATTTTTTTGATGCTAATCCTAATCTTTTGGCCACTCTTTCAACGTGAGTATCTACTGCAATTACTTCTTCATCAAACAAATTAGCTAAAACAACATTGCATACTTTTCTACCTACTCCAGGAAGGCTTTCTAAATAACATCTATTATTTGGGACTATTCCCTTATAATCATTTACTAGTCTTTGAGCTGTTTTAGTAATATATTCAGCTTTTCTTTTATAAGTGCCTATTGGTTTTAAAATGCTTTCTATATCTTTTAAATTGGCTCTAGCTAAAGAATAAATATCATATTTAGAAAATAATACTTTAGTTACTTCATTTACTTTTTTATCAGTCGTTTGAGCACTTAAAATAGTTGCTATTAAAAGCTCATAGTCTTTTTTGTATTCTAACTCACATCTAGGATTAGGAATCATTTTATCAAGAAACTCTAAGAAAAAATTAATTGTCATCTTCTAACCAATTATAATCAAATAAAGTCTTTTCTAAATCAGGGTTCTTTTTAACAAGATGATTTTTAACATCATCCATGGTCTTAAACCCTTTTCTACCCCATTCATAGATAATTTTATCAATATATCTTAAACTACGAACGTTATTATAAGTAGCTTCTTTTAAAGCTCCAATAATTAATTCCTCGCTAACTTTTTTGTCAAGCCAAGCATTTATTATTTCATATTCCATGGGCGATAAAGTTCTACTAAATTCTTTTTCAAAAACTTCAAAAATGGTCTTGGTATTAGACTTTTCTTCTACTTCGCCAATTTCATCAAATATTAAATTTTCTACATTTTCTAAACTAATAATTTCTTTTATCTTACCGTTTTCATCTTTTTCATTATTAATTTTTATTAATCCTTTACTATTTAAAGAACTAAATACTAATAAAGCTTCCTCATTAGAATATCCTAAAGCATTATGAATATCAGTTAAGTTTAATACCTTTTCATTTAAGTTATTAAAATATATAAGTAAAATCAATTCATCTAAAGTAACATTATGCTTTTTTAATACTTTTAAAAACCATGGTGATACACTATAACTTTTACCATTAATATATTTCATTATATTTTTATTTTTCATAATACCACTTCTCTTTATTATTTATCAAATATTTTTTAATATCGTTTTTATTATTCTTTATCTCCTTGTTTAAAATAACATTTTTAATATCTTCAACTATTTTTTTTATTTTTACAGATGGTTTTAAATTAAGTAGATCAATAATTTCTTTACCATTAATTTCTATATCATTATAATCATGGATAGGCATTAATTTATATAATTTATTAATAATGATTTTATTTATACCAAGAATATCTCCAGCTATATAAGTGTGGTATAAATCATATTTAAATAAAATATTAGTATCTATTTTACCATAATTTACAATTTCTTTAATTATTTTTATGCTGTTTTTTTCTTGGTTAGTAAAAGGATACTTATCAGAGTATTCTATTTGAGCCCACATACCCAATAAATCATCAGTTTTTTTAACGGATTTATAACTAATCTCTAAAACCTCATCTAAACCAATTTCTTTGATAAAATTTAATCCTGTTCTATATCTTTTTGATATTAAAATAAAGTTTAATTCATTTTTCTTTCTTTGAAAAGATAAAGTACTTATTAATTTTTTGTTATTTATAATGAACTCTAAAGCTTCATCTTCTATTTTAAAATCCAAAATAGTTGCAAAACGAATAGCCCTTAACATTCTAAGAGGATCCTCAGTAAATTTCTTTTTAATATCACCAACAACTTTTATTTTTTTAGCTTCAATATCCTTTTTTCCATTCAACATATCAATAATATTACTCTTTTTATTCATACAAATAGTATTAATAGTAAAATCTCGTCTATTCAAATCCGTAAATAAGTTATTAACATAATTTATTTCAGTTGGCTTTCGGTTTTGGTACTTAGATTCTTCTCTATAAGTAGTAATATCCACATTATAGTTCCCTATTTTTAATTTATAAGAGCCATAAGCATTAGTATCACTTTTTCCTAAAGGGAATATTTTAGTTATATCTTTTAATAAAGCATTTGTAATAATATCTACATCATTAGTTTTAATTCTTAGAATTTTATCTCTAACATAGCCACCGACTATGTATGCTTCAAACCCATTTTCTTCAATTTTTTTTAATATATTTTTAATACTTTGGTCCATAATAGTCACCACCATTTAAAAAAGATAAATCCATATTAATTATAACATAAAAAAAGTTATCAAATGATAACTATTTTGAATACGATTCCAAAATCCTTTTATAGGCTCCTTGATCAATTACATTTAAAGATTCAATGGCACTTTCTAAAGCTAGTTTAAAGTTTCCTTTAAAAAACATATTCTCTGCTTTAGCAAGCCCACTTGCCAAATCTTTATTAACTGGAATATATCTATTACCATAGACGATAGCTGTTTCAGCTAAATTAGCCGTTTTAACTGTCTCATTAGTTGTATTATAAAGTTTTAAAACTAAGTCTCTGGCTGTATCAACTCTAATATTTAATACTTTAATAGAAATTGGTTTTTTATCTAATTCTTTAATTATTTCTTTTATAGCATCATTAGCTTCTGATAACTCAATATAAAAATTCTTAGGTATGACAGGTAATTTAAAACTCTTTATCTTTTGTTTAGCATTTCTTAAAATACTTTTAATTTCATCTAGTTGTTCTCTAGCTCTTAATTCATCTTCTTTTAAACTTCCTAACGTCCTTAAAGCAGTTTCTAATCTTTCTTCTATTCTAATTATTTTAACATTTATAAATTCCATTTCTTTAGTTAATTTAGAATAAGAGAATAATTTATTACGATGAGTATTTATAATAGTTTCAAAATCTTTATCAATGTTATTTAAATCTTTATTAATTTCATCTATTACTAATACATCTTCTTCAGTTAAATCATAGCTATATTTTATATCTTCGATTTTACTATATAAGCCTTTAGCAATTTTAATTAGTCTAGAAATTTTAATAGTCAAAGTTCTGGTATATTCATCAAACAATTTTTTAGAAATTCTTTCTTTATCAAAATCATTATAAGTAGAATCAAAATAATCTAAGATAGTTTTTAATTCAAATATTGAATCTTCAACATTTAAAACATTTAATCTAGAAAATATATCTCGAATTTTTTTATCAGCTTCAGTAGCATTATAAGGAATATTTAAGTATTCTAACACATAACCTTCTTTGGTCATTTTTTGATAAATTGCTAAGATATCTTCTATTTTCCTAGGAATAATACTTTGTCCCATTAAAACTATGCTTGGAGCTTCATCTACGACAACTCTTAAATTACCAATAGTATCTCCTAAAGCTTTTACTATTTTGCCAACTTCCATATAAGAATTACTATTCATAGCAGTCTCAAAAGCCGTAAACAATTTATCAATGTTTTCAAATTGTAATTCAATTGGATCCTTTACTTCTGCATAATCATTATAACTACTTTTATATTTATTAATAACTTCGCGATATAAAGCCTTTAATTTAGTAACATGTTCCCTATTTCTTTCCTCGCTTAAAGTTATTTCTCTTATTTCATTTAATAAATATTTGGCTTTTGTTTTTACAAAGAAAATTTCCATTTCAATATGAGCTAATTTTTTAGTTATTTCTTTTTCTTTTTTAAAAGTTAAAAAATCTTCTAATTCTAATAATTCATCAGTTATTTTAGGAACTTCTTTATCTTTTATTTCCTTGAAACGATACTGCCAATCAGTATACATTTCTTTTAAAGTATCATTATTAATTAAATTTTCTACTTTATTTAATTCTGATAATATTGAAGCTGATATTATTAAATTCTTTTCTCTTTCTAAAAAATCCAATTCAGCAGCAAATTTTTTGGTTTTGTTTTTCTTTATTAAAGACAAAGTAATAACAATTAAAATAATCCCTGCTATTATAAAACTAACAATAGTTAAAATAACAGTCCCATCCACAATTATCACTTCCTTATTCTATATAATATTGTATCATATTTAATTGTTTTAGAAAATCTTTTTTAACTACTTAGAAGCTTGACATAATGGCTTCTTATATGTATAATCATCTGTAGCTAATTCATTTGGCAGCATTATAATAAATTATTAATGTGTTTGTTACTTAAATAAGTTATAAAAGTACTTAGGGCTGCCCTAAAGAAATTTGTTAAACAAACTCCCTATTAAATTATTATAATAAAGACTTTTGTTTTAGAAATTTATTTATAGTTAGGAGGTGTATTATGTCAAGGTATACCGGCTCTACATTTAAAAAATCTCGTCAACTAGGATTTTCTATTTTAGAAAATGGTAAAGAACTAGCTAAAAAGCCATTCGCTCCTGGAGCTCATGGTAGAGATAGAAGAAGAAAATTAAGTGAATATGGTATTCAGTTACAAGAAAAACAAAAAGTAAGATTCATGTATGGTTTAACTGAAAAACAATTTAGAAAAGTTTTTGAAAAAGCTGAAAACATGAAAGGTATTACTGGAGAAAATTTACTTGCTCTTTTAGAAAGCCGTTTAGATAATTTGGTTTATCGTATGGGTTTTGCTAAAACTAGACGTGGTGCTAGACAATTAGTTAATCATGGTCATATTTGTGTAAATGGCAAAAAAGTAGATATTCCTTCATATACTGTTAAAGTAGGACAAGTTATAAGTATTAAAGAACAATCTAAGGAACATCCTGCTATTAAAGAAGCTTTAGAAACTACTTTAAATAGACCAACATTTATTTCATTTGATGAAAAAAGTGCTTCAGGTGCATATTTAAGACATCCTGAAAGAACAGAATTGAATAATGAGATAAATGAATTATTAATTGTTGAGTATTACAACAGATAATAAAAAAGTACTATTTAGTACTTTTTTTTATAGGATTTATTACCATAATAGAAATATTTTTATTTATTTTTATTTTCTTAGTAATGCTGTTTATCTCTTTAACACTTAATTTGTTTATTATTTGATAATAATTATTTATTACTTTGCCATAATTTATCACATCACCAGTTAAAGCATTGCTTTTATTGGAAATGTTATCAAAATATAGAATCATACTACTTAATAAGCACCTTTTTTTTCTTGCCAATTCTTCTTTAGTTATATCCATTTTGCTTAATTCTTTTTTCATTATAGGAATAACTTTTTTAGGATTATTACTTTCAAAAGTTATAGTTAACACTATATTTTCTTCTTCAAAAGCAAAACTAGGATATAAAGAGCCTATTATTAAGCCTTTATTTATTAACATCTCATTCAAACTACTAGTAGATCCAAATTTAGCATCTATTATTAAACTAAAACAAAAACTTAGTTTAGGTTTAAATATCTTTTTAAAATCATTTAAAGAAAGTTTTAGTTTAATTGTGGCTTTAGGTACTTTAATGTTTTTGTATATTTCTTCATAACTTTTCTTAACATTTAAAGGCTCTTGATATTTTTTTAAACTTACTTTTTGGTATTTTGTTAATGAATTAAATGACTTATTATTTTTTATTATTTTTAGAGCTTCTTCTTTTTTAAACTTACCAGTTATTACAATAAACATGTTATGAGGATTATAAAAAGTGTTGTAAACATTTTCTATATCTTTTAAAGTAATACTTTTCACTTCTTTTATGGTACCAATAACTGATTCTTTATATCTGTTATAATAATATAAGTTTTCTCTTGACTTCACATTTAAATCACGATAAGGATTATCATTGTCTCTATTTATTTCCTCTATAATAATGCCTCTTTCTTTTTCAACATTATCATTTGTAAAATAAGGATTGTTAACAAAACTTAATAGAATATTTAAATTCTCTTTAAAGTTTTTGGAACCAACAACATAATATCTAGTTTCTTTTATACTAGTAAAAGCATTAGATGAGGCACCATATTTAGCAAATTTTTCGTTTGCATCTTTACCATCTTTCTCTTTAAACATTAAATGCTCTAAAAAATGAGCTGCTCCATTTGGCAAATAAGTGTAATTTTTTTGATTAGCAGTTTTAAAACCATTATAAGCTGAACCATATTTTACTGAGTATGAAATTCTAAAAATTTTGGATTTAGAATCAGGCATTAAATAAACTTCTAAACCATTATTTAGCTTTTCATAAAAATATTCTTCATCTATTCCTTTTATGCTATTTTTTTTCATTATTATTTTCACCTTCTAAAAAGAATATAGTATTTATTTTAGCTTTTTTTGATACTCTTTTTATATCTTTAATAGTTGTCTTTTTTATGCCTTCTATTCTTTTTTTAATTGAAGGATAAAAGCCTAAAGAAGTCATATAATAATCATTTATCCATCTACCCTGTTTTTCGTCTATGATTTCTAAAAAATTAATCAAAAACTTTTTAGCATTACTTAATTCTTCTTTAGTTATATTGCCAACTTTCATATCGTTAACTGCCTTTTTTATTAGTTTAACGCTTTTGCTAAAGCTATTATTATTTATTCCAGCACATATAAATAAAACATCATTAAAGGCTTTAGGAATATCATAAACATAGTAACACAAAGAATTATCCCTTCTTAGATATTTATATAATTTCCCTTCTAGTCCACCACTTAATATTTCATTAATTACTGGCGCTGTTATTTGTCTTTCATAATTAGTTATTCCATTGGTGTTATAGCCTACCACTAAAATTGATTGATTATATTTATCCTTTTCTACTACTACTTGTTCTTTTAAAGATTCTTTTAAAGAACTATAAAGTTTAATTTTATATTCTTTGTTGCCAACAAAAATATATCTTTTTTCTATCTCTTTGATTATTTCGTCCATATCCAAATCACCGATAATCAAAATATCACAATTTGGATTTTTAAATGATTCTTTATAATAAGTGTATAAATTTTTAGGAGTTATTTTTTTTAAATCTTTTAAATTCCCAGGCAATGTATAATTTAAAAAAGAATCTTTATCCATTAAATTAATTGTTTTATCTAAAGCCACATCTTCAGGATCATCATTTTGAGATTTTATATTAGCTTCAATAATAGTTTTAACAGCTTTAAAACTATTATTGTCAAATTCATTGTTTTTTATATTAGGTTTATTTAAAAAGCTAAAAACAAAATCCAACATTTCTTTTAAAACATTTTTATCACAATATTTAGGATTTAAGAAGTCAAAAATAAAAGCCGATGTTAAAACTTCTCCAGCAATTGATGTACTAAATCCAATCCCACTATCATATAGTTCTTCTAAACGAATATTTTTGGCTATTTTAGTTGGATATTCTAAAGAGCTATAAGTAAGCAATCTATTTAAAAAACATTTTCTAGTAATATTTTCTTTCTTAATGTCCTCATTAAATATTATTTCTATATGACAATTTTTAAAACGATCAGTTTTAATTGTATATGTATTAAAATTATTTAAACTGTATTTTTTATATTTCATAAATTACCTCTTTTTAATTATAGCATATTTATTTTATGGTAAAATAAATATGGAGGAGTAAAATGATAAAAGAATTTAAAAAATTTATTGCTAGAGGCAATGTAATTGACTTAGCAGTTGGAATTATTGTAGGTGGAGCTTTTTCCAAGATTGTTTCTTCTTTAGTAGATAATATTATAATGCCTTTAATTGGGCTTATAATTGGTGGTATTGACTTTACAAAATTATCGGTTACAATAAAAGATGCTACGATTAATTATGGTTTATTTATTCAAAACGTTGTCGATTTTTTGATTGTGGCTTTTTGTATTTTTTTAGTAATTAAGTTAATTAACAAAGTATCTAAGAAAAAAGAAGTGAAAAAAGAAACGGCAAAAAAATCTGATGAGTTAATTGTCTTAGAAGAAATAAGAGATAATCTAAAAAAACAAAAAAAGAACTAGTAAATAGTTCTTTTATTTATCTTCTAAGGATCTTTCAAAAGCCGGTAAACCATATTCCTGATTATAATAATTACTATGTTCATTTAAATGAGCTAAAGCAATTTTGGCTGTCATTTCTAAATCATCGTTAGTTATGTTAGTATCAGCCTCCGCTGTGCCGTGCTCTAATTCAATGTTTAATCCGATTAAAAAGTCTTCTAAACTAAATTTATCAAATTTAATATTTAATTTCTCTGCTATTTTTATTGCATCTTTTTCTTCTATCATAATATCACCTATTTAATTATAACATGATTTTTAATTTTGAAAATAAAAATTATTTGTCCTTTTCTGTTAATTCTTTTTCATATAATTCGCGGTATAATTTGTTCTTTTGATATAGTTCTTTATGATTACCTTCACCAACTATTTCGCCTTTGTCTATAACAATTATTCTTTCACTATCCATAACAGTTGATAAACGATGAGCAATAATTAAAATAGTATAGGTTCCTTTTATATTATTAATGGCTTCTTGAATTTCCATTTGAGTTTGATTATCTAAAGAACTAGTAGCTTCATCAAATAATATTATTTCACTATTTTTTATTAACGCTCTAGCTATAGCGAGTCTTTGTCGTTCTCCACCAGATAACATAACTCCGCCTTCACCAATCAAAGTATCATATTTATTTGGAAGACTCATAATAAAGTTATGTAAAGATGCTTTTTTACAAGCTTTTATGATGTCTTCATTAGTTGCTTTCTCATTTACAATTTTTAAATTTTCTTTTATAGAAAAATTAAAAATATAAGGAGATTGAGTAATAACCGTTATATTTCCTCTTATACTATCTTCATCCAATTCATCGAGATTTATCCCATCAATTAATATTTCCCCATCATTAATATGGTAAAGTCCAGTTAATAAATTAAATATAGTTGATTTGCCACTACCACTTTTACCTACAAAAGCCGTTGTCGTATTGGCTTTTATTTTAAAACTTAAATTTTTAATAATGGCTCTATCTTCTTTATAACTAAAGTTAACATTTTTAAACTCAAAATCGCCATGAATTTTTTCTACATGTTTATTCCCAAAAGTTTCTTTTGGGTATTTTTCTTCATCTAATAATTCAAATACTCTTCCTGCTGAAACATCGAACCTTTTTACTTCTTCAACTAACTCTGCCAAAAAATCGATAAGGCCATATACTCTACTTCGATACATAAATAAGATAACAAAACTAGCTATTGATAACACACTATTTTTAACTAAATAAATAGCTAAAATAGTAAAAGAAAAATCAATTAGGCCTTGAACCACACCTGTAAAAAGTCTATATTTATGGAATTTCATATTAGTATTATTGCGTTTCTCATGAGATTTGCTTAATTTTTCATTAACTACTTTCATCACATTTTTACCAGCGTTTAATATTTTGATATCTCTTAACCCTCTAACTATTTCAGTTATTAAGCTAGTATTTATTTCTTCTTGCTTACGATACTCTTTGTTAGATTCATACCAAGCTCTCATTCTGTTTTTTCTAAACCAAAATAATATTAATATTGCTATAACAAAAAACAAAAATATATATTTGTTAACAATAAATATAGCTGCCATAATTCCTACATTAGTTATAATATTAATTAAATCTTCTCCAAGCGTTGGGAAAATATTAGCAATATCACTAGTCTCTTTAGTCATTCGATCAATAAAAACTCCAGATGAAGTTGTATCAATTTTTTTGGTTTCAACCTTTAAAAGAGTTTTTGTAATATTACTTTGAAGGGCCAATATTATTTGACCAAATAGCATTTGTCCGGCTTTTTGAGAAAAATAATGGAAAACATTTTTGACTATCTCTATAAAAAGGACTATTAAAGCTATATATGCTACTTGATCTAATAAATTATTAGATATTTTTAATAATGATTGAGCTGCCAAAATTGGAGTAATAGCTCCAAAAAGGCTTAATAATAATGAATATCCCAAAAAGATGAACAGCGTCTTTTTATTGCTTTTTACATATATCCAAGTTTTTTTTAAATTATTAATTGTTTCACTTTTCTTCAAAGCAATCACCATGTAGATTATAGCATAAAAATTATTGAAAAATAAACTTTTATATTATATAATTCTAAAAAGATTAGAGGTTTTTATATGTCGCTTTCAAAAGTAAAAGAGTATTTGAAAAAATATGATATGGAGGCTAGAATAATTGAATTAAATGGATCATCTGCTACAGTAGAACTTGCTGCCAAAGCTTTAGGATGTGAACCAAAAGAAATAGCTAAAACTTTAGGTTTTATAAATAATGAAGATGTAATATTAATCGTTACTGCCGGTGATGCTAAAGTTGACAATCAAAAGTTTAAAGCACAATTTAATATTAAAGCTAATATGATTCCATTTGAAAAAGTTGAAGATTTAGTTGGCCATAAGGCAGGAGGAGTTTGTCCATTTGCTGTTAATAATAATGTTAAAGTATACTTAGATATTTCGTTAAAAAGATTTAAAAATGTCTTCCCTGCTTGTGGAAGTAGCAATAGTGTTATTAAATTATCAATTAATGAATTAGAAAAACATTCTAATTATATTGAATGGATAGATGTTTGTAAAAATTGGGAATAAAAATCATGATTAATCATGATTTTTTTACTAATTTAAATTGTTAATATATTTTTCTAAATCTAACCAACTATTTACTCTATCAAGCTTTGTTTTTACATGCTCGTTGCTTAATGAATTAAATAATAAAACATTAATTCCTTTTGCTTTTATTCTTTCTAATGTTTCAATTGAATCATCTATCATAATATCTATTTTATTTGTTAAACATACTTCTTCTTTATCCAACTTATTAAATATTATCTTATTGACTTTAATATTATGTCTTTTAAAATAATCTTTCGTTATTTTAGGAATATCATCTTTTGTTTTTGTATAGCCTCTTGCAGTTATTATAACTACTTTATGACCACTTTTTCTCAATCTATCTATAACTGGCTTTACATTTTCTTTTAATTTATAATTAGCTACCATTTCACCTAAATGAATATCATAAAATCTAAGCAGTTCATCTTTTATTTCGCCGCCTAATATTTCTCTTACTATATTTATATCATCTACATTAAAATGTTTTTTGACATAACTAACTATTAATTCACTAGATTCTGTTATAGTATCATCTATATCTAATCCTATTGTCATAAATTCACCTAAAAGTATTATATCATCATAAAAGAAAATATGATAAAATAAATTTATAATAATAGGAGGAATAAAATGGAAAAGAAAGCAAAAGAGGCTAAAGTAAAAAATATTATAAAAGAAAAATGTGATTGTAGTAAATTTCATCATTCTAAATGTAATGCTGGAGTATATGGGTTGGGTCTAATAGGATCAGCAATATTTTTTATTAGTCAAGCTGAAACTTTTTGGCAAGGCGTACTAGGGTTTTTAAAAGCTATTATATGGCCAGCATTTATGACATATGAACTATTTAAATTTTTAATTAATTAAAAAAACAAGAAATAATTTCTTGTTTTTTTTTAAGATAATTTTTCCACTTGTCTTTGAAAAGCATTTAAATGCTTTTCAGAACCATCTTTTAATATAATAAAAACATTCTCTATACTATCTGGCAAATCATAAGTTAAAAACTTTTCATACATTGCTATGTTATCTATTTCTGCTTGTACACCAGTTGTAGCAGCTGCTAAAAGAGTTTCTGGTATAACAATATGAGAATCTGATTCATCTTCCAAAAATTCCATATCATAAGATTCATATATTTCTTTTAATAAAGACAAATGTGTTTCTTCAGATAATACTATATTACTATACGGCTTTTGGTCACCAAATTTATTAATAATTGCTTCATATTCACCATGTGCCAAATATTCATCTTGAACGGCATAAGTTAACATATCAACTATTGATAAATTTTCATCAGCTAATGCTCCGGTAGCTCCATACCCTTCTAAAGAACTTATTTTAGCCGTTTCTGTTAATGGATCTGGATCCATTTCTACATTATAATGAACTGCTTTTGTAATTGTATCATCAGCTTTTATATAATAAAAATATATAAACCCCAATGCCGCCAATAAAAATACTGCCAAAATTATATAAATATATAAATTACTTTTTTCTTCACAAAATTTAACTCCTTCCCTTTTTAAACCAATTTATTAAAAATAATATCCCAACTATAAAAGCCACTCCACTAATTAAGGACCCATTAATTAAAATATCTAGCCAGGTCATACCTTTAAAAACAAATATTAATGTTGCAATATAAAATAATCCTGCTAAATTAAAAACTATTCCACCAACTATTTCATGTTTCCAAGAAATTATTAAAACTATCAATAATATAATCGCTGGAATATTATGTATAAATAATCCCAACAATATTTCCCATATGATTGCATCTTCAGTTATAACATCAAATGACATAAATGCCAAAAAAGCAATTAAAAGTATAGATAAAATTCTAGGAATCCAATATATAAATTTATTAATTTTTTTATTCTTCATTTTTATCCTCCTAATATTTTAATTATATATTATTTTAACTAAAAATAAAGCTACAGATTCATCCATAATTTTATTCATAAATAGTCCGATAACAATATAAATTACCAAACATTTATTTTTCTTTTTATTTATTTGTATTTTGTTTACTAATTAGGTAATTCCCATTAATGTATGATGGTAACAATTCTGCATCACCACTATTTTTTCTCATATAAACCTCATAAAACGTATAGAATCCTTCATAATCAGGATTGTTTTCATACATTACAAAATTAATATCGCCACATGGTGGCAATAAACATCCCATAGTTTCAATCTCTCTGTCTTTTGTCTCTGGGCATAAATTTGTCATTTGAACATATGAAATAAGATCGCCAAATGAAAAATTATCACTTACTGGAGAAATCCCATGAGAATGTCCATGACAAATAATAGGTTTGTTCCCACCCAACTGATTATTTTTATACATATTAATAAAATTTGTTAAAGCTTTATTGATATTCTCTCCAAACCCTGCACTTGTTCTACTATCTGCTTTAAATTCAGATAAAATTGTATCCAACCAAACAGTCCCATTGGGCTTTTCCTCCCCAATAAGTAAAAAAGAAATTTCGTTGTTTGTTTCTTTAGTTATTTGTTGAATTCTTTGTAAATCTTTATATGCCTCTTCTGTAATTACAACCGTATGTTTTTTATTTACGTTCGGCATGCATATTGGAGATATAGGAGTCATTTCGGGATCCTCATAGTTGTATTTTTCAAATAAACTGGCATAAAAGTTATTATTGTTTTTTTCTCCTAATAACATATCTACAGCCTTTAATCTAGCTTCTTCTCGAATCATTCATAACTCCTCTTCTTTTATCTATTTTTACTTGCGACTTATCAAAAACAACATTATCCTTTTTACTGACAAGAATATCCACCCTCATTAGAATATGTTCCTGGCCAACCCAAAGATAAAGCACAATCTTTTAATATGTATCCCTCTACAAAACTATTACTCGTAAAAGTATAACAATATACAAAATCAGCAGTAGTAAAATTATACCCTTTATCATTAATCTCAGTTAATCCACTAGCATATAAATGAAAATCATTACGGCACCAGCAAATACCCGTTGGGGTATAGCCACTTAATTCGGTATATACTTCGCAAGACCCTTCAATAGTTGGATTGTTGTCTTCTTCTTCTTCATCAATTTCTTCAGTTTCGGCATTTTCATTATTCTTTTTGTTAGTATAATAATCATGATAATTATCCATTATTTTATCAATGTCACTTTGATCATTTTCATCATCATGATTTATAATACCAATGAAATCCAATTCCTTATTTTCGTCTAAGTCTTCCTGTTCAGTTATCAATTTATCTTCAATTTCTTGATTTAATTCATAATAACCACTAAAGTCTTCAGCACCGGTTTCCGCAAAGTAAATAGTTTCATTTGGTGTTCCTTGGCCAAAGAAAATATAATGTTTATGACCCTCACCACCAATAATACGCATATCATCTCTTTGATAGATTTTGGTTGTTCCTTTTATAACTTGAAATGAGGCAATACCGATAATGGTGTCTGTTTCAATCTTATCATAATATCTATAACCATTTACCGCATAGCCACCATAT
The DNA here is from genome assembly GCA_964493665.1 of uncultured Muribaculaceae bacterium. Lineage (GTDB taxonomy): Bacteria > Bacillota_I > Bacilli_A > RF39 > UBA660 > DAOSVX01. The sequence goes on from CAZBOZ010000004.1 coordinate 51,720, forward strand.
AATAAATCAAAGGCTGATTTACTATCAAGAATATTAGCACTAGCACTTACTGCTTCACCACCATTTGAAGTAAGAATTGAACTGCCTATTTGAATATTAAAAGTTCTATTTTTTGATTGTTTACCAACACGAGTATAAGTAGTTCCATTTTTAACAACAATTCTTGTTTCATTTTTATAAGCATTTAATTGTAATTCTGGCACATCATAAGAGCTTAAAGTAATTAAAGACCCGTCAGGAGTAGTTATGTAAGCATTTAAATAACCACCACTATCCCACATTGGAATTAAAGTAATTATACAGTGATTCCCAACAACTACAGGTTTGTCGGATAAATTAGCTATAATTTTTTCCTCACCACAAGTTATTTCCATTGCTGGATTATATTGATCAGTAACATCACCATACACTTGAAAGGTTGCTTTCGATTTTTCATAAGCTTGATATAAGGTATTTAATGCTTCTTTGGAATCATTGGCTGACTTGCTTTCACTATAATAATATTCATTATTAATGAAAAATTTAAAAATAAGTAATAAAGCAGTAGTTATAAAAATAATACTTGAAGCAACAATCAAAGTAGCTTTTTTGTTTTTAAAAATAAAGTTTTTAACTTTCTTAATCATTTAAAACTCACCTTTTCTATTTAAATTATATATTATTTTTAGAAAAATTAAAACTATGAATTCCTCTATAGTTTTTATGTTTTACTCCAATAATTTGGAGTTACTTTTAAAATGGTCGGGAAAACAGGATTTGAACCTGCAACCCCTTGGTCCCAAACCAAGTGCTCTACCAAGTTGAGCCATTTCCCGACATTAAATTAAATTGGTACGCCCAAAGGGAGTCGAACCCCCAACCTTTAGGTCCGTAGCCTAACGCTCTATCCAATTGAGCTATGGGCGCATTTCAATTCGCATTAACATTATATATTTATTTTTAAATAAAATCAACCATTTTATGCGTAATTCAAATAAAAAACTCGGTATTCCCGAGTTATTATTTTGATTATTTTATGCCGTTTGATTCTAACCAAGAAGCAAATGTATCATAATCTGAGTAACCTACCCAAATATCAACTATTTTGCCATCTTTAGCAACTAGAATCATTGGAGTATAGCCATATAAATATTCATATGCATTATCACCAGTATAATTATTTTTTGTATTGAATGTATCAGTCATATTATTGATCATTGTTGTCATTGCAGTATAGTCATCACTTGATGTATCGACAGCAGTTATATCAACATAATTAGTTGTATAGCCATATTCTTCTTGAGCAGCCTTAATAGTTGGCAAGAATTGAACACAATAGCCACAGGTTGCTCTTCCTAAATAAATAACTTGTAAATCAGATTCTTTTACTGTTTCTAAGAACTCTGTTTCATCAATAGCATTAAATGAACTAACATCATACTCTGATGTGGTCTCCTCTTCTTCATTTGTATTGCTTGATTTACTTGATCCATCAAATAATACAAAACAAGTATTAACAACTAATAATGCTAATATTGCATATAATAATATAAATAATCTCTTTTTCTCTTTCTTTTCCATTTTTTACCTACTTCCTATAAAAAAATTATAACATACCTAATTAATATTTCAACACATAAAAGTGAAAAGTATGTGAAATATTAATTATCTAATTTATCTTTTTTTAAATATTCTTTAATTATTAAAGGGATATTACTTATAAAGTAAATGTTTTTTGGTAATTTATGATACTTTTTATAATATCTTTTTAATATAAATAAAGTTAATTTATAATGAACTATGCTATCAATCGTCCATATATATAAATCTTTTTTATCATCTACTATTAATTTTAGATTATTGCCAATTAGCATTTCCCACATAATTGAATAAAAATCATAATTATTGTTTGCTACATATTCCTTATTGAATTTTACAGTAAGATGGTTTAGTCCATTATATAAAAATCCAGCTTTAATTCCAGTTTTTTTTCTTATATCAATAATTTTATCATAAAAGTATCCATGAACCAGAATATCTAATTTATCTTTGTATTTATTAATTAATTTTATAACCTCTTTTTTACAATCGTCAGTATCATCTTTTAACTCTAATATAATTTTGCCTTGATAATTATCTTTTACTAAGTGTTCAAACATATCATAAGCTTTTGGTATTATAGTATCTCTTTTTAATTTATCTCTTAATACTTTTCTAATTTTTTTAGAATCCGGAAATAAAAAAGATCTTAATATCATTCCTTTATAATATAACAAAACATCTTTAACTATTATTTTTTCTAATTCTTCATAATTTAGATCTGATATTTTATAATCTTTTTTGTCTTTAGTAATAGTTTTAGTTGATTCATCATGTACTACTACCAATACTTTGTCTTTGGTCAATCTTAAATCGCATTCAAACCCTGATATTATATTTTTATCTTGAGTTGTTAAAGTTTTTAAAGCTTCATAACTATTATCTACTTGATTATTTAAACTATTGTTTACATCCCCTAAGTTCATATGGTGAGATATTAAATTTATTTTCATAAAAACACCTCAACTTTATTTTACCACAAAAAAAGATTAATAAAAATTAATCTTGATTTTTTAAATGGTGCCGCTTGACTGAATTGAACAGTCCTTTGATGCTTACCATGCATCTGTTTTACCACTAAACTAAAGCGGCGATTTCGTTAACATTATATCATAGGGATTTAAAAATTCAATAATATTATGTTATAATAACACTATAATAGTGAGGTGTTTTTATGGGAACTCTAAAATTAAAAAAAGAGGTCAAAAAATATTTAATATTTATAGTAATAGGATTAATTGCTTTAATTGGTATTATCCTTTTAATAAAATCTTTTGTCTATCATCGATCAACTACTTATAAATTCTTAGAACTAGGATATAATGAGTCTGAAATAAACTTAATAGAAAAGAATTTAACAAGTACTGAAATTGATAACTTATTAGATAAAGAATATGATGCTAATATTTATAAGTTAATGAATGAAAAATATTATTTAAATAAAAATCTTAATGATTATTTAGATTATCTTTCTAAGAATGCTAATGCTGCTTTAAATGATATAGTAGCTATAGTAAATGTTGGAGCAGATAAAGAATGGTATGATGAAGATACTACTGTTTTAACTAATACATCAAAAAATGAATTAATGTTAATAAACAAGTTTCACAAATTAGATATGACAGTTAAATTTGATGATTTAAAAGCAATTCCTCTTACCTATGCTTATAGCAAAAATGTGTTAAGAGAAATTGCTTTAGAAAAATTTATTGAAATGTATAATGCTGCTAAAAGCGAAGGATTATCTCTAATTATTGCTGGTTCTTATAGAACTTATGAGGAGCAACAAACCTTATATGATGCTAATGCTAATTATGGTGGTGTTGACTATGCTGATCAAACATCTGCCAGATATGGACATTCCGATCATCAAAGCGGTTTAGCAATTGATATAGCAAAATATGGTACTTTATTAATTAATTTTGAAACAACTAATGAATTTACTTGGTTACAAGAAAATGCTTATAAATATGGCTTTATATTAAGATATCCCAAAGATAAAGAATATTTAACTGGATTTACTTATGAACCATGGCATTATAGATATGTAGGAATTGATGCTGCTACTGCTATATATAATGAAGATATTACTTTTGATGAATATTATGCTTATTATGTTGAAAAATAAAAAGAGGCAAATAAAAATTAATCTCTTTTTTTGTTTTCTCCTATTAATTTAATCTGTTCTTTCTCTATAGCTTTCAATGATTTGTCAGGTGTTGGCAATTTTTCTGGCAATGTGTTGCCAGCATCTTTTATAACTTTTCTAACTGCCCTGCCTATTTTATTATGCAATTTATTGGCTTCTTTTGAAGATTTTATTTTTTGTTTTTTCAAAGCGCCATCAGTTTGAGAGATTCTAAACAAATTGGCAATTAATTCTTCACTCCCCATATTATCTAAAATATCTTCTCTGTATCTTAGCTTTTTTCTTTTAAATATTTGATCCGCAGTTTCTCCATAAAGGCCTTTATATCCAGAATTATGAAATTTTGCCAAATCTCCAACTCCAGCTTCTATTGCCGTTTTATTTAAAGTCCAGTTGCCATTTTTTGTTTGATTCCTAATATAAAATCGTTTGTCTGTTTCATCTAACAAACTATATTCCTCATTTGATAACTCTTGTTTTCTTGTTTGAATAGCAAAATAAGTCTTACCTAGTGCCACTACCTTTTTTGATGCATCGGCATTTAGCATAATCAAATAACATCCATATCTTGACAGTTTATAATCCCTAATCTTTTTTAAAGCACTTTTGGGCATTTTTATCGTTTTGCTGGTATCAGCAAAATGATCCAATATATTAATATTGCTATTAATACAATTCTCTTTGGCTTTATCTACAACCTGGTCAAAATTTCTCCATTGAGTATATTGTAAAGCCAACTGTAACTCTCTAGCCAACCAATATTCATTACCATTTTCATCTAAATGTTTTATTTGTTCAAAAGTGTTGTTTTTAAATTTTTTTATTTTTTCCATAAGCCCACCTTAAACAAAGTATATCATTTTATTTTTATAAATTCCATTAAAAAACTCATAATCATTTTAATTATGAGTAATAATACTTTAATGGCGTCCTCGATTGGAGTCGAACCAACGGCCTATCCCTTAGGAGGGGATCGCTCTATCCTACTGAGCTACGAGGACACAGATAGATTATACAACAAAAATGCTTTACTTTAAACTTTTTATGTTAAAATTATTGTAGGTGATATATATGTGGATTAGTAAATTTAAGAATGCTAATTATAAAAATTTTTTAGAAAAATTAAAAGACGTAGCTCTTAAAGAAAAGAAAATATATTTATTTTTAATCTTTGATTATATATTTTTATTGTTATTCAGAGGTTTTGCTTTTAATGATTATTTGAATTATGAATTATATAAAAAAAATATTAAAGAAAGAAAAGCTTATGTATCAGTAAAAGATCAAGATAAGTTTTATGAATTAGTTTCACCTTCTTTGTATAAAGAAAGTTTTTCTAATAAATCTAAATTCATGAAATTATTTAAAGATTATGTTAAAAGAGATTTCATAGATAAAAGCAATAATATTAATGATTTAGTTAAATTTTTAAGTAATAATGAAGAAATAATAGTTAAACCAATTGATGGACTTGGAGGGGCTAATATAACTAAGCTAAAAAGCAAAAATATTAAAAATATTGATTTATTCTATAATGAAATGGTTAAAAACAATTATTTAATTGAAGAAGTAGTAAAACAACATAAGTCATTATCAGAGTTTTCTAAAAACAGTGTTAATACCATTAGAATTATGACCTCTAATATTAATAATAATCCTAAAATTATATTTGCTACTTTAAGAGTTGGTAATGGTAAAAATTATGTTGATAATTTTCATCAAGGTGGTATGGCTGCTTTAATTAATACTGAAACAGGTATTTTAACTAGTGATGCTATAGATAAAAACTTAAATAAGTATAAATATCACCCTTTATCTAAAAAAGCTTTTAAAGGCTACAAAATACCTTATTTTGAAGAAGCTAGAGAATTAGTTTTAAAAGCATCTTTAGTTATTCCAGAAATAAAAGTGGTTGGTTGGGATGTTGCTATTACTCCTGATGGGCCAGTTATTATTGAAGGAAACCGAAGAGCTGGATTTGATATTGTTCAAGTAGTAAGTGGTATTGGTAGAAAAGATATTATCAAAAGTATATTAAAAGAACTAAATAATTAGTTCTTTTTTAATTTTTAAAATTAGCATCTATATAATATATTGGTCTACCCTCTTTATTATAATTTAATTCAAAATCAGTCATTATATTTTTTATTGGTTCTTCATCATTGTGTAAATCTAAACTAACTCGATTAAATGAATACCAATACTGGCTTAAGCTTTCTAAAGAATGAGCAAAAAAGCCTTTATTATCAGTTTTTAATATTATATGTTTATCTTTTTTAAAGATTTTATCATAAAGTCTTAAATAATATTCATGAGTAAATCTTTTCTTCTCATCAATCTTTTTAGGCCATGGTTCTGAAAATGTTAAATAAATAGTATCAATCTCTTTACCAAAAAAATTATCTATTTCTTTAGCATCAGCATTTATTAATTTTAAATTATTTAACTTTTCTTGTTCTAATTTAGTTACAGCTTGAACCATTTGAGAATCAACTAATTCTAAACCAATAAAATTGATATTTGGATAAGCTTTAGCCATATTAATAATAAAACTACCCCTACCCATACCAAGTTCTAAACATATTGGATTATTATTCCCAAATACACTAGACCATTTATTTTTATATTCACTTGGATTACTAACTACATATGAACTTTTTTGAACTATCTTATCAGCATCTTTTATTTCTATATAACGCAATTAAAATCACTTCCCAAAAAATATTATAACATAATTAACTTCAGCAAAATAAAAAAGTATGCTATAATACATTTGCTTGCCTGCGTGGCGGAATTGGTAGACGCGCTGGACTCAAAATCCAGTAATAGCAATATTGTATGGGTTCAAGTCCCTTCGCAGGCACCAAAAATATTTATTAGAAATATATTGGAGAAAAACATGTTAACTCAAAGATTGCTATTTATACTAAAGTTTTTTAATAATCCAGCTAATTTAAATTCGTTTTTAGAACTTGATTTAGTCCCTCAAGATATAGATTTTTTAATTAAAAATGGTTTAAAAGTAGACATTATAAAAAAGAATTCTATAACCACTTTTTGCAGACTATCTCGAGATATAATAGAAGATGAGACTTTAGAAGAAAGCCAAATAAAAAGTATATAATTAAAAAACGACTATTATTAGTCGTTTTCTTCTTTATATGTTGATGTAAATAAATCTAATTCTTTAGTAGTTAAATCTTCTTTATTTATTACTTCTGGTAAATCACTTATTGAAGGTAAACCAAAATAATCTAAAAAGTCACTTGTTGTAGCATATAAATTTGGTCTACCTGGCATATCTGATTTACCAGATTCTTTTATTAAGCCTTTGGCTACTAATTTTCTAATCATTTGAGAGGTACTTACTCCTCTTAGATTATCTACTTCTACTCTAGTAATTGGTTGGTTATAAGCAATTATAGCTAGCGTCTCTAAAGCAGCATCAGATAGCATATTGTTTGTTTCGTTAATTAAAAGTTTTTGATAATAATCTTTATGTTCTTTTTTAGTAGTTAATTTAAAAGCATCACCTAAATAGCTTATTCTAATTCCTCTATTATCGTCTTCATAAGTTTCTTTTAAATTTTTTAATAATTCTTTTGCTTCATCAGGATTTATTTCTAATATTTCTGAAACTTGCTCTAAAGTTAATCCTTCATCACCTACTGCAAATAAAAGACCTTCTAATATTCCTAACAAATTCATGATATCACTTCGCTTCTAGATATATTTCTTCAAAATTATTAGTTTGATTTATTAATACTTCATTGTTTTTAGTCATTTCTAAAACTGATAAAAATGTTACAATAATGTAATCTTTACTCATTATATCAAATAAATCATTAAATTTTATTTTTCTTTTTTCATTTATAATATCTCTAATTGATTTTATTCGATCTTCAACACTATATTCTTTTTTGGTTATAGTAGTATTTAATGGTTTTTTATATTTTTGACGATCTAGAAAGTTTTGAAATGCTGTAAGTAATACATCTATACTTTGATTATTATCAAATATTATTTTATCTTTATAGTCACTTAAATCTTCTGGTAGTTTGGTTAACACTTCGCTTCTTTTTTGTTCTAGGGTTCTAAACTCTCCAGTTAAATCTTTATATTTTTGATATTCTATTAATTTTTTTCTTAAATCTTCTTCAGTATTTAGTTCAAAATCTTCATCTGGTTCTTCTTCAGTTTGATTTAGTAACATTCTACTTTTTAGATGAACAAGTTCACTAGCCATTGTTAAATATTCGCTTGCTAAATCAATATTTATGTTTTTAAGTTCATGAATATAATTTAAATATTCTTCTATTATAGTTGAAATACTTATTTCATATATATCCATTTTACTTTCTTTTACTAAATGTAAAAGAAGATCTAATGGACCTTCAAAATCATTTATTTTAAATTGATAATTCATAACATCACTCACTAAGTAAATTATATCATGAATTTATTCACAAGTGTATCTCATTGCTTCCATTTCAAAGCTTATTACTTTAGCATCTGTTCCTTTGACAAAATAATTAAAATCTTTTAACGAGGAAATATCTGCTGATGTTAAGTCTGCAACCGTGTTATATGAAAAATTAACACCACTTTCTACTAATGTGGAACTGATTCCACCAATAGCATCCAAAGCTTCTTGTTTAGCTTTATAAACAGTTAATACTTCAGCGTATTTTTCTAAATCCTCATTAGTATAATTATAAGTTTCAGTTATTTTAATAAGACCATCTTCATTAAATTCATAAATAAACTCAGAATCTAAATTAGTACAAGTTAAAACATTATTGTTTTCTTCATTTGTTTTTAAACTAACTGCTGGATAATCAGTTGTTTCATATTCTATCAATCTAATTTTTGCAACGCTTAAATTATCAACTATTAAAAATTTTAAAGTATATTCATTGTCTTTAATTAAAGAGTCAAAAGATGCTAATTTTACTCTTTCTAAAAGAGTTTGTTCATTATCATATAATTCAAAATATAAATTTTTAGTGCTTAAATTATAAGTATCGGCTTTTTCATTTTTTACCATAAATTGTAAATAAGAATCATCTTCTACAGCTATTTCAAAATTAGAATAAGTGACTTTATCATAAACAATACTTGTAGTATCTAAAAAGTCATAATAGATGGTTTCATTTTCAGTATTTTCTTCTTCAGTATTATTTTCTTCTTCTTTTTCTTTATTATCTAATATAGATGGAATTTTTATATTTCTTAAATTAACATTTTTTATAAAATCAGTTATATTAGGTAATAAAACTACAAAGCCAACTAAAATGACCATAATGACAAGGACTGTAACTGGCCCTTTTTTCTTTTGCTTTGTTACTTCACCTAAATCTTCAGACACGATTTTTTTCTTTTCCATAAAAAATCCCTCTATTCTAGAAAAATTATAACAAAATTTAATTTAAATAACAATGTATTTATTGAAAAGCCTAATTATTTTTGCTATGATATTTTAGAGATTGGAGATAAATGATGAAAAAAAAGATTTTATTCTTAATAATTAGTGTTTTAGCTTTAGCTGGATGTGGTAGAGCAGCTACATTAAGTGATGATACTGTAGTAACTATGAAAGATAGCGAAACAATAAGCATTAACTCATTATATGAAGAAATGAAAGATAAATATGCCATTAGTATTTTAATTGATATGATTGATACGGAGATATTAAATAAAGAATATCCAGATTCTAGTGAAGCTGAAGAAAATTATGTTACTTCTAACATTGAAGGTATTAAAGCTAATTATGAAACTGAAGAAGAATATTTACAAGTAATTAAATATTATTATGGAGTGAATTCTGAAGAAGAATTTCAAACCTATTTGGGGCTTAATTATTTAAGAAATTTAGCTGTTGAAGATTATGCTAAAAGCCTAGTAACAGATAAAGAAATAAAAAATTACTATAATGACGAAGTAGTTGGCGATATCAGGTGTAGTCATATATTAATAAGTATTGGTGATGATGAAGATGCGGCTTTAGCAAAAACTAATGAACTAATTAACGAGTTAAAAGCTTCTGATGATGTTAGTACTTTATTTGCTACTTTAGCTAAAGAAAACTCTGAGGATACTGGCAGTGCTTCTAATGGTGGAGATCTAGGATGGTTTAACAAAGGAGATATGTACCAAGAATTTGAAGATGCTGCTTATGCACTTAAAAAAGGAGAATTTACTACTACACCAGTAAAAACTGCTGTTGGATATCATATAATTCTTAAAACTGATACCAAAGCTAAAGCTTCGTTAGATGATTCTAGAGACGAAATAATTGCTACTTTAGCAGATGAAAAAATAACTGCTGATAAAACTCTTCAATTAGATGCTTTAACTAATTTAAGAAAAGAATATGATGTTAAAATTGAAGATTCCGAATTAAGTAAACAATATAATACTTATTTAAATAATATATTAAGAAATTTGCTTGCTGATGACAATCAGTAAAAAAGAGATTTAAAATTAAATCTCTTTTTTAATACTCATCTATATTACCTAGTAAAGAAAATATCATTTCTTTTTCATAGCCTAAATTAAATAAATAAACATAGTTTTTCATTTTATTATTTTTAGTATTTATATTTCTTTTTTTAATAATTTTTTTTATTTTATCTTGCCATATGCTTTTATCAATAGCATCTAAATGCTCTTCTATTTCTTCTTCACTAAGCCCTAAGCTCTTTAAAGCATTTTTAATTTTATAGGGTCCATTATTACTTAAATTGATTTGATCGTTAATATAACTTTTTAAATACAAATCATTATTTAAATATCCATCTTTTTTTAGTTTATTAATAGTACTAAAAATATCTGCTTCACTAAAATTAAATCTTTTTAAATAATTAAATATCTCTTTTTCGCTTCTTAATTTTGTATTAATATATTTTAAAGATTTATAATAAGCACTTAGATTATCATTTTCTTTAATCATTTTATCAAATGTTTTTTTATCAATATCTTTTTTTAGTAATAAGTTATATTTAATTATAATATCATCATATAAATTAACTTTTATTTCATCTATGTTGACTTCGTACAAATTATTTTTGATTTTTTTATAGTTCTTGATTTCCATTAGCATTCTCCTGGTATTTTTTACATTCTGCGTCTAATTCCTTTAATAAGTTATCAACATCAGTTTCTTCTTTAATACGGCATCCTGAAGCCATTTTATGACCACCACCATTATATTTGGCTGCTATATCATTAATAACTGGCCCCCTAGATCTTATGCTTACTCTATATAATTCACTACTAGGATCATAAGTAATAAAAACCCATACTAGCATTTCTTTTATATAATTAAAAGAATTAATTAAATTAGAAGCACTGGCATGATCAACATTAAATTTTTTAATGTCTTCTTGATTAATTTTTATAAACCCAAACCCATTTTCATTTACATTTATGTTTTCAGCTATAAATCCTTGAAATCTAAGTTCTGATAATGGCCTTTCATATAGTTCAGCATATAATTTTTCAATATCTAAATAGTATAAATCTAATAATTTGTGAATCAAATAAAATGTTTTAGATGAAGTGTAAGAAAATAAGAATCTTTCGCTATCAGATACTACTCCTAAAAATAAGTTTTCAGCAACCTTCTGATTTATCTTTAATCCAGTATTCAAAATAAGTTCAATTATCATTTGGCTAGTACTAGAGGCAGTTTCATCTACCCATTCTACTTTCCCAGATTTAACTTCAAAAGGATGGTGATCAATTTTTATAATATTTTTATATTGATCAGCATTAATACCATCTAATCTTACTGGATTTGGTAAGTCTAGCATTATTAGTAAAGCTTTGTTATTATCGATGTCAGCCATTTTATCTAAGTTACCAAAAAATTTGAACCTAGCAACTCCAGCTCCAATAGTAATAACTTTCTTTTCAGGAAAAGTTAATTTTATCGAATCTCTTAAAGCTATTTGGCTAGCTATAGAATCAGGATCTGGCCCTATATGCCTAGCAATAACTATTTCATCATATTTTTTTATTTGATGATATATTTTTCTAAATAATTGGTTAATTTTAATCACCCCTATTCTTATTTTTCTATTAAATTATATGTATCTCTAGCAATCATTACTTCTTCATCAGTAGGAATTACATAAACAGCTATTTTTGAATCATCTCTAGATATTTTTATAGTTTCCCCTCTAGTATTATTAGTTTCATCATTAATGGTTATTCCTAACACTTCTAAAGATTTCATAACATCATATCTAGTTTTAGATGAATTTTCACCAATACCTGCTGTAAATACTATCATATCAGCACCACCAAGTTCAACATAATATTTAGCAATGTATTCAACTATTCTTTTTATAAACATTTCATGAGCCAATTTGCAACGAAGATTACCTGAATCCATCCCTTCTTCTATATCTCTATGGTCATTGCCAACACCACTTATACCAAGTAAGCCACTTTCTTTATTTAAAATATTATCCATTTCTTTAGCAGTTATACCTAGTTTATCAATCATATAAGTAACTATTGTAGCATCAATATCCCCACAGCGGGTTCCCATTATAAGCCCGGCATTTGGCGTTAATCCCATAGAAGTATTTATACATTTACCATTTTTTATAGCACTAACACTAGCGCCATTACCTAAATGGCATACTATTACTTTAGTTTCTTCTTTACTAAGAATTTTATTAGCTTCTAAACTAATATATTTATGGCTAGTACCATGAGCTCCATATCTTCTAATTTGGTACTTTTCTAACCATTCATAAGGCAATGCATATAAGTATGTTGATTCTTCCATAGTTTGATGGAAAGCTGTATCAAAGACAACTGTTTGTAAAGCGTTTGGAAAGGTGTGCATAGCAGCATTTATCCCAATTATTGCCGCTGGATTATGAAGTGGAGCTAATATTGATAGCTCCTCTATTTTTTGGATAACATCAGGAGTAGCAATTTCCGTTTTGTTAAAATAAGATCCTCCTTGAACAACTCGATGGCCTATTCCTTTAACTTCTTCTAAGTTATTAATTATATTATTATCAAGCAATTCTTCAATTAATATTTTAAAAGCTTGATCATGGCTTTCAACAAGCATTTCCTTTCTAATCTTTTCCTCATTTATTTTTAATCTATAAAAGCTATCTCTAGCACCTATTTTTTCAAAATAACCCCATATTAATACTTTTTCTTCTGGCATTTCATATAATTGAAACTTTAATGATGAACTGCCACAGTTTACTGATAATATTTTCATATTATTCACCTCATTAAACATTATACACAATTATAGCTCCTTTTTCTATGCTTTATTAAAAAATTGACATAAAAAAACGAATATATTTATTCGCCATTCTCTAATACATATTTATATGGAGCATATTTTTCAACAGGGCTTTGTTCAAAGTATACTGCATCAAATTCAGGATAATAAACTCCTAATAATTTTATATATTCTTCCAACAATATTCTGCCAATAAAATCCATTTCTTCTCTTGACCCTTCAAATTTTATTAACAAATTTATGTCGCCAAGATGAAAATTTTCTCCCTCTATAGCCCCATACTCAACACAAATATTAAATCCTTCAACATCATTACTTGCTGAATTGCCAGTTAAGACATCTATTAAATAATGTGGTTTTTTTTCATCATCACTTTTCTCAGCAATTGAAAAATGTATATCTTTTATTTTAATCTTATTTACAATTACTATAAAAAGGCGGATTAATTTCAAACTGATTTCAGTATCTTTAGCGGCCCAATCAGGGTTGCTACTAACTATCATTGAATTGATTTTTGCTACACCTATAAATTTAGCATTTTCGTTATTTAATATACTAATTCCCATAAACTCACCTACGAATTGATATTATATCATTTTTAATATAGATATTCAATTAAATAAAAAAACGAACTAAATCGTCCGAATCTTTTTTACTGGTGGCTCCAGCGGGAATTGAACCAGCGACACAAGGATTTTCAGTCCTCTGCTCTACCGACTGAGCTATGAAGCCACAAAATGGCGGTTCCGACCGGATTTGAACCGGCGATCTCTTGCGTGACAGGCAAGCATGTTAGACCACTACACCACGGAACCATGGTTGCGGGAGATGGATTTGAACCAACGACCTTTGGGTTATGAGCCCAACGAGCTACCAAACTGCTCCATCCCGCGATATAAAATATAACTTTGGCGGAGGAAAAGGGATTCGAACCCCTGCGCCGGTTACCCGACCTTCCGGTTTTCAAGACCGGTCCCTTCAACCAGACTTGGGTATTCCTCCAGCTGTCTTTTTAATGACAAAACGATTATATCATATTACTTTTTTAAAAGTCAATAAATAAATATGCTTATTTTCGGCAAAATATAGCCATTTTTAACCAAAAAAGACTTGAAAAAAATATTCTATTAATGTATAATCAAGAAGTCTTATCTATTTAGATATGACAGTGCCTGCCCAAGTGGCGGAACAGGTAGACGCACAGGACTTAAAATCCTGCGAGA
>CAZBOZ010000005.1:0-50706 GCA_964493665.1 uncultured Muribaculaceae bacterium
CAAACAATATCGATGTATTCTTCTTTAGTTAGAATATGAAATGGTTTTTCTTGATACATTTTAGCTAAATCAGTATTTTCAATAATATGTAACATATGAATTTTAATACCATTTATTTTTAATTTATTTAAGTATTTAACTGTTTCTAGCATGTCTTTTTTAGTTTCATTGGGAAGTCCATTGATAATATGCACTATTACTTTTATGTTCCTTTGTTGGAGTTTCTTTACCATATTTTCAAAGTTTTCTAAAGTATGACCCCTTCTAATTAGTAATAAAGTTTTAGGGTGAATACTTTGAAGACCTAATTCAATAGTTAAATCAGTTCTTTTATTTAAATCACTTAAATAATCTAATACTTCATCACTTATAGCATCACTTCTAGTAGCTATGTTTATGCCAATAACATTAGGATAAGTTAAAACTTCCTCGTATTTAGCCTTTAAAACATTAAGGGGAGCATAAGTATTGGTATTAGATTGAAAATAAGCTATATATAAAGGATCTTTAGCTTTTTTACTAATAACTTTAATACCTTCTTCAAATTGCTCTCTAAGTGGTATTTTATTATCTAATCCAAAGTATTTACTTCCTTCACTACAATAAATACATCTAGGATTATTAGGACATCCTAAAAAAGCATTAAGACTTATTTTATAAACTTTCCTGTCATATTTGTTTTTATAATAATAATCTAAAGTATGATATCTTTTATTATTAATTGTATATTTAAACATATTAATCACTCAAAAGTATTATAACATATTGAGGGATTTTTAATTTTGTGATATTCTATTTATAGAATAAAAAGTAGGTGAAACAAATGGCTTCTTTAGAAGAGTATTATAAAATTAACTTCGAAAATGCTAAAAGTAAGCAAGAAGCTATTTTTCAAGGTGATAAATATCGTATCACTGTTTTAACTGAATCTTTAATTCGCTTTGAATATGATGAAAAAGGCGAATTCGAAAATAGACCTACGGAATTTGCTTTAAATAGAAACTTTGAAGTACCTAAAATGAGTGTTAATCAAGATAGTAAGTATTTAGTAATAACCACTAAGTATTTTAAACTTGAATATAAAAAAGGAAACTCTTATGTTGGTTCTTTTGTATTTAAAGAGGCTAACTTAAAGGTAATGTTAGTGGGAACTGAAAAAAAATGGTATTTTAATCATCCTGAAGCAAGAAATTTTTTAGGTACTAATAAAAAAATAACTGATAAGATTGAAAAGAATAATTTAACTAAAGGACTATATTCTACTGATGGTTTTGCTTCGATAGATGATACTGATAGTTTAGTTTTTGATGTTAATGGCTTTCTTAGAAAGAGAAATTTACCTAAAGGATCAATTGATACATATTTATTTATGTATAAAAGAGATTTTGGTGAATGTCTTCGTAGTTATTTTGCTTTAACTGGAGCTCCAACTTTAATTAGAAGAAGCGCTTTAGGTATTTGGTGGAATAAAGAAGAAGATTATAATTTTGAAGAAGTAAAAGAGTTAATAAATGATTTTAATAAACATGATATTCCAATATCTAATTTAGTTTTAGCTAATAGTTGGAGTACTAAAGACAAAGAGAATCCTAAAAATAAAAGAACTGGCTATACATTCAATAAAGAGTTATTCCCTAGTCCTTTTGAATTAACTAATTATCTTCATGAAAGAGGAGTTAATTTAGCTTTAAATATTGATCCTAGTGAAGGGATATTACCAAATGAACAAGGCTATGAAGAATTAGCTTTAAATTATAATTTAAAAACTAAAAAAAGTATTCCTTTTAATGCTTTTAGTGAAGACATTATTGATTTATTTTTAAATAAATTATTAAAACCATTAAATAATGTTGGAGTAGACTTCTTCTTTTTAGATTGTTTAACCAAAAATTTAAATAATATTAGACCATTAATTCATTATATATATACTTCTTATAATCAAAATGATAAAAAAAGAGGACTAATTCTTTCTTATAATGGCCTTAAAGCTTCTCATCGTTATCCAGTTTATTATTCTGGTAAGACAACTGTTGATTGGAAAACTTTAAAAGAATTACCATATTATAATTCTCGTTCAGCTAATATAGGAGTATCTTGGTGGAGCCATACTATAGGTGGCTACAAAGATGGGATAGAAGATCCCGAGCTTTACATGCGTTATGTCCAATTAGGAACTTTTAGTCCAATATTTAGATTTTCTTCTATGGCTGGCCATTATTATAAAAGGGAACCATGGCATTGGGATGTTAAAATAAAAGGAATAACTGAAGATTATTGTCAATTTAGACAAAGATTAATTCCATATTTGTATGCTGAAGCTTATAAATACCATAAAACGGGATTACCTTTGATTCAGCCTTTATACTATAAATATCCCCAATTAAAAGATGAGCCGGTTTATAAAAATGAATACTTTTTTGGTACTGAACTTTTTATAGCACCAATAACTAATCAAAAAGATCAAATAATGAACAGAGCAATTCATCGTATATTTATGCCTAATGGGATGTGGTATGATTTTAAAACTGGCAAAAAATTCCCTGGTGGAAAAAGATATATCACTTTCTTCCAAGACGAAAATTATCCTGTATTTGCTAAAAGTGGTTCAATTATACCTTTGGCAGTATTAGAAAAAAACAAAAATGTTTGTACTCCTCCTAGAAGTATGGAAGTTCATGTTTTTCCTGGATTAAGCAATACTTATAAATTATATGAAGATGATGGTGAATCTAATTTATATAAAGATGGCTATTATATAGTTACTAATATTGACTATAATTATCAAGAAAATAATTATACTTTAATAATAAGACCTACCGAAGGTAAAAGTGGTATTATACCTCCTAAAAGAGACTATAAAATAAGATTTAGGAATACTAAACAAGCTGATGAAGTAATAATATATGTTGATGAAAATAAAATTGAATTTAATGCTTATGAAGATGAAGCTGACTTTGTAATTGAAGTAAAAGATATTCCAACTACTAAGCAGTTAACCATTAATTGTAAAGGCCAAGATATTGAAATAGATGCAGTTCGTATTATAAACGAAGAAATAGATTCTATTATTAGCGATTTACAGATTAGAACAGTATTAAAAGAAAAAATAGCCTTAGTTATTTATAGTGATAAAAGTATTCAAAAGAAGCGTATAGCTTTAAGAAAACTTAAAAAAGATGGCTTAGATAAAATATATATTAGAATGTTTTTAAAACTACTTGAATATATAGCTGAAATTTAATATAATTTACCTATAAGCGATGAAAAAGAGTAGTAATTATTTATTATTTTAAAGAGACTTAGTGGTTGGTGTAAACTAAGATATATAATGATAATGAACTCACTTTGGATGCTAGTTGGGTTAATTCTCCGTATTGAATTTAGAGTTAAATTAAGGTGGTACCACGGCATTTTCGTCCTTATGATGAGAGTGCTTTTTATTTAGGAGGAAGATTATGGATTACTTAATATATTTTGGAATTATATTTATTATCGTGTTTTTATTTTATTTTTTATTATTAAATAGAATAAAGCTAAAAAAGCAAAATTATAATAAAATAGGTGAAATAAATTACTTAATTAAGAAATTTAAACTAGATCCTAAAAAAATAAATTATCAAGCAACAGCTAATATAGTGGCTTTAATCAATGCTTTTATTATTTCTTTTACTTGTGTAGCAATAACTATATTTGAAATGAAATTGATGTGGCAATTACTAATTGGTTTTGTTCTCTTATTCTCGCTCATTTATTCAATATATGAAATATATGGCAGAATATTAGTAAAAAAAGGATGGGGTAGAAATGTATAACTTTAAAAAAATAGAGGCTAAATGGCAAGAATATTGGGATAAAAATGGCACTTTTGATGCTACTAATAATAGCGATAAAGAAAAATACTATGTTTTAGTAGAATTCCCTTATCCATCAGGGGTAGGACTTCATGTTGGGCATGTTAGAAGCTATGCAGCTTTAGATTCATTAGCAAGATTTAAAAGAATGCAAGGATTTAATGTGTTATATCCAATTGGTTGGGATGCTTTTGGGGCTCCAGCTGAACAATATGCTATTAAAAATCATATTCATCCTAAAGAAGCAGTGGCTGAAAACATTAAAACTTTTAAAGCTCAATGTAAAAAAGTGGGAATTAGTTTTGATTGGAGTAGAGAAATAGCTACTACTGATCCTGAATATTATAAATGGACTCAATGGCAATTCTTAAAATTTTATGAACATAAAATGGCTTATAAAGACAAAAAGAATATTAATTGGTGTCCTAAATGTAAAAGCGGACTTTCTAATGAAGATGCTTCTGGCGGCGTATGTGAACGTTGTGGAACCAAAACTGAAAAACGCTTAAAAGAACAATGGATGCTAAGAATGAGAGATTATGCCGAAGATTTATTATCAGGATTAGATGATACTGAATTTTTGGAAAGAATAAAACTTGGCCAAATAAATTGGATTGGCAAAAGCGTTGGGGCTACTATTAAATTTAAACTAAAAGAAGTAGATGATGTATTAGAAGTATTTACTACCAGAGCTGATACTTTATATGGAGCAACTTTTATGGTCATGTCTCCAGAGCACCCATATTTAGCTAAATATGCTGCTAAAATTAAAAACTTAGATGAAGTAAAAAAATATCAAAAAGAAGCTAGTGAAAAAACTGAAATCGAAAGAACTGATGCTACTAAAGATAAAACAGGAGTTATGATTGAAGGGCTAACTGCTATTAATCCAATTAATAATAAAGAAATTCCTATTTGGATTAGTGATTATGTATTAATTGATTATGGTACAGGAGCTATAATGGCTGTACCTGCTCATGATGACAGAGACTATGAATTTGCCAAAAAGTTTAATATTCCAATTATTCCAGTAATTGAAGGTGGCAACATAGATGAATGCGCTTATGTTGGTGAAGGTAAAATGATTAATTCGGATATTTTGAATGGCCTAACTGATAAAAAAACATCTATTGCTAAAATGGTTGAATATCTAGAAGCTAATAATTTAGGATCTAAAAAAACTGATTATCGTTTACAAGATTGGGTATTTTCTCGTCAAAGATTCTGGGGTGAACCAGTACCGATGATTTATTGTGAGGATTGTGGCTGGGTACCAGTACCAGAAAGTGACTTGCCAGTACTACTTCCTGATGTGGCATCTTATGAGCCAACTGAGGATGGCGAAAGCCCACTTGCTAATATAACTGAATGGGTAAATACTACTTGTCCTAAATGTGGTAAAAAAGCCCGTAGAGAAACTGATACAATGCCTAATTGGGCTGGTTCTAGTTGGTATTTCTTAAGATATATGGATGCTCATAATAAAGAGGCTTTTGCTTCTAAAGAGGCTTTAAAATATTGGGGTCAAGTAAATTTATATAATGGTGGTATGGAACATGTTACAAGACATCTTCTATATGCTAGATTCTGGAATCAATTCTTATATAACATTGGTTTAGTACCAAATAAAGAACCTTTCTTAAAAAGAGTGGCTCATGGAATGATCCTTGGAGCTGATGGTGAAAAGATGGCGAAAAGTCGTCCAGACTTTTGTGTTGATCCAATTGATACCATTAATGAATATGGCGCAGATGCCCTAAGAACATATGAAATGTTTATTGGGGATTATGAAAAAGACTCTGTATGGAGTGACAATGGCTTAAAAGGATGTAAAAAGTTTTTGGATCGAGTTTATCGTATGAAAGATAAACTGATAGAAAGCAAGACATATTCTAAAGAATTAGAAAGTATTATTCATAAAACTATTAAAAAAGTAACCAATGATATGTTAAGTATGAAATTTAATACTGCTGTGTCAGCTTTAATGATTTTAGTTAATGAATATGATAAAATGGATAATATAACTACAGCTGACTATAAAGTATTATTAACATTATTAAATCCTATGGCTCCTCATATGACTGAAGAATTAAATGAAGAATGCCATTTAGGAGATATCCTTGCTTATACAAAATGGCCAGAATATGAAGAATCTAAAACCATTGATGATGTACTAGAAATTGGTGTTCAGGTTAACGGTAAATTAAGAGGATCTATTTCTATTAATTTAGATGAAGAAGAGGAATCTGTAAAAGAAAAAGCTTTAACTGAAGAAAATATTAAAAGACATATTGATGGCAAAGAAGTATTAAAAGTTATAGTAGTGAAAAATAGGATTGTAAACATTATCACAAAATAAAAAGAGGTTATTTTAATGAAGAAAAAATTTATAAGAAGAATGAAAGCGTTATTTACTTTAAGTATTTTTTTAGGAGCTATATTTTTGTTGTTGACATTTTATTTTCAATTAAAAGAAAAAGCCCAAGATAAGGCTTTAAATGATATAAGAGTGGAAAACGCAAGTAAAGAAAAAGAGTATAATGAATGTCTAGTAAAAGAGTATGAAAAAGATCAAAATACAGAGGATAAACTAACTGAATTAGATAATTATATAAAAAATAATTATCCATATACTAGCGTTGAATATTATGATTTAAGTTCTACTTTAAAATACACCTATAATGAAGATGCCGTTTACTATGGAGCTAGTTTAATTAAAACTTTAGATGCTTTATATTTATACAATAAAGCATTAGAAGATGAAACTATCCTTGATAAAACTCTAACTTATACTGAAAGCTATAGAAGAGGATCTAGTATAGGTATGGCTAACTATTCCTATGGCTCTAAAGTAGCTATTAAAGATTTAGTTAAATATGCTATTAGTGTTAGTGACAATTCTGCTCATTTAATGCTTATAGATTATATTGGTTTTAGCAAATTAAAAGCTTATGGCAATAGTATTGGTAATAACTTAGCTTTAATTGGTGGAGATAATTATGGTAATATTGACTTAGATGATGCTTTTAATTATATGTTTGAATTAAATAAGTTTATTAATAACAATGAAGTATTAGGTGAAGAATTAAAATCATATTTTGATAATGATTATGATAACTTCTTAAATTTTGATGGTGTGGATGTAATTCATAAATATGGTTACTATAGTATTTATTTTCATGATATAGGAATAGTTCAAGATGAAAATCCTTATATAATAGTTGTTCTTACTAATTATGGAACAAGTAATTTTCAAACAGTAGTTAATAATATTTCTAAAAAAGTAAATGAATTACATAAATATTATTATGAAGAAAAAAGTAATAATTGCTTTGTAGAGGTTTATCATGAATATAATGGATAAAACTATAATTATTAAAATTATGGACGAAGAATTAGTGGTGCCAGAATTTATTGCTACAGCAGCTTTTAAAGAAGAAGATTTAGCTCAAATAGCTGATCCAAATATAAGTGGCAAGGCCTTAAATCTTATCTTAAAAAAGCTTGATAATTCTTTTGATTGTATAGTTATGGAATACGTCGGGGGCAAAGTGCTTAATTCAAAGGGCATTTTATTAAAAGAAAAGCTATCTAATTTTTATGCTTCTAATGGTAATTATGAAAAAGCCAATCAAAAATTGCTAGAATCAATAAAAACTTATCAAGAAATTTTAGAAGAATTTTATAGTGGCCAGATTAAACCTGCTGAGGATAATGGTTATAATCAATAAAAAAGACAATTAATTGTCTTTTTTATTGTTTTTCAAATTCTTTTTCAAAGAAACCTTTCTTTTCTAATCTGTCATATATCTTTGAATCTAAAACAAAATCAAATTCTCCAATAAATTCAAATATTTTAGGATTAAATCCTAACTTAAATTGATTTAACCCATAGTACTTATCAGTTTTATCTTTAAATAATCCTGTAATACCATTTAAATCAGCAAATTTACATTCGTTTTTATATAATTCCATAAGCTTGTAGTATAGGAAGTAATTAGAATTAATAGTATTATATTTAGTATCAAAACCTGTTCTAACAAAGTAAAAACGATTATCAAATTTCAATATAAAAGCTCCACCAATATATTCTTCTTGACTTACTTTTATTTTGTTAGTAGCTAGTAAAATGTCGTTTTTTAAAGATTGTAATTTTTTATCAGACTCTAACTTTGAGTTAAGAACGGCTTTCTTTTTACTATTTTGAAGCATTTGATTACAAAAACTATTTATTTCTAGCTCTTCTTCATACTTTTGTTGAGTATTAACCAAGAAATTTTTGTAATTAACTTTCAATAAAAACAACTCTGAAGCATTTAATTTATCAAAAGCATTATAATAATCTTTGTAATAATCAATTTTGCGATTCTTTTTATTTTTAATAAATTTGTAAACAATATCCATCTTATCAATTGTTACTTTTTCTAAATAAAGACCTTGTCTTTCTCCTTTGCGTACTTTACCACGAATATTTTTAGAAACACTACTAAGATCTAGCTCGCTTAAATTAACAATAGCATTAAATCTAGGAATTAAAGTTTCAAAAGCATAGTTAAGCTTTTGTTGTCTATAACCATAGGTTTTTAAATAATCAACAATTTTAACGTTTTGATTATATATTACATTATAATCATTTTCTTTCCTAGCTTCACCAACAGCTATTTCAGGATTTATTTTAATAAATACGACATTTTTTTTATAATAATAATTCGCTAAAGCTTTAGTAAAACTTTTCAAAGTAGTAGGATTATAAAAATCTAATAAAAATCCTTTAGGAGCATAACCATAAGAATAATGGCCATTTATTTTCTTTAAAAGAATAACTGATGCGGCAGTTAAGTTATTTTTTTCATCAAAATAACCAATTAAATTAAAATTATATCCATATTTACTCATTAAAATAGCATAGCTGGAAGTTTGGTGGTAACTTTTTAAGGGGTGCCTTTGAGCAAAATCATCAAATTCAAAAATAGTTAAATCTCTAATCATAAAATCACCATAAACTTCCTTTCAAGTTAGTAAATTATATCATAAAAGCCCAAAAAAATCTAGTTGCTTAAACATCATAAATAAGTTATAATTTCAAATAGAGAATAAGAAGGTGATGACATGAAAATTAAAGACTTGCATGCTAGAGAAATATTAGATTCAAGAGGTAATCCTACTGTTGAAGTAGAATTAATTATTGAAGATGGTCGAAAAGTAGTGGCATCAGTACCAAGTGGAGCTTCTACTGGGGACAGGGAAGCTTTAGAACTTAGAGATAATGACTTAAAAAGATATAATGGTAAAGGGGTTTTAAACGCTGTTAATAATATAAATAAAGTAATAAAAGATAACTTAATAGGAGCTGATTTAAATCAACGAAGAATTGATAACGCTTTAATAAGCATTGATGGAACTTCTAATAAAAAGAATCTAGGAGCTAATGCTACATTAGCTGTTTCATTAGCTGTTTTAAAAGCTGCCGCATTAGCTGCTAATAAAGAATTATATGAATACGTTTCTAATGGTAAGGTTTCTTTACCACTTATTATGGTTAATATTTTAAATGGTGGAGCTCATGCTGATAATAATTTAGATGTTCAAGAATTTATGATTGTTCCTTTAATTAGAACTTTTAAAGAGCGTTTAAGAGCTAGTAGTGAAATATATCATGCTTTAAAAAATATTTTAAAAGCTAAAAAATTATCTACTGGAGTTGGTGATGAAGGTGGATTTGCTCCAAATTTAAATTCTCATAAAGAAGCTTTAAACTTAATTGTGGAAGCTATTACAAAAGCCGGTTATAAACCAGGCAGACAAGTATATATTGCTTTAGATGTTGCAGCTAGTTCTTTTTATGATGAAGATTCAGATAGATATAATTTTGAAGACAAAAAAATAACTGGCGATAAACTTTTAGAATATTACCAAGAAATAATTAATGAATACCCAGTAATTAGTATTGAAGATGCTTTTGCTGAAAAAGATATTACTAGTATTCAAAAGCTAACATCTCTTTACAAAAATAAAATATTAATAGTAGGAGACGACTACTTTGTAACTAATAAAGAATTACTTCAGGATGGGATAGATAAAAAATATTGCAATGCTATAATAATTAAACCTAATCAAATAGGAACAATAAGTGAAACATGTGATACTATAAAATTGGCTTTTATGAATAACTACAAAATGATTATGTCTCATCGTAGTGGCGAAACAGAAGATACAGCGATAGCTGATTTAGTTTGTGGCTTTAATATTCCTTTTATTAAAACTGGTTCAATTGCTAGAGGAGAAAGAATAGCTAAATATAATCGTTTACTTAAAATAGAAGAAGATTTATTAAATAAAAAATAATTGCCTTTTTTTAAATATTATGTTAAATTAAAAACCGAGAAACGAGTGATATAATGGAAACAGTATTATTAATAATATCAGTATTACTAATTACAATAGTATTACTTCAAAGTAGTAAAGCTAGTGATGCCGGTCAAATAATTAGTGGTGGTAATGAATCATTATTTAAAAACCAAAAAGAACGTGGTAGTGAATTATTTATTAGCAGGTTAACTTTAGTACTAGGTATTTTATTCTTTGTAATATCATTTATTTTATTTGTAAAGTAAAGTAAGACTCGAAAGAGTCTTTTTTAATGTAATAATTAAATAATGTGGTAAAATTATAATGAGGTAAAATATGAAAGAATTAATATTAAAACAATTAGATAACATGGTAGATGCTTTAGACATAATAGCTATAAATGATTTATTAGGTCTTAAAACAGCTGAAGAACTAAGAGAATTACAAGAAACTTTGGATTTATTAGAAAAAGAATTTATAGTTTATAAAACTAAAAAAGGCAAATATTTATTAATCAAAAATATGGCTAATATGAAAGTTGGTAAATTATCAGTAAGTAAAAAAGGTATAGGATTTTTATGTGTTCCTAATGCTGAAGATATAAAAATCCCTAATGGTTCTTTAAACGGAGCTGTTCATGAAGATATGGTACTTTGTGAAGTATTAAAAAATGGTGAAGGCCAAGTCATAAAAGTTCTGAAAAGAGAACTTAATAATTTAGTTGGCGAATTGGTTTTAAAAAATAATAAATTAGTTTTAGAATTAGATGATGAAAAAAGAGATTTAACTATCTTACTTGATGAAGATAGCTTGAAAAATTGTGTTGAAGGCCATAAAGTACTAGTAGAGATAACTAAAGAAATAAGTACCAAAAAATATAAAGGAAAAGTAATAAAAATAATTGGCCATAAAACTGATCCCGGAGTTGATATTTTAAGTATTGCTTATAAATACGGCATATTTGAAGAATTCCCTAGTGAGGTAGGAGAACAAGTAGATGGAGTTTCTACATCAGTATTAGAAAAAGAGTTAGCAGGAAGAAAAGATTTAACTAATAAATTAATATTTACTATAGATGGATCTGATACAAAAGATATAGATGATGCGATAAGTCTAGAAATGGATGGCGAATATTACCATTTAGGAGTTCATATTGCTGATGTTAGTCATTATGTTACTAAAGGCAGTCCCCTAGATAAAGAAGCCTACAAAAGAGGAACTAGTTCTTATTTAGCAGATACTGTCATACCAATGCTACCTAGAAAATTAAGCAATGGAATATGCTCTTTAAATGAAGGTGAAATAAGGTTAACTTTATCTTGTGAAATGAAAATTGATAAACAAGGCAAAGTATTAGAAGCTGATATTTTTGAATCATATATTAAAAGTGCTAAAAAAATGACTTATGAAAAAGTCAATGATATTATAATGCGTAATATAGTTGATACAGAATATGAGCCTTTTAAAGATGTTTTAATTAAAATGAATGAACTAGCTAAAATACTTCGTAAAGAAAAGGAACAAAGAGGTTATATAGATTTTGAATTAGAAGAAGCTAAAGTAGTTCAAGATGAAACTGGTAAAGCAATTGATATAAAAAGAAGACATCGTGAAGATGGCGAAAAATTAATAGAAGACTTTATGATTGCTGCTAATGAATCAGTAGCAGAAAGATTTACGCATTTAGATTTACCTTTCATATATCGTGTACATGATATCCCAGATAGTGATAAAATAGCTAGATTTTTAAATCTAATTAAGATTTTAGGATATCAAGTAACATCTAAGAAAAATGATTTTAGTAATAAAGGTCTACAAAAATTATTAGAAGAATTAAGTGATAAGAAAGAATTTACGATAATATCAGCATTATTACTTAGGAGTATGAGAAAAGCTGTATATCAAACTAATAATATTGGTCATTATGGATTAGCAAGTAAGATGTATTGTCATTTTACTAGTCCAATTAGAAGATACCCTGATTTAATGGTTCATCGTTTATCAAGATTGTTCTTATTTGAAAATAAAATTAATATGGAAACTATTAATAATGTTAATATGGATTTAAATGAAATAGCTTTACAATGTAGCGAAAGAGAACAAGCTGCTGAAAAAGCTGAAAGAGATGTTGAAGACATGAAAATGGCTGAATATATGGAAAGTCATATTGGTGAAGAATTCCATGGTATAATAAGTACGATAACAAATTATGGATTCTTTGTTGAACTTGAAAACTTAATAGAGGGCTTAGTACATATAAATACCCTTAAAGGAGATTTTTATGTATATGTTGAAGAACTATTATCACTAATTGGTCAAAGCACTAAAAAGACTTATCGATTAGGTGATGAAGTCAATGTTAAATTAATTGGAGCTAGTAAAGAATCTTCAACAATTGATTTCGAATTAGTGGGTGATAAAAATGGAAATAAAAAATAAAAAAGCATATTTTGATTATTTTGTCTTAAAAGAAATAGAAACTGGTATAGAATTAATTGGTTTAGAAGTTAAATCAATTAGAAAAGGTGATGCCAATTTAAAAGATTGTTATGGTAAGATAAAAAATAATGAAATGTATGTTATTAATTTATATATTGGTAAATATGATAAAGCAAATGATCCTAATTATGATGAAAGAAGAACCAGAAAACTTCTTATGCATAAAAATGAAATATTAAGGCTTAAAAGTGAAGTAGAAGAAGAAGGACTTACTTTAATTCCTTTAAAAATGTACTTAAAAGAAGGCAAAGTAAAGTTGCTGTTAGGCCTTTGTAAAGGCAAAAAGCTATATGATAAAAGGCAAGTTATCAAGGATAAAGACCTAGAAATGGAAAGAAGAAGAGGGGAATAAATGAAAAATAGAATTAAAGATTTTATATTATTTTTAATTCTTTTTTTTAGTTTAATAACTAATGTTTTTGGCTTGACTAAAGCTCCAATTGATATTACAAAAGCAACAATTAGTGAATTAGAAGATTATATTGTTAAAGGCTATATAACAAGTGAACAATTAGTTAATTTATATTTAGATAGAATCGATGCTTATGATGATAAATATAATGCCATTTTATTTATTAATGATGAAGCTTTGGAAGAAGCTCAAAAGTTAGATGAAAAATTAGCCGATGGCGAAATAGTTGGACCACTTCATGGTATCCCCATTGTAGTTAAAACCAATATAGACGTAAAAGGCATCCCAACTACAGCTGGATCTAAAGCTTTAAAAGATAATTATCCTAATGCTGATGCTACTGTAATAAAAAAACTAAAAGATGCTGGAGCTATTATATTAGCAACAACTAATATGAGTGAATTTGCTTTTATGGCAGGAAACTCTTATAGTTCTTATGGTAATGTTTTAAATGCTTATAATCCTTTATATACTCCTTATGGATCTTCAGGAGGAAGTACTGTATCAGTAGCAGCTTCATTTGCTGCAGCAGCACTTGGTACTGATACTAATTCTTCAGTTAGAGTTCCGGCATCAGCAGCTAATTTAGTGGGGATGAGACCAACAGTAGGAATTATTAGTAGTACAGGTGTAATACCTTATGATATAACTAGAGACACAGTAGGAGTACTGACTAAAAATGTAAGTGATAATGCTTTAATACTAAGTGTTATTGATAGTAGAACAGTTGAATATAATACTAAAGATACTTCTTTAAATGGCAAAACAATTGGGATTATAAATACTTTTTTAGAAGGCTCATCAACATCTAGTTTAAAAGCCAATTCTTTAACTAATGAAGAAATATACAATATGATGCTAAATTCTATAGAAGAAATGCAATCAGCTGGAGCAAAAATAGTTTATATAGATGATTTTTTTACGAGTTACTATTATTATTTATGGTCATCATCATTAGGAGGATTTACTTTTTGTGATGGCTTTAATGATTATATAGAAAATACTACAGGTACTATTAGAAGCTTTGAAGAATTATCAAGATCTTCTGGTAAAATTTATAGTTTAGGTGGATATGCTAGTTCTTGTGATAAAGTTACATCCTCTCGATTAACTTCTTTAGCAAGTACTAGAGAAAAATATCAAGATCATGTTGATGAAGTATTTGAAGAATATGATTTAGATGCTATCGCTTATCCAACTACTAAGAACAAAATATATAAATTAAGTG
This sequence comes from uncultured Muribaculaceae bacterium, assembly GCA_964493665.1. Classification (GTDB taxonomy): domain Bacteria; phylum Bacillota_I; class Bacilli_A; order RF39; family UBA660; genus DAOSVX01. The sequence goes on from CAZBOZ010000005.1 coordinate 14,339, forward strand.
TTCAAAGTAGTGGGGTAAGAGCTCCATCAACTTTTGTTAGTAGTGCTACGGGATATCCTAGTATAACTGTACCACTAGGATTTGCTTCTGATAATCTTCCTTATGGCATAGAATTTCTAGCTTTAAAAGATCAAGAAAACATATTATATGAAATAACTTCTGCTTATGAAAGTCTTAATCCAGAGATAAAAGCTCCTAGTATAGTTCCTTCACTATATGAAGTGCTAGATTCAGTAATAGACTTAGTTAACTATTATGAGGAGTCTACTTTATGGGACGATCATAAATTAACATTATTAACCAAAGTAAGTGACCTAAAAGAGGAAATAACTGCTTATTTTAAAAATTATAGTACAAATGAAAATGTTTCTACCGATGCTACTGCTTTAATAGCTAAAATAAAAGAACTAGAAGAAGAAAACAAAGTAAAAGAAGATGAAATAACGAATATTGCCTACATATTAGTTGGTTCTAGTTTTGTAATATTTGTTATAGCAGGAGCATTGAAAAATAAAAAATGTCATCGTAGAAGGTAGATTTTTGGGGATAATTGTGCTATAATCTTCCCACGGGGTCGCCTTGGATTCGACAGGGTATCTCTTTTTTAAAAGGCAAGTGGTCGTCATACCTAAATGACAACAGTTTTTAAATTAACTGACAACTATAATTTAAATTTAGCTGTAGCTTAATACCTAAGCAAAGCTAAGCTTCTTGTTTGTTTTTGCTCATAGGACAGATAAAGAGGCTCATATATATGAGCTTAGTTAATATATATGTTTAGGGTATATTAATAAAGCTTTACTAAACTAATTAGTGGTTATTTGTTAAGATTCTTTCCACTAATAAAATAACATCTTAACTAAACTTGTAGAATTTTACCTAAGAATATTTTGGACAGGGGTTCAATTCCCCTCGACTCCACCAGATGAAACAAAAGTAAACTCAATCACCTATTTTATAGGTGGGTTTGCTATAGAGATAGATTTAAAACGAGCATCAAAATGATGCTTTTTTTGATATAATGTGATTGGGTGATAATAATATGGAAAAGATTCATGACAACATTTTAGATGAAGAATTATACTATGAGGAAGAAAATCGTCCAGAGTATGATATTTTTTTAACAAACAACAATAAAAAGCAAAAACTTAATATTGGGCATTGTTATGATTTGTCCGCTTTAATAGTTGATTGGTTTGATAGAATAGATGATCAATTTTCAGATTATCCTTTTTACAGTGAATTAAAAGAAGAAACTATTATAGAAATGTTTTTTATATTTTATGGACATGGTTTATATGAAATAACAAAAGATAATAAAACTATTTATTCCAAAAATATATAAAACAGCCAATTACAAAAAACAGGATTGAAAAGCAGCAATTTTTATGTTAGTATAACAAACTAATTAAAAAGGGGAGAAGCAGGGCATGCTAGATTTAAAGAAATTAATTTATAATAAAACAGCTTTATTATATAAAAACCTTTCTCAGCAAGTTTTTGTAGAAAAAACTTTTTTTAGGCAACTTGAAGTAGATCAGTATTTTATAAAAATATTTACAAAAAATGAAATAGGCAATTTTATGAATTTGGGTTATCTTTATTTTGACTTAGACTTTGAAGAAAATATTAGTCATTTCATAGGGATGTATATAAAACCGGAATTTAGAGGAACTGGTTTATCAACGCTACTAATATCTATTTGGATTCAGATTTGCCTTGAAAATGAAGTCGCCAGTTTAGAAACAATATGTAATCAAAGGAAACCCTTTATTGTGTATTCTTTGAAAAGGTATGGGTTTGATATGCGTGATAAACGAGATTTAATGTGTAATAAAGTATTTATTTGCCAAAGCAATCAAAAGCCAGAAGATCTTACTAAATATTTGTTTTTTGAAAGCGATGACCAAAAAGCAACTTTCTTAAAAAGCCCAATAGCATCTGCTGATAGTTATAGTGTTTTAGATGAAATTACTTCTGATTTTACTGTTTTAGATACAATTTTGTTAAAACAGCCATATTCTTTGCAAGACGAAGGCAAGGCTTACAAACTTTCAATGAAAAAACTACATAATTCGTTTTCTGATGTAAATACTTATTTTGAAAATTAAAAAATATTTTAAAAATCTTTTTTTTATGCTATACTTATATTGTATAATTATATGGAGGGTATTTATGAAAAAGTATATTAAAGTAATTAGTTTGATTGGAGTATTGTTACTAGCTTTGTTAGTTAGTGGTTGCGGCAAGAAAACCGCCTTAACTATGGAGGATTTTAAAAGCAAAATGGAAGCTTATGGCTTTGAGAACATGGATCAAACTGAATATATAACTGATGATACTATAGAAACCGCTTATATTGCTCAAAAAGTAGGGGCTTATCAAATAGAATTTTATTTAGATAAAACTGAAGATGGAGCTAAAGCTGGCTATGATCAATATGTAGCTAACTTAAAAGCTGTAGCTGGAGAAGGATCAACTGAATTTAGTGAGGTAACAACTGATACATATACAAAATATACTGATAGTGCTGGAGAATACTATAGTGTGGTGTCCAGGATTGGTAAAACTTACTTATATGTTAGAGCTGATGCGAAATATGAAAGCGAAATAAATACAATATTAAAGGGATTAGGATACTAATTCCTTTTTGAGGTTTTAAATGAATGCTATAAATGTAGAAATATATGTTTTATTAATTGTGGCTGTCATCTTTTTTGAATACTATCAAAGATTTAGATATCGTTTTACTGATTCATCAAAATTATTTTTAATGGCTTTAGGATCCATTGCTTTTGTTTCTTTGGCTAATATTACTCTTGCTACTATAAATTTAAGCTTATCGCTTAGGTATATAATGTTAACTCTTAGCTTTTATGTTATTATTCTTTTACCGCTATTTTTTTACCAATATATTCAAGAAAATTTCTTGCTTTCTTCTTGGTATAAGCAATCTAAAAAATATATTAAATTTACTTATTTAATTTTCGTACCAGTTTGGATTTTATTTACATTTTTAAGATTACCAGATGTTTTATTAGTCCCTTATGCTATATCTGACTATTATTTTTATCATTTTCTTCTAATATTATCTATATCACCTATTATGGCTTTAATATTAGAATATGCTTATAACTTATTTATAAAAAAAGAGCGCAAAGATACTAATATATTTATAATAACAATAATAGCTTTTTTGGGAGTTATTGCTGAAATATTAACAAAAGAATATGCTTTATTGACTCCAGTTTATTCAATTATAATTTTATTACTATATAATCATAAAATGAATTCTATGAATTCTAAAGATGTTTTAACTGGACTTTATAATCGCGAAATAATAAATAAAATTCAAGCTAATCGTCGTTCTAATAATCGTAAATTGATTGTTTATATGATTGATGTCAATAAATTTAAACATATTAATGATACTTATGGCCATAAAAAAGGCGATGAAATATTAAAAGACATTGCTAAAATATTATTTGAAACTGTGAGAAAAACTGATTATGTAATCCGATTTGGTGGTGATGAATTCATCATATTGGCCGATTTAAGTTATGAAAAAGATGCTTTAATTATAGTTGATAAAATAAATGATAATTTAGCTAAATATAATAGATTTAAAAAAATAAAAGTGGGATTAAGCATTGGTTACGAGGCTTTAAAACTTGATAAGCATGGTAATTATGATTTTTATAAATCTTTAGCCAAGGCTGATAAAAAAATGTATGAAGAAAAAAAGAAAAGATCTTAATTGTATTTAATTAAGATTTTTTTTATGATAAAATAAATTAAAGGTGATAATATGAAGAAAATAATATTAACAGGAGATAGACCAACTGGTCCATTGCATATTGGCCATTTTGTTGGATCTTTAAAAGAAAGAGTGAGACTTCAAAATTCAAATGAATTTGAAGAAGTTTATATTATGATTGCTGATGCTCAAGCTTTGACTGATAATTTTAAAGATATTAATAAAGTAAGAAGCAATATTTTAGAAGTTGCTCTTGATTATATGGCAGTAGGATTAAATCCAAATAAATCAATAATCTTTATTCAATCTTTAGTCCCAGAATTATGTGAATTAACATTTTATTATATGAACTTAGTTACAGTTGCTAGATTAAGAAGAAACCCGACCGTAAAAGAAGAAATAAAACAACATAATTATGAAGAAAATGTGCCAACGGGATTCTTTACTTATCCAATAAGCCAAGCGGCTGATATAACAGCTTTTAAAGCTACTACAGTTCCTGTAGGAGAAGATCAGTTACCAATGATTGAACAAACTAGAGAAATAGTTGATACATTTAACAGACTTTATAAGGAGACTTTGGTTAGCCCAGAAGCGATTTTACCAAATAATAAAAATTGTTTTCGTTTGCCAGGTATAGATGGCAAATCTAAAATGGGTAAATCTTTAGGAAATGGCATTTACTTAAAAGATAGTCCTGAAGAAATAAAAAATAAAGTAATGGCTATGTATACTGATCCAGATCATATAAAAGTAGAAGATCCAGGTAAAATAGAAGGGAATATAGTGTTTACTTATTTAGATATCTTTTCTACTCCAGAGCATTTCGCTAAGTATTTACCAGAATATAAAAATTTAGATGAATTAAAAGCTCATTATCAAAAAGGTGGTCTTGGGGATGTCAAAATAAAGATGTTCTTAAATGATATCTTACAAGAAATACTAAAACCAATAAGAGAAAGAAGAGAAGAGCTAGAAAAAGATAAAGAGAAGGTTTATCAAATATTAAAAGAAGGCTCTAAAAAAGCTCAAGAAAAAGCATCTCAAACTTTAAAAGAAGTAAAAGATGCTATGGGAATTAATTATTTTAATTAATTCTTTTTATTTGCTATAAAAACGATAAAGGTTAAAAGAAGGCTTATCTAAGAAACGTAAATTAAGAACAGAGCAACCTATACCGCCAGATATATATAATTTAGTGTCATTTATTTTATAATAACTTTCATAATACTTTTTAGCTCCTATTGTTTTAATTACAGCCCCAATAAGAGGTAATCTTACCTGACCATTATGACTATGACCAGATAAAACCAAATCATATTCATTTTTACTTAATTTTAATACTTGATCTGGTTCATGGACCAATAATATTTTATAATAATTAGCCATTTCTTCTTCAGCTAGATTTAAGTTTGTAAAGATGTTTTCATAATCAGGATAATCTTTTATAGAAGAAGGGAATCCACTTATGACAAAAGGGACACTTGATTTATAATAAACTAATTCACTTTCATTATTTAATATTTTAAATCCCGAATTACTTAACATGGTTTCAAATACCTGATGAGCATAATCATGATTGCCTTTTACAGCATATTTTCCAATAGATGCATCTATATCATTTAAATATTTTTCAATTTCATTAATCTTAGTTTCATTTAAAGTAATGTCTTTATCAATTAAATCACCAGTAAATACAACAATATCTGGTTTTAAAGCATTTACTTTTTCAACTAACTCTTTTAATTTATCATTATTAACGGTTCTGCCATAATGTAAATCAGAAATATGAACAATTTTAAATCCATTTAAAGCCGCAGGAATTTTTTCGCTTTCAATAGCATACTCTCTTACTTCTAATCCTTTGGTACTAACATATCTAGCCCACAATAATAATCCTACTATAATAAACGCTAAAACAATCAAAATAATTTTTCCTCTTTTCATAAAAATCTCCTATATAGATAATAAAATAATTGAAACTGATAATAAATTAGTTAACATATGAATACAAATAGCTGGAAATATATTTTTGGTTTTAATATAAGCATAACCAAAGATAAATCCCAAAGTGCTATATGGTATTAAGTATAATAACTGTTGCCAACTGTTAGCTATACTTTCAAATGTATCGAAATAAGCAAGTAAATGCATAGATCCAAATAAAAGAGCAGTAACTATTAAAAATATTGTTTCATTTTTAATACTTTTTCTAAAATTCAATCTAAATATTATTTCTTCACTAACAGGGCCAAATAACAATAAAGTTATAATTGAATATAATGGTAGATTAGATAGTGTTTCTCTATTTAATTCTTCATTTATAGCAATAGATCCTTTAAAGAAAACAAAATTTATTAAAAAATTAATAAAGACCATTATTCCTATACCAATTAACCAATATTTAATTATGAGTTTATAATAATTTTTAAAATTCTTTTTAAAATCTTTGAAATCTGCTATTAAAGTTTTACGATATAAAAACACTAATATTAAAAATACAATAAACTCAGAAGCGAGCATTAATAAATTTTGTTTTAAAAAACTATAACTATTAAAATTATTATTCATAAACAAAGAATATAAAACTCCAGGAATAACAATTATATATATAAATAGCATTAAAAAGCTTTTACCAATTTTTTTTAATCTTTCGATGATATTTTCCACTTTTTACCTCTTTACTTTAAAAAACCATTATGAATATACTGAGTTTCATTTACAGTAACAAAAGCATGACTATCTAGTTTAGTTATTAAATCTAGTAAATCCTCTAATCTGCTTTTATTGATTTGAATATAAAGCATAGCTTTTTTACTGTCGTCTTTTTGATAACGAAGTGGTACAACTGAAACTCCATATCCTTGCTCTCTTATTTTTTTTATTATTTCCTTTTGACATTCATTTATAACAACTTGAACTCCAACCATACCATCTATAAACTTTTTAGAAAGAATACCTCCTATAAAAGTGCCAGTAGCATATCCACCAGCATAGGCAATTGGAATAAATATTGAACTTATTTCGGTATTTAATGCTTCTTTAGCAATCAAAAACCAAATTAGTACTTCAGCAAAAGCCGTAAGGGCTGCTACAAAGTTTTTACCTTTAACAATTAACATAGTCCTTACAGTACCTATTGATACATCACATATTCTTGCTAAAAATATTTTTAAACATAAAAGAAAAACTATCATATATTTTATCACCTATAGTAATTCTATCACAATACAAGTTATTTTTAAAAAAATATTGCAATTAAAAACCATTATATAAATAGTTAACGCATATTGCTTAGTCAATCTTAATATGCTATTCTTATAATAGAAAAGAGATGTTAAATATGAATCGTAGTAAAAAATATTTGTTAATTGCTTTAATTATTACTATATTGCTAGCTATTGGCTTTTTTGGATATTTAGTTTATGATAAATATATTAATAAAACTGATAAAAAAACTATTGAAAACAATCAAAATGAAATTCAAGTAATTAATTTAATAACTGACGAGGAAGAGAATTTGCTAAATGTTTTTGATGGGTTAATAATAAGTAATTGGGGGAATCAAGATACAAATGACATAACAACAGGTCAATTTGATTATTTTAAAACTGATTTAAGTAGAATGACAGCGGTTTTTTATAATAATAATTTTGTAAGAACAATAGTATCCATTGATAGTGGCTCTGGTGAAGCGACGTGTTATAATTTTTCTGATTTGAATAATCTTTCTCTTAAAGTTTTTGGACAAGGGATAAACCATGATAATATTGAGGCTGATTTTGGTGCAGAAAATTGGAATTGCCCATTAGGATATGTTGGTATGGAAACAGGATTTACTTCTGGTCCAAGAAAGATTAAAGAATTAAAGCTAAATAAAACTACAGAAGTTTATACAATAGAAATTATTCCCGATACAGAAGAATACGAAGATTATAATGAAGAAGAATTAAATGCTATATATAGATTTAATTTTAAAATAGATGATGGTATACAATTAAAAGATTTAAAATTTATAAATTTAACAAATTTATCAGGCGAGAAAAATTTCAAATAAAAAAACATTGCAATTTTCAAATATTTTATATATAATGATTTAGTGAGTTTTTTCTTGGTTTAAATTTACTTTCCGAATTTTTACTAGGATTAAACATATTTTAAGAAATTGGAGGGATAAAGATGGCTTTAAGCAAGGAAGAAAAAGCAACTCTTGTAAAGGAATTTGCTAAGAATGAAAAAGATACAGGATGTACTGAAGTTCAAATAGCAATACTTACAAAAGAGATTAACGAATTAACAGAACACTTAAATACTCATATTCATGATTTTCACTCAAAAAGAGGATTACTTAAGAAAGTTGGTAAAAGAAGAAGTTTACTTGACTACTTAAAAGAAAATGATGTAAAGAGTTACAGAGAGTTAATTAAAAAATTAGATTTAAGAAAATAGGCACTTTTAATTTTAGTGTCTTTTTTTTCAAAATAGAATAGAGGTAAATGTATGGAAAAGAAAGTATTTAATTTTAATTTTTTAGGAAAAACAATTACTGTTGAGAATGGGATAATGGCTAGGCAAACAAATGGCAGTGTTTTAGTTAGATATGGGGATACAGTTATTTTAAGTGCTGCGGTAATAAGCCCAAGAACTATAGAACAGGATTTTTTCCCATTAACTGTTATTTATAATGAAAAATTATATTCAGTTGGTAAAATTCCAGGAGGATTTATAAAAAGAGAGGGAAGACCTACCGATAGTGCAACTTTAACAGCTAGACTTATTGATAGACCAATAAGACCATTATTTGATGAAAATCTACGTAATGAAATAAATGTTGTTAATACCGTTTTATCAGTTGATCAGAATAATAGTCCAGAAATGACTGCTTTATTTGCTTCATCTTTGGCTTTATCAATTTCTGATATTCCCTTTGATGGACCTGTAGCAGGAGTTATGGTAGGTAAAGTAGACGGGAAGTATATTATAAATCCTAGTGTTGAAGAACAAGAACAAAGTACTATTAATTTAACGGTAGCAGGTACTAAAAAAGCTATTAATATGGTAGAAGCATCAGCTAAAGAAGCTAGTGAGAAAGAAATGCTAGAAGCATTAGAATTTGGTCATAAATATATTAAAGAATTAATTAAATTCCAAGAAGAAGTAATTGAAGAGATAGGCAAACCAAAAAGAGAGTTAGTAGTATTTGAAATAGATAATAAATTAAGAAAAGAAGTAGAAAAATATGCCACAGCTAATTTATTAGAAGCTATTCAAATAACTGAAAAACTAACTAAATATGCTAGAATAGATGAAATAAAAGCAGAAACTAGAAGCTATTTTGCTGATGTTTATGCTGAAGACGAAGATTTAGCTAATATATTAAAACAAGTTAATAAGATATGTGAAGAAATAGAAGCTAATGAAGTAAGAAGATTAATAACTGATAAAAAGATTAGACCAGATGGTAGGAAGATGGATGAAATAAGAGATCTAGATGCTCTTATTGATATTTTACCTCGTACCCATGGTTCAGCTTTATTTACTAGAGGTCAAACTCAAGCTTTATCAACTACAACATTGGGAGCTATAGGAGAACACCAAATATTAGATGGCCTAGGCTTAGAAGATACTAAAAGATTTATGTTACATTATAATTTCCCATCATTCTCAGTTGGTGAAACTGGTCGATATGGAGCTCCAGGTAGAAGAGAAATTGGTCATGGTGCTTTAGGAGAAAAAGCTTTATTACAAGTTATTCCTTCTGAAGAAGAGTTCCCTTATACCATTAGAGTAGTATCAGAGATATTATCTAGTAATGGTTCAAGCAGTCAAGCAAGTATATGTGCTGGATGTTTAAGTTTAATGGCAGCTGGTGTACCAATTAAAGCCCCAGTAGCAGGAATAGCTATGGGACTTATATCAAATGGGAAAAAACATACTATATTAACTGATATTCAAGATTTAGAAGATCATATGGGTGATATGGATTTTAAAGCTGCTGGGACAAGAGATGGCATTACTGCTTTACAAATGGATATTAAAGTAAAAGGTATAACTTCTAAAATATTAAAAGAAGCATTAGCAGATGCTTGTAAAGCTCGTATGAAAATATTAGATGTAATGGAGAGTGTTATTAAAGAGCCTCGTACTGAATTATCACCATATGCGCCTAAGATAAAGATGATGATGATTAATCCTGATAAGATTAAGGATGTCATTGGTCGTGGTGGTGAAATGATTACTAAGATTATATTGGAATCAAGTAATGTAGCTACCGTAAGTGATAAAGATGCTGTCAAAATTGATATTGAAGATGATGGTAGAGTAATTATTTATCATACTAATTATGAAATAATTGATAAAGCTCTAAAAATGATTGAAAATATTACTAAAGAAGTAGAAACTGGTAAAATATACGAAGGCAAAGTTGTTAAAGTAGAAGACTTTGGTTGTTTTGTAGAACTTTGGGAAGGTTGCGAAGGCATGGTCCATGTATCTCAACTTGCTCATGAAAGAGTTGAAAAACCTCGTGATGTAGTAAAAGTAGGAGATAAAATAATGGTTAAATCATTAGGGACTGACATGAAAGGTAGACTTAACTTATCTAGAAAAGAATGCTTACCAAAGCCAGAACCAAAACCAGAGTTTAAAAAAGAAGATAAAAAAACTAAATAAAAAAACTGAAGGATTCCTTCAGTTTTTTATTTAATCTAATTTTGGTTCTTCTTTTTTATGCTTAATATTATCTACTATAGAGTAGCCAACAACCATTAATATACCAGATGCCAATATTATAAGACCAGTTATTAACAAATTATTTAAAATGGGATCAATCATGTTTTTAAATATGCTTTGATATTCACCTAATACTTCAATGTCAATTTTGCTAGATAATAATTTCAAACTGCCTACAAATGTTGTTAAGGCTCCTGATATTATAGTTGGAACTCCTAACCAAATAAGCGGTTTATAGAAAGACCATCTGTATAGAGCAATTAATAAGAATGTAAATATAAAGGCCGTCCCTAACATAAGTTTAAACCAAATACTGTTAACAATGCTTAAACCAAATTGAACATCTTCAGAATAACTAATAAAAGTACTATTATTTTGAGCTTTTTCATCAAGCTTTAATTCATTACTTATATTTTCATTTATATCAGTTATTATTTTTTCTACAGCTTCTTTTCCTTCATTGTTTAGGTTAATTCCGGCACTATCGATAGCATCTAATACTTTAGCGCTATCTAATGAAGGCGTTTTTTCTTCGCCATAAATATTATATTCTATAATACTATAAATAAAATCATTTAGAACATCATTAATCTCTTCATTATTTAAAATAGATTCCGCTTCATTACTAGTTAGTCCAGCATTTTCTAAAACATCTCCCAAAAAGTCTTTTACTGTTTCCTCATCTTTAAAACCATTTTCTTCTTGGTCACTAATAATACCACCAATAGGGAATTCCAATATATCAATACTTCTGGTTAAGTCTTTTAAATTATCCTTATTTATGACATTAGTAAAATTTAAAGCAAAAGAAAATGCAGTTAATAAAACAAAATAAACTATTGATGTTATAACAGCAGCGATAGCACCCAAAACTCTTAAAAATTTATTCATCTAAAAACTCCTTTCTATTTTTATACTAAAATTATACCATAAATGTTTTAAAAAATTGATATAATGTATTTAGGTGATATTAATTGATTACTTTAGGAGAACTCAAGAAAGTAATAAAAATAATTGATCAAAGGAATTTATCTGATAATTATGAATTTGATTATTTAAGAATAATAAAAACAGAATCTGAAGAAAATTATAAAACTCCTCTTTTCTTTCCACTGACAATAACCGAGGAAGAATTAAGCGAAGGGTGGTATTATGATGCATTTGATAAAAGAAAAGAACTAAATGATACATTTATAAGAAAAATGCCTAATTGTACTTTTGTTGTGGAACCATGGATGCTTAGCAAAATAACTGATAAAAAAGCTAAAATAATAGTTGTTGATAATATTATGAATTCCGTAAAGAAAATTTTCTCTTTTTCTTTAAAGAAATCTAAATCTAAAGTAATTTTAGTAACGGGTAGTATAGGAAAAACTTCAATGGTTGGCTTAATTGAACATTTAATTAAAGACAGAGTTTATAGAATATATAGTAAAAGGATAACTCCACTTGTTTTATACCATCATTTTATAAATAATATAAATAATAATTATAAATATGTAGTATTAGAAGCGGCCATGTTCTATAAAAACCAAGTTGAATATTTTAGTCGAACTTTAAATCCATTTATATCAATTATTATGAATATAAAAAAAGAACACTTAGGAATAAATGGAATTGATTCAGTTGATGATATAATAAAAGAAAAAATGAAAATAAGTCTTAATGCCAATAATATTATATTAAATAATACTGATTTTAGAATAAGAAGAATAAAAATAAAAAATGGGTTTATGTATTATAAAGGAGAAAAAACAGTCAATGTAAATTCTTCTAAAATAATTAGAATAAATAAATTGTTAATTAAACCAAAGCCCTATATTAAAACTAAATTATCAATTTTGCAAAACACCATAGCTCTTAAGATAGCTGAAATACTAGGAATTGATAAAAAAACAGCATTGTCTAGAATTAGCAATTATGTTCCTGTAGAAAAAAGAGTTAATAAAGAGAAACTATATAATAAAGAAATTATATTTGATGGGGATGTTAGTGGAGTTATAAGATTAGAAACTTTGAGCGAGCATTATTATCCAAAAAGTATTTTAATAATTCGATATTTAACTAAAGATGGCGAAGAAGTAGAAGATTATACACAATTAAAAAAACTATATAGGGGATTTAATGAAATATATATTCATCAAGATTTGGCTAATAGCGGGGTTATAAAACTAAAAAAGAACGTTAAAATATTTAGTGATCAAGAATTTATAAAAACTTTGCCTGATGATTATCAAATTTTTTATCATTTTGGTAGTTATTATCGTAAATACAAAAAGTTTGATCCAAATATTTTAGAAAAAGGAGAAAGTAAATGAAAAAAATATTGTTAATTCATGGCTGGGATTATAAAAATTATACTAAAATAACAAATGAAAAAGATGCTTGGCATAATAGGAAGAATTTTATTAAATGCTTAGAAAAAAAATACCAAGTTTATTCTTTAAATTTGCCAGGATTTTGTGGTGCTAAAGAACCCTCTAAAGATAGTTGGGGCTTAGATGATTATGCTTTTTATATTAACGATTTTATTAACAAGCATAATTTAAAGGTGGACTATTTATTAGGATATTCTTTTGGTGGAGCAGTAGCAATTAGATATTATTCTTTATTTAAAAAACCAGATTTAATTTTGATTTCACCAGCTATTGTTAGAGAGCAATCAAACTCCAAGGAATTTATAAAAACTCCAAGTTTTTTGCGAGGAATAAGAGAATTTTTAAGAAACATCTATGTTATAAAAATAAAGAAAACACCAGAGATGGTTTTTGGAACCAGATTTTTAAGAAACACTTATCAAAAAATTGTTAGGGAAAATCTTTTAAAAGAGGTTAACAAAGTAGATCCATCTAAAATAACAATCATTTATGGCGAAGAAGATCAAATGATACAGGCTAAATTTGTCTTGAAGCATTTAAATAGTAAAATTGCTAAAAAAGTGTTTTTAATAAAAAACGGTGGCCACGATATAGCGAATTCTCATACTAAGGAGTTACTAAATATTATAAATAAAATTATATTTTGATAACTATTATAATTTATGATATTATATCTTTAGAATAAAGTAGGTGGATTTTATGTTTGGCAAAATACTTGAAGTGAACAATGATTATATTAAAATAGAAAATATTAAATCTGATGCTGAAATAAATATTTTAAATTTTCATGTGGTTTTTGATGAAGAAAATCGAAAAATAGTTGGCGAAGTAGTAGGAATTAATGAATCAGTCATAAATATCCTATTAGTTGGTGAAATAGTTGATAATAAATTTATTTCAGGAGTATTAAAAAAACCTAATTTTAAATCCAAACCAAGAATTATATATAAAAGCGAAGTAGAATTACTTATTGGTAAACAAGATGTTACTTTAGATGATACTTTATATATTGGTAAGTCTTATACTTACGATCAATACAAAGTAACAACTAATGTTAATGAGTTTTTAGCTAATCATTTTGCGATAGTAGGTAATACTGGTAGTGGCAAAAGTTGTGGAGTAGCAAGAATTTTACAAAATATTTTTAATTTTGATAATAATGTCCCTAAAGATGCTCATATTGTTATATTTGATGTGTATGGAGAATATAATAGCGCTTTTGAAACATTTAGTAAAAATCCAGACATAAATTATAAATCATATACTACAGAATTAAAATTTGAAAAAGAAGAATCAGTTAGAGTTCCAGCTTACTTTTTAGAAGTAGATGATTTGGCTCTTCTTTTAAATGCTACTGATACTTATCAAATTCCAATATTAGAAAAAGCTTTAAATCTAGTTTTGATTTTTGCTAACAAAGATCCTAAAGTAGTGGAATATAAAAATAGTATTATAGCAGCTTGCTTATTAGATATTTTATCTAGTGGTAGAACTCCAGTTCAAGTGAGAGATCAAGTAGTAGCAATTTTAAGTCATTATAATACTGAACAACTAAACTTAAATTCAATTATTGCTCAACCCGGCTATAATAGAACTATAAAACAATGCTTAAATATTGATGCTCAAGGTAAAATGAATGCCATGGGGTTTGTAGTTGATTATCTAGAGACTTATGAAAAAGTTGATATTAGTTCTCTTGATTTAGATAAAAATATTGTTTATACCTTAGAAGATATTTATTATGCCTTAGAATTTGCTTTAATAAGTGAGGGAGTGTTAAATAGTCATCCGGCTTATGATCGTTTAAATGTTTTAAAAGTAAGATTAAAAGCCCTTATTGATGGCCCTTATGTTGCCTACTTTAATTATCCTGAATTTATTAGTAAAGATGATTTTGTAAAAGCCATATTTATTAAAGGTGATAAAAAAGCGCAAATAGTTAATATGAACTTTAATTATATAGATGAAAGATTTGCTAAAGTATTAACCAAAGTATATTCCAAATTATTCTTCAATTATGCTACTAGCTTAGAAAAAAGATCTTCGTATCCAATTCATATAATTTTAGAAGAAGCACATCGATATGTTCAAAATGATAATGATATTAATGTTTTAGGTTATAACATATTTGATCGTATTACTAAAGAAGGACGTAAATATGGAGTAATATTAGGATTTGTTACTCAAAGGCCTAGCGAACTTTCTAAAACAGCCTTAAGTCAATGTTCTAATTTTATGGTTTATAGAATGTATTATCCAGAAGATATTAGAATAATTGCCGATGTAACTGCTAACGTTAGTGAAGAAAATATTGAAAAAATAAAAACTTTAAGTTCAGGCACAGCCATGGTATTTGGAACAGCATTTAAATTACCATTAATAGTTAAAATGGATTTACCAGATCCAATGCCAGAGAGCACTAGTGTTAATATAGTAAGTGAATGGTATCAAGAATAAAATTAATATTTGACAATGAATTTTATTTTTACTATGATTTAAATAGAATTGAAGTGATATTATGAAATTAAAAAGCAAACAATTTTATAGCTTTATAAGCTCCTTATTAGTAATCTTAATTGGGGTATTGTTACTTACTTTTAAAAATATTATGAATGATGCTAATTATTTATTTTACTTTATAATGGATTTTTATGCGGTTATAAAAGCATTAGAATATTTTATGACCAAAAAAGAGAGCGATTATAAGAATCTTTTAATTTCACTTGCATCATTAATAGCTGGTTCAATAGGAATTATTTTTAACTTAGAAAGCACACCAATAGTTTTGTCAGTAACTTTAATTTCTTGGGTATCGTTAGTAGCTATAATAAAACTTATTAAAGTTGATTATTTAATGGATCGTGAAAATAAAATGTGGTATGCCGAAATTATATCTTTAGGAATATTTATTTTAGTAGGAATACTTACTAGTATTAATTTATATTTTGTTACATCAGTGCAAATATTAGTTTTAGGATTTTTCTTTTTAATAAATGGTATATTAGAAATGGGATATCCGTTAATAGATTCATTTAATAATAGGAGGAAATAAATATGTTTTGTAAAAATTGTCATACTAAATTACCTGAAGGAGCAGTAATATGTGCTGTCTGCGGAACAAATAATTCTGATACTGAATTAAGTAATATTGTTACTAATATTGTTAACACGCAAAACCCTAATAAAGAAATAAAAGTAGACAAACAAGAATATGGCACTAAAAAAAGCATTAGTGTAGGAGCAGTAATAGTTATTTTAGTGGTAATAGCCTTGTTAGTATTTATAACTTTAAAAGCCTTAGGCCAAATATAAAAAACCTTTTAGGTTTTTTTATTTTATCAATTAGTGTATAATAATTTTTGTGACTTATATGAAAGAAAAATTAAACAAAAAATTTATTGAAAACCTTTCCAAAATCAAAGGCGAACCAGAATGGATGATGAGATTTAGATTAGAAGCTTATCAAAATTTTTTGCTACAAAAAAATCCTTCTTTTGGGCCTAAACTTAATATTAACTATGATGATATTATCTATTACAAAGGTTATAAAGAAAAAAATAAGTGGGAAGATGTAGATAAAAATATTTATGATACTTTTAAATCATTAGGAGTAGTAAGGGCTGAAGAAAAATATTTAGATGGGGTAACTAATCAATATGAAAGTGAAGTTATTTATCATAGTTTAAACGAATATTTAAAAAGTAAAAAAGTGATTTTTTGTTCAACTGATGAAGCACTAAAAAAATACCCAGAATTATTTAAAAAATATTTTAATAATTTAGTTAAATATAATGAAAATAAATTTACAGCTTTAAATGGAGCATTGTGGAGTGGTGGAAGCTTTATTTATATACCGCCAAATACTAAATTAGATCGACCATTACAAAGCTATTTTAGAATTAATACACCAACTTTAGGCCAATTTGAAAGGACTATTATTATTGTTGATGAAAATAGTGAATTATCATATATAGAAGGCTGTACAGCTCCAACTTATTCTAAAGCTTCTTTGCATGCAGGAGTAGTTGAAATATATGTAATGAAGAATGCTAAATGTCGATATACTACTATTCAAAATTGGTCAACCGATGTTTATAACTTAGTAACCAAAAGAAGTATAATAGAAAAAAATGGCCTGATGGAGTGGATAGATGGTAATATTGGCAGTAAAGTAACAATGAAATATCCATCTTGTATATTAAAGGGTGATAATAGTAAAGGGAATTCTATAAGTATTGCTTACGCTAAAGAAGGTCAATATTTAGATGCTGGGGCTAAAATGATTCATCTTGGTAAAAACACTAAAAGCAATATAATTAGTAAATCAATAGCTAGTAATGGGGGCCAAAGTAATTATAGAGGTTTAGTAAAAATAACTAAGGATGCTGTTAATAGTGAAAGCAAAATAAAATGTGATACTATAATTTTAGATGAAAACTCCATTAGTGATACATTCCCAACTAATATAGTTAATAATAAAACATCAATTTTAGAACATGAAGCCACAGTATCTAAATTTAGTGAAGAAAGATTATTTTATTTAGAATCCAAAGGATTAAGTGAAGAAAGAGCTAAAGAACTACTCGTTATGGGCTTTATTAGTGATTTTAAAAAAGAATTACCAATGGAGTATGCTGTAGAACTTAATAGATTATTAAAAAACATTTAAAATAGTAAAGTTGAATTAAAATAAAATTGAATAAATAAATATATAACTACTAAAATAAATTTTTAGTAGTTTTTATCATTTAATTATTAGAAATTATAAATTTGACGGTTTAATTTATCTTTGTTAAATTCCTTTCAAGAAAGGAGGAATAATATGTTAAATCAGGTGGTTTTGGTAGGAAGATTAACAGATGATATATCTGTAGAAGCAACCGAAAGTGGTAAAAAAGTGTCTTCTATATGTATGGCGGTTCAAAGAGCATTTAAAAATATATCTGGTGAATATGAAACTGATTTTATTAAATGTATTCTTTGGAACGGAGTAGCAGAAAATACCGCTGAATATTGTAAAAAAGGTGATGTTATTGGTATAAAAGGTAGAATTCAAACTAATAATTATACCGATGAAAATGAAGTCAAACATTATACAACAGAAGTAATTGCGGAAAAAGTAACATTCTTAAGTAGCAAGAAAGAAGAAAAGACTAATAAATAATGTAAACAATATGTATAATTACTTGCTATGTTTTTTTAATTAATTTATAATTAAAATAGAAAGTAGGTAATTAAAATGAGTTTAAATTATGATAGCGATGATGAAAAACGTATTCTAGGTGATGATGAATATCCAGAAGAAGGAGTAAAACCAACTGAAGGAGAAGAACCAGTATTGGAAGAAGGAGAGCTAACTTTAGACGAATTGGAAAATGTAGGATCAAGTGGTAATTATAAAGATTTATTAGATTTATTAACTGCGGAACAATTCCAATATGTAAAAGCTTCAGGAATACTTACATTGCCCGAGGCTCAAGTTAGAGCGACTTTAGAGCAAATGATTAGTGAAAACAAACAAAAACTAGGAATGTAATTAAAAAAGCAAAGATTGTTCTTTGCTTTTAAAACTCATCATAAAAGATATCGTCAGGTTTTAATTTGAATATATTGGCAATTTTTTTAGCAAGACTATAAGATAGTCTTCTTTTTTTATTTTCTATTTGCCAATAATATGGTTTACTAATATTTAATAGCTTTGCCATTTTTTCATAAGAATAGTTGTTTTTGATTCTAAGCTCTTTTAATTTTTCCATATTTATCATAATATAATTATATAAAACAATTTACATAAAGTAAACTTTAAACAATGAAAAAATAAATAATTATATAATCCTCTTATTGATAGGGAGTATCTATGATAAGAGGAGAACGCCTAAAGGAATTAAGATTAAGTAAAAATATGACTCAAGAAGATCTTGCTTTTATTATGGGACTTAAAAAATCAACTATTTGTACTTATGAAAAAGAAAGACGAAGCCCTAAATATGGAGTCATTCAAAAGTATATGGAATTTTTTGGAGTGACCGCGGAATATCTAATGGGAATAGATAATTTATCAATAAGGGAAGATAGTGAACCATTTAATTATTTTTCAATGACTGAAAATGAAATTGAATTAATTAAAATGCTGAGAGACAACAAATTAATATATGATATTTTACTTACAGATCCTAAAAGAGGGATGGAAATAATTAAAATAAAAATAGGTTAATATATTTAAAGCAACTTAGTTGCTTTTTTTAAAACTTTTTGTTATAATTACTCCAGTTGTTAAACTTTTTAATTTATAAAGAAAAGAGATGTTTATGAGCAAAATTAGATTGTTTAGTTTAGGTGGTCTAGATGAAAATGGTAAAAACACCTATATAATTGAAGTGGATGATAATATCTTTATTTTTGATGCTGGTATAAAGTATGCTAGTGAGAATTTATATGGTATAGATTATATTATTCCTAATTTTGATTATTTAATAAAAAATAAAGATCGTATAAAAGGATTGTTTATAACTCATGGCCATAATGAGAATATGGGAGCTGTAGATGACTTATTAAAAGAAATTCCTAATTTAAAAGTATATGCCACTAAATTTACTAAATTCATATTAGAAAGTGAAGGAGTAAAAGAAAGCAATATTGTTTTAATTGCTCCACATAAACAAATAAAATTTGGTGATGTAAGTATATTCCCTATAAGTGTTAGCCATTCTATTCCCGATGCTGTTATGTATGTAATAAATACCAAAGATGGGGCTATTTGTTATACTGGAGACTTTATAATTGATCCATCTATGATTGATAGTTATAATATGGATTTAGGTAAAATAGCTTATGTTGGTAAACAAGGGGTATTATGTTTAATGTGTGAAAGTGTATTTAGTGAAAAAATTGGTCATACTTCCCCAAACCATAAATTAACCGATTTTTTTAAAGATACTTTAAACCATAATGAAAAGAGAGTAATATTTACAGTATTAGCTAATCATTTATATACTATTGAAGAAATTTTTAAAGCTGCTGAAAATATGCATCGAAAAATTATTGTTATGGGCAAAAAATTACAAAATACGATTGCCTTTGCTAAAAAAGAAGGATATTTAAATTATAATGAAAAAATAATTGGTGATTTAAGCAATGTAACTGATGAAGATGCCATATTATTAATTAATGATGAATTAGAAAAACAATATTTTGGCGTTGAAAAAATATTATTAGGCTATGATAAATATATCAAATTGAAATCAACTGATGTAATTGTCTTTGCTGAACCAAGATATGATAGTAATGAAAAAACATTTGTTAAAATTGAAAATGATATAGCAGTAGCAGGAGCCAATTCCATTACTATTCCTAAAGAAAAAAGTATATTACATCATGCATCTAGCGAAGATTTGATGTTGATGATAAAACTAACTTCACCTAAATATTTTATGCCAGTTAAGGGTGAATATCGCTATATGGTAGGTAATGCTTCTTTGGGAGAAACTTTAGGAATTCCTAAAGATAATATTATTTTAAAACAAAATGGTGATATTGTTACTTTTATAGATGGTGTTTTACAAGATAAATTTGAAAGCATTAAAGTAAATGATGTGTTAATAGATGGTAAAAGCAATGACGATGTTGGAGAGTTGGTTATAAAAGATCGTGAATTATTAGGCGAAAATGGGATTGTTTTAATAAGTGCTACAGTTAATAAAAAGGGTAAAGAAATAGTAGCTGGGCCAGAAGTAACAACTAGAGGATTTATCTATGTTAAAGATTCTTTAGAAATGATTACAAAAATAGAACAAATATCACTTAATATTATAAAAAGAAATAGAACTAATGAATATGTTGATTATAATAAAATAAAACAGGAAATAAGGGAAGAGCTAGGTAATTATTTTTATCAAGAAACTGAATGTAAACCAATGATCATAGCTGTAATTCAAGAGATATAAAAAGACTTTTTAAGTCTTTTTTCTTGATAAAAAATCTATTTTAAAATATAATGATATTATAGAAATGTTAGAGGTTCATTATGAAAGACAAAAAAGGATTTACTTTAATAGAAGTTATTGTAACAATTTCTTTATTGGCTTTAATATCAACAATAATACTACTTAATATATCATCAGCTAGGCAAAGACATAATGAGGAATCTTGGATTAAATTGGCTGCAAGAATAAAAAGTGCAGCTAGTACTTATGTTGAGGAAAGTGAGGGATTAAAAGCCTTGGTATATGGTGGAACAACAATTTATGTTTCCATAGAAGATTTATTAAATACTGGCCTTTTAGATGAAAATTACATAGTTGATCCAACTGATGGAGTAAATGTTTTAGAAAAAGATAGTGTAGTTTATTATACAGTTAAAGTGTTTTTAAATGCTAATAATGCTCTAGAATTTGTTTATCCATCATATTCAGGCGCTTATGTAGTTGTAACTCCAAGTAGAATTATTGGTTATACTGATATAGCTTATGACTATTTATCAGGAGTAAAAGTTTATAATGATAATGGTATTGAAGTTGACAATACAGTTTTAACCAATATTCAAAAAACAGGTGGCAAATTATATTCGGACACTCATACAGTAGTTTTTTCTAGTGCTGGAGAATACACTTTAACTTATGTTTTTAACAATGTTAATTATACTAGAAATTATTATATTTCTAATCCTGATAGTGAAAGCGTTGGTGAACAACCAGAAGAATTAATAAATCCTGATCAAGTTTATAATGATCCAGGGATATATACTTATCAAGTAATCTTAGATGGCACATATACTCTAAGAGCTTTTGGTGCTGAAGGAGGAAACTCTGGTGGCGATGGTGGATATGTGGCTGGTGATTTAAATTTGGTTGGTGGCGATGTTTTAACAATAATAGTAGGAGGAACACCAACTTCTGAAGATTCGGGGGGCTACAATGGCGGTGGAACCGGAGCCTATGGTGGTGGAGGATCTACTATCATAAAGCTAAATGATGCTAATATAATCATTGCTGCTGGTGGTGGTGGTGGATCTACTGGAACATCTGGAGGAACTAATTCTAGCGCTGGTGGTGCTGCGGTAGAAACTGATAAAGACTTAGAAACCGTAACAACTTATACACCAACCGCAGGAGTAACCGGAACATTAAGTGGTGGTGGTGGTTCTGGCAATAAATACAATATGTGCTTAGAGTATGAATCAGTATATGATCCTTGTGCAACAACAATAAATACTTGTAGTTATGGATGTGCTTCCTGTGGTTATATTGTTTATCAAAGATGTTGTTCTACAGATGGTAGCCCTTGGAAATGTTATGAAATGTCTTATAAATGTGGTTATGAAGGTGATTGCTCAGCTTGTAGTTGGTTAAGAATAGATTATTATGATTGCAACTGTAGTTCTTGTTACTATGGTTCCCCAACTACTTGTGTAGGTGGTTATGTAAAAGGTGATTGTATTAGTTTAGGAGAAGAAGAAACTAAACCTGGCCAAGGAGGGACCAACTATTCTGCTAGTAGTCTTTCAAATAAAACTGAAACCAATGGTATAAAAACAGGTAATGGTCGAGTTGAAATAAAATTAATTTCTGAAGGAGGTAACTAATGAAAAAAATAATTCCTTTAATAATAGTTATTCTTTTACTAGTTAGTTGCCAAAAAACTTTATCTACTAATGAACTGGAAACTAAATTAGAAGATATGGCTTATAAAGCTTTTTCTTCTTCAGAGTACAAAGATGTTATGGCTGGTAGTTATGTTATAAAACTAGGTGATTTATTAAAATTTACAGAGGAAGAAGATGTTTTTATAAATCCTAAAACCAAAGAATATTGTGATAAAACGGCCAGTATGGCTTTACTTGATGTTAAAGAAGAAAAAGGAGTGTTAAAAAGGACTGTATCAATAATCCTTGTTTGTAATTAAAATAAGAACTTTAAGTTCTTTTTTTTTCTTTCTTTACATGATATAATTTTTATGGTGAAGATAAAATGGTAAAAAAGAAATCATCTAAAGATACTGAATCAAAGGTATTTAGTTATAGCGTAGAACTCAATGGGCTCTTATTAATTTTAATAGGCTTAATAGGCTTTGGAAATTTTGGCCCAGTAGGGAAGATTATTAAAAATTTTGCTATTTTCTTAATGGGATCTTGGTATTTAGTATTATTATTTTTATTAGTTGCTTTGGGCGCTTATATGGTTATTAAAAGAAAATTACCTAAATTTTTTTCGTCTAGGTTGATTGGCTTTTATATTTTACTTTTAGCAATATTAATTTTTTCTCACATAGAATACATAAATGATACTGGATTAGAAGGCAAAGAAATATTTAAAGCTACAGTTGACTCATTTATGAATGCTGCTAATAACGAATCATCTAATATTGGTGGTGGAATAATAGGAGCATCTTTTGCAGTAGGGTTTAAATACTTATTTGATGATACAGGAACTAAAATAGTTACTTATGTTTTAATGGGTTTTGGCTCTGTTATGCTATTAGACATAACTTTGTCCGATATTTTTGAAAAATTAGGACTAAGTACTAATTGGTTAAGAAAGAAATTAAAAATTTCAAAGAAAAGTGTTGGAACTGAAGAAGAAGATGAACCCGAAGAAGAAGATAAAATTATTATTACTAGTGTTGATCAATTGAAAAATAATCAAAAACCCGATGAATCTTTGTTAATTCAAGAAAAGTCAACTCAAAAAGGGTTTTTAGAAGCAGTAAACTATCAATTGCCTCCTTTGGCAATCTTAGACGAAGAGCCTAAACAATCTAAAATAAACACTGATTTTGTTAAAGCTAATAAAAATATAGTTGAAAAAGTCTTAAATGATTTTGGTGTCAAAGGAAGAGTAACAGAAATTCATGTAGGGCCATCAGTTACTCAATTTGAAGTAAAAATAGAAGCTGGAACAAAAGTAAGTAGAATTGTTAGCATAAAAGATGAATTAAAATTAGCATTAGCAGTAAAAGAAATTCGTATCCAAGCTCCAATACCAGGCAAAAATACTATTGGTATAGAAATTCCTAATAGTGTTATTGCTCCAGTTAGATTAAAAGAGATATTATCAAATATTCCTAGAAGTTTAGAAGAATGCCGTTTGTTAGTAGTATTAGGGAAAGACATAATGGGTAGATGCCAATTTGCTGATATATCTAGAATGCCTCACTTATTAGTTGCTGGTAGTACTGGTAGTGGTAAATCCGTATGTTTGAATACTTTTATTGTTTCTCTATTAATGCGTTATACCCCATCTTATTTAAAGTTAGTGTTAATAGATCCTAAAAAAGTAGAATTTGTTAATTATAATGGTATTCCTCATTTATATTATCCAGTTGTAACTGACCCTAAAAAAGCCAGTGTGGCATTACAAAAAATAGTTGCTGAAACGGAAAGAAGATACCAACTATTTAGTGATTCTGATGCCAAAAATATTGATATTTATAATGACCGAATAGATAAAGAAAATAAAAGAAATCCAGAGTTTCCAAAAGAAAAATTACCTTATATAGTAGTTATAATAGATGAGTTAGCTGATTTAATGTTAATTGCTGCTAAAGAAGTGGAAGGATCAATAATGAGAATTTCCCAGTTAGCTAGAGCTGCTGGTATTCACTTAATAGTTGCTACTCAAAGACCTTCTACAGATGTTATTACTGGTGTAGTAAAAGCTAATATTGGCTCTAGAATAGCCTTTACAGTAGCAAGTAATGTTGACTCAAGAACTATTTTAGATATGGGTGGAGCTGAAAAACTGATTGGTAAAGGTGATATGCTTTATTTACCAATAGATGAAAATATGCCAATTAGAATTCAAGGTTCATTTATTTCAGATGATGAAATAAAAAGAGTAGTAGAATTTGTTTCTAAAGAACAAGAGCCTAATTATGTTGAAGAAGAGTTAACTATGAAAGATAAATCTAGTGTTAGCAGTGATATAGAAGAATATGATGATCCTTTATATAACGATATTGTAGAGTTTGCTATTAAAACTGGCAAAATAAGTGCTTCCTTATTACAAAGAAGGTTTCGATTAGGATATAATAGAGCTGCTAGAATAGTTGATTTATTAGAAGAAAGAGGAATTATTGGTCCAATTAATGGTTCTAAACCAAGAGAGGTATTAGTAAAATTAGAAGAAAAAGAGTAACTTGCATTTTACTCTTTTTTTGCGTATAATTACTACGTGGTGAAAGAAATTTTATGAAAATTAATAAAGTCGATGAACCAGTAATGACTGTTCGGATAAGCCAATATCCTAATAGTAAGAAACCAGAGTTTTTATTAGTAGGAAGAAGTAATGTTGGCAAAAGTAGTTTTATTAATACAATAATAAATAGAAAAAACTTTGCAAGAGTTAGTGGTTTACCAGGCAAAACCCAAACTCTTAATTTTTATCATATTAATGAAGAGTTTTATATAGTTGATGTTCCTGGCTATGGTTATGCAAAGGTTAGTCATGAAATTCAAAGAAAATTCGGTTTAATGATTGAAGAATATTTGGTTAATAGAGAAAACTTAGTTCATGTTTTTATGCTAATTGATTATCGCCATAAACCAACTAATGATGATTTACTGATGTATAATTTTTTGAAGTATTATAATTTGGATGTTACTTTAATAGCTACTAAATATGATAAGGTTTCTTCAAATGAGAGATCTAAACAAGAGAAATTAATAGTTAATACTATGAAATTGGCTAGCGAAGACAAAATGATTTTCTTTTCATCAGTAACTAAAAAAGGCAAAGAAGAAGTGCTTAGTGTAATGGAAGAATATTTAAACTCCTAATAGGAGTTTTTTTAAATTGAAAAAACAATTTATATAATATATAATAATAATAGGTGATAATATGAAACGAAATGCTTTCACAATTATTGAGATTTTAGCTGTAATAGTTATTATGAGTATAATAATGACAATTGCCGTACCAGCGGTATTAAAATCTACTGATCGATCAAAAGAGAGATTATATTGTTCGAAATTAGAAGTAGTAGAAAAATCAGCGGAAAGATATGCTGATGATAATTTTTTAATAAACCTTTGTGAAATAGATGGCGAAGAATATGGATGCGAATCAATAACTATTCAAAATTTAATAAATGAAAACTATATTGATGCTGATGGTTTAGATGGAGCTTTTATAGATCCTAGAGATCAATCATCAATAAACACCATGGAGATTTTAGTTTATTCTAAAAACAATCGTAGTTATGCTTATATCAATGAACAAGCTTGCCCTACTTTAGTTACTAGTGTTTTATCACCGGATGAATTAAACAATATAAAACACACAGCTACATTTGTTTTAGATGGAGGTACATGGAATGGTACTTCACCACAAACTTTAAAAGAAGGCCAAACGTTATTTGTTAATGACCCAGTAAAATCAAATTATTTATTTACAGGATGGACAATTGTTGGTAATGATAGTGATATAAATGATCAAATTTTTACAATGGGAGTAGAGGATACAATATTAACCGCTAATTGGGAAATAGTTGGCTATTTATTAACAGTAGATGCTGCTGGCGGCACATGGAGTGGAACTTCGCCACAGATTCTACAACAAGGTGAAGAAATAACGGTAGCAAATCCTACAAAAAGTGGCACAGTATTTTTGGGATGGACAGTGTCTGGAACTGGTAGTAGTATAGATGATACAACATTTACAATGGGAACGGCTGATACAATTTTGACCGCCAATTGGCTAACTTATACTTATACTGGAACTAGTACTTTTATAGATGATGGTAATGGCAATTGGAGAATTAAATTTTTAACCAATGGCACATTTACTCCTACTTCGACATGGGATATATATATTGAAGCATTTTTAGTCGGTGGAGGTGGCGGTGGCGGCACAGGTGCAGGCAGTTCAAACTTTGGCGGCTCAGGCGGTGGAGGGGGATATGTTACACATGATGGAGTGTTTTTACTTACAAAAGATACACCTTATACAATAGCGATTGGAGCAGGTGGCGGCTCTCAAGCTGCTGGAGGATCGACGACTGCATTTGGTTATTCTGCTACTGGGGGAGCAGGTGGGATACTTGCTGGAGCAGGCGGTGCTGGCGGCTCAGGCGGTGGTAGTTATGGTGGATCTCAAACTGCTGGTGTAAATGGTGGTAGTGATGGATCAGATGGGACATATAGTAGTCCAAATATAGGTGGTATTGGACAGTCAAGGACAACTCGTGAATTTGGTTCAGCAACAGGAGATTTATATGCAGGTGGCGGCGGCTCAGGAGCATTTGCTACAGGAGCTGGGCTAGGCGGTGCTGGCGGCGGTGGAAACGGAGCAAATAGAGCAGTAAGTGGCAATCCCGGAACTGCAAATACTGGTGGCGGCGGAGGTGGCGCTGGGGCACTTGGAGCAGCAGGTGGGTCAGGTGGGTCAGGCATAGTAGTAATTAAAAAATCTAATTTCTCATATACGGTTGGAAACACAACAAAATATAGTTTTACATATTCCGGAATATTAAGTGTTGTAAATGAAAATACAGATACTTGGCAAGTAAAATTCCTAAAAAGCGGAACATTTATACCTTCTGAAAACATGACAATTGATGCCTTTCTTGTTGGAGGAGGAGGCGGCGGCGCTTCTGGTGCCGGGCAATCAAATTATGCTGGTAGTGGAGCTGGTGGTGGTTATACAACTAATGCCACAATTGCTTTAACAGCTAACAGTACATATTCTATAATAATAGGTAATGGTGGAGCATCTGGAGTAGCAGGTCAAACAAGTTCGGCGTTTGGGTACACGGCAGCAGGTGGTGCTCAAGGAGTGAACGGCGGTGCTGGTGGAGCTGGAGGTTCCGGTGGTGGTGCAGCTAACTTTCAAGCAGTTGGAAAAAACGGTGGAAGTAATGGTGGCAATGGTGTAGCTAATGGAGCCAATGCTGGAGGAGTTGGTCAAGGAACAACGACAAGAGCATTTGCAAATGCGTTAGAAGATCTTTACGCTGGCGGCGGCGCTAGTGGTGCTTTTAGTACAGGAGCAGGAACAGGCGGCTCAGGCGGTGGCGGAGATGGAGCAAATAGAGCAGCATCAGGATATCGCGGAACCGCAAACACGGGCGGCGGCGGAGGTGGCGCAGGAGCACTTGGTGGCACAGGTGGCGGCGGTGGCTCAGGAATTGTCGTAATTCGTAATCACCAAGAATAAAGTTTTACAAAATCATCATCATTTGCTACAATTGTAGCGACGGATGGTGATTTTTTTATGAATACAGTTTCTTTAATAGGTAAACCTAATGTAGGAAAAAGCACAATATTTAATATTTTAGTTGGTGAAAAAAAAGCCATTATTGATGATGAACCAGGTATTACTAGAGATAGAATATATGGCAATGTTAATTATCTAGATAAAAGTTTTTTGTTAATAGATACTGGAGGTATTGAAGATATTAATAGTTCTATTAATAAAAATATTAAAATGCAAGCCATGCTTGCCATTGATGAATCAGATATCATCCTTTTTGTTGTTGATGGTAAAAATGATTTATCAAAAGATGATTATTTAATAAGAGATTTACTTAAAAAAAGTGGCAAAAAAGTCATAGTAGTAGTAAATAAATTAGATAATGAAAAAGAAGAATTAAATTTATTTAATTATTATGAGTTGGGGTTTGATACTGTTCTTCCTTTTAGTGGTTCCCATAGAAAAGGCATAAAAGAGTTGCTAGATGAAATAACGAATGATTTTAGTGAATCTATTGGTATAGTTAATGATGAAATATTAAAATTTTCAATTATTGGTAGACCTAATGTAGGAAAAAGTAGCTTAATAAATGCTTTATTAAATGAAGAAAGAGTTATAGTTAGTGATGAAGCATTTACTACCAGAGATGCTATCGATACTAAGTTTAGATATGAAAATAACGATTATATAGTAATTGATACAGCGGGAATGCGTAAAAAAGGCAAAATATATGAAAAAATTGAAAAATATAGTCTTCTTAGAAGCTTAAGAGCCATTGAAAGAAGCGATGTTTGTGTAGTAGTAATAGATGCCTCTGAAGGTATTATTGAACATGATAAACATATTATTTCTTACGCTATAGAAGCCGGCAAAGGAATAGTAATTGCTGTAAACAAATGGGATACTGTAAATAATCCTGATCAAAAGATAAAAGAATGGAAAAAACAAATTGAAGTAGAATTTCAATTTGTCCCATATGCTAAAGTAGTATTTTTATCAGCCAAAACTAAAAAAAGATTACATACTTTGATGCCTGAAGTAATAAGTGCTTATGAAAACAATAGGAAAGAGATAAAGACGAGCTTATTAAATGATATTATTGGAGATGCTACAGCATTACATGAAGCTCCAAGTTATAAAGGAAGAAGATTAAAAATTTATTTTGTTAGTCAAACTGGAATAAAACCACCTAAATTTACTTTTTCGGTTAATAACAAAGGATTAGTTCATTTTAGTTATCAAAGATATTTAGAAAATAAATTAAGAGAAAGCTTTGATTTAACTGGTACTCCAATTATTATTCAGTTTAAGAACAAAAGGGAATAATATGAAAAGATTTAATATGATTGATGAAGGATTTATTTGTGAAAACTGTGGTGAAGAAATAAATCCTTTAAAATATACAGCTAGAGATCATTGTCCAAATTGTTTATATTCTAAGCATGTTGATATTAATCCGGGAGATAGGTTAGAAGAATGTCAAGGGTTATTAAGGCCTATTGGTATTGAAAAAGGCAAAAAAGAAGATTTCAGAATAATTTATGAGTGCACCAAATGTCATAAAATAAGAAAAAACATTATAGCTAAAGATGATAATCTAGATAAAATAATCGAAATATCAGCTAATATTAGTTAAAAAACGAAAATTTTTCGTTTTTTTCTTGCATTTAATCTTCAATAATGGTATCTTTTAAATGTAAGGATAATATGCCTTATAATCACGATAATAGTGGGAGGGAAAAGAAAATGACAAAAACTGCATTAGTTGAATTTATTGCTGCTAAAGCTGGTTTAACTAAAGCTGACGCAGGTCGTGCTTTAGAAGCTACTTTAGAAGGAGTAACTAATGGTCTTAAGAAGGAAGGAAAAGTAGCCTTAGTTGGTTTTGGTACATTCTCAGCTAGAAAAAGAGCAGCTCGTGAAGGAATCAATCCATTAACAAAGAAACCTATTAAAATTCCTGCAAAAGTTGTTGCTTCATTTAAAGCAGGCAGCAAACTAAAAGACAAATTAAATTAATAGAAATAAAAAAACGAGCCAATGGTTCGTTTTTTTGTTATAATATGGGTAAGAATGGAATGATTAAATGCAAATTATTAGAAATATAAATCCTAATATATTTAGAGCTTATGATATAAGAGGAGAATATCCCACTTTTATTGATGAGGATGTAGCTTATACAATTGGATTGGGTTTTGGTAGCTATATAAAAGAGCGTGGCGAAAAAGAGTGCACTGTTGGATATGATAATCGTCTATCTAGTGTCCCTTTGTTTAACGCTTTAACAAGAGGGATCTTAGAAACTGGTATAAATGTCATTGACATAGGTCTTGTAACAACCCCAATGAGTTATTTTTCCAGAAGTTATTTAAATATTCCAGCTTCTATAATGATAACTGCCAGTCATAATCCTGGTAATGAAAATGGCTTTAAATTTGCCTTTGATAAATCGGGATGTGCTAATGGTGAAAAGATTATAGAATTTGCCAAATATATAAAAGAAGGAATATTTAAAACTGGCCAAGGAGTAATGGAAAGTAAAAATATAAAAAATGCTTATATTGAAACTTTAACTAAAGATATAAAAATAGGCAAAAGGCTTAAAGTAGTATTAGATTTAGGTAATGGAGTTGCTTCTACAATAGCAAAAGAGGCTTTTGATAAATTGAATATCGATGTAACATATTTATTTGCTGATTTAGATGGGACATTTCCTAATCATCATCCTGATCCTAGTATTAAAAGTAATATGACTAGTTTAATTTCTAAAGTAAAAGAAGTAAATGCCGATTTAGGAATTGGCTTTGATGGAGACGGAGATAGACTAGGAGTAATTGATAATCTCGGTGAATTTTATCACATAGATTATTTAGGCGTTTTATATGCCAAAAATATATTAACTAATTGTGATAATAAAAAAGTTCTTGGTGATATTAAATGCACCAGTGCTCTTAAAGAAACGGTTTTAAGCATGGGCGGCGAATATGTTGAAGGAAGAACTGGTGCTTCATATATGATGCCAAGAGTAATTGAAGAGAATGCTGCTATAGGGATAGAATATTCTGGCCATGTTTATTTTAATGAAAGATTTATACCAATAACCAGTGCTATTTATAGTGCTTTAAGATTAATAGAGATATTAAGCAATGAAAATAAAAATCTTAGTGAGTTATTAAAAGAAATTCCTAAGTACTATAAAACTGATGAAATTAGAATAAGTACTACTGATGAACTAAAATTTAAAGTGGTAGAAGAAATTAGGCTATATGCTAAAAATCGAGATTTACAAATAAGTGAAATAGATGGCATTAAAGTTATTTACTCAGATGGTTGGGCTTTAGTTAGAGCATCTAATACTGGGCCAAATTTAACGGCTTTATTTGAGTTTAAAAGCTTAGAAAGACTAGAAACAATCAAAGAAGAATACTTAAATTTGATTAATTTATATAATAAATAATAGAAAATAGCGTTTTTTCGCTATTTTTTAGTAAAAACAGTTGACAATCCTTGTTTTAATGCGTAAAATGTTATTTTGGTGACGTATTACTTTCTTATTTAAGTGACGTTTGAAAATTTTTTTAGTTATAGGGGTGAAACAGTGGCATACAGAGTTGAGAAATTTGGTGACCATAGAGAAAGAAGAACTTTCTCCAAAACACAGAACACCTTTGCTTTAGCAGACCTTTTAGAAATTCAAAAAAAATCATATGCATGGTTTTTAGAAAGCGGTATCAAAGAGATATTCGAAGAGTTATTCCCTGTAGAAAGCTTTACCGGAAATATATCACTTGAATTTGGTGATTATTCTTTTGATGAACCTAGATACTCTATTAAAGAAGCGAAAGAAAGAATGCTTTCTTTTTGTGCTCCTTTAAAAGTACAAGTAAGAGTGTTTATTCATGAAACTGGCGAAGTAAAAGAACAGGAAGTTTTCTTAGGAGATATGCCTTTAATGACTGATTATGGCACATTTGTCATAAATGGTGTTGAAAGAGTTATAACTTCACAATTAGTTAGAAGTCCATCAATTTATTTTAAAAAAGAAATTGATAAAAATGGTAGACCTGTAATTACTGGTGAAGTGATTCCTAATAAAGGAACTTGGCTAGAATATGAACTAGATGCTAGAGATGTTTTATATGTTCGTATTGACAGAACTCGTAAAGTAGCAATCACTACTTTACTTAGAGCTTTAGGATTGTCTAATGATGAAGATATTATTGAAGTATTTGGTAATGATAAATATATTAATAATACTTTAGAAAAAGATTCTACTAAGAATACTGACGAAGCTTTAATTGAAATATATGAAAAATTAAGACCTGGAGAACCAGCTACTTTAGATAGTTCTAAAAATCAATTAATTACTAGATTTTTTGATAGATTTAGATATGATTTAGCTAAAGTAGGTCGTTATAAATTTAATAAAAAGTTAAATGTTTGTGATCGTTTATTAGGATGCACATTAGCTGAAGACTTAAAAGATGGTAAAAAAGTATTATTAGAAAAAGGCACTTTAATTACTAAAGATATTTTAGAATCTATTAAACCAGCTTTTGAAAAAGGCTTGAATGTTCATGAAGTAATGATAAATAAAGATTTGGATGAATATGATAAAATCCAAGAAGTTTTAATATACGATAAAGAAAATAAAAAAATTACTCATAAAGTAATTGGTAATGATCAAACAATTGATGTTAAAAGGTTAACAATATCAGATGTATATGCTTCTATATCTTATTACTTAAATTTACTCTCAGGCATTGGTAATACTGATGAAATAGATCATTTGGGTAATAGACGTGTTCGTCAAGTAGGAGAATTAATTCAATCTCAATTTAGAACTGGTGTTTCGCGAATGGAAAGAGTAATTAGAGAAAGAATGACTACTCAAGAAATTGAAACTGTAACTCCTAAATCATTAATAAATATTCGTCCTGTAACAGCTGCTATGAAAGAATTCTTCGGTAGTAGCCAATTATCAAAATTTATGGATCAAGTAAACCCAATTGCTGAGTTAACTGATAAAAGAAGACTTTCTTCTTTAGGACCAGGTGGTTTATCAAGAGATAGAGCAGGATTTGATGTTCGTGATGTAAATGAATCTCATTATGGTAGAATTTGTCCTATAGAAAGTCCAGAAGGCCAAAATATCGGTCTTATTACTTCTTTAGCTAGTTATGCTAAAATTAATGAATATGGTTTCATTATGACTCCTTATAGAAAAGTTAAAGATGCAGTTGTAACTGATGAAGTAGTTTATTTAACAGCTGATGAAGAAAAAGATTACTACATATCTCAAGCTACTTTAAAATTAGGTAAGAAGAAAGAAATAGTAGAAGATGAAGTAATCGCTCGTCTAAATGGTGAAAATGTTATAGCTAAAAAGGATCAAGTTGATTTTGTAGATGTTGCTCCAGGCCAAATTGTTTCGATTACGACAAGTTGTGTACCATTTTTGGAACACGATGATGCTAACCGTGCTTTGATGGGCGCGAATATGCAACGTCAAGCTGTACCACTTTTAAAAACTGAAGCTCCAATAGTAGGAACTGGAGTTGAATATATAGCTGCTCGCGATTCGGGCAGTACAGTAGTAGCTAAAGCCGATGGGGAAGTAGTTTATGCTGACGCCAAAAAAATAGAAGTTAAAAATGCTAAAGGTAAAGATGTTTATTATTTAGCTAATTTTGAAAGAAGTAATGCTTTAACTTGCTTTAATCACACTCCACTTGTTAAAGAGGGTGACAAAGTAACAAGAGGGATGGTTATTGCTGATGGGCCTTCAACTGAAAAAGGTGAACTTGCTTTAGGTAAAAATATGACCGTAGCTTTCATGACCTTTAATGGTTATAACTATGAAGATGCGGTTATCTTAAATGAAAGACTTGTTAAAGATGACGTTTATACTTCAATTCACATAGATCATTATGATATAGAATGTCGTGATACTAAATTAGGACCAGAAGAAATTACTAGAGATATTCCTAATGTTGGTGAAGAAGCTCGTAAGAACTTAGATGCTGATGGTATTGTTAATATTGGTACTGAAGTTCATGAGGGAGACATTTTAGTTGGTAAAGTAACTCCTAAAGGAGTTCAAGAACTAACTAGTGAAGAAAAGCTTTTACATGCTATATTTGGTGAAAAAACTCGTGAAGTAAGAGATACATCACTTCGTGTTGAACATGGAGCAGATGGTATTGTTCATGATGTAAAAATATACACAAAAGAAAACAGCGATGAATTAAGTGCTGGCGTTTCAAAGGTAATAAGAGTTTATATAATTCAAAAACGTAAGATTCAAGTAGGAGATAAAATGGCTGGACGTCATGGTAACAAAGGTGTTATATCTTTAGTATTACCTTCAGAAGACATGCCTTATTTAGCAGATGGTACTCCAGTAGATATTATGTTAAACCCAATGGGTGTACCAAGTCGTATGAATTTAGGACAAATACTTGAATTACATTTAGGTTGGGCAGCTAAAAAACTTGGTGTCCATATTGCTACTCCAGTATTTGATGGAGCAACTAGTGAAGATATTGCAGCGATGATGAAAGAAGCTAAAATTGATGAAGATGGTAAAACAGTTTTACATGATGGAAGAACTGGTGAACCATTTGAAAATAGAATAAGTGTCGGAATAATGTATATGGTTAAACTACATCATATGGTGGATGATAAGCTTCATGCTCGTAGTACTGGTCCATATTCATTAGTAACCCAACAACCACTTGGTGGTAAAGCTCAATTTGGTGGTCAAAGATTTGGAGAAATGGAAGTTTGGGCTTTATATGCTTACGGAGCATCACATGTTCTTCAGGAAATAATGACTGTTAAATCAGATGATGTTGTTGGTCGCGTTAAAGTTTATGAAGCATTAGTAAAAGGTAAATTATTAAATCAAGCTGGAATACCAGAATCATTCAGAGTATTGATTAAAGAATTCCAAGCCTTAGGATTAGATGTTAGAGTTGTTAATCAAGCTGATGAAATAGTTGATCTAAAAGATTTAGAAACTGAAGAATCAGGTGATGAAGCAATTACTATTGATGAATTAGATGCTAAAGGCGAAATCAAAAGATCTATTCCAGATGAAGAAGTTTTGGAGCCTTCTAATGAAGAGTATGAAGAAGAAACCAAAGAATCTTCATTAGATGATTTAGAATTTGATGATACTAACGTAGATGAAGATAGTGAGGGGGACTTACTATGATGGACGTAAATAGTTTTAAAGGAATAAAAATAGGGATAGCTTCACCAGAAAAGATTAGAAGTTGGTCATATGGCGAAGTGAAAAAACCCGAAACCATTAATTATCGTACATTAAGACCAGAACGTGATGGATTATTTTGTGAAAAGATTTTCGGACCTACTAAAGATTTTGAATGTGCTTGCGGTAAATATAAACGTTTAAGATATAAAAATGTTGTTTGTGATCGTTGCGGTGTAGAGGTAACTCGTGCAAAAGTACGTCGTGAGAGAATGGGGCATATTGAACTTGCTTCATCTTGTTCACATATATGGTTTTTTAAAGGAGTCCCTTCAAAAATGGCTCTTGTATTAGAAATGTCACCTAGAGAGTTAGAAGAAGTATTATACTTTGTAAGCTATGTAGTAATTGATCCAGGCACAGCTCCACTTGAAAAGAAACAAACTTTATCTGATAAAGAATATCGTGCTTACTATGAAAAATATGGTAATAGTTTTAAAGTAGGTATGGGTGCTGAAGCTATTAAAATCTTATTACAAGAAATTGATTTAAATAAAGAAGTAGATGTTGTTAAAAAAGAATTAGAGGGATCTACTGGACAAAAAAGAATTAGATTAGTTAAAAGACTTGATTGCTTAGTTTCTTTTGCAGAATCAGGCAATCGTCCAGAATGGATGATATTAGATGTTATTCCTGTTATTCCACCAGATTTGAGACCGATGATTCAATTAGATGGTGGCAGATTTGCAGCTAGTGATTTAAATGATTTATATCGTCGTATTATTAATCGTAATAATCGTTTAAAAAAATTATTAGAGTTAAATGCTCCAACTATTATTGTTCAAAATGAAAAAAGAATGCTTCAAGAAGCAGTTGATTCATTATTTGATAATGGTAGAAGAGGCAGAAGTGTAACAGCAGCAAGTAATCGACCACTTAAATCTCTATCAAGTATGTTAAAAGGTAAACAAGGTCGTTTCCGTCAAAACTTACTTGGTAAAAGAGTTGATTATTCTGGTCGTTCAGTTATCGTTGTTGGACCAAACTTAAAAATGTATCAATGTGGTATCCCAAAAGAAATGGCTTTAGAGTTATTTAAG
>CAZBOZ010000006.1:0-49197 GCA_964493665.1 uncultured Muribaculaceae bacterium
CTGGTCGTTCAGTAATTGTTGTTGGTCCAAATTTAAAAATGTATCAATGTGGTATCCCAAAAGAAATGGCTTTAGAGTTATTTAAGCCGCATGTTATTCATGGTCTTGTAGAAAGAGATTTAGCTCATAACATTAAAGGAGCTAAAAAATTAATTGAGAACCAAGATCCATGTGTATGGGATATAGTTGAAGATGTTATAACTGAACATCCAGTATTATTAAATCGTGCTCCAACCTTACATAGACTAGGTATTCAAGCCTTCGAACCAAAACTAACTGGTGGCAAAGCAATTCGTTTACATCCACTTGTCTGTACAGCGTTTAATGCTGACTTCGATGGTGATCAAATGGCTGTTCATGTACCACTTTCTGAAGAAGCTAAAGCTGAAGCCAGAATCTTAATGCTAGGAGCTAATAACATATTGGATCCTAAACAAGGAAAACCAATTGTAACTCCAAGTCAAGATATGGTTTTAGGTAATTATTATTTAACTACTGAAGAAGCTGAATTAGATAATGAAGCCAAAGTATATAAAAATAGTAATGAAGCGATTATGGCTTACAATCGTCATGAAATAACTCTTCATACTAGAATAGTTGTTCCAGTAAAATCATTTAAATATAAATTATTTACTGAAGAACAAAAGGACATGTATTTAGTTACTACAGCAGGTAAATTAATATTTAATGAAATCTTACCAGATTCATTCCCTTATATTAATGAACCAACAGCTGATAATATTGAAAATATGACTCCTAATAAATATTTCTTAGAAATGGGTACAGATATTAAAAAAGCTATTAAAGAAATGCCTATTGTAAAACCTTTTGATAAAAAGATGTTACAAAATATTATTTCTCAAGTATTTAAAAGATATAAAACTACAGAAACATCTTTAATGCTTGATAAATTAAAAGATTTAGGTTTTAAATATTCAACAATAGCTGGCTTAACAGTAGCATTTAGTGATGTTATTGTTAGTGAGAAGAAAAACGAAATAATTGCTTCTTCAAAAGAACAAGTTGAAAAAGTTAATAAACAATTTTCTAGAGGCCTTATTACTGAAAAAGAAAGATATAGTAAAGTAGTAGAAATTTGGAATGGTGCAACTGACCAAGTTAAAGCTGAATTAAAAACTATATCTGAAAAATATAACAAGAATCCACTATTCATGATGATGAATTCTGGAGCTCGTGGCTCTGTAGGACAGTTTACTCAGCTTGCTGGTATGCGTGGTCTTATGGCTAAACCTAGTGGTGAAGCGGTGGAAATACCAATTACTTCTTCATTTAGAGATGGCCTTTCAGTATCAGAGTTCTTCTTAAGTACTCATGGTGCTAGAAAAGGAACAGCTGATACTGCATTAAGAACGGCTGATTCAGGATATTTAACTCGTCGTTTAGTAGATGTATCTCAAGATATTATTGTTAAAGAAGAGGATTGTGGCAGTATCGCTCCACTTGTTGTTAAAGATTTTACTGATGAAAAGAGTGGCGCTGTCTTAGAATCAATGGCAGACCGTATAGTTGGTAGATTTACAGCAGCGAAAGTAATTCATCCTGAAACCAAAGAAGTAATAATTGATAAAGGTGAATTAATAACTGAAACCATTTGTCAAAAAATAGTTAAAGCTGGTATTAAAGAAGTTTCAATTAGATCAGTATTAAATTGTAAAACTGTTAATGGTGTTTGTCAAAAATGCTATGGTCGTAATTTGGCAACTGGAAATGTAGTTGAAATAGGTGAAGCTGTTGGTATAATGGCAGCTCAATCAATTGGTGAACCAGGTACCCAGTTAACCATGAGAACATTCCATTCTGGTGGCGTTGCAAGTGGTGAAGATATTACTCAAGGGTTACCAAGAGTTGAAGAATTATTTGAAGCTAGAATGCCTAAAGGTAAAGCAACAATATCAGAAATAGATGGTAAAGTTGTTCATGTTGAAGAAATTAATGGAAAATACAAAATAACAGTTGAAAATGATGTTGAAGTTAAAGACCATGTTACTAATTATGGTGTTAAAATAAGAGCTGAAGTAGGAGATGTTGTCGAAGCTGGTGATAAATTAACTGAAGGAGCTATAAGCCCTAAAGAATTACTAGCTGTTACTGACCCAATAACAGTTCAAGAATATATCTTAAAAGAAATTCAACATGTTTATAAACAACAAGGTGTAGATATTTCTGACAAACATATTGAAGTAATCGTTCGTCGAATGATTAATAAAATGAAAATTGTTGATCCAGGAGATACTGATTTTGTTGCAGGATTAACTGTCTCAATGAGAGAATTTGCTGATGGTAACAAACCAGTTATCTTAAAAGGCAAAGTACCAGCTACTGGAAGACCGGTAATGCTTGGTATTACAAAATCTTCATTAGAAACAGATTCATTCTTATCAGCAGCTTCGTTCCAAGAAACAACTAGAGTATTAACTGATGCTGCTGTTAAAGGCAAAGTAGATATGTTATCAGGATTAAAAGAAAATGTTATCCTTGGTAAATTAATCCCTGCTGGTACTGGCTTAAAACAATATTCAGATGTTAAACTAGAATTAGAAAAAGAATTTTTATATGATGAGCCTAGCGAGGTCTTAGAAGAAAAGTTTTTAGACGTCGAATAGTAGTTAAGAAGTTATGAAAATAACTTTTTTTTTGTGGTATAATTATTTTTATAGAAAGAGCAGATTTTTATGAGCCCAAGTGATGGTGATTTGTTAGCCGAATTAACCTTTTTAATTGGTAACAAAATGGAAAGGTTTTATTTAAAATATTGGCTTTATTTAGAGGTTGATATAAATAAGTTTATTTTATTAGCTTATCAAGTTTTAGAATCGATTCCAGCTTTTGAAATAAATACTGATGATTATGCCATAAGTAGAGACAAAATTCAGCAAAAGTTATTTAATGAACTAAATGATAGTAGGGAATTTGGTATAAGCAAAGCTTTATCAAGGATTCAGCAAAAATATGATTTAAGTTTTGAAAAAATGAAAGCAATATTAATTAAGTTTATTTTAATGTCTTACCAACTTCATACATATCCAGGAATGGTCGTGAAAAGAGGAATGTCAAATTGAAAAAGTGTTGTGTTATTTGCAATCGTCATGGTGGTCATGGCATAAAAGATGAGATTTTAAAGAAAATAAAAGAAACGTTGGAAGATTATAATTATGAAGCCAGTTTTGAATTTACCAAAGGAATAAAAGATGCTACTGAAATAATTAAGGATTTAAGTTTTCATGATTTAGTTATTTCAATTGGTGGTGATGGTACTTTTGGTGAGATAGTAAGTGGTAATGTAATGCGTAAAGAACCGCTTCTTATTTCTCATCTACCCAATGGGACATCAAATGATATAGCTAGTGTTTATGGTCTAAAGAAAAATATCATTCTTAATTTAAAAGATATCTTAGAAGGTAAAATAATTGAAATAGATGTGCCAACAGTTAATAATATTCCTTTTATATATGTCTGTGGTTATGGTAAATTCTTAAATATCCCTTATGATACTCCTCAGGATTTAAAAAAACACCTAGGGCATTTAGCTTATTTAATATCTGGTTTTAAGGACTTTTTTGTTAAAACTAAGAGCTATCATGTTAGATATAAAGTAGATGGCAAAGAGTATGAGGGTAAATACACTATATTTATAGTTTCTAACTCGACTAGTGTTGCTGGCTTTAGAAATTTCTATTCTAAAGATGTTGATCTATGTGATGGCAAAGTAGAAGTGGCTATGTTATATTCAAAAAACAGAATCCATTTACTTAATGCTATGATAGAACTAGTTACTGGTGGTGTTTCTAATGTTAGAAATAGTGTTAAATACATTACTAAGAAATTTGAAATAGAATTTATAGATGAATTAGATAAGAAGTGGGATGCTGATGGCGAGAAAGTAGATGTTTGTGGGAAGAAATTTACTTTTGAAGTAAAACATAAAATAAGCCTTTTACTACCTAAACATATGAATCCCAAAATATAAAACAAGAAATAGACCTTTTCTTGTTTTTATATTATAATTAACTAGGTGATTATATGATATATCTAGATTATTCCGCAACAACTCCAGTCATGTACGATGTTTTGGAGTCTTTTAACAAAGTTACAAAGGAGTTTATAGCTAACCCTAATTCTAATCATGCTTATGGATTAAAATCTAGGAATTTGCTTGATAATGCTACAAAACAAATATGTGAGTTATTAAATATTAATGAAAATGAGTTAATATATACTAGTGGAGCTACTGAAAGTAACAATACTGCTATTAAAGGAATAGCTAATAAATATAAAAATAAAGGCAAACATATTTTGGTGTCTAAATTAGAACATCCTTCAATATATGAAATATTAAAATATTTAAAAAAAGAAGGCTTTGAAATAGAGTTTTTAAATCACGATGAAAATGGTTTAGTTATTTTTGATGATTTAAAAAACAAAGTAAGAAAAGACACTATTTTAGTAATAGTTAATGCTGTTAACAGTGAATTAGGGATAAGGCAGCCACTAAAAACCATAAGACAACTAATTAAAAAAGAAAATCCGGATACTTTGCTTCATTCAGACATGACCCAAGCTATAGGTAAAGTAAATGTTAATTTACATGACGCTGATAGCGCTGCTATGTCAGCTCATAAGTTTTATGCTCCTAAAGGAATAGGGATTCTTTATTTAAACGAGAATGTTAAGATAGACCCTTTAATACATGGATCCGGGAAAACAAACGATTTAAGAGGCGGAACTCCGGCTTTACCTTTAATAGTAGCAATGTCTAAAGCTTTAAGAATAGCTTTAACTGATATAAATCGTAAAGAAGAACATATTAAAAAACTTAATAACAAACTAGTAACTGAACTTTTAAAAACTAGCGGGATTGTTTCTAATAATACTAGCTATTCAATTCCTCATATTATTAATTTAAGTATTAAAAACATTAAACCCGAAGTATTAATTAATGCTTTAAGTGAAAAAGAAATATATATTAGTACTAAAACAGCTTGTTCTAAAGAAGAAATAAGTGAAAGTATTATGGCTGTTTTTAAAGACCAAGAAAGAGCTAAAACAAGTATTAGAATAAGTATATCTCATATTACTACTTCTGATGAAATAGAAAGATTTATTAATTACTTTAAGCTTGTCTATGAAGATTTAATTAGTACTAGGAGTTAATATGGAAAAATTAATAATAATTAAATATGGTGAATTATCTACTAAAAAGGGAAACATAGGTTTCTTTCTTTTTAATCTTAAAAAAAACATTGATTTTATTTTAAAAGATATAAGTCATAATATAAAATATGATAAAGGCAGAATGTTTATATTTAGTGATGAAGATAATTTTAATCTAATAATAACTAAGTTAAAACAAGTATTTGGTATTCATGAGTTTTTTGTTGGTTATAAAATAAATACTAGTAATTTAGATGAAATCAACACTACTTTATTAAATTTATTAAAAGAAAAATCTTTTAAAACATTTAAAGTATTTAGCAAAAGAACTGATAAAAATTATTCTTTAACTAGTTTAGAATTAAGTGCTAAAGTAGGTGCTTATTTATTAAAAAACATTAAAAATATAGAGGTTGATGTCCATAATCCAGAATTAGAAATAAATATTGAAATAAGATACCAAGAAGCTTTAATTTATTTTGAAAAAATAAAAGGTATTGGTGGCTATCCCGTATCATCTTTAGGTAAAGGATTATTAATGTTATCAGGCGGTATAGATTCTCCAGTAGCTGGTTATATGGCTATGAAAAGAGGAGTTAAAATAGAGTGTATATATTTTGAATCTCCCCCTCATACCAGTGAAAATGCCAAACAAAAAGTTGTTTCTTTAGCTAAAAAATTAAGTGATTATAATAATGATATAAAACTTCATATTATAAATTTTACGGAGATTCAAGAAGCTATTTATAAAAATATCCCTCATGAATATTTAATAACTATTATGAGAAGAATGATGTATAGAATTAGTGCGATAATAGCGTCCAAAAACAATTGTAAAGTAATTATTAATGGTGAATCAATTGGCCAAGTAGCAAGCCAAACTTTAACTAGTATGGAAGCAATTAATAATGCTATAGATAAATTAGTTATCAGACCACTTGCTTGTTTGGATAAATTGGAAATAATTAAAATAGCTGAATCTATTGATACATATAATATTAGTATATTACCTTATGAAGACTGTTGTACAATATTTGTCCCTGAACATCCAGTAATAAATCCAATATTAAAAAACTGCTTAGAATATGAAAAATTAATCGATTATAAACAAATGATTTATAATGCTGTAAAAAATATGGAAACAATCAAGTTAAACAATAAAATAAATGATTACGAAGGAATATTATAATTGTATTGCAAATAGATAAAAATGATGTTACCATAAGCATTAAATTTAGGAGGTTTATATGTTAATTTTAGCAAATACTAAAAGAGTATTAGAAGTAAAACCAGTTATTCATTATGGAACCAATCAAATTTACTTTTTAAAATTATTTAGAGATATGATGGATGTCCAAAATTTCCATTCCATTGAAACTAAATACACAAGTGATTTTGTGGATTCAGAAGCAGAACTTGGTATTATTGAACTACGCCAGTTCCTTGGAATTTCTAGAAAGACAAGCTTACCATTATATTTTTATCAAAAATGCCAAAACAAATATATTGGCACAATTCGTTTGTTGGCTGAAGCTTTATATGCTCAAACTTCTTTGTCACAAGATTTAGGATTAATGGTTCCCAAAGCTTTTGATGATGAAGAAAGCTTTGAAAAAGTTGATAAACTTGTCGAGTTTGCTTTGTCAGATGGTGGCTATACATTAAAACACATGCTTCGTCCTGATTATCCTGATTTTACTATCTTTTTTGAAAAGGTTGGCAAATATTTGGACTTTTATAATGTTGTTAGCGAAAGCAAAATAAGCGAAGCAACTGAAAAAGCCAATATTGATATAGAGTTAGGTCAAAAAAATGCCAAAGTTTTAAAACTAGCTAGATTACTACCGGCTTATTTAGAAGAATAATTGTATTGCAAATTAAATTGTTATTGTGTTATAATACCTTTGACATGAAGAAGTGGGCGAACCCCACTTTTATTATTGGGAGGTGTATATGAATAAGAAGTTAAAAGAATTAGAGGAGTTAATTAACAGAAAATTATTAAAAGAAGGAATAATAGTTAGTAGTATTAATTATGACAAAGAAAACAACTATAATGTTTTGAAAATAGAACTTGATAAAGTAAATGGAATTGATTTAGATACTATAGTTATGGCTTCCAATATTATTAATCTTTTGGTAGATGAATTAAATATAACTGATGATTCATATATCTTAGATGTTGTAAGTAAAGAAAAAGGAGATGTTAAAAATGAACAATAAAGAATTTATTAAAGCTTTAGATAATATTGCTAAAGAAAAGAGTATTGCTAAAGACATTATTTTTGATGCCATGGAACTTGCTATGCAAACCGCTTATAAGAAAAATTTTAATTCTAAAACTAATGTTAAGGTAACAATTGATAGAGAAACTGGGGAAGTAAAAGTTTATTCTTATTTGGTAGTTGTAAAAGAATTAGATACTGAAGTTATAAAGGATGAAGAAGGAAATGTTATAAAGTGCCCAGAAATTAATCCTGATGCTCAAATATTATTAGCTGATGCTAAAAAGATAAAAAAAGATGCCAAGATAGGGGACGAAATTGAAACTGAAGTTACACCAGCTGATTTTGGTCGTGTAGCAGCAGGAACTGCTAAACAAGTTTTAATGCAAAAAGTAAGAGAAGCTGAAAAAAATAGCATTATAGCTGACTTTGAAGGTAAAGAAGGCGAAATGATGGTAGGTTTCCTTGCTATGGAAGATGTCAAAAATTATTATGTTGATTTAGGTAGAACTAGAGGAATACTTCCAAAAGGGGAAATGATTCCTGATGAAGAAGCTAAAATGGGTAGTTCAATAAAAGTATATATTACGAAAGTTGAATCAACTATTAAAGGCCCACTTATTTTATGTTCTAGAAAACATTATGGTTTTATTAAAAGATTATTTGAATTAGAAATACCAGAG
Organism: uncultured Muribaculaceae bacterium; assembly: GCA_964493665.1. Lineage (GTDB taxonomy): Bacteria > Bacillota_I > Bacilli_A > RF39 > UBA660 > DAOSVX01. Next base: position 8,081 of record CAZBOZ010000006.1, read on the forward strand.
TTATCTGATGGCACTATAATTCTTCATTCTGTAGCTCGTGAACCAGGAATAAGAAGTAAAGTAGCAGTTTATTCAACTAATTCTAAAGTTGATCCTATTGGAGCTTGTATAGGGGAAAGAGGGTCTAGAATATCTAGTATTTTAAAAGAATTAAACGGTGAAAAAATAGATTTAATATTATTTAGTGAAGATGATGCGGAATTTATTAAAAATGCTTTATCACCAGCTAAAGATGTTATTGTTAATATAACTGATAAAGAAGAAAAAATAGCGTTAGCCATAGTTAATAAAGATAATTTAAGCTTAGCAATTGGTAAAAAAGGCAGTAATATTAAATTAGCTAGTAGGCTTACTAAATATCACATTGAACTTAAAACTTTAGAACAAATTAATGAAGAAGGAAATAGAAATTAAAGAAAGAGGATGATTTTGATGAAAAAAATCCCTTTAAGGACATGTATAGTTACTAAAGAAAAGCTTGATAAAAGAGATTTAATTAGAATTGTTAAGGATAAAGCTGGTAATGTAAATATTGATTTAACTGGAAGAGCTAACGGTAGAGGTGTTTATTTAAAAAGAGATTTAAATGTTATTGATAAAGCGCCTAAATATTTACCAAGGGCTTTAGAGTGCGAGATAGACCCTAAAATATATGGAGAATTAGAAAAATTAATTAAGTAGGTGATTAATATGGTTAGACCTAATTGGGATGAATATTTTATGTCAGTGGCATGTTTAATAGCTAAAAGAAGCTCTTGCATGTCAAGACAAGTTGGAGCAGTGATTGTAAAAGATAGAAATTCAATATCTTTTGGATATAATGGCCCAGCAGCAGGAATAACTCATTGCGAAGATTTGGGAGGCTGTAGAAGAAGAAAAATGCCTAATTATAAAAGTGGCGCATATTTAGAATTATGCCCCGCTGCTCATGGAGAGCAAAACGCCATCGCTTTTGCTGCTAAAAATGGCATTAGTACTGATGGATGCTCTATTTATGTTAATACATTCCCTTGTAAGGATTGTATGAATTCTATTATAAATAGTGGAATTAAAGAAGTAATTTATTTAGGAGAATATAATTCTGAACTAGCTAAAAGCATATGTAAAGAATCAGGAATAAAATTACGAAAATTTAAAGGCAAAAGTTTAGAAGAAATAGTTAATAACTAAAAGAAAGTAGGTAAATACTATGATGAATGTTAAGGAGTATGCTGCAGATGTTAAACTAACAGTTGCAGAAGTATTAAAAGAAGCTAAAAAGCTTGGTTTAGAAGCTAAAACAGCTGATGATATATTAAGTGAAGATGATATTATATTACTAGATAATATTGTTAATTTAATAAGTACCGAAGATGAAACTACTATTGATGAAGATATAATGATGGCAGAAAAAGTAGAAGATATTCTCGAAAACACTTATATTGAAGAATTAGATAAAGATTTACAAAAAGAAAAGTCAACTAAGAAAAGTGAATTAGAAAAAGATAGTGAATTCTTGAATAATAAGAAAGCTATGTATAAAAACAAAGAAAAGCTAAAACAAAATGATGGCGAAGAAAAAGATGTTATTTTATATAAAGATGGAATGTCTGTAGGTGAACTGGCTGTTACTTTAAAAGTAACTGGAGCTGAATTAGTAAAAAAATTAATTGGGTTAGGATTAATGAAATCGTTAAATGATCCATTAGATTTTGAAACTGCTGAGATTCTAGTTTTAGATTATCAAAAAGTATTAAAAAAAGAAGAAACTAGAGATATATCTAACTTTGAAGAATATGAAATAGTAGATAAAGAAGAAGATTTAAAATCGAGACCTCCAGTTGTTACTATAATGGGTCATGTCGATCATGGTAAAACCACTTTGCTTGATTATATTAGACATTCTAATGTCGTGGCTGGTGAATCTGGTGGTATAACCCAACACATTGGTGCTTACCAAATAAAATACGAAGAAAAGAAAATAACTTTTATAGATACTCCAGGACACGCAGCATTCACAGAAATGCGTGCACGTGGAGCCAAAGTAACTGATATAGTTATCATTATAGTAGCAGCTGATGATGGCGTAATGCCTCAAACCAAAGAAGCTATAGATCATGCTAGAAGTGCTAACGTGCCAATTATTGTGGCTATTAATAAAATAGATAAACCAAATATTAATGTTGATCGTATTATGACAGAATTAGGTGAATTAAATATTATTCCGGAAGAATGGGGAGGAAATATCCCATTTGTAAAAATATCAGCTGTAACAGGTGAAGGAGTAAATTTATTACTTCAAAACATTTTGGCTATTGCCGAAGTTGAAAATTATCGAGCTAATCCTAATAGATATGCTGTAGGAACAGTTATAGAATCTAAATTAGATAAGAATATTGGTGGGGTAGCAACCTTATTAATTCAAAATGGATCTTTAAGATTAGGAGATCCTGTAGCTGTCGGAACTACTTATGGTAAAGTAAGAACAATGAAAAACGATATAGGAGAAGATATAGTTATTAGTTATCCTTCGTCACCAGTATCAATTACGGGCTTAAATGATATTCCAAGTGCTGGAGATAAATTTATGGCTTTTGAAAAAGAAAGCGAAGCTAAAGAAATAGCTACTAAAAGATTAAACTTGCTAAAAGAAAGTAAAAGTAAAAGACAATCAGTTAATTTTGATGATTTATTTGCGCACATTAAATCCGGTAACAAAGAAATCAATGTAGTTTTAAAAGCTGATGTAAGAGGTAGCGAAGAAGCTGTTAAACAGTCTTTAGAAAAAATAGATGTTGAAGGCGTCAAAGTAAAAGTTATAAGAAGTGGTATTGGCAATATAACGGAAAGTGATGTAGTTTTAGCAAGTGCATCTAATGCTATTGTGATTGGATTTAATGTAAATCCTAGTTCTATAACTAAAGAAGTAGCAAAAGGATACAACGTAGAGATAAGACTTTATACTATTATATATAAAGTAGTAGAAGAAATGGAACTTGCTATGAAAGGTATGTTAGATCCACAGTTTGAAGAAAAACAAATCGGGGAAGCCGAAGTATTACAATTGTTTAAATTTTCTAAAGTTGGAACAATAGCTGGTTGTATTGTAAGAGAAGGTCTTGTAAAAAGCAACTCTTTAGTAAGAATAATTCGTGATGGCTTAGTTATAGGAGAAGATAAAATAGCTAGTTTACAAAAAGAAAAAGCTTCTGTTAAAGAAATGAAAAAAGGATTTGAGTGTGGTATCACTTTAGAAAACTTTGATGATTTAAAAGAAAAAGATATTATTTCTTGTTACGAAATAGTTGAGGTAAAAAGATGAGAGATTTAAAGCTAAAAAGAATTGCTTCATCTATTTCTAAAGAAGTAAGTATTATAATTGCTAATGAAGCAAAAGACAGTTTACTTAAAACAATAACTATTACTGGCTGTGATGTAAACAATGATTTAAGTATCGCTAAAATTTATTTTACTAGTATTTTAGATGTTTCTAAAGAAGCTTTAGAAAAAGAAGTTAATGAAGCCAGTTCTTATATTCGTAAAGAACTAGCCAATAAAATAGAAATAAGGCATACTCCTCAATTACTATTTAAATTTGATGAATCAGTTGAATACGGCAATAAAATAGAAGAACTAATTAAAGAAATTCATAAAGAAGATCAAAAATGAATGGTCTATTAGTTATAAATAAAGAATCAGGATTTACTAGCAGAGATGTAGTTAATCAAGTGTGTAAGGCACTTAATACCAAAAAAATAGGTCATACTGGTACTTTGGATCCTATGGCTACTGGAGTATTAGTTCTTTGTGTTGGTAAATATACTAAATTAGTTGATTTTATAACTAATGGTGATAAAGAATATATAGCTAGCTTTAAAATAGGAATTAAAACTGATACTGGAGATATTACTGGTAAAGTTATTGAAGAAAAAGAATCTTTTATAGAAATTAAACAAATAAAAGAAGTATTTAACAATTTCCCCAAATCATATAATCAAGAAGTACCTATTTATTCTGCAGTTAAAATAAAAGGTAAAAAACTATATCAGTATGCTAGAGCTAATGAAAAAGTTGATTTGCCATCAAGAAAAGTAGAAATAAAAGAGTTAGAACTTCTTGGTTTTGAAAAAAACATTGTGACTTTTAGAGCAATTGTATCAAAAGGTACTTATATTAGAAGCTTGATAAACGATATTTGTAATAATTTAAATACAATTGGTACAATGACTTCTTTAATTAGAACAAGGCAAGGCAGTTTTTTAATTGATAATGCATTTACAGTAAAAGAAGTGGAAAATAATAAATACAAATTTATTACTAAAGAAGAATTATTTCAAAATTACGAGCAAAGAGAAATAGCTGGTGACTATTTAAATAAAATAAAAAATGGTGTGTTAATTAATTATGATTTTGAAGATTATGTTGTTTTTATATATGAAAATCAAATTGTAGCTATTTATGAACAATATAAAAAAGATCCCAAATTAGCAAAACCATTAATAATATTTTAAATAATAAGGACTAGAAATAGTCTTTTTATTTGTTTAATAAACATTTATTTTCTGTTATAATTAAAAAGGTGATAACAATGTTTGAAAATAAAAAGATATTTATTTTAGGTATGGCTAGAAGTGGCTATGAGGCTGCTAAAATATTAGCTAAAAGAAATAATCAGATTGTAATAAATGATAAAAACGCTGATCAAGACTCTAAACATATTAAAGAATTAGAAAAACTTGGTGTTAAAGTTGTTCTAGGAGATCATCCTGATGATTTATTAGATGATTCTTTTGATTATATAATAAAGAACCCTGGTATTCATTTTGATCATAAATATCTTTTATATGCTATTCGTCATAAAATAAAAATAATAAATGAAATAGAAATGGCTTACCACTTGTTACCTAAAGATGTTAAAATGATAGCTATAACTGGTACTAATGGCAAAACAACTACAACTAGTTTAACTTATGAAATATTGAAAGAATGTTTTGGTAAAAAAGTTCATTTAGCAGGTAATATTGGTTTTCCTTTGTGTAGTGTTTTAAACAAAGTTAAATCTGGGGATATAATTGTTATGGAAATAGGTGTTCCTCAACTTCATGATATGTATGACTATAAAGCTGATATAGCTGTTTTAACTAATATTTTTGAAGCCCATTTAGATATGTTTAAAACAAGAAGATATTATAATCAAAATAAGAAAAGAATATTTAACAATCAAACTAAAAATGATGTTGCTATAGTAAACAGGACCAATAAAGATGCGTATAAATTATCTAAAGGCATAAAAGCTACTACTAAGTATTTTTCTAGTAAAAAGAAAATAAAAGGATGCTACTTAAAAGATGAAAATCTTTACTATTATGACGAATTAATTATTGCTACTAAAGATATAAAACTACAAGGAATTCATAATTATGAAAATGCTATGTGTGCGGTTATGATAGCTAAAGAGTTAGATATTCCCACAACGATAATTGCTAGTATTTTAAAAGAATTTAGTGGGGTAGAACATCGTATTGAGTTCGTTAGAAATTTAAATGGCAAATTATTCTATAATGATTCTAAAGCCACTAATATAAAAGCGACACAGACAGCTTTAAGTGCTTTTAATAAACCTACAATATTACTTTTGGGTGGCCAGGAAAGAACTCAAAATTTTTATGATTTGAAGAATTATTTAAAGCATGTAGTATATGTCATTGCTTATGGAGAATGTAAAAATAGAATTAAAAAAGAAATAGAAGATATGCGTATCAAAGTAATTTTAGTTAATGAACTAAAAGAAGCTGTTAAATTCGCTAATAAAAATAGTGAGTCTGGTGATGTAATTTTACTATCTCCAGCTTCAGCTTCTTGGGATCAATATGAAAGTTTTGAAATTAGAGGCCAAGAATTTAAAGGAATAGTTAACAAATTAAATTGATGTGTGTTATCATATTTATGAAAGGGTAATATAAATGAAAAAAGATAGTTTAAGAAAAGTGCCTTTAAAAAATTATGCTATAGCTTTTTTAGTCCTATTAGGTATTGTAATAGTTACTTTTTATATCAAAAAAGTTTATGAATTAAGCGTCGAAAACAAACTTTCACAAAGCGTTTTGTCAAGATTAGTTGGAGAAGTTAAATATGATGAAGTTGAAAACGTTTTATTAGAAAAAACTTCTGACTATTTTATATATATTAGTTATACTAGCAATAAAGATACTTATAATTTAGAAAATGAATTAAAAGATATAATTTCTAAATATGAAATAGAAGCCAATTTTTACTATTTAAATGTTACTAATGACTTAGAGGAAACTAATTTTATTGCAAATTTAAATACTAAATTAGGTTCTAATATTGGGAGCATTAATAGCCTACCAGTTATTTTATATTATCAAAACAATACTTTAAAAGACTATATATCTAGTTATAATGATTTATTTAATATAAGCGATTTTGAAGCTTTATTAATAAATAATGGCTATCAAGAAAAATAAACTTCTTAATGAAGTTTTTTGTTGGGAGAATTTATGTTAAATATTGTTTTATTTGAACCAGAAATCCCAGGTAATACTGGAAATATAATGAGAACATGTGCTGGCACTGAAGCCAAGCTTCATTTAATTGAACCATTAGGTTTTTCTTTAAATGAAAAAACTATTAAAAGAAGTGGAGTTAATTATAATGAATTTTGTGAATACCAAACATATTTAGATATAGATGATTTTTTTAATAAAAACAAAGGAACTTATTATTTTTTAACTAGATATGCCACCAAAAGCTATACTGATGTTGATTTTAGCAACAGTAATGAAAACATTTATTTAATATTTGGTAAAGAGAGTACGGGCATTCCTAAAGAAATATTATCTAAAAATATTGATAAATGTTTAAGAATACCAACTAATAATAATATAAGAGCTTTAAATTTAAGTAATAGTGTTGCTATTGTTTTATTTGAAGCTTTAAGACAACAAAAGTTTAATGATTTATTAGTTTATGATACTCAAAAAGGAAAAGATTATTTACAAAGTTAAAATTATTGCTATAATAAATATTTATATAGGAGGTTTTGATGAGAAAAGTAGATTTAAATAATCCAAGAAATAAAGAACTTATTGAAAAATTAAAAGAAGGTACGGGGTTACATACTCCTGGGGCTTTAAGAATTGGAGAAGTCAAAGAAATTTATTATAACCTATCTAAAAGTAATTATTTTATAAATGCTATTATGCCCAAAAGAAGTGGTAGGATAGTTGATGGAAAACCAGATGGTGAGTATTTTAATCAAAAGGCCTTTGTATCAGCTTATTAGTCAAAAGAAAATGATAGAATTGAATGTGCTACAGTAATTCATGATGCTACTTTTATTCCGGTAAAGGGTAGTGACATGTTAGGAATATTAACTTCACCAAACGAAGATATGATGACTTATAGTATTGGACAGAGTATAAATAATAATAGTCCAATCCATTTTGAAAATGGATTAGCAGTTTTAACTTTTGAATGGGATCCAGAAGATTTTAAAAAAGAACCTCAAAATCGTGGTCCAGAAGTAAGACTTGATGAAAAGGCTGATCCAGCTTTTAGTTTAACACGAAAATTCTTTTATATAGTTGTAGATGAAAAAGGAATCCCTAAAGGCCAAATCTATGACTCAACGACAAATCAATATATTAATATAGATTCTATCCCATCTTTAGCTATTTTTGAAGAAGGATTTATTTCTAGATTAACTAGCCAAGCTAATGAAGCTCAAAAAGAGGTTGTTAAAAGAAACGCTTATTTATTGAGGCTTGCTGATAGTTCCACTAAAACATTCTTAATAAAACGCTAAAAAAAGTGTCAACTAAAAAAGGTTGACACTTTTTATTTATTTTGGTATATTTGTTTAGTAAAAAAAGGAGGAATTGTTATGGCCGTAAAATTAAGATTAAGAAGAATGGGAGCTAAAAAAAGACCATTTTATCGTATAGTGGCAGCTGATTCAAGAAGCCCAAGAGATGGGAGATTTATTGAAGTGGTTGGAACTTATAACCCAATTGACAAAAAAAATGAAATAATTCTTGATGAAGAAAAAATTATGAATTGGTTATCTAAAGGAGCTCAACCTACTGATACTGTTAAAAGTATTTTAACTAAAAATGGTTTAATAGCAAAATTTAAAGCTTCAACTACAAAGAAAACTGTTAAAAAAGAAAAAGTTGTAGTAAAAGAAGAAGTAAAAGAAGTTAAGAAACCAGTTAAAAAGGCAACTTCTAAAACTACAACCAAAAAAGCTCCAGTTAAAAAAACAACTAAAAAAGTAGGTAAGTAATATGACATTGGTAGAATTTACTGAAAAATTAGTTAAGGACTTGGTAAAAGAACCAGATATGGTTAAAGTAGAAGAATTTAAAAAAGAAGATGAAAGCGCAATCCTAGAAATAATTGTTCATGAAAGTGATATGGGAGCAATTATTGGTAAAGGTGGCAAGATGGCATCTTCAATTAGAATAATTGTTCAAGCTTATGCATATCTACATAATATGAAACATGTAAATATAAATATAGATTCTTTTAAATAAGAGTCTTTTTTATTGTTTTTTTAAGACCCGAATAGTATAATCAAGGAAGAAGCCTATTAGGAAATGGTGAATATGAAAAAAAGAATTATAAGTGCAATTATAGCATTAGGAATAATAGTTATACCTTTGATAGTACTAGGTGGCGTATACTTTGCTTTAGGGATGACAACTATCGCGTTGTTAGCGTATAAAGAATTGTCTAAATTAAAAAGAGAAGATAGAAAAGTACCATTATTAGTGAAGATCATAGGTGGTGTAATTTTAAGCATAATGGTTTTTAATAGCTACTTTATTACTTCTCTTAATATGATAATTGACTATAAAATAATTGCAGCATTATTTTTGGTTTTATTAATACCGGTTATTTTCTATAATGATAAAGAAAAATATAATAGTAATGATGCTATGTTTTTAATCGGTGGGATTCTTTTAATAGGGGTAGCCTTTAGCTTATCGATATATTTAAGAAATTATGCCATTAAATATTTAATAATGTTTATTTTGATAACTGTTTTAAATGATACATTTGCTCAAATGTTTGGTGGTTTAATTGGCAAACATAAAATGATTCCAACCATTTCTCCTTTAAAAACTTGGGAAGGAGCAATAATGGGGTCTTTAATAAGCACTTTTGTAGCCACTACATATTATTTAACCTTAATTAATCCTGATGCTTCTATCTTAGTTGTTACATTATGTATTTTGTTTTTATCTTTCATGGGCCAATTAGGAGATTTATTATTTAGTGCTATTAAAAGGCTTTATAATATTAAAGATTTTTCCAATATTATGCCTGGGCACGGTGGGATACTTGACAGATTAGATAGTTTGATATTTGTCTTAATTGCTTTTATGCTTTTAATAAACATTATTTAGGAGGAAATACATGCTTACATTATTATATTTAATTTTAATACTAGGAGTACTAATTTTTATTCATGAACTAGGCCATTTTATTTTTGCTAAAATTTTTCATGTCCATATATATGAATTTTCTTTAGGTATGGGCCCCAAAATTTTAAAAAAGGTTGGCAAAGATAAAGTGCTTTATTCTTTAAGAGCTTTTCCTATAGGTGGTTTTGTTTCTATGGCTGGTGAAGTCGGTGAAGATGACAAAAAAGTTAAAAAAAGTCAATTTTTATGTAATAAGCCATGGCATCAAAAATTAATTGTTTTAATAGCTGGTGTAACTTTTAATTTTATATTTGCCTTATTAACATTATTCGTTTCTGGAATTATTTGGGGATCGTATACTGATAGACCAATAATTGGTGAAACTATAGAAAATTATCCTATGGCTAAAGCTGGAATGGAAGCAGGAGATTTACTTTTAGAAATTAATGGTTATAAGGTTAAAGATTGGGATAAAGCCAGTATCGTAATAAATTTAAAAGATGAAGATAACGTTTATAACTTTAAAGTATTAAAAAATAATGGTGATATTAAAAATTATTCCATAAGTCCAGTAACTGAAAAGAATCAAAAAGGTGAAAATCAAAAAGTATTCGGATTTTATGCTGGTAATGAAAAAGAGGTTGGGTTTGTAAATGCTATTAAGTATACATTTACAAAATTTGGTAGAATAGTATCATCAATGGCTTTTGTCATAGGTAATTTATTTACTGGCAAATTATCGTTGAAAGCTTTATCTGGACCAGTTGGGATGTATTCTATTGTTGGTGATACAGTAACATATGGTGTTGAAAGCATATTATATTTAGTTGCTCTGTTAAGTATTAATTTGGGATTTATAAATATTCTTCCTTTCCCAGCTTTTGATGGTGGCAGAGTATTATTTTTGATTATTGAAAAAATAAAAGGTAAAAAAGTCGATCCTAAAATTGAAAATATTATTCATACAGTAGGATTTATTTTATTAATGTTATTAATGCTATATATTACTTTTCAAGATATTTTAAAAATCTTTTAAGCAAAATAGCCGCAAAAACATTGTACAAAAAGATATTTTTTGATATAATCATTTTGCTTACGGCGACATAGCTCAGTTGGCTAGAGCATCCGGTTCATACCCGGCAGGTCGGGAGTTCAAATCTCTCTGTCGCTACCATAAAATATTTAATCAGCAATTAGCTGATTTTTTATTTTATTGACTTAATTAAATTGATAATATAGAATATAAATTAAAAGTTTATGGAGTGAAAGACTATGACATATCAAAATATAAAATCTGGACCAAAATTTATACCATGGCATTATTTCTCAAGACCAACAATTTCAGAAATAAATACAGCACTATTTAAAAAAATCAATTATCAATGGAATGGCCCTAATGGTGCCCGAGTTTTAGCTTCATTTTTGTCATATGTTGAAAATACAAAAGATAACATTGCTATTTATGACCAAAGGATTAATAAAACGTATTTTAAATTTAAAGATGTTGATGGTAATGTTGTAGAGGTTAATTTGGATTTTGACGATAATAAACTGCCTATTGTAATTTTGACTAAAGATGGAATAACAGAAGTTTATCAGTGCTTGAATGATACTAATAAAAAATGTATATTTTTAAATCTAATCGCTTTATATTACAAAACAAACGAAACGCAAATTACAAGATGTTTAAAAAACAGTTTCTTTTCAGCTCAATTTTCAAGATCGATAGAAGAAGTAAGAATTAATATAATAAGAGGAGAAAATAAAGATTTAAACCATTTTATTTTAAACCGTGAATACAGTATGTTTAATGAAATAAGTTCTTTAGAATCGTTGCATGACATAACCAAGATTTATGAAATTTTATATAGTCAAAATGAAGCTGAATTATTTGCTGATGTAGTTGAAATTAGCGACTATGATCCAGCTGAGTGGTCTGACCCTGAAATTGAGTGGTGGAATAAAAAGCATAAAGGATTTATAGCAAAATTTCAGAATGGGGATTTAATTTATTATCAAGAAACCAGATTGGTTGATCCAGGATATTTTTTGACTTTTATTGCTGAATTAAAAGATGAACAGTATGTTTATAGTTGTGATACTTCTACAGTCCCTGAGGATAAGCTTCCTATAATAAATGACGAAGTAGAAAAGTTTACTAAGTTACAAGAAGCCCAGGTAGATAAAATTTCTAAAAGTTTAAAAAAGCAGAATAGCCAATAAATAAATTTATAAAAATAAAAGGAGTCATAATGAAAATATTTAATAGTGCTGATCAAGATAATAATTTAAAAATAAGAAATATGGAAGACAAATGTGTTTTTAATAAACCAACAAGGCCATTAATTAAAACTTCTGGTAAATTAAATCGCCAAAAACAAAAACAATACGATGATACTATTTTGTTTTTTCAAAATCTTAATAATTGGAATAAAAATGGTTCTGATGTTTTAGCAAGATTTTTATCTTTAATTGAAGGAAATCTTGGATTAATAGATTTAGAGATAGTTAGTGCCAAAGGGATGGTATTTAGATTTTTAAGTGGTGATGATGAAGTTGAAGTAACTTTAATGCCAAGACTAGATAAAGATAGTTATCCTAAAGCTATTGTTAGTAAAGGGAATTTAATAAAAAGCTACTCTTGTTTTAAAAATATTAATGGTGAGCTATTAGTAAACTTAGAAGCCTTAATGATAAAAAATGGCGATCAGACTGTTTTTAGGAATTTTACTAAAGAGCCGATAAAATATGTCGTAAATGGTTATGGATATTTAACAGAAGTAAGTATATCTTCCCCTTGTTCGGAAAAAATAACTTTTAATGAAGAAGAAATACTTTTGAGTTTATTAAATAATTTTTGTACTAATGACTCAATGGGAACCTATAAATTATTAAATAATAATCTTAGTGAGATTTTGCTTCATTCAACAACTAGGATAAAAGTCTTTGCTGAACCCAATGAAGCAAATGCTACAGAAAAAAGAGAACTTTTTGAAGAATTAGTTATTTTTAATGGCACAATGCTTAAATATAGATCTCAAGGAGCATCTGAAACTGCTTTCGAAAGAGTTTTATCCTATGAAGATTGCTCTTATTTAGATAGTGTCTCAAAAGATGAGTCTCATAACAAAAGTGAAAAAGCCAAATGTGATGCTTTTGTTACTTATTTAGCCCCTCAGAATAGTGATCAAATAAAAGAACTTTATTTAATTGTTAAATAGAAGAATATTTAATTCTTCTTTTTTCTTGTATAAAAATGTAAAATAAATTAAAATAAGTTTAGAAAAGGTGATGTTATGAAAACTATTACTTTGTTACCGGCTGATATTTATACAGTTATTAATAAAACCATTTTAACAACTCAAGATAAAAAAAACATAATATCTCTTTATGAACCTATAATAGGACCAGTAGCTGTAAGTCTTTATTTAACTCTATGGAATGATTTGGATACTTTAGAGCTAATGAGCAAGGATTTTAATCATCATCATTTGATGACTATTTTAAAAAGTAATTTAGATAGTATTAAAATAGCTCGTAATGCTTTAGAAGGAGTAGGACTTTTAAGAACCTATTTAAAACTAGGAGAAATAAATAATTATGTTTATGAACTTTATTCTCCTCTTTCTCCAAAAGAATTTTTTATGCATCCAATATTTAATGTGGTTTTATATAATAATATTGGCAAGACTGAATATGAAAATATTAAAAACAAATATCAAAATGTCAAAGAAGATTTAAAAGATTATGAAGAAATAACTGAATCTATGAATGATATCTTTAAGTCTATAAATGGAAATAATCTTATAGATGATGTTGATACAATAAATGATACAACAATAAATAAAAATATTATTAAAGATGTTATTGATTTTGACTTGTTAATATCTTCTTTACCTAAAGGAATTATAAATGAAAAGACATTTAACAAAAAGACTAAAGAATTAATTAGTGAATTGGCTTTTATATATAATTATGATACTTTAAAAATGTGTGAAATGCTTAGATTAGTAATTGATGAAAACGGTCTTATTGATAAAGATAATTTAAAAGTGACGGTTAGAAAGTATTATCAATATGATAATGGCGGAGCTCTTCCTACTTTAGTTTATCGTACTCAACCAGAATATTTAAAAAATCCATCAGGTGATGAATCAAATCGTGGTAAGATGATATGTGTATTTGAAAATACTAGTCCTTATGATTTTTTAAAGAATAAGTATAAAGGTGGTAAACCATCAGTTAGAGATTTAAAAATGCTAGAATATTTAATAGTTGATTTGGGTCTTAAACCAGCAGTAGTAAATGTTTTAATTGATTATATATTAAGAATTAATGATAAAAAATTAACTCAAGGCTTAGTTGAGACAATAGCTGGGCAGTGGAAAAGATTAGGAATTGAAACAGCTAGTGAAGCTATGGAACTAGCGGAAAAAGAGCACAAAAAATATAACAAACAAAATACTCCCAAAAAGATTAATAAAACTCCTGTTTGGTTTGATCAAAGTATTAAAAAAGAAACAATTAGTGAAGAAGAACTAAAAGAATTAGAAGATATGTTTAAAGAATTTAGGTGATTAAAATGAAAAAAGTAACAGAAGAAATTAAAAAGTATCAAAAAAGAGATCTTGATAAGTCTTTAAAATATGCTTATGCTACAGCATTAAAAGATCCTAAATTAAAAGCTTTAATAAATAAATTGGAAATAAAAGATAATATTGCTTACAAAAACACTTCTAAATTAGAAAGAGTAGTTAAAGAATTATCTAATTGTGAGGGTTGCAAAGGTTTAGCTTTTTGTAAAAACCCAACTATTGGTTTTATTTATTATCCTACTTTAGAAGAAGATAAACTTACTTTTTCATATTTACCTTGTAAATACAAGAAAGAATCTTTAAAAAATAAAAAAACCACGATATTTTATGAACTTCCTAGTGAGCTTCAAAATGCTTCTATAAAAAATATTGATATGACAGATAAAGCTAGAGCCAAAGTGATAAAATGGTTAAAAGAGTTCTATGATAATTATTTGAAAGATAAAAATCAAAAAGGGTTATATTTACATGGTTCCTTTGGTAGCGGTAAAACATATTTGATCTTGGCAATATTAAATGAATTAGCAAAAAAGAAAGTGTCAGTAGCAGCTGTTTATTATCCTTCATTACTTCGTAATTTAAAAGAATCTTTTAGTGATGATTTTAAAGAAAGAATAGATTATTTATTAAATGTTGATATATTATTATTAGATGATATGGGAGCCGAAAATGTTACACCATGGTCTAGAGATGAAATATTAGGAAGCATTCTTCAACATCGTATGGACAATAATTTGACAACTTTCTTTACATCAAATTTAACTGTTAGTGAATTAGAAGAACATTTAAGAAGTAGTAAAGCTGAAGTCGATAAAGTAAAAGCTCGTAGAATAATTGAAAGAGTCAACCAACTAGCTAATGATTTAGAATTAATTGGTGTTAATAGAAGAAAATAACTAATATTTACAAATAATTAAAAATGTGCTATTATCTACATATAAATCAGTGATAAAGAACAAAATTTATTAATGATATTTAAAGAGACTTAGTGGTTGGTGGAAACTAGGAATTAATTAATAAATTACTATCTTTTAGAGAATGAAAACATTCCGGGTAATTACCGTTATCAATAATTAAGTAAAAAATAGGATGGTACCGCATACTTTGCTCCTAGCAAAGTGTGTGGTTTTTATTTTAGAAGAAAGAGGTATTAATATGAAAAATATTAAAGAAAATGAAAAACTAAACATTTTAAATCATTCATGTGCTCATTTACTAGCCCAAGCTGTTAAACATTTATATCCTAAAGCTTTATTTTGGGTAGGCCCTGTAATAGAGGAAGGGTTTTATTATGACATTGATTTGGGTGATGATGTAATAACTGAGGCTGAATTACCAAAAATTGAACAAGAAATGAAAAAAATTAGTAGAGATGGCAAAAGAATATATCGTGAAGAATTAACTAAAGAAGAAGCTTTATTAAAATTTAAAAATGATCCATATAAATTAGATTTAATTAATAATATGGCCGAAAATGAAGTTATATCTTGTTATACTCAAGGAGACTTTACTGATTTATGTCGTGGCCCTCATGTTGATACTGTTAAAGAACTAAAATATTTTAAATTGCTAAAAGTAAGTGGAGCCTATTATAAAGCAGATGTTAATAATAAAATGTTACAAAGAATATATGGCATATGTTTTGATACTGAAGAAGAATTAAATGAATATTTAAACTTTTTAGAAGAAGCTAAAAAAAGAGACCATAGAAGACTAGGCAAAGAATTAGATTTATTTTGCTTTTCGGATCTTGTTGGCCCTGGGCTTCCACTATATACTCCGAAGGGAACAATAATAAAAGATGAACTTCAAAAAGCCATTGAAAAGATTTGTAGAAGTTATGGTTTTCAAAAAGTCAGTTGTCCTTCTTTAGCAAATATTAATTTATTTCAAATTTCTGGTCATGCTCAAAAATTTAACGAGGAATTATTTAGAGTAACATCTCTTAAAGGTCATGATTTTGTTTTAAAACCAGTTCAATGTCCTCACCATACTCAAATATTTGCTTCAAAACTCCGTAGTTATAAAGATTTGCCTATAAGGTATATGGAATCCGACAAACAATACAGAGCTGAACTTCAGGGAGCTGTAGGTGGCCTTTCACGTGTTTATGCTATTACAGTAGAAGATGGTCATTCTTTTTGCAGAGTTGATCAAGTAAAAGAAGAAGTTATAAAAATGTGTAATATTATTAAAGACTTTTATAGCACTTTAGGATTATGGGGTAATCACTGGGTTTCTTTATCAGTAAGAGATTATGCCCATCCAGAAAAATATATTGGTGATCCAAAAGATTGGGACATATGTGAGCAAATGTTAGAAGAAGTATCCAATGAATTGGGATTAGAAGCAATAAGATGTGAAGGAGAAGCGGCACTTTATGGACCTAAACTTGATTTCATGTTTAAAGATGCAATGGGAAGAGAAATACAAATTCCAACTGTTCAATTAGATTTTGCTACACCAAAAAGATTTGATTTAACTTATATTGATAAAGATGGTTCGAAAGTTAATCCAGTTATGGTTCATAGGGCAGTTCTTGGCTCTTATGAAAGATTTTTAGTATTATTAATTGAACATTTTGCTGGAGCTTTCCCATTATGGCTTGCTCCTATACAAGTTAATATAATTCCTGTAAGCATGGCCCATCATGTTGAATATGCTAATAAAATAAAAGAATTATTAGAAGAAAATAATATTAGAGTAGAGATAAATACTAAGGAAGAAAAGATGGGCTATAAAATACGTGAAAGTCAAATACAAAAAATCCCATACACTTTAGTACTTGGTGATAAAGAAAAAGATAGCAATTCAGTTAATTATCGCACTTATAATAGTAATGAGTCTTTTGAAATTAGTGTTGATGAATTTATCTCCAAATTAAATCAAGAAATAAAAAATAAAAAAATTTCTTAAGTATTTATTGCATATTTTGAGTTATTGTGCTATATTATTTAGCCAATAAAGGGGTATTTATGAAATTTTATAACTCTGAAAAATTTAAATATTATTTGCGAACAGAAGCGGCCAGATTAAATATAACTCCAATGAATGCTTATAACACTTTTTTTTCTAGGGTATTACTAGAAAGAATTGTTAAAGTGGCAGAAAACAAGCTTGTTGTTGCTGGCAGTTTATCTCAATTAATTCACCTCGGTAGAATGATTAGACCAGTAACAGATATAGATATGTTTTCTAGGCTATCTAATGAAAAAGAAGTCATAGATATACTAAGGGCTGTTTTTGCTGATTCAATTGAAGATTTATATTTTTTATTAAAGGACAATTATTCTGTTTCTAGTACTGGAATGCTTAGTTTAAAATGTGATGCTCATTTTGGTAGCATTACTCATAATATAGATTTAGATATAAACATTGGCAATTCAATTATATATGAAGAAGATTTTAAAAGAGTGCCAAGAGTATTTTCGACCGATACTGAATATTTTGCATTTGTTCCTTCTTTTGAAGAACATTTCGCTCAAAAATTATGTATAGTGGCTGAAACCGGAGCTTTTTCTGGTAAAACAAATTCGAGAATCAAAGATTTATATGATATATATCAATTACATGGAGGAACATATGATTTGCAAAAATTTTCCTTGTATTTTGAAAAAATGCTTGTCGCTAGAGGAAAAGTGGCCGCTAGTGATTTAACGACTGAATTTTTGGATGAAGAATATATAAGCCAAAACCAAGATTACTGGGATAGATTAAGTAAAAAATATGACTTTTTAGATAAAGAAATTACTTTAGCTGGAACTGTTTTTTATACTAGAGCGGTTTTAAGTGAACAACTAAAAAGAATTCGTGATGGCGAAAATGTTCAAAAAGGTACTATGTTGTCTTTAATAGCGAAATAACATTGACAAATAATTACTAATAATATATAATCAATTTGTTGTTAAAAAGGAAAGCGATGTATCCACATCCACCTGATTGCCAAAGGCAATGGGTAAATGCCAAAAAAATGGTTTTTAAGTGGATACTATTGTATTCACTTTTTAATTGTATGGAGGTGCTATCTATAGCAAATAACAAAGGTGAAATGCCAATTAATGAACAAATAAGAGTATCACAGCTAATAGTCATTGGTCCTAATGGAGAACAAATTGGGATGAAAAATATTGCTGATGCTCTAACACTAGCTAATTATGCAGGACTAGATTTAGTTTTAATGAGTGGAGATGCTGTTCCAGCTGTTGGTAAGATAATGGATTATAATCGTTATCGTTATGAAAAACAAAAGAAAATAAAAGAACAACAAAAGAAGCAAAGGGAAACTAATAAAGATTTAAAAGAATATAAATTGTCACCAACAATTGATATTCATGATTTTAATACTCGTAAGAAGAATGCTTATGAATATCTTGTTAAGGGTCATAAAATAAAAGCATCTATTATGTTTAGGGGACGTCAAATGGCTCATCCTGAAGTAGGAAGAGCAGTATTAGAACGTTTTGCAAATGAACTAAGTGAAGTATCAATAATTGAAACAGAACCTCGTCAAGAAGGGCGTATTATGCATATGCTCTTAGCACCAAAAAAATAAAAGAAAGGGAAAGGATATATATGCCAAAACAAAAAACTCATAAAGCAAGTAAAAAGATATTAAAAGTAAGACCAGGAGGAACTGTGTCTTATAAAAAGTCTGGTGGAAATCATAAAACAAATAAAGATTCTGCTAAACAAGTAAGACAAAGAAGAAATAAAGGAATAGCAAGTAAAGGAGATCTTAGCAGATTAAAATCTGTTATCTAAAGGTGAATAGAATATGACAAGAGTTAAAGGCGGAAGTGTTTCTAAAACTAGAAGAAGAAAAGTTTTAAAACAAGCTAAAGGATATTTTGGAAGTAAACATCGTTTATATAAAACAGCTCAAGAACAAACATTTCATAGTGGAGCATATGCTTTTAGAGATCGTAAACAAACTAAAAGAAACTTTAGAAAATTGTGGATAACTAGAATAAATGCTGCATGTAGATTAAATGATATTAGTTATTCTAAATTTATAAATGGATTATTAAAGGCGGAAATTAATATTAATAGAAAAATGTTATCAGAAATAGCTATAGCTGATGCGGCTGAATTTACTAAATTAGTAGAAATAGCTAAAAAAGCTTTAGCTGGTGAAAAAAAAGAAGTAAAATCAGTAGAATTAAAAGAAGAAGTTAAAGAATCTGAAGTAAAAGTAACTCCTAAAAAGGTTGTTACTAAAAAGGTTCCAGTTAAAAAAGCTTCAACTACAAAGAAAACCGTAAAAAAAGACTAAAACAAAGCATTGCTTTGTTTTTCTTTTCTTTTAAAGCCCTTTATTGTATAATAAAATTACGTTAAATATAGGATGGTTTTTGTATGAGGAAGATAATAGCTAGCGTTGATATGGGCAGTAATACTATTAAGATAATTGTAGCTGAAGTTATAAATGATAAACTTCATGTTTTAGCAACCAGTGATACTTATACAAAAGGAATTAAAAAAGGATTAGTTATAAATGAAGAAGAAGTTGTTAAATCTCTTCGTGAAGGACTAAAAAAAGTAGAAGAAATACTTGGTCTTAAAATAAACAAAATTATTGTCAAAGTTCCTGAAATAGATGCTGATTTTTCTTTAGGAGAGGGAATAAGTACTATTACTAATGAAGAAAAGATTATAGATGGAAAAGATATAGTCAGAGCTTTACAAGCATCTATTTATAATCGTATTCCGGCTGATCGTGAATTAGTTAGTATTATCCCTTTAGAGTTTATTATAAATGATGAGGAGATAGTAAATGACCCTAAAAATATTGGCGCTGAAAAGCTGGGAGTTAAATCGGTGATAATAACGGCTCCTAAAAGCAATATTCATAATATTATAAAATGTTTTGAAAAATTAAATGTTGAAGTTATTGATATTACCTTTGGTAGTATTGGCGATTATTATGCTTTTAAAAATCCTGATTTAGACTCTCAAATTGGTGCTATAATAAATCTGGGCGAAGATACTACAACTGTTTCTATATTTAATAAAGGGGTAATAACTAATACTGAAGTAATAGAAGTTGGAGGAGCTAATATCGATAACGATTTATCTTTTATTTATAAAATAACTAAGTTAGATGCTCGTTATTTAAAAGAAAAATTAGCTTTAGCTCATCGTCGCTTTGCTGATGCTAGTGAAACTGAAGAAGTATGTACTAAATTAGGTGAAAGGCTTAAAATAAACCAGTATGAAGTTACAGAAATTGTTATGAGTAGGTTGCTTGAAATACTTAATTTAGCCAAAAAACAAATAAACCTCTTAACAAAAAAAGAAATTAGTTATATAATTATTACAGGAGGCTTAACTGAGACTGCAGATATTAATCTAATCTTAGAAGAAGTCTTTGGCAAAAATTATATTATAGGAGAAATTGAAGAATTAGGTATTCGTAATAATAAATATTCTAGTTCTTTAGGAATAATACAATATTTTGATCAAAAATTAAAGTTACGAGATAAAAACTTTTCAATCTTTAATAAAGATGAGGAAGTAGAACTAGGA
Organism: uncultured Muribaculaceae bacterium; assembly: GCA_964493665.1. Taxonomy (GTDB): domain Bacteria; phylum Bacillota_I; class Bacilli_A; order RF39; family UBA660; genus DAOSVX01. The sequence goes on from CAZBOZ010000006.1 coordinate 28,632, forward strand.
ACAGTAAGTAAGAGAATAAATGTTTCCAATGATAGTATTATTGGAAAAGTGTTTGGATATTTTTTTGATAATTAAGGAGAGTGCTAAGAGTGTTTGGATTAGAAATGGATCAAATAGCTAAAATTAAAGCTATTGGTGTTGGTGGTGGTGGCTGCAACGCTATAAATAGAATGATTGATTCAGGGGTTAAGGGCGTTGAATTTATTGTTGCCAATACTGATTTACAAGTGTTAAATGCCAGCAAGGCTGAAGTAAAACTACAAATAGGATCTAATATTACTAATGGTTTAGGAGCAGGTGCTAATCCTGAAGTTGGTAGAGAAGCTGCTATGGAATCACGTAGTGAAATAGAAGATGCCTTAAGAGGAGCCGACATGGTCTTTGTTACCTGTGGTTTAGGTGGTGGTACTGGTACTGGAGCAAGCCCAATTGTCGCTGAGATAGCTCAAAGTTTAGGCGCTTTAACTGTTGGTATAGTTACTAAACCATTTAGATTTGAAGGCAAAAGAAGAATGGAACAAGCTTTAGTAGGACTTGAGGAGTTAAAAAAACACGTTGATACTTTAATTGTTATCCCTAATGATCGTTTAAGAGATATTATTGATCGTACAACATCATTAACAGAAGCTTTCTTAGAAGCTGATAAAGTATTGCTTCGTGGAGTTATGTCAATTAGTGACTTGATTGCTTTCCCAGGTTTAATTAACCTAGATTTTGCTGATGTTAAAGCAATAATGGAAAAACGTGGTAGTGCTTTAATCGGAATAGGAGCAGCAGTTGGTGAAAATAGAGCAATTGAAGCTGCTAAAGCTGCTGTATCTAGTCCACTTTTAGAAACTAGTATCGAAGGAGCGACAGATGCCATAATAAATGTCACTGGTGGCAAATCATTAACCTTGTTTGAAGCTGAAGACGCTGCCGAGGCCGTTAGAGCTGCTGCTAATACTGATATAAATACTATATTTGGAGCAGTAATAAACGAGAATTTAAATGATGAAGTAGTTGTTACTGTAATAGCTACAGGATTCGATGATAGTGGAGTTCCCGATTATGAAGATGAATTGCCAAAGAAAGCTGACAAAAAATCTAAAAATGAAGATGAATATGAAAGCGAACTTGACATTCCACCATTCTTTAGAAATAGAGACGATATATAACACAGGAAACTGTGTTTTTCTTTTCTTAATTGACAAAATAGCACTTTTTTGCTAAAATAAGCACTACTTTTGGTGGAAACACCTTAAAAAGGGGGAAATATATATGTTTAATACTGTATCGCCTTTAGATAGAGAAGCTAGTAGGAGATTTGTTCTACACTATGATGCTGTTTCTTCAGCCGACTTCAAAGAAGTGGAAGTAAAAACAACCTTGCCATTTAGAACAGACAAATTTGTTGTGACCATCCCTGGCTCTAAAAAAGAAGAAAGAAAAGAAAAAGCAACAGCAGTTGTGAGAGAACAAAGAGCAATGAATAATGCTATAATGGTTTCTCAACAAAATAATGCTTATCTTAACAAAGATAGATTTATAAATAAATTAAGGAATAGTACTATTTTATTCGCTCTAGTTTCTGTTTTTGATCTTTTGGCAGCTGTAATGATTTTGGGCGAATCATTTATTGCTAGTAATTTAGAATTTTTAATGCCCACTATTAATTTTTTAAGTGAGAACTTATTGGCGGCCAATATCGTAATGGGAGCATTAACAATGGCTACTTTAATTAAAACAATATATAACAAATTTGTTTTAGAAGATATTGTCAAAAATCAATTTGTTTTAGAAAATTCAAAAACACTAAATTTAGTTAGAGAAAATCCAAGATATCGTTTTAGTTTGTCACCATCAGTAAAAAGAAGAATAGACAAAACACCTGTTGAATCTGATGTTTTTGATATTAACTCTGCTAGACATTATTCTTTAAAAGAACTAGAAAAATTAGCAGCTTATATTGAATCTATTAGAAACTTAGAATTAGAGTGTCAAAGAGGGGGAGGAACAATAGTTTCTTATACTCAGCCAAGAACTGGCGATTATGCTAATAAAGTACTTAGCAAAACCCCAAGACAAGTAAAGCCAAAAAAATAAAAGAAAAAAACCAACCGGTCAGGTTGGCTTTTTTTCAAATATGCAATTAATCATAAATTATGCATAAAGTACAATTAATTGTTTACACCTAAGTACATTTGACTAACATACTTCCATTTCTTTTCTATTTGTTGAAAAGCAGATGGCGAAATGGTAAAGAAATAAAACAATAACGATCACCCATAATTTTAAATTCCAGATAGAGTAGTTGTTCACAAATAAACCTTGAAAACTACAAGTACATCTAAAACCACGCAATGATTTTCGAAAGTATTACTTTATATCGAAAGTGTACCATCAAAGACAACACCGTTTTTTACACGAAATTGCCTTCTTCCTAATCAAACAATTGCAATATCTTATAATCAATTGTTTGATAATTGGAGTATAGCACATTTTTAATAAAAAGTGTACAATAAATATCATAAATCTTTACTAAAAATAAAACTTATTTTATAATTAACTTGGTGATTAAGTTGAAAAAGCTAACAATATTTACTTTAAGCTTAGGAATTGATGGCATAACTAAGTCAGTTGTTTCTTTAGCAAATGCTCTTTCTAAGAAATACTTAGTAGAAATCATAGCTATTTATAAAACGAGTGAAAATAAATCTTTTAATATTGACCAAAATATAAATGTTAAATATTTGATTGAAGAAAACATTCCTAAAGTATTAGATTTATCTAAATGCTTTAAAATGAAATATTTTTTTAAATATGGTTTTAAATGCATTGGAGTTTTAAAAGATAAATATGCTAAGACAGCTATGGCTATAAAAGAATGTAGTAGTGATATTATGATATCAACAAGAGTTGATATAGACGAAATATTAAGTAAATATGGTAGTAAAAAAGCATTAAAAATTGGTTGGGATCATCTTCATCATAGACGAAGTGTTAAAAATATCAATGATTTAGTTTTATCAACTATAGGTTTGAATAAAGTAGTATTTGTTTCTAAATATTTAAAGAATTGGTATGAAAGAGAATATAAAGTTAGAAGGATACCAGTAGAAGCAGTTTATATTCCAAATTTTATAGATGAAATGCCAAAAGAAAAAAGTAAACTTAATACTAACAATTTTGTTTCAGTAGGAAAGCTAACCAAAGAGAAAGGCTTTCTAGATCTAGTTAAAACATTTAAAGTTATGCATGATTTAAATCCTGATATTCATTTAGATATAATCGGCGATGGAGAAGAAAGAGCTAAAATAGAAAAATTTATTAATGATTATAAGCTAAATAAAGCAATAACTATGCAAGGAATTAAATCAGAAGAAGAAGTAAAAAAGATATATATAAATAGTAGCATCTATTTAATGACTTCTTATACTGAATCCTTTGGTCTAACTTTATTAGAAGCTATGAGCTATGGGTTACCATGTATAGCTTTTACGAGTGCTGAAGGAGCTAATGAATTAATAACTGAAGGATGTAATGGATACCTAATAAAAAATCGTAGTATTGATGAAATGGCTGTAGCAGCCCTTAACTTACTTAATGATAAAGAAACTCTTAAGAAAATGAGTGATAGTGCTATATTAACAGCTAAGGAATATACTAAAGATGTAGTAAAAGAAGATTGGATTAAACTAATTGAAAATAAATAACTAGGAATAGTTATTTTTTTGATATAATTAAAATGGTGATAATATGAAAGCAAATATATTAGCAAAATTTGAATATAATGGTAAAACTTATGTATATTATATATTCCCTGATAAACCTAAAAATTTATTATATGGGTTAATAGATAACAATGTAATAAAACCAGTTGTTGATCCAATTGCTTTTAAAATTATGGAAACAGTTTCAAATGAGATTTTTGTTTCTATAGTACCAAAAGATCATATAAGATTAACAAAAATAAAATTAAATAACAAGTTATTCCAAATAATGTATGATAAAAAAACTAAATTAAAGTTTTTTTACGAAATAAAAAATAACGTTTTCTGTTTGCCTTCAAGAGAAGATATGGAAAATCTTTCAGCGATTTATAATAAACAGGTATTGTTTAATTTCAGCGAATCTAATGAAAGTAAAAATAAGTCAACATTTTATAAAACAGTAACTATTGCAGGTATAGCTTGTATTGTTGTAATGGGTTCACTATTAATATTTAATAATTTTAAAAAACCTAATGCACCTACTGATGCTGTTGTATCTGCTGAAATAACATCAGTAGTTAATGAAGTTGATTTAGTCAATGAGTCGACGCCAGCACCAAAAATAGATTTTTCTTTAGAAAAATTAACTGATGCCTTAAATCAAAACCCTAATTTAACTGACGAAGAAAAAGCTTTTATATTTGAGCATTTTGATATTCTTACAGAAAACCCAGATTATGTTGATATGTATTTAACTATGCAAAAATTATCTACTTTAAAGATAGAATATGACAGCAGTTCTACAGTATTAGGAGTTGGAGCCTGTTATTATCCTTATGAAAATAAAATAGTTATATATAGAGTAAATTCTTTTGACCAACTTGGTCTTTCTGGTAAATCTACATTATCGCATGAAATATTTCATATGTTGTCAAATGCTTACAACTCTTTTGGTACCTCAATATATGAAGGATTAACTGAAACATTAGTTTCCGAAAAGGATTTTGCCGTGCCTCATGCTTATTATGAACAATGTAGCTATGTTAAATTATTAGCCGAGATTATTGGCCCTGAACCAATTAAAGCCTTTTATCTTTCTGGGAATATTGATTATATTGTCAAAGCTTTAACTAATATAATCCCTGATGAAAACGCTGCATATTATTTTTTGAGTTCGCTTGATGATGCTCTTATATATGGAATAGATTATTCTTATGGCTGGCAAAACTCTGATCTTGATCTTACGGATTTATCTAAAGAAGAATTAAAAGAAGCTATGGAAACCACAAAAAGCTTTATTGGTTATACTTTAGACAAATATTTTTATGCTGCTCGAGGATATCATATGGAAGAAGATTTTATAATGAAAATATATTATAATTATTTTTTTAGTGATGATCCAGCAAACATTTATGTTATTGATGGCGATGGAAAAGAAGTTCTATTGGAATTTCCATATATACATATAACAAAAGGCTATTTTTTGAATAAATATATAGAAAAATACCCTTCTGGAGAATTTAGTGTTGGTGAATATATTGGTGAAGGAGCAAATAGAGAATATATAAGTTATCTATATATTATAGATGAAAATAACAGGCGATTAATTCCTTCTGAAACCCACCAAGGCGCTTATTTTTTTGAAGGGACAAATTTATCTAAAGAAATTCAAAAAGTAAATTAAGAGGAGTTTTTTATGAAAAAAATGTATATTAAAACAATTATTATAAGTTTTATAATTATCTTAATAGATCAAATATCTAAGGGTTTAATAGATAAATATATTGAATTTGGTCAAAGAATAAAAATAATAAACAAACTATTTTATATTACTAACGTTAATAATACAGGAGCAGCTTGGGGAATGCTTCCTAATAGAACAGATTTGTTAATTCTTTTGACAATTGTTGTAATTATTGTTTTACTTCAATATTTAAAATCATTTAAAAAAAGTAGTAATAATATTATTGCTTTTGGTATATTACTAGGTGGTATTATTGGTAATTTTATAGATAGATTGTTTATTGGATATGTTAAGGATTTTTTAGAGCTAACCATCTTTAATTATAATTTTCCAATATTTAATATTAGTGATATGTGTATAGTAATAGGAGCTATTTTATTAATAATAGCTATAATTAATGGGGAGGATAAAAATGAATCTAAAAGCAAAAAACCTGGTAGGAAAAGAAAGACTAGATAAGTATTTAGCAAAAGTAACTGAATATAGTAGAGCTTTAATAACTAAAATGATTCATAGTGGGAATATTTTAGTTAACAAAAAACAAGAAAGAGGGAGTTATATAATACACGAAAATGATGCTATCAACATTACTCCTTTTAAAGAAGAGAACAATTTAAGTGGAACTAATATACCAATAGATATTATTTATGAAGATGATCACTTGTTGGTTATAAATAAACAAAGTGGATTAGTGGTACACCCAGGTAGTGGCAATAAAAATAACACTTTAGTTAATGCTTTAATATATCGAGGGGAGCATTTAAGTAGTAAAGATGATCTTCGCCCTGGAATAGTTCATAGGCTTGATAAAGATACTTCGGGATTAATGTTGGTGGCAAAAGATAATAAAACTCATGAAATATTGGCTGATGATTTCAAACATAAAAGGATAAAAAGAGAATATATAGCTCTCTTAGATGGGGTGTTTCCAAATACCTCGGCTACCATTGATGCTCCTATTGGAAGAGATAATAATGAAAGAAAAAAAATGGTTATAAAAGGTAATGGTAAAAAAGCTATAACTCATTTAAAAGTATTAAAAAAATATCATAATTATACTTTGGTATCTTTAGTATTAGACACTGGTAGAACTCATCAAATAAGAGTTCATATGAAATATATTGGTTATCCAGTTCATAATGATTCAGTTTATGGTAATAAAAAAAGCGATTCTTTTGGCCAATTCCTTCATTCAGCTAAGATAGAATTTATGCATCCTGTGACTGGTGAAAAAATGATGTTCACTTCGCCGGTACCAAGAGAGTTCCAAGAATTTTTAGATAATTTAGAGACCGATTAAGGTCTCTTTACTTACTTTTAAAAAAAAGGTATAATTATATAACGCAAAGGAGATACATATGAGTACAGTTGTAATTAACAAAAAAGATGAAATGGTCATGAAATTAGTTCATTACTTTGTGACTAAAGAAAATTATACTCCAATAGTTGTAACTGGAGCAAAAGATGAAGTTTGGTTGGAAAACCAAGATGGGCCATATCGTATTATTAGAATAAATTCTAATTACATTCATAATAATGAACAATTTAATTTTGATTTATTTAAAACTAAAAATATAATTAAACAAATAAAGAAGAAAACTATTTCATTTAAAATACCAACTTTAAATATTTTGCTTGATATAAATGATGGAGTTAAAATAACTGGCGAAAATAATATTGAGCCATTAAAGTTGGATTTTGATAAAGATATAAGTAAAAACAAAAAATTAAAAAATATATTTCCTAACATTACCAAAGAGATAATTAATTCTAAAAACAATATTGAATTGGTTATGAATATAACTAAGGATATTAACAAAAAAACTTCTAAAGACAACAAAATATTTGAAAAGATATTTAGTCCTAAAAAAATAGTTGTTACTAAAGTTTTAATATTATTAAATATTATCATGTTTTTAGCTATGTATATTTTAGGGAATGGTAGTACTAATACCGATACATTATTAAATTTTGGCGCTAATTATGGCCCTTTGGTAAAAGCAGGAGAAGTATACCGCTTATTAACCGGGTCATTCTTACATGTGGGAATAATTCATATATTATTTAATATGTATGCCTTATATATAATTGGTAGCCAGTTAGAAAACTTTTTGGGTAAATGGAAGTTTTTAATAGTTTATTTAATAAGTGCTATAACTGGATCGATGTTATCAATTGTTTTTTCTAGCAGTATAAGCGCTGGAGCAAGCGGGGCTATATTTGGCTTGTTAGGTAGTTTACTTTATTTTGGCTACCATTATCGAGTATATTTAGGAAATGTTTTAATAAGGCAAATCGTGCCTCTGATAATTTTAAACATAGCTCTCGGTTTTTTGCTGCCAGGAGTAGATAACGCTTCTCATATTGGTGGCTTAGTTGGTGGATTGTTAGTTACAATGGCTTTAGGAGTAAATGAAAAAGCTACCAAATTAGAAAAAATAAATAGTTTGGTGGTTCTGACTTTATATATAGCTTTTATGGCTTTCATGATATTTTTTAAATAAAAAGTTCTAGATATTCTCTAGAACTATTTCTTTGTCCGAAAAATGAATTTTATCATGACCAATTATTTGGTAATCTTCATGCCCTTTTCCTAATATAAGTAAAATATCATTTTCTTTTAATAAACTTATACCTTTTATAATAGCCTTTTTACGATTATAAATAACTTCATAATTACTTCTTTTTTTAACTCCGGCTAATATATCATTCATTATTTGCTTTTCATCTTCAGTACGAGGATTATCATTAGTTAATATTACATAATCAGAATTTTTAGTGGCAATATCTCCCATAATAGGTCTTTTAGTTCTGTCTCGGTCGCCACCGCAGCCAAGAATAGTATATATTTTGCCTTTTTTATATTCTTTAGCACTGTTTATAACATTTAATACAGCATCTGGAGTGTGAGCATAATCAACAAATATACTATTAGTATTATATTTAATCATATCCATTCTTCCGGGTGGAGGGGTTAATTTATCATTTAACTTTAATATTTTTTTAATGCTAAAACCTAATTCATGAACCAATAGAAGTGCCGTTAAATAATTATAAACATTATATCTGCCTACTAAATTAATTTTTGTATTATAAGTTTTATTTTTATAACTAAAACTAAATTTAGTATCTAAATTAGTTAAATGAACATCTAATATTTTTAAATCGCCATTTGCTCCTAATGTAATATTATGATTTTTGTCTATTAAAAAGTTTTTGTAATGAGGATCATCAGCATTAACTACAGCTTTTTTATGGCCTCTAGTTTTATTAAATAATATTTTTTTGGCTTCCATATAGTTTTCTAAAGTTTTATGATAATCTAAATGATCTTGAGTTAAATTAGTAAAAGCAACTTCATCAAAAGTTAGGCCATAAACTCTATTCATATCTAAAGCATGACTGCTAACTTCCATAACTAAATATTTGCAATCATTTTCTTTAGCCTCTAAAAACATCGAGTAGAGTAGATCAATATCAGGGGTTGTGTTAGCTAATATCCTTTTTTCATCATTATAATAAAAACCTATTGTTCCTATATAAGCACATTTTTTATTAAGCATTTTTAGCATTTGGAATATCAAATAACAAGTAGTGGTTTTACCATTTGTACCTGTGACACCAATTAATTTAATACTTTTAAATTTGGGGTAATAATTTTTATATAAATAATTATTTAAATATTCTCTAGTGTTTGGTACTATTTCAGTTTTTACAGAATAGCTTCCTTTTTCGGCAATGATTTTAGTTGCTCCATTTTCAATAGCATTTTCGATATAATCATGGCCATCTCTTTCAACATTAGGAATAGCAATAAAGGTATCCCCAGTTTTTACTTTTCTTGAATCTGATTTTAATTTTATTTCCATTTTAGATCCTCCTAATATTAATTATATAACAAAAAAAGTACTTTTTTAAGTACTTTATAATTTTCTATATAATCCGATTGCTTTACCAAGGATTTGAACGCCAGGCAGGATAATAGGAGCCATAGTATCATTTTCAGGCTGTAGTCTAATATAATCTTTTTCTTTGTAAAAAGTCTTAAGTGTTACTTCGTTATCTTCGTTCATAGCAACAACAATATCACCATTACGAGCAGTTTTTTGTTTTTGAACAATAACCACATCACCATCATATATGCCTTTATTAATCATACTTTCGCCGCTAACTTCTAGGGTAAAAACAGTTTCTTTATTAGGTATTAAATCGGCTGGTAAAGAAAAGAACTCAAAAGGCCTTTCAATTGCTTCAATTGGATTACCAGCAGTTATTTTGCCAAGAAGGGGAACTTTTACTAACTCTGAATCGTTACTATCATATTCATTTTCAACTAATACTTCAATAGTTCTAAACTTAGAATCGGTTTTTCTTATACATCCAGCTTTTTCTAATTTAGTTAAATGAGTATGAACAGTAGCGGGGGAGCTAAGTCCAAGTCCAGCACCAATTTCTCGTACTGAGGGTGGATAACCATTTTCAACAATAAATTTTTTAATAAATGTCAACACCTTGTCTTGTTTATTAGTTATTTTTTCCATTATTTATCTGCCTCCAAATATATATTAACACAAAAAAGTGTAAAAAGTCAAACAAATGTTTTCTTTTTTGCTTGACACGAACATATGTACTATATATAATGATATTGAAAGGCGGGATAGAAATGAAAAATATAATTTTAAAAAACAAAGGAGTTATAGCGTTTTATATGCTAGTTATTGTGTTATCGTTAGGATGCACTTATAGACTCAATAATTTAAATATTAATAAAGTTTCTAATTATACGATCGCTGAATATCAATTAAAAGGAAATAAATAATTTAGGTTTTAATTTTTGTTGTATAATAATTAAGAGGTTGTTATGAAAAAACGAATTTTAATTATATATGCAACATATGGATCTGGTCATTTAGCAGTTGCTAAATATATAGAAGATTATTTTAAAAAAGAAAATTCTGATTATGAAATCCTTTCTATTGACTTATTAAAATATTCAATTCCAGTTTTAGGGGAAATTTCTCGCGTGGTTAATAATACTGTTGTTTTAAAGTTCCCAATTATTTGCAATGCTGCTCTCGGAATATCTAATAATAAGATAATTTCTTATGGCACTATAGAAACTAATATTAAAAAATTTGAAAACAAAAAATTATTTAAATTAATTAAAGACTTTGATCCTGATATTGTTTTATCTACTCATTTTTATGGCAGTGCTATAATAACTAAATTAAATAGGCAAAACAAATTGAAATCTTTATTAATTACTATAGTTACGGATTATAAGGCTCATGAATTATGGCTTCAAAATTACAAAAGCGAAGATGCAATTATTGTTTCTAACAATGAAACAAAAAAAGATTTAATAAGAAAATGTCCAGAAATAGATAAAAACAAAATAAAAAATTTTGGAATACCTATTTTTAATAGAATGGATAATGCTCTCGATTATAATAAGTTGTTGCAAAAGCACCATATAAAAAATGATAAGCCAATAATAACTTTTTTTGGTGGTAGTTCGTATGCCGTTTCCAACAGCTATCAATATTTTCATAAATTAATAAAAAGCAATATCAATGCTTATGTTTTCTATGTTACCGGTAATGCCAAAGGATTAAGGGAGAAGGCTGAAAAGCTTGTTAAAAAGTACAATGCTTCAAATGTCAAAGTTTTGGGATATATAAATAATGTGCCAGAATATATGACTATGAGTGATTTGATCATTACTAAACCCGGTGGAGTTTTGGTGAATGAATGTGTATTCTTTGGAAAGCCAATGCTTTTAATAAGCGGCGCGGGGCCCGAGAAAGAAAACTATAGATATTTAGTAAGAAAAGGATTTGCAGTTAGGGCTTCTAATACCTTTGCTTTTATTAAGCATTTAGAGCATTTAATTAACAACAAAGAAATTCTGAATATGATGAAGGAAAATGTGAAAAATTATGACAACAAAGAGGCTTTGCCTAAACTTTATAAACTTGTTCAAGAAATATTAAAAGATAAATGTAAATAAGTAGTTAAAATATTGACATATTTTGGTAATTGTTGTAAATTTATATCATAGATTGTAGAAAGAGGTTTTTAAATGAAAAAAACAATAAAATTAAGTAATGTATTATTTACATTTTTAATATTAGTAGGAGGATTAGTACTATTTACACCAAAGGTATTAGCAGCAACTTTAACAGTTTGTGGTAGTGGGTGTGGGTATACAACTGTAGATGCAGCAATAGACGCAGCAACAACTGGTGATACAATCACTTTGGCGGCTGGTAGTTACGCGGGATTTACTAATGATGGTACTAAAAATATTATAATCACAAAGGCTGATGGCGTAGAGGTATTGCCAACCATAACTTCAGCAGTTACAATTTCAAGTACTGGTACAACAACAATTATGGGATTAAATCTTGCTGGCACAACTATTACAGCTAGTGCCGGAACCGTAACTTTATTAAACAATAAATTAGCTAATTTAACCGCTAGTGGAACAGCTGATGTTGAAGCTCAAGGTAACTATTGGAATAGTGCTAGCCCTGATTTTGACTCAATAATAACAACTTCTGAAACAGCAACTGTTAACTATACTCCATATTACACACTTGAAACAATGTTAGGATCTAATATTACTGCTATTACATTAAATGATGACTCTCAAACTATTGAAGTTGGTGAAGAGTATGCTATTGATTTGACAGTGACTTCGGTTGGTGATTATACAATAACATGGGCATCTTCAAATGAAACAGTAGCTACAGTAAGTGAAACAGGAACTGTAAGTGGCTTATCGGTTGGAACAACGACAGTTACTGGTACAACAACTTATGGTGATGTTTTAACTGTTGCAATTGAAGTAGTAGCTGAGGGTTCAACAACGAATCCTGAAACTTCCTTGGAACTTTATATAGTGGCTTTTGCAGCTTTAACCATAATAGGTGGTTATATAGGCATTCAAAGTTATAAGAAAACAAAAGAAATGATGTAATATAAAATCACTTGACAAAATCAAGTGATTTTAAAAGATGGAGAATAAATAATGAAAGCTTATCAAATAATATTATGCGCGGTATTTATTATATTAACAATAATTGGTTATATTTTTGATAAGAAAGAAGACGAGCCATTAAAAGAAAAGATAACTTATTATCGTAAACCAATTATGAGTATGATTCTTCTTTCTTCACTTTTGTTATGCCTTTCATCTGGAGTTGTTCTTCTTTCGTGGGCTTATCAAAATGAAAGCAATGATAAAGTAATAACTGGTCTGCTAAAAAATTCTGAAGTTGTCCAAAATGTTAAAGAGCAAGAAATGGCTTCGAATAGTAACGTGGATAATACCGAATATTTGGAGAGTACTAAAATAAATTTTGACTATTTAAAAGGCATAAATTCCAATACAGTAGCTTGGCTAGAGGTAGATGATACAAATATAAATTATCCTGTTGTTCAGACTACTGATAACAAATATTATTTAAAACATTCTTATGAAAATGAAAAGAATTCTAATGGCTGGGTTTTTGCAGATTATCGCAATGTAGTTGATGGGAGCGATCAGAATTTAATTATTTATGGTCATAACAGAATAAATGGAACTATGTTTGGGACTCTTAAAAAAGCGATTACAGAGAGCTGGGTAAATAAGAAGGATGTTCATCTAATAACTTTGACTACTAAAAATTATACAATTAAATACCAAATATTTTCGGGCTATACTATTAAAGAAGAAGGCTATTATTTAAGAACCAGCTTTAAATCTTTGGATTATAGTGAATTTGTAAATACATTACTTACAAGGAGCAAATACAATTTTAAAACTTCTGTAAGTGATAAAGATAAAATATTAACGCTTTCCACTTGCTCAACAAGTAGTTCTAAAAGAATAGTTGTTCATGCCAAAATGGTTAGTATGGTAAAACATAAATAAATATATTATAATAATATTGAATGGAGTTGATAATATGGCAGCTTGGTTAAAGGATTTATTGTTAGTTTTAGTTGGTTTGGTTCCAGGCCTTGTAATTGGTTTTTTTGTAGCTAGACTCTATACAAAAAAATATTTAAAAGATAATCCCCCTATTAATGAAAAAATGATAGAGGCTTTAATGTCAGGCATGGGAAGAAAACCATCTCAAAAACAAGTAAATCAAATGATGAAACAAATGAATAAGTTTAATTAAGAGGATTAAAATGCCAGATTTAAGAGAGGTAAAAGAATTTTTAAAAGACATATTAGCTTATATTGCGGTTATTATAATAACAATAATAGTTTTTGTTTATGTTTTTTCTTTTCATCAAGTAGTAGGTAATTCTATGTCTCCAGTCTTAAATGATGGTGACATAGCCATCCTTTCTAAAATAACTTACAAAATATCTTCGATAAAAAGAAATGATATTGTGGTTTTAAAAACTAGTGATGGTAAGGTTTATGTTAAAAGAATAATTGGCCTTCCTGGTGAGAATATTAGTTATATGGATAATATTTTATTTATAGATGATCAACCATATAGTGAAGAACTATTAAGTGATAATGTCAAAACTAATAATTTTATGTTTGAAGATATTTGTTCTAAAGAAGATTGCCCAGATGGAATTATTCCTCCTAATATGTATCTAGTTTTAGGTGATAATAGAGAAGATTCGCTAGATAGCCGAGACAAATCTTTAGGTTTAGTTCTTAAGGATAGTATAATTGGTAAATCGTTATTTAAAATATGGCCTTTAAATGAGATAAGTAAGACTTAAAAGCTTGAAAACAAGCTTTTTTATTTGCTAAGAAAACATTTTTGCCCTTTTGTCAAGCAAAAAGCCAATTTTGAGTGTAAAACAATTGCAAATTTGCAATTGTTGTGATACTATTTAATCATCAAGAGTTTATTCTGATTTTAGGGAAGGTGGGTTAAATATATGAGATTTAACAAAAAGAGAATTATAGCTATTTTTGTTTTTTTGCTTTTAAGCTTTTTTATGATCACTTTTGGTAATCCAGTTGAAAACAAAGCAATAGTTACAAGAAATGTAAAATTTATTGATAGCTATGATGATGAATTACTTGCAGAAAAAACAGTAGAACTGGGAAAGGCAGTTGAAGCCCCTACTGTACCAAAACACAAAGACTTAGTTTTTATTAATTGGTATGTTGAAGGAACAGATGATATTGCTAATTTAGATAAAATTTTAGAAGATTCAACATTTGTTACAAGATATGCCGATGATAAAAATAATAATGGGATACCAGATGATGAAGATACTTATTACACTGTAAGATTTATTGATGGCTTAGATGATACGGTATTAAAAACCCAAAGAGTTTTAGTAGGGCTTAATGCTACAGCACCAGCGATTTTAGTTCATGAAGGCTATACATTTAATAGATGGGATACAGTATTTACTAATGTTAGAAGAAATTTAACAGTAACTTCTTTATTTGATATAAATAGTTATAATTTAACTATTAATTATGTTTATGCAAAAGATAATAGCAAAGCTTATGATAGTTATAATAATATTTATATTTATAACACAGATTATAATGTAGCATCACCAAGTATTGCTGGATATACAGCAGATAAATTAACAGTAAACGGAACAATGGTAGCGAGTGATACCACTGTAGAAGTAAAATATACAGCTAATAAAGATACTGCTTATAAAGTAGAACATTATACTGAAAACTTAGATGGTACTTATATACTTGTTCAAACCGATAATATGGTTGGTGAAACCGATACTTTAACAAATGCTATTGCTCAATTATATGAAGGATTTACTATCCAAGCTTTTAACCAAGAAAATATAAATGGCGACGGGTCAACAGTTGTTAAAATATATTACACCAGAAACAGCTATGATTTAAAAATTAATTATATATATGATAAAGATCAAACAACCGCAGCAACTTCTTATGGTGCTACATTAAAATACGAAGAAAGCTATAGTGAAATTAGTCCGCTTATAGCTGGGTATACAGCTGATAAATTAGTTGTTAGTGGGACAATGCCTCACTATAATTTGATAAATGTTGTTAAATATACAGCTAATAAAGATACTGCTTATAAAGTAGAACATTATACCGAAAATTTGGATGGCACATATACTTTATATGCAACTGATAATTTAACAGGAGAAACTGACACTTTAACTAATGCTTCTACTAAAACAATAACTGGTTTTACAGTCCAGTCATTTAGTCAAGAAAATATTGCTGGTGATGGAACCACAGTAATAAGAATTAATTATACTAGAAATGTTTATCAATTAGTTTATAAAATAGATGGTGAAATTTATAGAACGTTTGATGTAAAATATGATGCTTTTATTACACCTTTAGCAAGACCAAGTAAAACTGGTTATACATTCCATGGTTGGAGTTCTATTCCAAGTAAAATGCCAGCTAATAATGTAGAAATAACTGGTGGTTACACAATTAATAGATATAGCTTAATAATTTGTTATCAATATGAAAATGGTTTACCAGCTAGACTTCCATATATTGGCCAAGTTACTTATAATTCTGCTTACAGTGTAACAACTATACCAATAGCTGGATATACAGCTGATAAATTAGTTGTTAGCGGAACAATGCCAGCTAGTAATCTTATCGTTGTAGTAACTTATAGAGCTAATTTAAATACGCCATATAAAGTAGAATATTACAAAGGTAATACTTTACAAACAACTGATACTGTAACCAGAACAGCTAAGACTGATACACTAGTCAGTGTTACAACAGCTGATAAAAATAAATATACTGGCTATACATTTGATAATTTAAACTTTAATAATAGATTGACAGCTATTGTCCGTGGTGATGGTTTGACAGTTTTAAAAGTATATTACAAAATTAATTATTATAATTTAAGATATAATGCTAATAAACCTACCGGAATTGTAGGAACAACCTCAACTCCAGCAAGCAGAAGTTATACTGTTGAAGATTCATTTAATATAACAGCTACTATGGCAAGTACTTCTCATAACTTCTTAGGTTGGTATACCAATCCAGCTGGGACTGGATCTCCAGTAACAAATATTGCTGTTGGAACTACTGGTAACATAGATTTATACGCTAAGTGGGAAATTAAGACCTTTACTATCAACTTTGCTCCAGGAACTCATGGTTCAATAGATAGTACTTCAACTCCAAATGTAGCCTATAATTCAACATTTGGTAGTATTTCTAAACCAATCGTAACAACTGAAGCTGGTTATACCTTCACTGGTTGGGATATAGATAATTCTGCATTATTAACAGGAACTGTTACAGCAACTGCTCAATATACAGCTAATACCGACACTGTTTATAAAGTAGAACACTATCAAGAAACATTAGAAACTGGTCTTTATGAATTTACACCTACTGATACAGATTCTCTAACAGGTACAACTGATACATTAACTAGTGCTGTTGCTAAAACATATACTGGATTTACAGCAGAGTCATTTAGTCAAGTAAATATTGAAGGTGATGAATCTACTGTTGTAAGAATCAATTATAAAAGACATAGTAATACTTTAACTTATTATGTTGATGGTGAAATATATAATTCATCAACTAAAAAATATGACGAAACTCTTACTGCTTTAACTGAGCCAAGTAAAACAGGCTATACATTTAGTGGTTGGGATTATGTTCCAAGCACGATGCCAGATCATGATGTTGATGTAACTGGTACATATACAATAAATCATCATACTCTAACAATTACTTATAAATATGCTGGTAGTGGTAACACAGCAGCAACTACCTATACAGAAAGTTATGACTATGATGAAGCATATAGTGAGGTTAGTCCAATAATAGCTGGATATACTGCAAGTGTTCCATTAGTTACTGGAACTATGGGCGATGCTAATGTTACAGTCGATGTAATATATACGGCTAATTCATATACTGCTTATAAAGTAGAACATTATCTTCAAAATATAGTCGGAACATATAGTTTGAAAGAAATTGATAATTTAACTGGAACAACTGATACTCCAACTGTCGCTGAAGCAAATAGTTATACTGGCTTTACTGTTAAACCATTTGATCAAAAAAATATTGAAGGTGATGGCAGTACAGTAGTAAGAATTGAATATACAAGAAATAGTTATATTGTAACATTTGATAGTATGGGTGGCAGTTCTGTAGAGTCTATAGATAATGCCTTATATGATAATACAATTACTAAACCAAGTGATCCAACTAGATTAGGTTATACATTTGCTGATTGGTATCAAGAACCATCTATAGTGAATAAATGGGATTTTATGACTGATACTGTTAAAGCAAGCTTGACTTTATATGCAAAATGGGCTGAAATCAATTATAATTTAAGATTTGAAATTAATGATACTGATGTTACAAATGCTATAAATCCAAGTAATCCAAGGACTTATACAATTTCTGACGATATGACATTTAATAATGCAAGTAGTGATTCTCATAGCTTTGATGGTTGGTATACTGATCAAACTAATGGAGATAAGGTAACTGGAATAGTTGCTGGTACTACTGGTGATAAAACTTACTATGCTCATTGGAGTATAAGAAACTATACCTTAACATTTATTGATTCAGATGGTAGTTCTATATATAGAAATGTTGATTGGGGTAAAGATTTAACTAATATTCCGACTATTACACCAAAAACTGGTTATACATGTAGTTGGGATAGAACAGATTTTACTAATATAACAAGTGATAATATTATTAATGCTAATTGTGACCCAATAGAATACAATATCACTTATAATAAAAATGATAATGGAGTTACAGGAGCAACCGAAAGTAATACATTACATACATATTATGTAACAACGGGAGCTTATACATTATTAGATGCAACAAGTGATTCTCATAGCTTTGATGGTTGGTATACTGATCCAGTAAATGGAACCAAAGTTACAGCTATTGCTGGTGGTGAAATTGGTGATGTAGTTCTATATGCTCATTGGACAGCAAATGAATATACAGTTGATTTTGAAGAAAATGGTGGTAGTACAGTTCTTCCTTTAACAAATGTTTATTATGGAAGCACAATATCTAAACCAAATGATCCTTTAAAAACAGGATTTATATTTGCTGACTGGTATAAAGAAGATACTTTATCAAATAAATGGATGTTTGTAACAGATACTGTAACAAAAGATTTAACTTTATATGCTAATTGGACAAAAGAAACTTATAATTTAAAATTTGAAATTAATGATGCTGGAGTTGTTAATGTTGTAAATCCAAGCAATGAAAGTACTTATACAATTTCTGATAATATAACATTTAATAATGCAAGTAGTGATTCTCATAGCTTTGATGGTTGGTATACTGATCAAACTAATGGAGATAAGGTAACTGGAATAGTTGCTGGTACTACTACTGGTGATAAAACTTACTATGCTCATTGGAGTATTAAGCAATTTACTTTAACAGTTGATGCCAATGGTGGTGCTTGGAGCGGTACAACTCCACAAACTATTAACTATGGAGCTAGTGTAAATATAGCTAATCCAACTAGAGATGGATATATCTTTACTGGTTGGACTTCTATAGGAACTGGAAGTAATATAACAAATGCTGGGGTGTTCACGATGGGTTCATCTGATACTACTTTAACTGCTAATTGGGAAACTAGAACTGATTTAACTTATACAGTTTATTATCGCTTAGAAAATAGTACTACTGATATAGCAAATCCTAAAGAAGTAGAGAATAAAACATTTGGTGTAACTTATACCGAAACAGCATTACCACTTACTGGTTATGAACAAGTAGCTCCAACAACTAAAGATGTGACAATAACAACAGGCACAAACGAAATAATCTTCTACTACAAAGCAGTAGCTGTTCTTAATGCATCTATAACATCAGTATCAAGTAGTGGTATAAGTGAAGTAGAGTATGGTGATACAATTACTTATACTTTAACTATTACAAATACTGGTACGGGAGCAGGAACTTTAAATGCTAAAGATTTAACTTTATTAAGTGAAATAACTGCTTTAGATGGTGAATTAATTGATACTGGTTTAACAGCAACAGAAATAGCTGATCGTGATAGTTTATTAAGTACAACTGGTTTAGAAAAAACAGTGGCTGCTAATGGAACTTCTACTTTAGTATTTAAAGTAAAAGTAATTGGTAATGCAGGAGATGATATTTCTAACCAATTAACTTATACTATTAATGGAATATTAAGCAATGGAGCAATAAAAACTTATAATATTGAAAAAACCATTTCTGTGAAAGAAATATCTGAAACTGGTGTCAATATTGTCTTAACATTAGATATTTCTGGTAGTATGGGTTGGAATAATAAACTGGAAAGTATGAAAGATGCTGCTCAAGCTTTTGTTGATACTATATTTCCTAATGGAACTACTGAAGGTGGAACAGAATTATGTTTGGTAACGTTCCCAGCAAATTATAGTGGTGGAGCCACATTAAAAGGATGTACTAGTACTAAAACACCAGCCCAATTAAAAAATATTATTGAGCATTTAAATACAGGAAGCGGAACTCCTTATACTGATGCTTTCAATATGATAAGTACAACAATTTCAAATATGAAAGTAAGACACCCAAATAATGAAGACATAGTTGTTTTCTTAAGTGATGGAGAACCAAATGGAACGCCTGGCTATGAAACAATAGCTAATAATTTAAAAGCTAATGGAACAACTATATATACTATTGGTTTTGAAGTAACCAGTACAGCTCAAAGTATCTTAGAAGGTTTAGCTACTTCATCAAGTTATTACTACACGGGAACAGTTGCTAATATTGAATCAGTATTTAGCAATATCGCTCAGGAGATATCTACCGTATCTAAAACCAGTATTAATGGTGTGGTTGCAATAGGTGATAGTTTAGATGCTAGTAAAGATATTGAATTTAAAGTAAATGGTTCTGTAACTGAACCAAGCAGTGTTTCTTCAGCAATAACTGATGGATACTTGTATATTGATACTAATAATAATTATCAATTAGATGTTACTAAGTTTAGTGCTAGTGATAGTATTACATTTACTTATTATAGTTTAAATAACTAAAGTAGTTTTCCTACTTTAGTTTTTTTTAATAATATGCTACAATTAAAGTGGTGATAATTATGGCTTATATTAAATATAAGGAAATAACCAAATACTTTTACTT
>CAZBOZ010000007.1:0-49101 GCA_964493665.1 uncultured Muribaculaceae bacterium
GTATCTTAATCTGCCGAACTGGAATTGGAATGAGTATTGCTTGCAATAAAGTAAAAGGCGTTAGATGTGCAAAAGTCGACAGTGAAGAAGAGGCAATCCTATCAAGAAATGATGAAAATGCCAATGTAATAGCTATAAACAGCGGAGTCGATAAAGAAGAAGCTTTGGCATTTATAAAAGCGTTTTTAAAAACTAAATTTTCTCTAGATGAGAGGCATATAAGAAGAATTAATAAAATTAAAGCTTATGAGAATAGCAATCATGGAGAAGTATAAAATAATAACATATGTTTTTGTTACTCTTGCTTGTGCTTTTTCTTTATCAGGCATAAACTTTAATAATTTTTTTAAGAAAAATCATATTGTTGAAGCAAAATTATTTGTTGTTTTTATAACATTGGCTCTAAGTTATTTAGTAACCAATTTCATAATAGAATTTTTAGAGATAAGTAAGATAATATAAAAAAGCAATTAGGTTTTCCTGATTGCTTTTTTGCTTTAATCCAAACCTATTAAAACTTTTTTAATAAGGACTTTGGACATTTTGGCTCGTCTATAAAGACTAAAATAGACCACCAAGGGAATGTAGATGCTGTAGCTAATAAATTTGCTAAACCATTCATTTTTTGCCTCCTATCTTAATTTTAACCCAATAGCTTGTATGTTATTGGGTTTACTAGGAAAGCTTGGAAAACAACTGCCGAAATGATTGCATTTTTTATTTCGGAACTTTCTATAAAAGCAAAAGCGCTTATATATATTAATAAAATCACTAATATTATAACTTTTCTTTTCTTATTTTTCTCTTTATTGCAAAGTGGCCTTTTTTCTGTGCTTGCCGGAGAAAATAAGACAACTACAATTCCTAGAGCGACGATAATTAGAAGAGCTATCACATTTGGAATTATAAAGGTTTTAATAATTATTGGAAATACTGAATACATAATTAAAGTTATAATCCAACATTGTAAATTGTTCTTTGCGTGAAAGCCGAATCCAAAGAATCTAAGAGGTAAAAATAATCCTACTAGCATAATTAGCTGAGGTAATGTTCTAAGAATAAGAGAGATTGTGATAATTGCCAGGAGTTTAGTGACTGTTGTATACATGCATTCTAGCCCATATCTTATTTCTTCTTTTTTTGTTTTAGAATATTTTTTAAACACAGATGATTTATTTAATATAAAATTTGAAAAATTTTCACGCATTTCTGGGCCTCTTAATTTTTATCTTTTTATTAATTAAAACATATTGCTATCAATTAATAAAGGAAAAATTAAAAATATAGATATTAAAACAGTTTAAGCACTATATTTAATGATATAATTGATCCGGTGATATATATGCTAAAACTAGAACAAAAAACCAATATAATTGAACAAGATGATCTTGCTTTTTTTGACATGAAAGATTCTAATGATTTGTATAATAAATTAAGGTATGAATTTGAGAAACTTTCTCCAAAAAGTACAAATGTTTATGAGCTTATGAATTTTATTTTTACAGCTAATCATTTATATGATTGGATAAAATTCGACAAAAAAGTATCAATAAAAACCAAAAAGCTTATCACTAAACTCCTTCCAATTACAACAGATTCTGACTTTGGAGTTTTGCGAGCTTTATGTAATAGAAGTAAACACTTTAATCCTGACCAATATGATAAGAGCAAAGGAAAATGTGAAACAATTGATCCGGATATTAGTTATTGGACCGGAATTGAATATGAGGGAACATACTTTTTTGTTGTTGTGAAGGGGAAAAAAACGAAAGTATATGATTTGTGCTCTATGGTGTTTTCAAAATATACTGTCGCTTTGAATAAAATAGAAATAATTTAATCACAAATTTTTATATGTTTACATCTAAGTCAAAAAAATAGCAGAAAAGAGACCCTCATTTAATAAAATTATTAAGTATATTTTTATTAAAAACTTATGATTGCTCTACAGCTTATTTACAATTTTATGATATAATATAAATATATATATATAATTAAAAAATGTTATATTAGATATAAGAATAGGAGCAAAAAATGAAAAGAGTAATAATTGATATTGATTATTTTAAAAGTTATCGTCAATATATGGGATTTAATAATCAAAGCACAGCAAAAGCATTCCTTAGCGCAAAAGATATAATGCCATCAGTTGATTTTAATTATATTGAAAGCTTAAATATTAGATTGTTTGAGATTATAGATAAGTTGAATTTCATTGTTTCATCTGAAATAAAGATTGCTGATATTGATAAATTTAAAGAGCAATTTATTTTAAAAGCATATCTTTTGATGAAGGGAAGCAATATTATAGCTAAATTAAATAATCAAGGCAGAAGGCCCGAAGAAGTTTATTTCTCTTGGATGAGGGGATATACAATAGCAAATTATTTTATGAAAGCGCTTTCAATCATGTTTGGCATTGATGTGGGACAAATAGAAATGATTGGCGGAGATGATTTAAAAAACATTGATACTTTTAAAAGAACACCAACCGCTGACTTACAGCTTAATTTTAATGATATTGGGCTTGTAAGGATTGAGGTTCAGTCCGGATTCCAGGGAACTAATGATATAAAGCAGCATAAAGTTATTGAAGCAAAAAAGATTTTTTTGGAAAAGGGGATAATAACCATTGTTGTTCATTTTGATGTGTACAATGGGCAAGTGGCTGTTGTTAGGTTAGATAATATTAATGACAATGATATTAACTGGATAACTAGACAGCAGATGGAAGGCCAAACCGTTTTTAATATTGATCAAAATTTGTTTGTGTGGAAATTAACAGAAAAATGTTTAACAAAAGAAGAAATAAAGGAGCTAATAATAACAAATGAATAAAAAAATCACAATAATCGATCTTTTTTCCGGTGTTGGTGGCCTGACTTATGGCTTTTATCACAACAATAATTATCAAATTTTAGCTGCTAATGAAATTTTGCCAAATATGGCAAAAGCTTATTCTTTAAATCATCCTAATGTTAAAATGTATTGTGATGATATAAAAAATTTAAGCATTTCCCATTTAAAAAAAGATCTTGGCATAAAACAGGGACAAGTTGATATAATAATTGGGGGCCCTCCTTGCCAAGCTTATTCAACTGTTGGCAAAAGACTTTTAGATGATCCAAGGGGTGCCTTGTTTCAAGAATACTATAGAATTTTAAAAGAAGTTAATCCTAAATTTTTTCTTTTTGAAAATGTGAAAGGATTAATTTCCATGCAAAACGGTGAACTTATAAAAACAATTATAGAACTTTTTTCTTCACTTGGATATAAAGTTCAGTATAAAATTTTAAATGCCGCAGATTATGGCGCTCCACAAATTAGAGAGAGGGTTATAATTACCGGCACAAAATTGAAGTCTGACTTCATTTATCCGGAATCAACACACTACAATCCCGACAAAAAAGAAGAAAAAAATAAAAAACCATATTTAACGGTTTGTGATGCTATAAGCGATTTGCCTTTTATTGGAAACGGCGAAGAAAGTTCGGAATATAGCTCTGATCCGCAAAATGATTTTCAAAAAAAAATGAGAAAAGATGCACCGCAAAAATTGTCTGATCACAATTCTGCTAAGAACAATGAGGGATTAATAAGGATAATGAATAATTTGCCAGATGGTGGATCGCCAAAGGATATTCCAAGAGATTTAAGGCCAAAATCGGGATTTGGGAATACTTACTGTAGATTATGGTGGAATAAACCTTCTACTACCATAACTAGAAATTTAGGAACTCCGTCATCATCTAGGTGTGTGCATCCTAAAGCCTCAAGAGCTTTAACAACAAGAGAGGGAGCGAGAATTCAATGTTTTCCTGATAACTATATTTTTTATGGTTCTAGAAGCGAAAAAAATCTTCAGATCGGAAACGCCGTCCCAACAATACTTTCCGAAGTTTTGGCAGCCGCAATATTAACACATTTTTTGGGTAAAAAAGATTGAAATGTTAAATATTAACAAAGATTGAAATTAGTTAAGCAGATTATAATGGGGTTTATACACTTTTAATAAAAAAACTGTCTTACTTGTTTTCAACAAGTTATAGAGCCAAAATGCTTGATTATTTTGCCAATAACTTGGCAGTTAATTCTAAGGGTTTACAAGCTTCTGAAGTAATAGAACTATAAGGTAGAATTTCTTTTAATAAAATGATAAAATAAAATTAGGAGGATGAGGTAATGAAAATAAATATTCGTAGTGACAAAATAAAAATAACTGTATCTATAAAAAATTACATAACAGAGAAATTGTCAAAAATGGATCAATATTTTGAAAAGCCTGATGATATATCCGCCAATGTTTTTATAAGATCAAAGAATCTAGAAGAAAGAATAGAAGTAACCGTACTAACTAGTAAATATACTTTAAGAGCTGAAGAGTGCCATTCTGATTTATATGCAGCGATAGATTTAGTTGTTGATAAATTGGAAGCTCAGATAAGGAAGAATAAAACCAAGTTTCAAAAAAGATATAAAGGGGAAGATATTCAAGATTTTAACTTTAATTATGAAGATTTAGATGAATCATCTAATGACTCTAAGATAGTTAAAAGAAAAAACATTGAAGTTAAATTAATGGATGAAGAAGAGGCAATATTACAAATGAATCTTTTAAATCATGATTTCTTTTTATTCAACAACGCGGAAGAGAACTGCTATTCAGTTATCTATTTACGAAAAGATGGCCAATACGGAATAATAAATGCTAAATAAAGAGTTTAAAACTCTTTTTTTATGCTATAATATTTTAAGTGGAGGAATCAACAATGGGAATACTAAGAAAATTATTCGATTCAGAATATAAAGAGCTATTAAAATTTAATAAAATAGCTGAAAATATAGTGGCTTTAGATGAAGAAATGACCAAACTGACAGATGAAGAATTAAAGTCTAAAACCGAAAAATTTAAAAAAGAATTAGCTGAAGGTAAAACAATAGAAGATATTCTAGTGGAAGCTTTTGCGGTGGTTAGAGAAACTGCTTACAGGGTTATTGGTGAAAAACCATTCTTTGTTCAAGTAGTTGGTGGGCTGGCAATTCATTATGGCAATATAGCTGAAATGAAAACCGGTGAAGGAAAGACTTTGACATCAACAATGCCAGCTTATTTAAATGCTCTAGCAGGAGAGGGAGTTCATATAATTACAGTTAATGAATTCTTAGCAAAACGTGACTCTGAGTGGATGGGATCTATATTCAGATTTCTAGGTCTAACAGTTGGGTTAAATGTTAGAGAATTATCACCAAAAGAAAAAAGGGAAGTATATGCTTCTGATATAGTTTATTCAACTAATAATGAAATCGGATTTGACTATTTAAGAGATAATATGGTGGTTAGAAGTGAAGACCGAGTTCAAAGAAAATTAAACTTTGTAATAATAGATGAGGTTGACTCAGTTTTAATAGATGAAGCAAGAACTCCATTAATTATATCTGGTGGCAAATTTGATTCAGCACAATTATACATAGATGCTGACCGTGGTGTAAAAAAATTAAAAAATGAAGAAGACTACACAGTAGATGAAAAAACTAAAAATGTTTCTTTGACCGAAAATGGTGGCAAAAGAATGGAATCCATATTTAACTTAAACAATTTATATGATATGGATAATTCAGTTTTGGTTCATCATATAAACCAAGCTTTAAAAGCTAATTACGGAATGAAAAAAGATGTAGATTATGTTATTGAAGAGGATGCTATTATAATAGTTGACCAATTTACTGGAAGACTTATGCATGGTCGTCAATTTAGTGAAGGATTACATCAAGCTATTGAAGCTAAAGAAGGCGTAACCATAAATGAAGAAACCAAAACTGTTGCTACCATAACATTTCAAAACCTATTTAGAATGTACAATAAACTATCTGGTATGACTGGAACAGCTAAAACTGAAGAAGAAGAATTTAGAAATATTTATAACATGTATGTAATTCAAATTCCTACTAATAAACCTGTTGTTAGGGAAGATTACTCTGATTTAGTTTATGCCACTGAAAAAGGAAAATATACAGCTATAGTAGACACAATAAAAGAGATACATGGTGAAGGAGAACCAATTTTAGTTGGAACAATTTCTGTTGAATCAAATGAACATTTAAGTGGACTATTAAGAAAAGCCGGAATACCTCATGAAGTTTTAAATGCTAAAAACCATGCTAGAGAAGCTGAAATAATAGCTAAAGCTGGAGAAAAAGGATCGGTAACAATAGCAACTAATATGGCAGGCCGTGGAACTGATATAAAACTTGGGCAAGGGGTTAAAGAACTTGGCGGATTATATGTTTTAGGAACCGAAAGACACGAATCAAGACGTATTGATAATCAGTTAAGAGGACGTTCTGGTAGGCAAGGAGATCCAGGTAAAAGTCAATTCTTTGTTTCATTTGAAGATGATTTAATGAGGCGATTTGGTACTGAGAGAATTAAACTAATGATCCAAAATTTAGGTATGCCCGAAACTCAAGCAATTAGCTCTGGTATGTTCACTAGGAGCATTGAATCAGCTCAGAAAAAAGTTGAAGGCAATAACTTTGATACTAGAAAAAATCTTCTTGATTATGATGACATAATGAATGAGCAAAGGGAAATAATTTATTCTAGGAGAAATGAAATATTAGATAGTTTAGACATTCATTCCAGAATATTAGAGACATTTACTAATGCTATTGATAATCTTGTAAGTAATCATATACCTCCAGAAGGCTATTTAACTACCCATGATTATGAAGAAATATGTGAATTTGTAAATACCAACTATTTAAAAAACAACCATTTAGTAGTAGATGAAATAGCTAATAAAAAAGAAGAAGAAGTAACTGAAATTATTAAAAATCGTGTTTTTACTGATTATGAAAATAAAATGTCAAAAATTCCCGAAGAGTTGCACAATGAATTTGAAAAAAATGTTTCGCTTAGAATTATTGATACTAGTTGGGTAGAACATATTAGTACAATGGAACATCTAAGAGAAGGAATAAACCTTCGTGGCTGGAGCGGAGCTAATCCGTTACAAGCTTATACCTTAGAAGGATTTGAGACTTTTGAAAAAATGCTTAGTGATATTGATTTAAAAATATCTATCTTCTTATTAAAAACTGAAATAAGAACCAATGTAGAAAGAAAACAAACTTTAAAAGGACAAGCTAATGATGGAAAAGAGAAAGCTAAAAGCACACCGAAAAGAAGCAACAAAATTGGTAGAAATGAACAATGTCCTTGTGGAAGCGGCAAAAAATATAAAAACTGTTGCGGGAAATAATATTGTAATATGGAGGGCTTTTAATGAATGAAAATCTAGAGAAGCTAAAAATGTTATGCGATAAAATAAATTATACCGGAAATACATCAAGTGAATTTCTTTTTACAGCAAGTTGCGTTGACTATTTTTATTTTTTCAAAAACATGGGAATTAATGACGTTAGTGATGGCCTAGTGGATGGAGCTAATGATGGCGGCATAGATTTTATTTATACAGATTCTGATAAAATATATTTAATACAAGGGAAGTCATCAAATAGTATGTCCTATAATGATGTTAGAGATGCTTTGTTTAAGATTGCTGAAACATTTGAAAATCTTGTTAGCAAAAGGTATTTAAACTATAGCGATAGGCTTACAAGAGCATTTGTTAATAATTACGAAATGTTTAGAAATGAGCCAAATGTTGAGTTTGTGTTATTCACTAAATCGGAATTTAATGAAAGTGACAAAGTTAGAATAGCAGAGCTATCTAGTGATATAAAATTTGAAAACTATACTATTACAGTATATGATAATTCTGATATAAGATCCAAGGTATTGTCCGTCGATCAGGGGCAGATGACAGTTCAGGAGTTTAAGCTAGAAATTGATAAGCCTGGTAATCATCTGGAATATGATGATGGCAGGGGATCGATATTTACAATAAAAGCCAGTTCTTTAAAATGCCTTTATATAAAATGTAGGGACAAGGGATTATTTGGATATAATTTAAGAGATCATATTTCTGATAAAAAAGTCGATAGTGATATTGATCTTACAATTAAAAATAAAAAGGATTCGTTTTGGTTCTTAAATAACGGAATTACGATTGCTTGTTCCGATTATGTTCCAGACGGAAACATGCTGAAGCTCTATGATTTTTCTATTATTAATGGAGCACAGACAACTTTTAAAGTTGGCAACTCCAAACTAATTGATCCTGATTATGATTTTTCAATTGTTTGCAAGGTGGTGAAGTCCAAAAATTCCCTAAGTGATGATTTTATAAGAAAAATATCAGAGGCATCAAATTCACAAAAACCAATTAAACCTCGTGATTTAAGAGCCAACTCTAGAGAGCAACAATTATTGCAAAAGTTGGCTGCCGACAATGGTAAATATTCTTTAGCAATAGATATTAAAAGAGGAGTAAAGCCTTCTAATATAAAAAAAATAAATAATCCTTGGCAAAGAATTATGAACGAATATCTCGGCCAATTAATGCTTGCCTGTTTTTACCAGCATCCGGGATCAGCTAGAAGCGCAAAAGCTGACATTTTTGGCAAGGAAAAAACGTACAACACTATTTTTTCATTCAATAAGGTTAGCGACTATGATTATAATTCCATTTTTGACTTAGTTAGGATTTCAAAAAGCTATGATGATTTTAAAATTGATTATTCACAAGAAATTGAAAAAAAGATTGAGGAGTCAAGCAGTGAATTGGAGAAATTAGAACTGAATAACTATAACAGTGTTTGCCAAAATGGTAAATTTGTTGTTCTTGCTTTACTATTTTATTTTTATAAAAGACATTATTTAAAGTATGCTGCTAACGATCCACGAATTTTTGAAGAAGAATTAAGGGGATCACTATCGCTAGAGTATGAAAAAGAGGATTATTTTAGCAAAATAAATTATTTTTTTAGATTTGTTGTTGAAAACTTATCCTATGTTTATAATAATAATCAAGTTTCTTTAAAGTTGACAAGCTATTCTAACTTTTTTAAAACCGATAGTAACTATACAGATGTCATTATTCCCGCTTTTGAAAAAAAGTATAAAGACCAATTTGATAGTATTAAGATAGTAGAATCAATTAAGATATTTGAAAAAATTTAAAAAAACGGAGATTTTATTTAAAGGGAAATAGCAACTATAAAAGATTGCTATTTTTATTATTAAAAAGTATAATTTATTTATGATTGGAGCGCTACTATGGAACCAAAAGAAATGCTAAAAAAATATGAGGAATTAAAACAAAGACTTTTAGATATATGGAGGTTACTTTGACTTAGAAAACAAAGCCAAAGAAATTGAAAATATAAAATTACAAATGTCTGTTAATGGGTTTTGGGATAACGTTGAAAAAGCTAATAGCATTTCAGCAAAACTAGCCAGATTAGAAAAAGATTTTAATAAATATAATAGAGTGTTATCAAGCTTAGAAAATATAAAAGACATTTTAATAATGGCAGATTCTAGTTTACTTGATGAGTCTTTTGAAGAATTAAAGTCAATTGAAGAGGAAATAACTAATTTAGAATTAAATACTTATTTATCGGAGAAATATGATGATAGTGATTGTTATGTTGAGATACATCCCGGAGCTGGTGGAACAGAGTCTTGTGATTGGGCTGATATGTTGAAAAGAATGTATTTAAGATTTTGTGAAAAGAATGATTATAAAACAGAGATAATAGAAGAGCAAGAAGGTGAAGAAGCAGGAATTAAAAGTGTTGTTTTTCTAGTTAAAGGCAACTTTCCCTATGGATACTTTAAGGGCGAAAAAGGAGTTCATAGATTAGTTAGAATATCACCTTTCGATTCTAATTCCAGAAGGCATACATCTTTTGCTTCAGTCTCTATAACTCCAATTTTTGAAGATATTACTGATATTGAAATAAAAGAAAAAGATTTAAAGATAGATGTTTTTCATAGTAGTGGAGCTGGTGGGCAAAGTGTCAATACCAGTGATTCAGCTGTAAGAATTACTCATCTTCCTACTAAAATAGTCGTTGGGTGCCAAGCAGAAAGAAGCCAACTAAAAAACAAAGAACGAGCAATGGCTATATTAAAAAATAAACTTTATGAATTGGAACTTGCTAAAAAAGACGAATTAGTAAAAGAAGTTAAAGGTACGGAAAATAGTATAAATTTTGGTAGTCAAATTAGAAGCTATGTTTTGGAGCCATACCAATTAGTTAAAGATAGTAGGACTGATTATCAGACTTCAGATGCTGATGGGGTATTAAATGGTAATGTAATTGGCTTTATGGAGGCTTATTTAAAGCTAAAGGAGAGAAATGAATAAAATTATTTTAAAAAAATATTTTCTTTTCGTTATTGGGATTTTAATTGTTGCTTCTAGTTTCAACCTATTTTTTCTTTCTAATAATTTAACGGCTTTTGGAGTAAGTGGATTATCTGTTGTTGTTAATAAAATATTTAATATAGATCCTTTTATATTTATTCTAGCCAGCAATGCTGTTCTTATAACAATCAGTTTTATTTTTCTTGGCAAAGACTATACTAAAAAAACTATTCTAGGTGGAATACTATTCCCAATATTTGTTAAGCTAACAGCTTTTTTACCAGCTTATATTGATATTTCCAAAGCTGATTTATTGGCAATAGCTATCGTTGGTGGAACTCTTACTGGCATTGGCAGTGGCTTAATATATAAAGAAGATTTTGGCACAGCAGGGACTGATATAATAGATCAATTACTTCATAAATATTTAAGGATTCCTATGGGAACCGCTGTTATTTTAGGTGATGGCATGGTTGTTTTAATAGGTGGCATGGTTTTTGGGATAGAAGCTTTTGTTTACTCTTTAATAACATTAATAATTATAAGTTATATTTGTAATAAAGTTGTATTAGGAATAAATAGAACAAAAACATTTTTTATTATTACCAAGAAAGAAGAAAAAATAAAAAAATATATCTTTGAAAAATTACGCTCAGATGTCACTATTATTGATAGTAAAGGCGGCTATAATAAGAATAATGGTAATGTTATAATGGTTAACGTAGATACAAGGCACTATAATAAACTTAAAAATGCTGTAAAAAGGATTGATAAAAAAGCTTTTATTTCAGTTACCGATTCTTATGGAACTCATAACAAAAATGTGGCAATAAGAGAAGAAAAAAGCCATTAAGGCTTTTTTAATTTATTTGAATTTTTGATTTGTTATTTTTCTTGTTTAAGATAGGTATTACAACGTTTAATATGCCATTGTTGAAATCAGCTTTTATCTGTTTTGTGTCTACATCGCCAATGTAAAAACTTCTTTGATATCTGCTATAAGATCTTTCTTTCCTGATGTACTTTTTTGAGTTATCATCTTTCGATTGCTCTTTTGCAGCAGTAATGGTTAAATATCCGTTTTCACATTCGACTTCAATGTTGTTTTTCTCAAAACCAGGTATATCCATTTCAACATGATATTTTCCGTCTTTTTCATAGATGTCACATTTTAGTTCTTCGTTTCTAGGAAAAACTCTTTTTTCTGTTGGAAAAAAATCATCAAACAAATCCTCTAAGTCAAATCTTTTTGGAACTAAGTTCATCAATACACATCTCCTTTCATTTTAAATTATAAAACCATAATTGGCACTTGTCAACAGCAAGTGCTAATTATGCGTGTAATGTAAATGGCTAAAAAAATTTAATGAAATATTATGAGTTTTACTTTAAACTTAAATTATATTGCATTATTTTTTATATTTGGTAAAATACAAAAGCGAGATGATATTATGGAAAAGGCATTTAATTATTTAAATAATTTACTAAAAGAAAACGATAGAATTGTTGTCTGTCTTTCTGGTGGGCCAGATTCTATGTGCTTATTATCTATATTATTAAAGCTAAGAGAAACCAAAAAGCTATCTATAATAGCTGCTCATATTAATCACAATGTTAGAAAAGCTAGCGCCAAAGAAGCTTTATTTGTAGAAGACTATTGTAATAAAAACAATGTCATTTTCGAAACTATGAAAATAACAAATTATAATGATGATAACTTTCATAATGATGCTCGAAATATTAGATATAAATATTTTGAAGAAATAGTTAAAAAATATAATGCTAAATATTTAATGACTGCTCATCATGCCGATGATTTAATAGAAACTATTTTAATGCGTTTAGTAAGAGGATCAAATTTAAATGGTTATGCTGGTTTTAAAAAAGAAACTCCCAGAAATAAATATATAATTATAAGGCCATTAATTGAAAACACAAAAGACGAAATTCTTTTATATAATAAACAAAACAATATTCCTTTTGTAATAGATAAATCTAATAAAAAATCTAAATATACCAGAAACAGATATCGCAAAGTATTATTGCCATTTTTAAAAAATGAAGATCCTAATGTTCATGAAAAATTTTTAAAATTTAGTGATACTATAACTAAATATAACGATTATTTTAATAAAGAAATAGCTAATATAATAAAAAAATGTTATAAAAATGGAGTTTTAAATATTTATGGCTTTTCTAAATATAATGAGATAATTCAAACTAGAGTAATTGAAAATATTTTAGAAAATATATATGATAATGAATTATTTTTAGTAAATGATATTCATACTAAAGAAATATTAAATCTAATTAAAAATAAATTAAATAAGAAAATTAATTTACCTAAAAATTTAATAATTCAAAAAAATTATAATGATTTAATATTTAGTTTGGGATTAGATAAAGAACCTAAATATAGCTATGAGTTAAAGGATAAAGTAGTATTAAGCGATAATAAAGTAATTAAAATAATAAACAAAAGCAGTGATACGAGTAATTATGCTATAAGACTTTTGTCATCAGAAATAAAATTACCACTAATAATTAGAAATCGTCAAGATGGCGATAAAATAATGGTGAAGAAATTAAATGGTAGTAAAAAAATCAAAGATATTTTTATTGATGAAAAAGTATCTTTACAAAGTAGAGATTCGTGGCCAATTTTAGTTGATTCTAAAAACACTATTTTATGGATACCGGGACTTAAAAAGTCTAAGTTTGATAAAAGCTTAGAAGAAAAGTATGATATAATAATTGAGTGCAATTTAAAGGAGAAAAAAAATGAAAAAAAGCAAAGATAAAGTTAAATTAATGTTTCCTTATTTAATACTATTAGTAATAGTATTAGGTACTATATATTTCTTTAATATGAGTAAGCTAAAAGTTAATGAATTAACTTATGGAGAACTAACTAAAGAGATGGCAGATGGAACCGTCATAGAAATAACAATAACAGGTAAAAGCGGAGCTAATGTTTATACTATTGAAGGCAAATTAAAAGATTATAGTGACACCGAATATTTTAAATCAACTGTACCATTATCAGAAAGTATAATGAGTAGAGTTTTAGATTATGCTGACTCAAAAGGATTTGAGGTTAATACCAATTCTAATCCTGAAAACAGTTCAATAGTCAATATATTAACTAATTTAATTCCAATAGTATTACTTATAGGTGCAACTTTCTGGTTATTTACTAAAATATCAGGGAGCAACAATAAATCAATGGATTTTGGCCGTAGTAGAGCAAAATTAAATGAAGACGGTGGCAAAACAAAATTTAAAGATGTTGCTGGTTTAAAGGAAGAAAAAGAAGAAGTAGAAGAACTTATTGATTTTTTAAAGAATCCTAAGAAGTTCCAAAAACTTGGTGCTAGAATTCCTAAAGGGGTATTATTAGTAGGGCCTCCTGGAACTGGTAAAACTTTATTAGCAAAAGCAGTAGCAGGAGAAGCTAATGTACCATTTTTCTATATAAGTGGATCAGATTTTGTAGAGTTATTTGTTGGTGTAGGAGCAAGCCGTGTAAGAGATATGTTTAAACAAGCAAAACAAAGCGCACCATGCTTAATATTTATAGATGAAATAGATGCCGTGGGTCGCCAAAGAGGGACTGGTTTAGGTGGTGGACATGATGAAAGAGAACAAACTCTAAACCAATTATTAACTGAAATGGATGGGTTTGGAGCTAATGAAGGAATAATTATTATAGCTGCTACAAATAGACCTGATGTATTAGATCCAGCCTTGCTTAGACCTGGTAGATTTGATAGACAAGTAACAGTAAGCTTACCTGATTCTAAAGAAAGAGAAGCTATATTAGAAGTTCACGCTAAAAATAAAATATTTAGTAAAAAGGTTAATCTTGCTAATGTAGCAAGCAGAACCCCAGGATTTAGTGGAGCAGACTTAGAGAATTTATTAAATGAAGCAGCTTTACTTGCAGTAAGAAGAAATAAAAATGAAATAACTATGGATGAAATAGATGAAGCAACTGATAGAGTATTACTTGGCCCAGCTAAAACAAGTAGAAAAATAACTGATAAAGAAAAGAAATTAGTTAGCGTTCATGAAGCAGGGCATGCTGTAGTAGGATTAAAGTTAGAGGATGCCGATGATGTCCATAAAATAACCATCATTCCTAGAGGAATGGCCGGTGGATATACTATGATGCTTCCTAAGGAAGAAAAACTAGCTATTATGACTAAAAATGAATTGTTAGCAACAATAACTGGGTTGCTTAGTGGTAGAGTTAGTGAAGAATTGTTTTTAAATGAGATTACTACCGGAGCTAGTGATGATTTTAAAAGAGCTACTAGCATAGCAAGAAGTATGGTAACTGAATATGGTATGAGTGATCTTGGTCCTATTCAATTAGAAACCAGAACAGAAGGAGTATTTCTAGGAAGAGATTATACAAAATCAAGAAACTTCTCTGATCAAGTAGCTTTGGAGATAGATAAAGAAATCCAAAAGATAATTGGTGAATGCTATAAGAAATCTCAAGATATATTAAAGAAAAATAAAAAG
Source organism: uncultured Muribaculaceae bacterium (assembly GCA_964493665.1). Lineage (GTDB taxonomy): Bacteria > Bacillota_I > Bacilli_A > RF39 > UBA660 > DAOSVX01. The sequence continues at coordinate 14,808 of CAZBOZ010000007.1, forward strand.
TTAGTAATGTTAATTAGCGATACTTTAATAGAACACGAAACATTAACTAAAGAACAAATAGATGAACTTGTAAAAACTGGTAAATATATAACTGCCGAAGAAGATAAAGTTGAAGAAAGTAAGAAGTAATTCTTACTTTTTAATTTCTTAAAGACAAACTATTCTTATTATGATAAAATAATTAGTGAGAAATAGGTGGTATTGTGGCAAAAATTATTTCACTAGTAAATCAAAAAGGTGGGGTTGGGAAAACCACCACTAGTATTAATTTATCAGCATCATTAGGCAAATTTGGTAAGAAAACCCTTTTAATAGATTTAGATCCTCAAGGTAATACTTCTATAGGGCTTGGCTTAAATAAAAGAGATATAAATGCTGACATATATGATGTAATGACTAATAAGTGTGATATTAAAAAAGCTATTATAAAAACAGAGTTTAAAAATTTAAGTATAATACCAGCCACTATAAATCTAGCTGGTTTAGATATTGAATTTGTTAAAAAGTTTTATGATGATAAAGAGTTTCATCAAAACGAGCAATTAAAAAGAGTCTTGGATGGAATTAGAGCTGATTTTGATTATATTATATTAGATTGCCCACCAGCATTAGGGATTCTTACAACTAATGCCTTGGTAGCAAGTGATTCTATAATAATTCCAGTTCAATGTGAATTCTTTGCTTTAGAGGGGATAACCCAATTACTAAACTCAGTTATTATGATTCAATCTAATTTAAATTCTAATTTAAAAATAGAAGGCGTCTTACTTACTATGTTAGATGCTAGAACTAATATTGGTTTAGAAGTAGTAGAAGAAGTAAGGAAATATTTTAAAGAAAAAGTTTTTAATACAATTATTCCTAGATTAGTTAGGCTTGTTGAGGCGCCATCTCATGGCAAACCAATAAGCGAATATGATCCAGGAAGTAGAGCCACTGAAGCTTATGAAAACTTAGCTAAGGAAGTGATTTTAAGAGATGGAGAATAAAAAGAAAGCATTAGGAAAAGGATTGGAACAATTATTTTCCGATGAAAGAATAGACTTTAATAATTTTGAACAGAGAATTTATGAAAATGTTAGTGAAGAAGATATTGTTAGTATTCCATTAGACGAAATAAGGCCGAATCCTTATCAGCCTCGTAAAGAGTTTAATGAAGAGGCTTTAAAAGAACTAAGTGATTCTATAAAAGTTCATGGTGTTGTTCAGCCAATTATTGTTAAAAGAAGTGTCAAAGGATATGAACTTGTAGCTGGTGAAAGAAGAACTAAAGCTTCTAGATTAGCAGGGTTAACTACTATACCTGCGATAGTAAGAAATTTTAATGATGCTGAAATGATGGAAATAGCTCTTGTTGAAAACATTCAAAGAGAGAATTTAAATGCTATAGAAGAGGCTGAATGCTATTTAAAAATATTAAATACTAAACAAATAACTCAAGAAGAATTAGCTAAAAGATTTAGTAAAAGTAGAAGTTATATAACTAATCTTCTAGGCATTTTATCTTTACCAGAAGCAGTGAAGAATATGGTGATAAAAAAAGATTTATCTATGGCTCACGCCAGAAGTTTAAGCAAATTATCTGATCAAGATCTTCAACTTAGTATTGCTGAAAGAATAGTAAAAGAAGGTATGAGCGTTAGAGCATTAGAAAAAATAGTTAATAGTGAGGATATAGAGAAAAAAGTTAAAATAAAAAGAGTTTCTCATACTAATCCAAAGTATAAAATGTATGAAGAAATAGTTAGTGATAAAACTGGAACTAAAGTTACAATTAAGGACAAAAAAATAGAAATATTTTTTGATTCCGAAAAAGATTTAGAGAGAGTACTAGAAATTTTAAATATAACGGTTGAATAGGAGTTTTTTATGAAAACTTACAAATTAGGGGATCATATAATAATGAAAAAAAAACATGCTTGCCAATCTAATGATTTTATTATAACTAGAGTTGGGGTTGACATAAAAATTAAGTGTGCGAATTGTAATAGGGAAATTATGATGGATCGTCTGGAATTTGATAAAAAGGTAAAAAAGGTGATAGGAAATGAATAGTAAGCTAGCAAAATTAAAAGAAAAAATAACTTTAAATCCCATAATGACATTTTTAATACTAACATTAATCACAATAATTGTAAGTGGATTTTTGTCCTGGATTGGAGCGGAAGCTAATTACAATAAAATAAATCCTAATACTGGTGAATATGAAAATATTTTTGTTAGTATAACCTCTTTATTAAATCTTTCAGGGATGAAATATATTTTTAGTAATACACTTTCTAATTTTATTAATTTTACTCCATTGAGTAGTTTAATAATTATTTTAATGGGGATTGGGATAATGGAAAAAAGTGGCTTTTTAAAAACAGCTTTTACATTATTAACAAAATATATGAAAAAATATACAGTAACATTTATTATTTCTCTTTTGGGGATTTTAATGAGCATTGCTGGAGATATATCATTTCTGATTTTAATCCCTTTGAGTGCTCTATTATTTAAATATGGTAAGAGAAATCCCTTGTTGGGGGTAATAACAGCTTTTGTTTCTTTAACTTGTGGAATGGGAATAAGTATCTTCTTTACATCAATGGATAGTACTTTATTAACTCAGACTATATTAGGATCGCATATTTTGGACGCTAATTATACTATTTCAGTATGGTCATTTTTATTTATTATGCTTTTTACAAGTGTTGGGTTAGCTTTTTTAATAACTTATATAACAGAAAAAATAACTATTACTAAATTAGAAAAATATGATTTTGAAGATACTCCTGAAGTAGAAATAAGTAAAAGTGATTTAAAAGGATTAATATTTGCCTTAATAGCGGGAATAATTTATTTATTAGTATTTGCTTATTGTGTTATTCCTGGCTTACCTTTATCAGGAGCATTACTAGATCATTCTCAAGCTTTATATATAGATAAATTGTTTAGTAGTGAGTCATTCTTCTCTATGGGATTTGTGTTTATTGTTATGATTTTATTTGTGGTTTTAGGATTGTTTTATGGTATAGGAGCCAAAACAATTGAAGATAACCATGATTTTTGTAAGTTTTTGGGCCATTCTTTAGATCATGTTGGTAAAACTATAGTTTTAATATTTGTAGTTTCGGTTTTTATTAATGTATTTGAAAAAACTAATATTGGCACTTTAATTACAGCTTTATTTGCTAATGTTATTAATACTACAAAATTTACTGGTATTCCTTTAATATTTTTACTTTTCTTAGTGGTTTCTATATCAACTATCTTCTTACCATCATCAGAAGCTAGATGGTTGATATTATCAGGAGTTACTGTGCCAGTATTTATGAATGCCGGACTTAGTCCAGAGTTTAGTCAATTAATATTTAGATTTAGTGAATCATTTACTTTAGGTTTAACTCCATTGTTTGCATATTTTATTATCTATTTAGCGTTCTTGGAAAGTTATAATCAAGAAAGAAAGCCAATTCATTTAACAAAAAGCTTAAAGTATTTGCTGCCCTATAATCTAATAATAGGCTTAGCATTATTAGTATTACTTATTGGTTGGTTCTTAATAGGACTTCCTATTGGTATAGGATCATTTGCAGTATTATAAATTATAAAAAGTTATAGGAGGGTTTATGTCACTAAAAGCTGGAATAGTCGGACTTCCTAATGTGGGAAAGTCAACTTTGTTTAATGCTATTACAAAGAAAAATATCTTGGCAGCTAATTATCCTTTTGCTACCATTGATCCTAATGTAGGAGTGGTAACGGTGCCAGATTCTAGATTAGAAGTTTTAGAAAAAATGTATATTCCTGAAAAAGTTGTTCCAACCACTTTTGAATTCATAGATATAGCTGGACTTGTCAGGGGAGCTTCTAAAGGAGAAGGGCTAGGTAATAAATTTTTATCTCATATAAGAGATGTGGATGCTATTGTTGAAGTAGTAAGAGCTTTTGATAGTAAAGAAATAATTCATGTGGAAAATAATGTTGACCCAATAAGAGATATAGAAATAATAAATATTGAATTATCCTTAGCAGATTTAGAAATAATTGAAGGAAGAGTATCTAAATTACAAAAAAAGTTGGAATCTAGCAAAGATAAACAAGAAGAATTAGAATATGAGGTTTTAAAAAAGAGTAAAGAAGCATTATTACAAAATGTTCCTTTAAGGCGACTAGAATATAACGAAGAAGAAAAAACTATTTTGAAAGGCTATAATTTTTTAACTTTAAAACCACTTATTTATGCTGCAAATGTTAATGATAATGATATGGTTTTAGACAATGATTATGTTAAGGTTATAAAAGATTATGCTGCTAAAGAAGGATCTGGAGTAGTAGTTATATGTGCCAAAATGGAAAGTGAACTTGCCGAATTAAATGATGATGATAAGCATCAATTCTTAAAAGATTTGGGAATAGAATATAGTGGATTGGATAAACTTATATTTGCTACTTATTCATTATTGGGATTAGAAACATTTTTTACTACTGGAAAAGACGAAGTAAGAGCTTGGACTTTCGTTAAAGGAACGAATGCTAAAAGATGTGCTGGTATAATCCATACTGATTTTGAGAGGGGATTTATAAAAGCTGAAATAATGAGTTTTTCTGATTTAGAACTATTGAAAGATGAAAAAAAAGTTAAAGAAGCTGGCAAGCTTCGTTTAGAAGGAAAAGACTATATAATGCAAGATGGAGACATATGCTTTTTCCGATTTAATGTTTAAAAAGATATTAAAAGTATAATAGTTTACATTATACTTTTTATTTGCTATAATACGCTTGAGCTTAAAGCTCCTTGCTTCTTTTAGAAGCCGAAATAGACCATAAGGAGGTGAATTAATGAGAAAATATGAAATCATGTTTATCGTTAAGTCAAATTTAGAAAGTGAATCTTTAAATAAGATCACTGATGATTTAAAAAAGACTTTTAAAGATAAAAAACTTGAATTTAAAGATATGGGCCAAAAGAGATTTGCTTATCCAATTAAAAAGGAAGTAAATGGTTACTATTATCTAATAACTGTTGAAGCAACAGCAGAAGAGATAGAAAATTTTAGGCATAAGGTCCTTGTTAATGAAGATATTATTAGACATTTAATTATTAATCTAGATGAGGAGTAAAATATGAATAAAGTTATTTTAATTGGGAGGCTTACAAAAGATCCTGAATTAAAAACTATAGGTAGCGGAGTAGCTACTGTAGCATTTAGCATTGCAGTTCAAAGAAGCTTTACCAACCAGAATGGTGAAAGGGAAGCCGACTTTATAAACTGTGTGGCATGGCGTCGTCAAGCTGAAAATATTTCTAAATACTGTACTAAAGGAACTCAAGTTGCTGTTGAAGGTAGAATTCAAACTAGAAGTTATGATGCTCAAGATGGAACAAAAAGATATGTAACAGAAGTTATATGTGATAACGTTACTTTTTTAGGCAGCAAGGGTGATAAACAAAATAGTTATATGCCCGGTGAAGGAACAGACTTAATTGCTCCTGCTGATCAAGATATTAAGACTACGGATGTAACAGAAGATCCTTTTAAAGACTTTGGTGAAGAAATAGTTTTATCTGATGATGATTTACCATTTTAAAGGAGGAAAATAGATGGCAGAATTTTATCGTAAGAAAAAAAGAGTATGTCAAATGTGTTTAGGCAAAGATGTTGATTATAAAGATCCAATGATTGTTTCAAAATATATAAATGAAAAAGGGAAAATACTTCCTAGAAGAGTTACTGGAGCTTGTGCTAAACACCAAAGATATATTGCAAAACAAATAAAAAGATCAAGATTTATGGCTTTTATACCTTATGTTAAATAAGGTTTTTTTATTTCATAAAATTTTCACTTTTTATTAAATTTTATTTCACATATAAAAAATACAATTAAAATACATCTTATGCTATAATTGCAATAGTAGGAGAATCAGATATGGTAAAATCATTCAAAACATTAGATGAACAAATAGAAATATTAAAAGACAAAGGCCTAGTAATTGAGGATGAAGCCTTAACTAAAGAAATATTACTTAGAGAAAGTTATTTCTTTATTAGTGGTTATAGACATGTCTTTTTAATATCTCCTTCACAAAGGAATTATTTACCAAATACTAGTTTTAGAGAACTATATGGTATGTTTAATTTTGATCGTCAAATAAGAAATATTATTTTTAAAAATCTTTTAATTATTGAAAATAATATTAAAAGTATATTTGCTTATCAAATAGCTAAAAAATATGGCTATAAAGAATCTGATTATATGAACCCTAAAAATTTTGATAGTGATCCTGAAAAATCTAATCAAATAAATGATTTATTAAGAAAAATGAAAAGGCAAGTAAGGGTTAATGGTAGTCAACATACCGCGACTAGTCATTATATAGCTAACTATGGATACATTCCTCCTTGGGTTGTTGTTAAAGTATTATCTTTTGGCATAGTAAGTGAATTATATACAGTATTAAAAAAGGAAGATCAAGAAGATATAGCTAGTATATATGGAATATCAGTGGATAATTTATTGACTTATTTGCCAATTTTAGCTAATTATCGAAATTTATGTGCTCATGAAGATATATTATATAACCACAAAACTCAAAGACAGATTGAAGATACAAAATTTCATGCTATGCTTAATATTCCAATGAGTGATGGTGAGTATATTTATGGTAAAGATGATTTGTTCGCTCTAATTATTATTATGAAACGCATGTTAAGAGAAGAAGAATTTACCTTGTTAATAAATGAGCTGGATTATGAGATAAGCATCTTAGAAGGTAAGCTGAAAGTTATAAATATTGAAAAAGTTTTAAATAAAATGGGCATCCCTTTAAATTATGGAGATGTTTCTAAATTGGAGAAATGATTATGAATAAGATTGGTGAAATAGAAGTTAAAGAAAGACGTAATAATTTAAATATAAAGCTTATCGTTGCTATAATAATTTCTTTATTTGTTGGAGCTTTAGCTATGTATGCGGCATTTTATTTTTTACCAATTGCTAGGAGTCAAGTAACAAATCAACTAGAAAAAGAAGTTACAGTGACAGATACTGGAATTAGTGAAGCTGTAGATAAACTTTACGATGCCGTAGTAGTGGTTGAATCTTATCTTAATAACCAAGAAATAGCCAGTGGGAGTGGATTTGTTTATAAAACTGAAGGCGGACTTGCCTATATATTAACAAATACTCATGTTATAAATAATGCTTCTACAATATATGTCATATTTACTGATGGTAGTCGAAAAGAAGTATCTTTAGTGGGCAAAGATGAGTATTCAGATATAGCAGTATTATCAATTACTGATGAAGATTTTTCAGTAGCAGTAATTGGTGATAGCGAAGTGATGAAACTAGGTGATACTGTATTTACCGTTGGAGCTCCTATAGATAGTGAATATTCAGGAACTGTGACTAGAGGGATAGTATCTGGGAAAGATAGAATGATAGAAGTATCTATAAACACCACCAATGATTTTGTTATGAAAGTTATTCAAACTGATGCTGCAGTAAATAGTGGCAATAGTGGTGGACCCCTTGCTAACTCAAATGGTGAAGTAATTGGAATAACATCTTTAAAATTAGTTTCATCTGGAGTAGAAGGCATGGGATTTGCCATACCAATTGAAGATGCTTTGTATTATGCTGCTAAGATTGAAAATGGTGAAGAAATAGTAAGACCATTCCTTGGTGTAGCAATGATTGATCTAACTGATTTGAATTCCTTATATTTGAGTGGTATTGAAATACCAGAGAATATATATGGTGTAGTTGTTGCTGAAGTGGTTGAAGATAGTCCTGCTTCTAAAGCCAGTTTATTAAAAGGAGATATAATTTGTAAAGTGGGCGATGAGGAAGTAACTTCTGTTGCTGAATTAAGATACGAACTATATAAAAACGCTCCAGGAGACACAATAGAAATATCTTATGTCAGAAATGAAAAGTTAAATGCTGTAAGTATTAAATTAGTAGCCAGTGAATAGCTGGCTTTTTTATTTTGTTGATGTATAATTAAAAAGAGGTAAATTTATGATAATAACTGTTGATAAAATGGATCATCAAGGAAGAGGAATAGCTAAGATACAAGGTAAGATTGTATTTATTCCGTATGCTTTAATTGGTGAAAAGGTGGAAATAAAAATAGTAAAAGAATATGCTAAATATATGGAAGCTGAAATTTTAAAAATAATAACTCCAAGTTCACAAAGAATAGAGCCAAAATGCCCTTATTATATGGATTGTGGAGGATGTAATTTACAACATTTAGATTATCAAGAATACTTAAATATTAAAAAAGATCAGATAAAAGACATTTTCAAAAGGTATCTTAGCTTAGATATTGACCCAATTATAATAGGCAATTCTAATCCTTATAATTATCGAAATAAAATATCTTTAAAAATAGAAAATGGTAAAATTGGTTTTTATCAAAACCGAAGTAATAAATTAATAGAAATAAAAGAATGCTTGATAGTTGATAAAAATATAAATAGAATCTTAAAAGGGATAAAAATAAAAAATGGCAATTTAGTTATTAGAACAAATTTTAATAAAGAATTGATTTTAATAATAAATTCAAAAGATAAAATTAAGTTTGAAGAATTAATTAAAAAATATAATATTATTGGTGTTATTCAAAATAACAAAATTATTTATGGTAAAGATTATTTAATTGAAGAGATAAATGGCTTTAAATTTAAGATAAATTACAATTCTTTTTTTCAAACTAATAATTATATAAATGGTAAATTACTAGAAATATTAAACAAAAGTATTCCTAGCAATTTGAATGTTTTAGATTTATTTTGTGGAGTTGGTTCACTTGGTTTATCGATTGCTAATAAATCTAAAACGATAACTGGCATTGAGATTATCCCTGAAGCTATTTTAAACACTCAAGATAATGCTAAATTAAATAATATAACTAATTCATCTTTTATATGTGAAGATGCTTTAAAACTCAATTTAAGAGATTATAGAGACATGGATATAATTGTTGTTGATCCACCTAGAAGCGGATTAAATAGTAATATTATTAAAAGTATTAGTTCCAAATATTTAATATATATTTCTTGTGATCCAATGACTTTAACAAGAGATTTAAAGGAGCTTTTAAAAAAATATAATATAGAAAATTTATATGTATTAGATATGTTTTCTTTTACAAGTCATGTTGAATGTTTTATAAAGCTAGTAAAAAAAGATTAAAAAAAATAAAAAATTGTTTTATAATTATTATAGGAGGTATGATATGAAAAAAGTTGGCTTGATTAGTGGCTCCATTATCTTAGTACTATTAATAGCTTTCGGAGCATATTACTTTCTGTATTTAAATAAACGCGATGCAAAAATATTAGACAATTATGAAACACAAATAACTTCTATTGAGGAAAGTGTAACAGATGATGAAACTGTTGATCAAAGCATTTCCGAAGAGATTAGTGAAAACGTTACTGAAGATGACGAATCTTTAGATGATTTGGAAGCTAGCTTAAATTCTATTTTAAATAGTTTAGAAAAAATTGAAGATGCTCAAGCAGATTTGGCTGCTGAAGCTGATTAAAGGAGAGAAAATGAAAAATAAAATTTTAGGAATATTATTTGGCGGTTTATTGGCTTTTACTTTAATTGCAGTGCCAATTGTTTATGCCGTAAGCGAAAATGCCAATGAAAATGCTACAACAAATGGTAATTCTACTACTGCAGCAGAAAAGAAAACTTTAGCTGCTGAAACAAGAGTTTTAATAAAAACTCAAGCTCAAGAACTTGCTCAATTAAGAGAAGAATTAAAAGAGAAAATAGCTTTAAAAAGAACGGAATTAAATCAGTATCGTGAACAAGAAGAATTAACTGAACAGCAAAGAGAACAAATTAGAGAAATGACTCAAGATATGGAACAGCTTCAAGTAAAACTTGGCGCTGCTTATGCAAACGCTATCCAAGCGATGCAAAGCTATAAAGGTGATACTTCAGAAGAAAAACTAACTGGTTTAGATTTAGTTGCAGCTTCTCAACAACAAAGGATTATATATTTACAAGAAGCAATCGATTTATTAGATTAAAAAAATCAAGCAATTGATTTTTTTATTTGCTTTTGTGCTATACTTAAAATGGTAAGGTGAGTTAGTGTGAAGAAGATAAATAATTTAATAGAAAAAAATTTAATGTTAATTATAGTTATTTTCTTTCTTTTTCAACCTTTAATAGATGCAACCACTTTTTTCAGTTTAAATTATTTAAATATTAATATTATTGTAGGCACCATAATTAGATTTCTCTTTGCAGGATTTTCATTATATTATTTAATATTTATAAATAAGGACCGTAAGAAAGTATTAATTTATTTAGGGATTCTTACTATTTATGGTGGATTATTTTTAATTCCTTATTTAAATAATGGTTTAATTTTACTTGAACTAAAATCGTTTTTAAAATCATATTACTTTATAATAATGCTAATATTCTTTTTAATAAATAAAGAAAAATTAAGAATAACTGATTATAAATATTTTAATTATATATTTTTCATTTATATAATATTTATGCTAGTTCCTAATATGTTGAATAATTTTAGTAATTATAAATTCTTTGAAACTAATCAAAATGGCTTACTTTATTTTACTAATGAAATAGGAGCTATATTGTCGTTTTTATTTCCTATTTATGTTTACTCAATGTTTAAAGATAAGGAAAAACTTAAATATATTCCTTTGATAATTCTATATATATGTACTATTCTTATAATTGGTACTAAGGTACCTGTGTTTGCATTTATAATTACGGCATTGACTTTTGGAATAAAATATTTTATTCAAACGATTAAGAAAAAACAAATAAAACAAAATATTATTTTTACTGGCTTAATTTTAATTTTAGTTACATTTTCAATAATAGTAATGCCTAAAACTTCATTCTATACAAATATTAAGAATCACATGGAGTACTTTAATATAAATTCTACTAAAGAAGTATTTACTGAATATACAAATTTAGACAATGTAATATTTAGTGAAAGATTAACACTAGCAGAAGACAATATAAATTACTATAAAGATCAAAATTTATATAATAAAATAGTTGGAGTGGGTCTATATGAAATAAAAGATGATGAGCCAGTTCTTAGAAAAATGGCAGAAATAGATTACATAGATATACTTGTCTCATATGGAATATTAGGGACACTATTGTTTTTTATTCCAATAATTTATGCTTTATCAAATTTAATAATAAGCTTGAAGAATCTAAAAGAAAATAAAGCTTTGTATTTAACAATTGTATTTTTAATATTTAGTATAGCTTTATTTTCTGGTCATATCTTTTTAATACCGGCAGTAAGTATATATGCTGCCTTCTTTTTAAGCTGGTAATTAACTATTGAAAAAGCTTGTTTTTAATGATAAAATAGGCTGGTATTTAGAGGCGTGGTATAATGGTAGCATAGGAGTCTCCAAAACTTTTGATGGGAGTTCGATTCTCTCCGCCTCTGCCAATATTAATTAAAGCTTAATATAAAAATATTAAGCTTTTTTATGCTATAATTTCTTTAGGAGATGTTTTCAAAATGGAGAATAAAATAATAGATGTGGTTGGAGTAATGTTCTTTAAAAACAATAAATTATTAATTGATAAGCCAAGAAAAAGACCAACATATCAAATGATCGGCGGTAGGGTAGAAGAAGGCGAGAGTTTTTTAAAAGCAGCTATTAGAGAATGTCATGAGGAACTTGGTGCAGAAGCTATTTTTGATGATAAAAGAATAAACCCAGTAATGGATTTTATAGAGACGGCGACTAGTGATCCAAACTTAAAAATACACATGTATGTATTTAAATATGATGGAATGCTAAATGGGAACTTAACCACATCTGATGAAATAGAAAGCTTTATGTGGTTTAGTAAAAATGATAATCAAGATATCTTGTCTAATACTTTAAAAAACAAAATTATTCCTTGGGCAATAAGAGAAGGATATTTAAAATAGCAAAAAATTAAATCCTTTACTTATTAAGAAATAAGTATATAATAATAAGCTAATTAAGGGTGGTTTTATGAATTCTTTGCAAGCAGCAGTAGAAAATCTTATATACGTATTGTATGAACACGGGGATTTATCATCAAAATTAATAAGAGATAGGCATTATGCTTTTTGGCAATTTTATGAACTTAGAACAATAATGTTAATAATGATATCTAACAGTGTTCCGGATTTATGTTTTAAAGCAAGAGAACATTCTGATGGAACAATGTTTAATAATGATTTTATTTTAGGAATAAATACTGAATTAGGGCTTTCTACATATCATATTAAAAATATGTATTTTGAATGTTTTAACGTAAAAGAAGTTGACTCCAGTCCAATTTGGGATGGCTATACTCAAGAAGATAACTTAAATAGAACAAAAAGTATTATTTTACCTAAAAATTATATTCAAACAGAGGAAGAAGTTCCTTATATTCCTTTTATTCCACCTACTAGTGAATTCAGTGATCAAATGGCTTGTAATATAAATGGTTTGTTGGAATTATTAAGGAATTATGAAAAAATAGATCTAAATAATATAGGTGATGGGCATCATCGTTTTGAATTTTTATATAGACAAAGGAGAGCTCTTATAAATATTTTTGGCCAGCAATATAAAGAATTTGTTTATAAAAGCCAATTTGATATAAATGGTAATCCCATTCCTAATAATAAATTTATAGTAGGAATAAAAGTGCCAGGAGAAGATATATTTCAAGTTTTTGGTAATCCTAGATTTAATGAATTTGATTTACCAATACTAGAAACAGCTCCTGTTGACTCAAAAGTTATAATAACTGAAGATCATGAATTACTAGATGCTCTTCATGAAAACTTTTGTCAAAAAATATTGTCCTTAAAAGTTAGAAAATATCACTAATAATTTGATATAATTAAAATAGGAGTTGATTATATGAAAATGCCGCCAAGAGAAAAGATACATGAAGCCCTAACTGCTATTGCAGATGATCGAATTTCTATGGATAATAATAAAGCAGAAATATTTTCTTCTGATAGGTCAAAAAAATATATAGTAGAATGGAATGATAACGAATATTCTTCAAATGATAATGCCACTTATTGGCAAGGATACCCAAGATATCCAGTAATTGCAGTATTATTATTAAAAGGCAAATTAAAATATAATGAAGATATTTTAAAATATTTTAAAGGAATTAATTGGAAAAAAATAAATGATGAATTTAAAAGAGATTATGCTAAAGCAGTAGAATTCATCTACGAAGGATTAGATAAAAGCATAATAGAAACCATTGAAATTGAGATAAATAAAATATATAAATCTTTGGAGGAATTAAATTTAACCATAAAAAAAGGAAAGCAATTCCCTCCTAAATAATTAGTGGTATAATTAGTTTAGATAATAAGGAGGATTTATGAAATATTATTTATGCGAAATATGTGGCAACTTGGTTGAATTAGTAGAAGAGGGTGGAGGAGAACTTGTTTGTTGTGGGCAGCCAATGACAAAGCTAGAAACTAAAACAACCAATGAAGGTAACGAAAAACATTTACCAGTAGTTGAAAAAAATGGGAATGAGATAAAAGTTAAAGTGGGAAGCATTGCCCATCCAATGGCAGAAGAGCATTATATTAAGTGGATAGTTATTTCCTATAATGGTAAATGTCAAAGAGTTAAATTAGTGCCAGGATCTCTTCCAGAAGCAACATTCATTGTCAATGAAGAATTTAGTGAACTAGAAGTATATTCTTATTGTAATGTTCATGGTTTATGGATGAAAAAATAAAAAGCTTAGATATTCTAAGCTTTTTTTATTTCAATAGTGATAAGAAATTAGAATTTGCTAAGTAGATATTTAAAACATAAAACGCTATAGCAATAATTACAAATAAACTTACATAATTGTGTTTTTCTTTTTCAATAACTTTTTTAATATATATACTAAATAAAATTAATTCCATTAATAAGAATAATAACACTTGCATTCTAAGAGTTGTAAATCCATAAGCACCAATATATAGGAACATCCTATAATATGAGTTAAATATTAATATTATAGAAAACCCGATTAAAATTAACAATAAGGTTTTAACTACTTTGCTTTTGTCAAATCCTTTTACTTTATAAGTATGATATCCAATTATAATAAAATTAATTGCAGTAATTAGTAGTAATTGAAAGAATCCTTCTCTAGCATAATTGGCAAAAGTATATTCGACTGGTAATTGCAAGAAATTATTTGTGAGCTTTGATATTTCGGAGAATATAAATATTAAAAAGACAAGATTTACTATTGATAAAATAGTTATAGAAGTGGTTTTGTTTAAATCTTTTTTTTCAGTTATTTCGTTTTTTAATTTCTTATTTTTTAAAATATTTATGAAAATACTAAACGAAAGTAAAAATGTTATTCCAATATTTATAACATCACCAATTCTAGTTAATTTTAAATCCCAGAAAGGTTTAATAATTTTAGTAACTAATTCTCCGAAATATCTATCAGCAGACATTAATAAACCAACAATTATTATTGCTATAGGTATACCAATTAATAAGCCATAAAAAATACTAAGGCCAACTTTGTGCTCCTTCTTCTCTTTCTGTAATCTTAAAAGTTTAAGGTTTTTAAATATATTTTTGGGGAATAACTTAAACAAACTTTTTATCGGAGATAACAAACTATCAAAGTTTTTAACCGTTAAAGAAAGCAAAAACATTGAAGATAATATAGAAATGATAAAAATATTTAAAAACTGATTGTTAAAAGGAATATTTAATATTATACTACCTATTAATATAAGCCCAACGGGTATTAAAAACAGGAAAGCTTTTTTATTAACGACCATTTTATTTTTAACAATTAAAAATATATATCCTCCCAAAATAATTGTAATTGGCATTATGAAGTTTTTTATGTGATAGAAATTGGAATCTATCGATTCTTTTATTATAAAATATTCTATGATGTTACTTAATATATAAATTAATATAGCTATGATTGTGCAAACCAAAATAATTGATTTTTTATTATTGTTTTTTAAGCTTAATTCTTTTTCTTCTAAAAAATTCATTTTTTTCTCCTTTAGTTATAATTCTATAAGTGCTTTTACTATTTCATTAAAACGCATAGCATTTGAAGCTTTGACTAAAATAACATCATTTTCTCTTATTACTTTTTTAAGATAGTTTATAGCCTCTAAATTGTTATTAAAATTATTATTAGTAATATTTGTTTTTATTAATTTAGTATATTCACCAACGGTAACTAATATATCGATGTTGTTTATTAAATTACTAAGGCTTTCATGAATTTCAATTGCCTTATCACCAAGCTCTTTTATATCACCAAGAACAACTATTTTTCTTTTTTTATACTTTTGCAGGGTTTCTAATGCTACTTTTATCGATTCGTAACTGGCGTTATAAGAATCATCTAAAATGGTAATACCAGTTTTACTTGCTTTCTCTTGTAATCTGTTATCATTTCCCGAGTAATTATTTAAAGCTTTTTTAATATCCCATCTTTTAACTTTCATCATCTTTCCCACAGCAACGGCATTAAGAGCATTATAAATAAATGCTGTGTTGATATTTGAATTTTTGATTTTGATTCCACAGATTTTTACTCTATCATTAGTTAGCCTCTCAGCAATATAATCACTATCATTATTAACTCCAATTGTTATTATATTTTTATAAGATACATTTTTTAATAATTCGTCATCATTGTTAATTATTAATACTCCATTCTCATTCATGCCATCTAATATTTCTAATTTAGCTTTTAAAATGTTTTCTTTAGAACCTAAATTTCCAATATGAGAAGTACCAATATTAGTAATCACTGCTATAGTAGGTTTGGCTATTTTAGAAAGAAGAGATATCTCACCAAAATGATTCATTCCCATTTCTAAAACACAAGCTGTATGATCGCTTAAATTTAATAAAGTAAAAGGAAGCCCTATATGATTATTATAATTTTTTATAGGAGTTAGCACTTTATATTTATAGCTTAATACATCGGCAATCATTTCTCTAGTGGTAGTTTTCCCAACACTGCCAGTAACAGCTATTATCGGTATATTATACATATCTCTTTTATAAGTAGCTAAGCTTTGAATAGCTTTAATGCTATCCTCTACTAAAACTATTGTGCTATTTAAATAATCATTTACTTCGTTTTTTTTACAATCTAATATACATGCTTTAGCACCTTTATTAAAAGCTTCTCTATAAAAATCATTACCATTAAAATTATCCCCTTTAATGCCAACATAAATATCTCCTTCTTGGATGGTTCTAGTATCTTTAGAAAAATTTAAACATTCTAAATTTTCATCTCCGCAAAGAAGAGTTCCATTACATATTTCTATAACATCCTTTATAGTAATGTTTTTCATATAATCACCAATATTATTTTATCACAAAAAAATAAAAGTTATGCTATACTTTTATTAGAAAGAAGGAATATTTATATGGCAGAACAAATTTTAGACAAAATCATTAACATTCAAGAATTTATAAAAATTTTAAATAGCAGATTTAATGATAAATATTTAGAAAGCATTGGCGAACCAGCCGAAGTTGTCTTTTCCAATGGAGGTAGCACATATTATGCAGATATGCTAGGAAAGGTTTTTCCTGGTGGAAGAATTTATGTTTCTGTTGATAAAAGCGGAATTGCTGAAGAAGCCTTTTATAGTGATGGAAATATAGTATATGGTGTCAATGGAATTGAAGGCTATTCAAATGATACTACTCGCTTTAGATCAGTTAATGATGATCCAGCTATTATTCAATCGGTAGTACTTTTAGCAGAGTGCTCATCTATAGAATATGGTAGAGCTGGTGGTTATTTAGATAAATTAGCTGAAGAGTTAAAAAGGGAGTTGGATTCTTCAAGTTTAAAGTCACCGGATAATGTTCCAGGTAGATAGTTATAGCCTTTTACTTGAAAGATTAACTAAATCAAAATTTAGAAATAGCTTTCATTTGAAAGAGGATGACAAAAAATATATTTTTAAAAAAGGTATTAATGGAATAGAAAATCATGCTAGAGAATTTATAAAAAACCGGCTTGTTCCTAAAATAATATTAAATGATGGCCATCAAACACCAATAAAAGGACACCCAGTATTTATAGCTCAGCATGCAACGGCTACTTGCTGTCGAAAATGTTTATATAAATGGCATAAAATAGAAATGGGCAAGGAATTAAACACTAAAGAACAAGAATATATAATAGGATTGCTAATGTTATGGATAAACAATGAATTAAAAAACTTACAGAATTAAACTGTAAGTTTTCTTTTTATTGGAGCAGATAACGGGAATCGGACCCGCCTTCTAAGCTTGGGAAGCTCATGTTCTACCACTAAACTATATCTGCATTTCATAAATATTATTACATAGTTGTAAAGTTTAGACAACATTTAATAAAGATATAATTTACATTGTATTTTTTAAATGATATACTTTTGATGTAAATAAGTGAATTTGAAAGGAGGTAACAGTTTATGGCAACAACTAAAAAGAAAACAACTACTAAAAAAGCTCCTGCAAAAAAGACAGTAAAAAAAGTAACATCTAAAACAACAGAAAAATTTTGTGAATATTGCGGAAGCCCTATAAGTGAAAAGGCAGAAGTTTGTACAAGTTGTGGTAAATATACATCATTACATAAAAGCAACGCAACAGTGAAAATAGAAGTTAAAGATACCAAGATTTTTAATGTTTTATCTTACTTAGGAATTCTATGGATTATTGGTATGCTAAGTGACCATAAAAATGACAAAGATGTTAAATTCCATATTGGCCAAGGAATGTTAGTTACAATTTTATATGTAGCAGTTGGAGTTATTAACAATTTAATAATTGCTAATGTTTTTGTTACTAGGGTTACTTATTGGTACTATACTTATAAAACAACTAGCGGATTAGGTTATTTCTTAATGTGGCTTTTGTGGTTAGTACCTGGTGTTCTTTCAGTAATTGGTATAATTAATGCTGCTAAAGGTGAAACCAAAGAATTACCAGTAATTGGCAAGTATGCTTTTTATAAGTAAGGAGAAATGAAATGAAAAAAATAATTATTTCCTTATTTCTTTGCATTATTTTTTTAGGATTAACTGGATGCTCAAAACAGTTGGTATGTGAAATAACCCCTGATGAAGAATCAATTGGGGTGTCTGCCACAGCTAGAGTAATAACTAGTTTTACCGATGATTTATCGACAAAAGCCACAGTATCTTTAATATTTGAAGATGAAGAAGCGGCTAGTAAATATTATGAGGAATTGTCGGATTTGAGTGAAGGCTATATTTTAAATGGTAAAGTAGTAAGTATAATGAAAACTATAGTTGAAGAAGATCAGTTAAACTATGAAGATGCAAAAGCATTATTTGAAGAACAGGGTTATACTTGTAAATAAAATGAACTATTTAGTTCATTTTTTTATGTTTGTTTTTTTAATAATAGTGTTATATAATACACCTTGAAAGGAGCTATTAATGAAAAAAGCATTATATTTAGCCATAATAATAGCTTTGTTAATTTCATCGTTTGGTTGTTCTTTTATAAAAGAAAAAGGAACTCAAAATAATGAAAAAGAAGAAGTTAAAATAAATAATGACAATACAGAAGAAAAAGAAGAAGAAATAATTGATATGTGGCCATCTAATGAATTTACTGATCAAGTCCCTAAATTTACTTATGGAGAAAATGAGGAAATATATAGTAACACTGAAGATGGATTTATATATGGATCTAATAACGTAACTAAAGATGAATATGTTTTATATAAAAAAGAACTAAAAAAAGCTGGGTTCAAATATAATATAAGTGAAATAGTTGATACTATAACTACTTATACAGCCTCTAAAGATATATACGAAGTATCACTTAGCTATGTTGATAATTCTATAACAATAACGATAATAAAAGAAAATCTACAACAGTAGATTTTTTGTTTTTTTCATATTGCTTTCATATTTTTTTCATAATTAAAAGATATATTTTAAAAATATACTTTATAAATTTCGCTTTCTTTTTAAAATTGACTTTTTAAATTTATATCGATATACTTTAACTAGCGATGGAGTGTTTAAAATGAGAGAATTTAGTGAACAAGAACAAGTAAGAAGAAATAAGATAAATGAAGTAAAAAAAACGTGTAATCCTTATCCAGATCGATTTGTTATTACCCATGAACTAAAAGATGCCGCTTTGCTTCCTGATGAAACAAAAAATGTAAGTGTGGCTGGAAGAATAGTCTTTATGAGGAAAATGGGTAAATTATCATTTGTATCTATTCAAGATATAGAAGGCAAACTACAACTTTCAATTAAGGTTGATTGTGTTGGCGAAGAAGAAAACGAAAGATTTAAAGAGATTTTTGATGTTGGAGATTTCATTGGCGCTACGGGAGAAATATTTACAACTCATACTGGCGAAAAAACTTTAAGAGCCGATTCATTTGTTTTTTTGGGTAAAGCTTTAAAACCACTACCAGAGAAATTTCATGGTTTAGCTGATACTGAACTTTGTTATCGTAATCGTTATGTTGATTTAATTATGAATGAAGATACTCGTAAAAGATTTTTGCTTCGTTCAGCTTTCATTCGCGAATTAAGAAGTTATTTAGATTCTTTAGGCTATATTGAAATTGAAACCCCAGTTTTAAATAATAAGCCATCTGGAGCATTAGCAAAACCATTTATATCTCATCATAATGCTTTAGATCAAACTGTTTATTTAAGAATAGCTCCTGAAACTTATTTAAAAAGAGCTGTAGTAGGTGGGATAAATAAAGTCTATGAGGTTGCTAGATGCTTTAGAAATGAAGGAATGGATGCTTCTCATTTACAAGATTTCACTATGGTAGAGGGATATGCTGCTTATTATAATTATGAAGATAACATGATGTTTATTGAGAACATGATTAAAGCTATAATTCAAAAAATATTTGGATCTTTAATAATTACAATAAAAGGTGAAGAACTTGATTTAAATAGCAAATGGGAAAGAACATCATTTAAAGATGTTATAAAGAAATATGCTGATATTGATATAGAAAAATTTAATACTAAGGAAGCTTTATTAGACGAAATAATTAATAAAAAAATCGAATTAGATTCTGAAACCCCACTTAAGGATTTAGGTTTTGGTAATTTAGTTGATCAATTATATAAAAAAGTAGCTAGACCCAATATGCTAGGCCCAATATTTTTAACAGAGCATCCAATTAGTTTGTCTCCTTTGGCAAGAGCCAATGATCATAACAAAGAAATAACTGATAGATTCCAATTAATTATGAATGGGGAGGAAATAGTAAATGCTTATTCAGAGTTAGTTGATCCTATTGAACAAGAAAAAAGATTGCTAGAACAAAGTGAACTTAAAAAACAAGGTGATGAAGAAGCAATGATGATGGACTATGATTATATTGAAGCAATGGAATATGGAATGCCGCCAATAAGTGGTTGGGGAATGGGAATAGATAGATTAATACAGCTTTTAACCGCAAGTGAAAATGTTAAAGATGTGGTCTTATTTCCTTTAATGAGACCAAAAGAATAATTTCACTAAATAAACACATAAAAAGGTTTGATAAACCTTTTTTTTTGATATATAATTAATCATAGGAGGAGAAACATGAAAAAGTTTTTTGAAAAATATGATTTATTCAAAATAATTGGCATAGCAGTCTTGTTTACAGTTTTATTAACTTGGTTAATACCAGCAAGTAGTTATAGCAGTACTACTGGTAACATGGTACTTGGGGAAATAACTAGGATCGGTTTAAATGATTTTTTTACCGATGTTTTACTTAGTGTATATTATTTCGCCATTGTTGTAACATTCTTATTGCTTCTTGGCGTTTTATATCAAGTCTTATCTAAAACTAGCGGCTATCAAAACTTGGTAGAAAGATTTGCTAAATTTTTAAAAGGAAAGGAACTTTGGTTTGTTTTAATTACAACCTTTGTGTTTGCGTTATTAGCTTCAGTAAGTAATGAAATTTATCAATTATTAATTTTTGTGCCGTTTGTTATAACAATTGTATTAAAATTAAAAATGGATAAAATAACTGCATTAGCAACCACATTTGGTGGAATATTAATTGGCCTTGTTGGAACCACATTCAGTCCAATGTTATCAACAGATTTAAATGCTTATTTAAGTATTACTTATAACACTGAATTAATAACTAAAATCATGCTATTTGTGTTTACTTATGGGCTATTTAATTTCTTTAGCTATATGCATGTTAAAAAGATTTTAAAAAGTAGAGTAGATGAAGTATCTGAAGATAAATTTGTTTTACCAGAAAAAACTGAAAAAGCAAAGATTTGGCCAGTAATAGTTATATTATCGGTATTAGCTGTATACACAATAGTAGGGTATATATCTTGGAGCGATGCTTTTAGCATAGATATTTTTGATAGTTTTAACACTTGGTTAGTGGGATTGTCTATAAGAGAAGTGCCAGTAATATCATACTTTTTAGGAACATCTTATGCTTTTGGTACATGGGATTTATATACTATTCAAATGTTTATGCTTTTAGCAACTGGAATTTTGGCTTTAATGTATCATATTAAACTTGATGATCTTATTAAATCATTTGGCGAAGGTGCCAAAAAGATGCTAAAACCTATTTTAGTAGTATTACTAGTTTATGTTGTTTGTATTTTTACAGTAATGTTCCCAGTTATGCCAACAATTGTTGCTTGGATAATGGGAGCTGTTAAGAGTGTAACTACATTTGGTGGGGTCTTATTAACATCATTATCAGCTATCATATCTTCAGTATTTAATGTTGAATTAAGATACTCAGTATCAAGCTTAATGCCTTATTTTGCTAATGTGTTCGGTAATGATACAGCAAATCCAGTAATTGCTATAATATTCCAATCATTCTATGGATTTGTTCAATTCTTTGCACCAACAAGCTTAATGTTGATGTTGGGATTATCATATTTGGAAATTCCTTATAAAGAATGGTTTAAATATATTTGGAAATTTGTTGTAGGGTTATTTGTTATAATATTATTAATAGTATTCTTTATAACATTTCTATAATAAATAATTAAAAAAGAATAGATAAAAGCTATTCTTTTTTATTGTTTTTATATATTCAATATTATATAATAAAAACTTATATGAGTTAATAACAAAATACTTCTTTAAAGGATATGGTTTTATGATTTTTGGTAATTATGAATATAAAAGATTTTTCTTAGAAGATTTGGTGATTTTACCACAAGTAAGAAAGGCTAAAAATGCTAAGCTTGATGATTTAGTGGAATCTATTGCTATAACTGGATTGATTAACCCATTAGATGTAGCAAAACTAAACTATGAGGAAATGAATAAGCATATAAACTTTTTAAACAAGCTTTGGAATAAAAGCATAGATATAAATTGTTTAAAATCAATTGATGGCTTTTTCTATGTTTTGATTTCGGGGCATTCTCGTTTAGAGGCTTTAAAGATAAATGCTAGAAATAATGGTCGCGAAGATGAAGTTGAAGTAAAAATTCATAAAGTAAGCAGCAGTGAGGGCATTCTTGCTATTCAATTGAGCGAAAATATTTACAAGGAGCCAAGAATTGAGGAAAGAGCAATAGCTATCATCGAAACATATTATTTTGGACTTGAATGTGGAAAATGGCAAGATAAAGAGACATTTATTAATGAAAATGCAAACAAGTTTAGTAGAAAAATATTAAGTGAGGCTTTATCTTTTTCTGATTTACCTGCAGAGGTTCAGGAATATGTTTTTTCGGAAAATATATTTTTTGCAGCTGGAGTTGAACTGGGAAAACTTAGCTCTTTAATTGAAAAATATGAGGAGACTTTTGCAGATAATGAAGAGTGCTTAGAGACAAATATTAAACTTCATTATGCCATTATTTTAATGAAATTACAAAAAGCTGGAAGTGTAAAAAAATCATTATCAATAATTGCTAGTCATCGTAAGGAATTAGTTGATTATTTCAGGCCTAAGGAAGATGTACAGGAAGAATTATTTAATTATTGGCAAGAAAGTGCTAATAGGCAGGGAGAGGCCAGATTCAAACAATTACTTTTTGAATATAATTCTGTCACCAATAACATTAAAGGGATACCACTTCATTATTTTATAGAGCTGTTTAAATTAAGCTCTGATTTAACTGGCGTTGATCACTCATTAGATGTTTATGACATTAAAAAGCTTTATCATCGTTGTTCTGAAGACCATTTTACTAAATAAAATTACAAATCTTTATATGTTGTTTTTTAGAACAAATGTATGATATAATAAATTTCGGAGTGAATTTTATGGACAAAATAATTATAAAGGGAGCAAGAGAAAACAATCTTAAAAACATCGATTTAGAGATTCCTAAAAATAAATTAGTAGTAATGACTGGTGTTAGTGGTAGTGGCAAAAGCAGTTTGGCTTTTGATACTATATATGCTGAAGGCCAAAGAAGATATGTTGAATCTCTTAGTGCTTATGCCAGACAGTTTTTAGGTGGTACTGAAAAGCCCGATGTTGATTCAATAGAAGGATTATCTCCTAGTATTTCAATTGATCAAAAAAGTACCAATAAAAATCCTCGTAGTACGGTAGGAACGATAACGGAGATTTATGATTTTCTTCGTCTTTTGTATGCCCGAATTGGTATACCTCATTGCCCAACTCATAAAATTAAAATAAAAAGTCAAAGTATTGAAGAAATGACTAATAAAGTTCTAGATTATAATGAAGGATCTAAGGTAGAAGTCATGGCTCCGATTATAAGGGGCGAAAAGGGGACTCATAAAGATTTATTTGAAAAGTTAAGAAAAGAAGGTTATAGCAGGGTAAGAGTTAATGGAGAGTTAAGAGATTTAACAGAAGACATTATCTTGGAAAAGAATAAAAAAGATAGTATAGAAGTTTTAGTAGATAGAATAGCCTTAAAAAAATCGGAACGTTCTAGATTGTTTGAATCAATTGAAACGAGTACTAAGCTTGCTAACGGAAAAGTATTGATAAAAATAGATGATGAAGAATTACTTATGAGCGAGAAGTACGCTTGTATTCATTGCAATTATTCTATAGATGAATTAGAGCCGAGAATGTTTTCTTTCAATTCACCATATGGAGCATGTCCTGAATGCAAAGGTTTAGGGGCGAAGTTAAAAGTAGATGAAAACAAGATAATAGATGATTGGAGCAAAAGCCTTAATGAGGGAGCTATTAGTGTAATAACTAAAGATAGTAATATTTATTTTACTAGTTTAATGGCTTTATGTAATACTTATAAAATTGATATGAATAAGCCACTTAAGGATTTAAGTCGCAAGGAATTAGATTTAATTTTTTATGGTTCTGATAAGCCGATTCTTTTTAAATACGTTTCTAAAAATGGTCATAAGAGTGAAAAAGTTGATTATTATGAAGGAATAATAAACAATTTTCAAAGAAGATATTTGGAAACTACTAGTTCTTGGGTAAGAGAGTGGATAGAAAACTTTATGGTTGAAAGCGAATGCCCTTTATGTCATGGGGCGAGGCTTAGTGAAGGGATATTATCGGTATTAATAAATAATAAGAATATTTATGAGCTAACTTTATTATCAATCAAAGATTTATATTATTTTGTTGATAGTTTAAAACTAACTGAAGAAGAAAAAAATATTTCTCATTTGTTAATAATAGAAATTAAAAATCGTTTAGAATTTCTAATTAATGTTGGCTTAGGTTACTTAAATCTAGCCAGAAGCGCTGGGACTTTATCAGGAGGAGAAGCTCAAAGAATAAGGCTTGCTACTCAAATAGGATCAAAACTAACTGGAGTATTATATGTATTAGATGAACCAAGTATTGGTCTTCATCAAAAGGACAACGACAAACTAATTAAAACTTTAAAAGATATGAGAGATTTAGGAAATAGTTTAATCGTTGTTGAACACGATTTAGATACTATGAGGGCTGCTGATTATTTAATTGATATTGGTCCGGTAGCTGGCAATAAAGGTGGCTATATAGTAGCTGCCGGGACTCCAGAAGAGGTTATGAAAAACTTAAATAGTATTACAGGCAGATATTTAAGTGGTAAAGAAAAAATAGATGTTCCTAAATCTAGAAGAAAAGGCAATAAGAAGAAAATAACTGTTGAAGGAGCAAAAGAAAATAATTTAAAAGATATTGATGTTGATTTTCCTTTAGGTAAATTTATTTGTGTCACTGGCGTTAGCGGTAGTGGTAAAAGCAGTTTAGTAAATGAAATACTTTATAAAAATGTTTTTAATAATTTATATAAGAGCAAAGAGATCGCTGGTAAATGCAAGAGGATTAAAGGGCTAGAAAATATTGATAAGGCAATAATGATAAGTCAGGACCCAATAGGTAGAACTCCAAGAAGCAATCCGGCTACTTATGTAGGGGTAATGGATAATATTAGGGAAGTTTTTGCTAATACTAAGGAAGCTAAAATGAGGGGTTATAAGCTTGGTAGATTTTCTTTTAATGTTAAAGGTGGTAGATGTGAGGCTTGTCAAGGAGACGGAATTAAAAAAATTGAAATGCATTTTCTACCAGATGTTTATGTGCCTTGTGATGTTTGCCATGGGAAAAGATACAACAGCGAAACTTTGGATATAAAGTTTAAAGAAAAAAGCATTTCTGATGTTTTAGAAATGAGAGTAGAAGAGGCTGTAGAGTTTTTTGATAAAATCCCAAAAGTAAAACATAAATTGCAAACTATGATGGATGTTGGGCTTTCTTATATTGAACTTGGTCAAAGCGCTGTTACTTTATCTGGTGGTGAGGCTGGGAGAACTAAACTTGCTAAAGAATTACAAAAGAAAGCAACTGGGAAAAGCTTATTTATATTAGATGAACCTACCACAGGATTACATAGTGAAGATATTAAAAAGTTATTAAATATATTAAATAGAATAGTTGACAATGGAGATACTGTAATAGTAATTGAACATAATTTAGATGTTATAAAAGTATGTGATTATATTATTGATTTAGGCCCAAATGGTGGTGATGAAGGTGGCACCATAATAGCTACTGGAACTCCTGAAGAAGTATCAAAAAATGTCAATTCCTATACAGGAGAATATTTAAAAACAGTCTTGTAGTAGAAATAAAAAGATAATTATTATATAATTAATTTGGAGATGCTTAATAATGAAAAATAAATTAATTATAAAAGAAATATTGGCTTCAGTAGTTTCCCTAATTATAGGAGCTTTAGTATTAATGACAGCAGGAATGATATTTAAAGGATTTTATGTTGAATCTTTTGCTATAGCTATTATAACAGCAGCAGTTATAACAATACTAAATTATTTATTAAAGCCAATATTGGTTTATTTAACTTTGCCAATAACAATAATGTCTTTAGGACTCTTTTATCCTATAGTAAATGTTATAATTTTAAAACTAGCTAGTTTAATAATAGGACCAGCATTTCAAGTAGAGGGCATATTGGCTCCAATATTTATAGCTATATTCATTTCATTTATGAATTTATTATTACAAAACTTAATAGTTAAGCCAATTATAAGGAGATAATATGAATCCAATATTATTAGATTTAAATTTTATAACCATAAAATGGTATTCAGTTCTTATTTTGTTAGGAACATTGATAGGAATATTTTTAATGTTAACAGAAGCTAAAAAATTTAAAATAACTTCTGATTTTATATTCAATTTAAGTTTTTGGACAATTATTTCAGCCTTTATAGGAGCCAGAATATATTATGTAGCATTTAATTGGTCTTACTATAGCAATAATCTTTTAGAAATACTTAAAATATGGGAAGGTGGACTTGCTATTCATGGGGGTATTATTGCTGGATTTATAACTATTTTGCTATATACTAAAAAATATAAAGTCAGAACTTTTAAATTTACTGATATGATAGTGCCTAGTTTATTAATTGGTCAAGCTATTGGCAGATGGGGTAATTTCTTTAATGGTGAAGCTCATGGAGCCATGACTACTTTAGAAGCTCTACAAAAACTTAGAATACCAGAATTTATTATTAATGGGATGTATATTGGTGGTTCTTATTACCAACCGACTTTCTTTTATGAATCTTTATGGTGTTTATTAGGATTTATAATATTACTTATTATTAGAAGACTTAAATATATTAAAGTTGGACAACTAACATCAATTTATTTAATGTGGTATTCAGTCGGTCGATTTTTTATTGAAGCAACCAGAACTGATTCATTAATGCTGGGATCATTTAAAATGGCTCAAGTGATATCAGTAGTATTATTTGTTTTGGGATTAATACTATTTATAATAATGAGCCAAAAAGGATCTAAACTAGATAATTTATATGGTGAAATCGGCAATGAAGAAGATATTAGATTTTAAGGAGTAAATATGATATATGATTTAATTATAATTGGAGCTGGCCCAGCTGGAATAAGTGCGGCAATATATGCTAAAAGAAGTGGCATGAATACTTTAGTACTTGAAAAAGGCATGCCAGGAGGACTAGTTAATTATACAAGTGAAGTAGAAAACTATCCTGGTTATAAGAGTATTTATGGGCCAGATTTAGCCATGAAGTTTTATGAACATTTACTAGAAACAAAAGTAGAAATAAAAGCAGAGGAAGCGATAAAGCTCATCCCTGGTGATATTAAAAAAGTAGTAACTAAAAAGAATGAATATCAAGCTAAAACGGTTATTATTGCTTGTGGCAGAAAAGCTAGAGAACTTGGTATTGAAAATGAAGATAAATTTAAAGGACACGGAATAAGTTATTGTGCTTTATGTGATGGTCCATTATATAAAGATAAAATAGTAGCAGTTTATGGTGGTGGAAATAGTGCTTTCGAAGAAGGATTATTTTTATCAGGGATTGCTAAAGAAGTAGTTGTTTTAAATCGTAGCAAAGCTTTAAGAGCTGATAATATATTTCAAAATAGAATAAAAGAAAAAACTAATATTAGATTTTTTGATGAATGTAAAATAACTAAATTAAATGGTACAGACAAATTAGAGAGCGTAGAAATAAATAACAATGAAACAATAAATATTGATGGCTTATTTGTTTATATTGGCTTTCTGCCAGCCACTGATTTTCTAAAAGAATTAGATCTTTGTAATGAACAAGGGTATATATCTGTTAATGAAAATTATGAAACTAAATTATCAGGTATATATGCTGTAGGTGATGTTGATACTAAAAATATTTACCAAATAGTAACAGCTACAAGTGAAGGGGCTACAGCAGCAGTAAATGCTTATAATAAGATTAGTAATTAATTTTACTGATTTTTTTGTTATATGTTAAAATTAAATTGGTGAAAAAAATGGATAAAGTATTAAATATAGCTTATTTAGGTGATGCTGTATACGAATTATATATTCGTGCTTTTTTAGTTAATTTAAATATAGCTAATAGTGGGGATTTACAAAAAAAGAGTTTAGATTATGTGAGTGCAAAAAGCCAAAGGAGTCATTTGGAAAATTTAATAAATAAAAATATTCTTAATGAGGAAGAATTAGATTTAGTAAGAAAAGGTCGTAATGCTAAAGGAACAAAATGTAAGAGTACGGACATAGTAACTTATCGTATTGCGACAGGATTAGAATATTTATTTGGAGTATTATATATAAGAAAGGATATGGGAAGAATTGAAGAGTTAATTTCTCATATAGTGAGTGAATAAATGAGAGTTTATGGCAGAAATGTTTTTAATGAACTTAAAAGTGAACCTAGTAAAATTAAAAAAATATATTTAAGTAAAAATATTGATAATTTCATATATGATTTTGTTAAAGATAATAAAATCCATTTTGAAGTAATGGATACTTTTAAATTAGATAAATTAGTAAAAGGAGTCCATCAAGGAATAGTAATGGAAATTAATGATTTTGAATACTCGCCTTTAGAAGATTTATTAGCGTTTTCTCAGTTACTTATTTTAGATCATTTACAAGATCCACATAATTTTGGCGCTATAATTAGAACTGCAGAAGCCTTAGGTATAAAAGGAATTATCATACCTAAGAATCGAAGTGTTAGTATTAATGATACTGTAATGAAGGTTAGTGCTGGTTCAATAAACTATGTTAAGGTATGTATGGTAAGTAATTTGGTTGATACTATTGACAAACTTAAAGATAATAATTATTTTATATATGGAACTGATATGGTAGGTAAAGATTACTACGATGTTGATTATGCCAATAAAATAGTTTTAGTTATTGGCAGCGAAGGTGAAGGGATGAGCAACTTAGTAAAAGCTAATTGCGATGAAATTGTAAAAATACCTATGGTGGGTAATATCAATAGTCTTAATGCTAGTGTGGCAGCAGCTATAGTTCTTAGCAAAATAGTGAGGAAATAATGGAATACAAAGATTATAATGATGAAGAACTAGTTTATTTAATAAAAGAAAACTCTTCTGAAGCTAGAGACATTCTATTAAATAAATACAAATATATTATTGATGCTTTAATAAAAAAATACTCTTATGTAATTAGAATATTAAATATTGATTTTAAAGATATATACCAAGAAGCATATTTAGGATTTACTGATGCTTTAAATAACTATGATGCTAATAAAGATTCATCTATTAAAACATTTATAAGTTTATGTGTTCAAAGAAAAATTCAAACAGCATTAAGAAATGCTAGTACTTTAAAAAATAAAATATTAAATGAAAGTTTATCTTTAGAACAAACTTATCATGATGAGAAAGATCCACTATTATATACAATTGGTGATGATAAAGAAGACCCTTTATTTAAAATAATTGATCAAGAAGGCGCAATAGCTCTAGACCAAAAAATTAGAAAAGAGTTATCACCTTTTGAATATGAAGTATATTCATTGCTAATAAATAATCTTAACTATAATGAAATAGCTACCATATTAGAAAAGGATCCTAAACAAATAGATAATACTATCCAAAGAATTAGAAATAAAGTAAAAAAGATTATAAATTGAAAGTGTTTTTAATTAATATTTCTTGACTTTTAGTAAGTTTATGATATATTAGTTACAGACACGAGAAAGTGTTTTTATTTTGAAATAAAATGAGGTGTTTTATGAAAGAAAAAAAAGTTCCGAAAGAAAAATCTAAAAATAAGATGGGGTTTTTTAAAGGAATAAAATTGGAAATGGCTAAAGTAAAATGGCCAGATGCAAAAACGATGGTAAAATATACTATTGCTACATTAGTTTTTGTTATATTTTTGGGAGCTTTCTTTTATTTCCTTAATTTCTTGTTTGCACTTTTGAAGGGGATGTTTAATTAATGGAAAATGAAAAATTATGGTATGTAGTTAATACCTACAGTGGCCACGAAAGCAAAGTTAAAGAAAAATTAGAAATGCGTACTGAATCAATGGGGATGCAGGATCATATTTTTAGAATTATTGTTCCGGAAACTAAAGAAGTAGAAGTAAAAGATGGAGTTAAAAAAGAAAAAATTAAAAAGATGTTTCCTGGATATATACTTGTTGAAATGATTATGAGCGACGAAGCTTGGTATATAGTTCGTAATACTCCTGGTGTTACAGGGTTTATTGGTTCAAGTGGTAAAGGAGCTAAACCAACTCCTTTGTTACCCCAAGAAATAGATAGGATACTATCATCAATAGGCATGAGCAGAATAGACATTGAAACTGAATTAGCAGTTGGTGATAAAGTAAATGTTATAGATGGACCATTTAAAGGAATGACTGGTAGAGTAGACAACATTGATTTAGAAACCAACCATTTAAATGTCTTAATAGATTTATTTGGTCAAGAAACACCTGTTGAAGTAGAAATGTTTCAAGTTAGTAAGCTTTAATTACTAACTTTTTCTTTTTTGTATATAAACACTTAAAATACTTGCATAGAAGCTTTATCTGTGTTAATATTCTAACTGCGGTTATATATTTAATTAATATATAATGAAAAGTGGGAGGGAAAAAGCGGATTTGCCCAATACCACATAGCGAAAAAAATTTTATAGGAGGTGTTTTTCGTGGCAAAAGAAGTCGTAAAAGTAACAAAGATTGAAATTCTCGCAGGGAAAGCTACACCTGCTCCACCAGTTGGAACAGCGTTAGGACCAATGGGAATTAATTTACAAGAATTTTGTAGTGCTTTCAATGAAGCAACAAAGGATAAAGCTGGAGACATAGTACCTGCTGAAATAACAGTGTATGATGACAGAACATTTAGTTTTGTTTTAAAAACTCCACCAACTCCATTCTTAATTAAGAAGTTTGCAAAAATTGAAAAGGGTAGTGCTAAAGGAGCTAATCATATAGTAGCAACTTTAACTAAAGACGATTTAAGAAAAATTGCAGAAATAAAATTCCCAGATTTAAATTCTTATGAAGTCGAAAAAGCAATGAATACTATTGCTGGTACTGCTCGTAATATGGGAGTAGCTATAAAAGGTTTAAATGATGCTGAACTTCAAGCTCAAGAATTAGAAGCTGCTAAAGAAGAAGCAGAAATGGCAAAACGTGAAGCAGAATTAGCTGAAATGGAACAAGAAGCTAAAGAAATGGCAGAAGCTGCTAAAGAAGTTGAGGTTATAAGCGAAGCAGAAACCGAAGAAGAAAAAACAGAAGAAACAAATAGTGAAGAACAAAGTGAAAATTAATCCGCTAATAAACCACGATTAGGAGGGAAAATATGAAAAGACTAGGGAAAAAATATGTGGAAGCTTCTAAAAAAATAGATAAAGTTAAATTCTATTCTAAAGAAGAAGCGATAAAATTAGTTAAAGAAACAAATATAACTAAGTTTGATAGTTCAATTGATTTAGCAATCCGTTTAAATGTTGATGCTAGTAAAAATGATCAACAATTAAGAGGATCTATAGTATTACCATTTGGAACCGGAAAAGTTCAAAAGATTTTAGTTTTAGCCGATGGAGAAGATGCTAAAAAAGCAAAAGAAGCTGGAGCTGATTTTGTTGGTGCTGAAGACATGATTGAAAAGATTGAAAAAGAAAACTGGTTTGGGTTTGATATAATTGTAGCTACACCAAAGTTAATGCCTAAATTAGGTAAGCTTGGTAAAGTTTTGGGGCCTAGAGGGTTAATGCCAAATCCTAAAACTAATACTGTAACTACTAATCCAGAAAAAGTTGTTGGGGACATTAAAAAAGGAATGATTGAATATAAAACTGATTCTTATGGAAATGTTCATTCTATAATTGGTAAGATTTCATTTAAAGATAATGATTTATTAGAAAACTTAACTTATTTTGTAAAAATTATAAGTAATTTAAGGCCAACGTCTATCAAAGGAGATTTCTTAAAAAGTAT
Organism: uncultured Muribaculaceae bacterium; assembly: GCA_964493665.1. Taxonomy (GTDB): domain Bacteria; phylum Bacillota_I; class Bacilli_A; order RF39; family UBA660; genus DAOSVX01. The sequence goes on from CAZBOZ010000007.1 coordinate 47,095, forward strand.
TTCAATTTCAAGTACAATGGGTCCTGGGATTAAAATAGATAAAAATTCCTTTGACATTTAAAAAATAATAAAATATAATATTAACGAAACAGATGTACCAAAGATAGTAGGGGATTTCAAAATCTTAATAATCCTGCCGAGGGAAAAGTAATAATATTTTTATGCTTTCCCTATGGGAAAGTTTTTTAATAAAAAAGGAGGAGTAATATGGCAAGTGAAAAAAATGTTAATTTAAAGAAAGAAACTGTTAAAGAAATAACCGATAGAATTAAAAACAGCGAAGCAGTTATCCTATTTAGTTATCAAGGGTTATCAGTGTCTGATTTAAGTAAACTAAGAAGAAGCCTTAGAGAAGTTGATGGTGAAGTTAAAATTTATAAAAACACTTTAACCAAAAGAGCTCTTGACGAATTAAAGGTAGATTTAACTGATTTCATGGAAGGACCAAACGCATTATTATTTGGCAAAAGCTTACTAGAACCTGTTAAAGTTATTGCAGATTTTGCTAAAAACCATGATAAATTACAAATAAGAGTTGGTATTTTAAGTGGTGAAGTAGCTGATATTAATACCATAAGAGAATATGCAAACATTCCATCAAGAGAAGGATTACTTACAATGTTTGCTGGTGGCTTATTACAATATTTGCGCGAATTCGCAATTGGCGTTGATATGATAAGTAAGCAAAAAGAAGAATAAGAAAGTAAAGAAAGGAAGATATAAAATGGCAAAAATAACAAAAGAAGATATGATCTCAGCATTAAAAGAAATGACTATGCTTGAACTAAAAGGTTTAGTTGATGCAATGAAAGAAGAGTTTGGAGTAGATCCTTCAGCTGTAGCAGTCGCTGCTGCACCTGCTGAAGTTGCTGCAGAAGAAAGCTCATCTAAAACAGTTGTTTTAAAGGAAGCTGGAGCTGCTAAAATTGCAGTTATCAAAGTTATTCGTGAAATTACTGGCTTAGGACTAGTTGAAGCTAAAGGTGTTGCTGACAACGGCGGAAATGTTAAAGAAAACGTTTCAGTTGACGAAGCAAATGCAATTAAAGCTAAATTAGAAGAAGCTGGCGCAACAGTAGAATTAGTTTAATAAAAACAGAGCCTTATGGTTCTTTTTTTATGCCTTGTAAACACTTGGCTTCAAATTTGTTATTTTTCACTAAATAAGATATAATAAATTTAGGAAGAAATGGTATAAATGAAAGAGATAAAGGTAGGAGATAAATTATCTATACATTGTTATAAGCATAATGGTAAGATTCATCGAACATGGGATGATGCTGTTGTTTTGGAAATAAAAGATAATATATTAGTATGTGGTAATCATCGTACATGGATAACTGAAGCTGATGGTAGAGCTCATAAGACTAAAGAACCAGCAATAATATTTTTCTATAAAGATAAATGGTTCAATGTTTTTGCTCAACTTAAAAAGAATGGACTATTTTATAAATGTAATATAGCATCACCGTTTTTGTTAGATAGTAAAATAATAAAATTTATTGATTATGATCTAGATTTGAAAGTTTTTCCTGATGGTGGTTTTAGAGTATTAGATAGAAACGAATATAAATACCATAAAAAAATCATGGAATATAAGGATGATCTAGATTTAGTTGTTAAAAATGGTTTGGAAGAATTAATAGATATTAAAAAAGCCAACTCATTTCCTTTTGATAAAGAAATAATTGACAAATATCATAAAATTTATGAGAGTTTATAAAATGAAAAGCGAGCCTTATTTAATGGCTTTTTTCATTTATAGAGCTTTTTTTGTTAAAAAATGTCAAAAAACAGAGGATTTTAGCGAAAAAGTGTTGACAATGCCCCTTGGAATCTGGTATATTACACATGCACCCAGAAATAGGGTGCGAAATGATCTTTGAAAACTAAGTAAAATGTCAATTTTTGAGTAGCTTAGTGATTAAACTTAAATATAAGATTTGTTATAAATCTTTTTTATTGAGAGTTTGATCCTGGCTCAGGATGAACGCTGGCGGCATGCCT
>CAZBOZ010000008.1:0-45104 GCA_964493665.1 uncultured Muribaculaceae bacterium
AGTTATTATATCATCCACTAAGATGCCTTTTTTTAATTGAAAATAATCTTCCATAGCAAACACTTTATCTAATTTAGCTAAATAAGTCTTTTCCACACCATTTTTAGGATGCATTAAGATGTTAGCTAATTCACCATCATTAGTAAGCAATATAAGCCCTGTAGTATCATAATCAAGCCTTCCAATAGGATAAATATTATATTTGGTATTGATTAAATCAGTAACTACTTTTCTTCCTTCTTTATCACTCGTTGAACTTATTACCCCGCGAGGTTTATTTAAAAGATAATATGCTTTTGGTTCCAAAGATAGCTTTTTACCATCTACAAAAATATCATCATCAAAACTAGCTTTACTGCCTAGTTCTTTTACTACTATACCATTTACTCTAACTAATCCTTTTTTAATTAATTCTTCAGCTTTTCTTCTACTTGTATAACCAGATTCAGCTATTATTTTTTGTAAACGTTCCACAAAATCACATCCATAGAAAGTATAACATAAAAAGATTAGAAAACTAATCTTTTTTATCTTCAATTAAATTATCTTCAAAAGAAGCACTACTTATTGATTCAAATCTTTTAGATATTTTATCAGTGGTTATATTTATATCTTTAACATCTTTTGTTACGGTCTCGATACTTCTAGATAATTTATCCCATCTATCTTTATATAAACCAAAGTCTTTACTCAATTTATTTAGCTCTTCATGAATTATTTTAGCATATTTATCTCTTTCCATATTTTTTAAAATCATTTCAATAATTGTTAAAGTACTCATAAGAGTTGTAGGAGAAGCTACCCATACTTTTTTATTATAAGCATAATGGAGTAAATCTTCATGATAAGCATTTATTTCTGCAAATATTGCTTCGGCTGGTAAGAACATAATGGCTTCCCCTGCCGTTACTCCTTCTATTATATACTTTGTTGCAATGGCATCAATATGTTTTTTAACATCACTTTTAAATAACTTGGCAGCCGTTTCTCTTTCTGTCTTGGATAAGTCTTTATCTAACATTTTTTGATAGTTTTCCAAAGGAAATTTACTATCTATACAAATAGTGCCAAGTGGTTCAGGAGCAAATAAAATAGCATCAGCTATAAAGCCATTATTTAAAGTATACTGAGTTTGGTAAATCTTATCATTTTTTTCACCAAATACATTAACTAAAATATAAGTTAAATTAACTTCACCAAATATTCCTCTAGTTTTTTTATCAGTCAAAACACTTTGTAAAGAAATAATATCACCAGACAAATCTTCTATTTTCTTTTGAGCTTCATCTATTTTAGATAATCTTTCTAAAATAGAAGTAAAAGTTTTATTGGTTTTTTCAAAGTTTTGATCCAATCTTTCATTAACTTTTTCATTAATCAACATTAATTTGTCTTCTAACTTCTTATTTAACTTATCAAAATCTTCATTAATGTTTTTGCTAAAAGTATATTTAAACTCACCTATTTCTTTTATTAAATCAGTTTCTAATCGACCTATTCTTTCAGTTAAATTATCTTCTTTTTTAGTTTTTAAAAGTAATAAAGTTATTAATCCCACTATTAATAATAGTAATCCAATTATTATATATTCCATAAATCCTCCTAATCTAATTTCAATTTTTTATTTACAAGTATGCTTATTCCATAAGCTATAAGCACGAGTCCTACTACTTTAAGTAAAGCTATAGGACTTTTTAAAGCTTCCACTAAGGAGACTCCTACATAGCCCCAAAAGAAAACTAAAAACACTTTGCCAATTAATAAGGCTGGAAAAAATTTTTTTAAAGACATTTTAGATACACCAGCCGCTACATTTATTAGAAATGCTGGAGCAAATGGGATTGATATTAAAGCTACCAAGGCTGGAAACTTTAAGTCATCTACTCTATTTAAAAATTTGTTGGCTTTAGCATTCTGACGAATTTTATTATCAACAAATTTTTTAAATGCTTTTTCGCATAAAAAGAATGATAATAAACACCCACAAATTGTAAATATCCACGATACTATGAAGCCAATTAAAGCTCCATAATATAAAAAATTAATGGTAATAAACAATGCCAATGGAAGTATTGGTATAATAGATTCAATTAATATTAAAAAGCAACTAAAAAAAACTCCATATGGTCCCATTATTTTTATCGTTTCAACAATAAAATCATTTAAATTATTAAATATTTCCATAATCACCATCTGGTATCATTATAATATATTTTGATTAAAAAATCAGTAAATACCAAACAAAAAGATGACAATTACTCGTCATCTTGGAAAAAGTCATCAAAGAATTGATCATCAGTTATAACATTTTCACTAACTATTTTGCTATCCTTATCGACATTTACTCTAGGAGTATCCTCTTTAACTGTTTCAATATTAGGGACACTTACTTTTGTTTCTTCTTTAGTATCTTCATTATAAATATTAAATGTCGGCTTTGCTTTTGGAATTTCTAAAGGTTCATTATTTGTTTTTGGCAACTCTCCATTAGAAATTTCTATATCATTTTTTGGTTGATTGACCATTTGATTTTTATTTTTTTCTTCTTTTTCTAGCTCTGCTATTCTAGCATCTATTTTTTTAGCTAATTCATCAAAATTAAACCCACCTGGAGCAGATTTAGGCATACCTGATGACATATCATTCATCCCATATGGCATCGGTCTATCACTAGGAAAAGGCATACTAGGATTCTCACCTTTTTCTAAATTTTCAAATAATTTTTTTCTTTTTTCTTCTTTAACAAAATCTTTTAGCTCAAATAATTTAATTTCATTTTTTTCTCTAGTATAAAATTCCGCTTTTTTCATTTGGTTAAACCAATCGGCTTTGAAACTAGGAATATATTTAGTTTTAAATGGATTTAATCTAGTTTTAATAATAATAGCTTCAAATTTCTTTAATTTCTGTAAGTCTGAAACTGTTACTAATGGAGTTGAAGCAGTTTTATCTTTATCTTTTGATTTCACCTCACCACAAAGTTTACTTATTTCCTCTAAAGCAGCAAGCTCAGTAGTAATTAAATAAATCAAATTTCCGCAGTTAGATCTGATAGTTTGTGAATCCTCTTTGCCATAAACATCGTCTAATTGAGCAAAGTTTTGAATACTAAAAATAAACCTAATAGCCCTACTTCTGGCTGCTGTTACCATTGATGTAACATCTTTTAATTTTGGCATGTTAGAAAACTCATCTAAAATAAAATTAGTTTTAAATGGTAATTTCTTATTACTTTCTTTATAAGCAGTATCTATCAATGTTTCATAACATTGCTTAATAAATATTGTTGCTAAAGCATGATAAGTGGTTTTTTCATCATGAATAATTAAAAATACGGCTGTTTTTTCTTTACCAATCTTACGCATATCAAAATCGCTTTTTGAAAGCATTTCACTCAAATTATCACGAGATGTAAATAGTCTTATTTTCTGTCTAAATACTGATACTACGCCACCTTTTGTTTCACTAGGGGCATTTACGACACTGGAAGCAAAAATTGCTGAACTAGAAGCATCTCCCTTTAAATTAAAATATTCTTTAATATATTGAGTAACACCTAATTTTTCTTCACCTGAAGTAGCCATATAACCAATAGAGTTTAAATTTACTTGACTTTCATCTTTGGCATCTTCAAAAAGCCCTAGAGCTATACCTGAAAAATAATCTGAAGCATTATTTTGCCAGAAAGGATCATCGGTTTTATCACCAGTTAGAATATTAGCTGCAACGTCCTCTAACAATTCAACTGATTTATCAATATTACCTTCTTTAAATAACTGATAAGGCAATGCTAAAGGATTCCAGGAACTACCCATCATCGGATCACGGAAATTCAAGACAATTACATTATAACCACGATCTTTTAGCATTTGACCGAAATTTTCATATATTTCGCCTTTAGGGTCGGTGACTATCATGCTTTCACCTTTTTTTATAAGAGAATATGCTAATGGATTAATTATGGCATAAGTTTTGCCTGAAGCGGTAGCACCAATAATCATTGAATGATTTTCACCATTATCAACATACATTTCTTTTTCGTTTGAAATAAGAGGTACTCCAGCATATTCAAAATTTTCGTCAGCTATTTCAATTCTCTCAACATCATCAGCATTTTTTATTTCTCTTTCATTTGACCATCTAGAATATCCTTTATCTTCTTTAGAACCGAGTTTTAGGCCAATTCCAGCACCCTTTTCCTTTTCAAAAATATATGAAGACACGCTAGTAAAAATTATTACTAAAGCTATAGCAAATAAAGCTATAGTACCAGGGAAATATTCCTTAGTAAAGGCTTCCATAGGATTTAACCCATAAAAATTACCCGTACTTGAAAAATAAGAGAAATTTAATATCCCAATACAACATAAATAAAATAAGAATACACAAAATATTACAAAGATTACAAAATCTTTAGTTGATATCCTAAATTTCACGCTATTTCACCTACCAAATTTATTATACAATAAATTATTATTTATTTCTATTTATATTTTGTCTATTTTTCTAGCTCTTATATATAAAAGTAAGGCTCCTAATAATAAAACTCCAAGAACTATTAAAAATATATATAAGCTTCTATTTAATTCATTATTATAATTTAAAACATATTTATCTTTATATATTCTTATTTGAACAGGTTTTTTTTCATAGTTATCTTTGGTTATATTCCAAGTATAAGTATATCCATCTTTACTATCAGCATTAGAAGAATACACTTTGTGATTAGTTTTTATATTAACAGTAATACTCTCTAAATCAGTATATTTTTCAAACAATAAATTTTTTAAGCTAGTACTGATAGTCACTAAATCTTTTTTACCACTTTCATCAGTATCATCATAATATACTGCAAAAAAATCATATGAATTTACCGCAAAATAAGATTTGTAATAATCCGTCATTCCAAATTCATGAGAATAATTATATTTATAGTAATTATCCTCAAAGACCGAATCATTATCATAATAGGTAATCCCTGTTACTTTGCTAATTGTTAAAAGTAAATCAATACTTTCTTCATCAGCATTAACAGGTATGTTCCAATCTTTCATTCCTGTTGCATCATCAGTTAAAGAATTAATAGTCACATTTTCCTTATATTTTTCATTATATATTTCTAAATCATATGTAGCACTACATCCGCTTAATATAAATAATGAAATAAATAACAAAATAATTTTTTTCATATATACCTCACTCTATTAAACTATATGTTCCATATTGATTAGCATACAATAATAGTTTTGAATACTCGTAACTATATTCAATAATCAATATTTCTTTTTTTTCATCTAAATCAGCATCTATTATTAAGCCCATAGTAGACTTTTTAAAATCCATTTCAGATTCCAACGCCGTATACGATAAAATAGTTTCTGTGTTACTGCCATCTTTTATTAGAATGTAATTATAGCAATCATAATCCTGCTTGTAATAAATCTCAAATATTTTTTCTGGTATCAAATCAACATCAATATCTAATTTAAACATTTTTACTATTGTTTGATCTTCAACATAAGCTTTACCTTTATTGCTTAAATAAGCTTTTATATAGTTCACATCATCAGTTGATAAAGTTTCTTGATTATACTCTTTAAATGGAACAGTTCTATTACTATTAATACCTATTAAATTAGAATATTCTTGTGTTCCACTAGAATAAGTTACTTTCCCTGTATAATAATTTACTGTTGCTGAAAGTTTGTCCAAAAACACTCCATTATTGTAAACATCATAATTTTTATCTTCAATAAAAGATGTATCAGTAATTTTTTGCCATATTTTATTATTGTAAAAATAAGCATATTCAGTATTATATATTATATATGTTTCTACTTTACTTTTTTCATAAGCTAATTGTTTGTAAGTAAAATAGATGGAAACTCCTACAACTATAATAGATATCACAAAAATAAATACCCATAATTTTATTTTTTCTTTTTCTTTTTTTGTCATCACATTCTCCTAAATAACATATTATTTATTTTAATCAACTTGGTTTTATGTATTAACCTCATTCAACAAAGCGCAAGAACATTCTCCCTCTGGACCTATTTTCCTAGTTTCTGGGATTTCGGCTCCAAAGTCGCCGGTATTATATTCACAGCCTTTAGCAGTTTTTGTATAATCATAAATTGGTTTTTCATTTCTATCCTGCCAATAACCATTGACATTCTTTGTATATCCCAATTTTAAAGCCTTCTCTTCTATAATATCCTTATAACATTGAGAAATACAAGCATTTTGAGAACTAAGTGCTATTTGACAAGCAGCCTTAACTAGTTTTTGCCCTACTAATGTCCCAGAACAAAATTCAATTTCCCAAGCCTCACTAAAATAGCCACCTAAATCTTTTGTTAGTGATTCATAGCTTCGACCATTTTCATAGTTTTCGTATTTTGAGTTACCAGGAGCCAATCCACTACAACAATAATTTTGAGCTAAAGTTGATAAATCAACTTCGCCTGGATTAGAGCTATAATAGTCACATTTATTATTCCAATGATGCGACTCCATATTAATATAATTACTATTGGCTATCCCTCCAGAATTTACAAATCCTAAATCTTCCCAAAATTCAGTATAATTAATAAAACCATCTGTCGCTGTTATCCCAGTAGCCGAAACTAACGATGCTGAATCTCTAAGATTGTTAGCAAACGAACTTGAGGATATTTGTAATACATTATTTATTGTTTTAGTAAAATATTTTTGTACGAGTGGGTCTAAATCATTATAATCTGGGACATACATATAAGTATAGTTATCAACAAAAGAAGCATCCCAAAATTTAGAAGGGTCGTCACTAACAATATCAACAGCTCCTTCATTAGTAACACCCGTAAAAAGAATTGTATTCCATTGAGTTGCTAAATCTAACGTTTCAAAATTGCCTTTTAAATTACTGTCATATCGGTAAGCATTGATATTATCACCAACCGTATTGTTTTCTTCATAAACCACTCTTTCCTCTTTTATTTCTGTGGCAGCAATACAATCAGTTGTATTTTCTGTTAAACAACATTCATCAGCTAAAAGTTCGTAACCATCACCACATTCATATCCAACTACGACTATTTCGGTCATAACATTTCCAGCTGTATCGGTAGCTGGATTATGTGTCATATTGGTAGGTAATAACCCGTGTGCATAAGCAGGAATAGATCCGGCTGCTGTGGTTTCTCCGGTTCTGCCATTTTTATTATGACCAGTCCACGCTCCTTCAGTAGGTATATCAGTACCTAAAAGATTTAAGCCATATTGAAATACTATAGCATTTGGTAAATACATATCTACACCGGTTGAGGAGTCAAGATTTTTTATTCTTTCTGTTGGATCATCTGTTACTCTATATATATAATTCCCATCTTTGTCCTTTGTTGGATTACCAGCTTCATCAAGCACATAAGCTTTGTATTTTCCTGCATTACCGCCAGCATCTGAACCAAATTTTGCCCATCCTAAATCACCTACTAAAAATCCTTTGCCCAGGCCTAAATCACAACGATATAAAAGAGCTGTTTGTTCTGGGTTCCATTCACATTTTTGTAGTACACCACCATGAAATCCAGAAAACCTGGAGTACGATCTGCCATTGGTTCCTCCACTGGAAGCTTGATATCCTGATGAAGATTGATATTTAGTACTAGTTATTCTTAAAGGTATTTCTAAACTAGTATAATTATCTCCAAGCAACTCTCTAATATCAGAATATTGGCTTGAAGTAAATAATTCACAAACTAACATTGATTCTTTAACGTTATACTCTCCTGAGCTAACATTATCTGTAGATTTATAACTATAATCATAATTAGCTATTACTACATTTTCCGCATAAAAGTCTTCCAATATTTCTTGATATAAATAGCCATTAATTGCTAAATATAAAGATCCCCATTGGCTCATTCCTCTATTATGACCACCAGCTAACCCCCAACTTTTTTTAGCAATTACAGTATGTAAACTACCACTATTTTTAGCCCCTATTTTTTGGTAAGATGTATAACAAAGATCTCCCTCACAATAATAGTTTGTATTCTTACTAAAACTACTATATTCAGACATAATAAGCTGACCATTTTCTACTAGCACTTGATTAGCTGTTGATAAAGATGCATTTCTAGCTAACACATATTTATCTTCCTCTGATTCTAAAAATTTATCAGTAAATACTTGATTACTGGTACTATTTGATATTGGTTTTGTCCCTTCTTCTGTTACTTTTAAAGCATATGTTCTTATTGCTACTGCATTAGCTTGTAAAGCTGTATATACATTATCATTAGATTCCCCAGTCCCATAAAAAGCTCCTAAAACCTCTGCATCTAAAACACCCTCAACATATTGATCAATTGGCAATGACGATCCCACTATTTTATAACCGCTGGAATCAGTTCGATCGTTACCTACCGTTATATATAAACTTTTTGATAAGCTGTATGTAGCTACATCACCACTTGCCACACTGCCGTTAGTATCATAAACCAAATCATCTTCGTTTGATAAGCTAACAATATCAATTATCTGCCTTGCTAATCCTACTTTCAACTTGCTTGATTCAACACGATATTCTAAATCCGTTTTAGTATATTTTTTTATAGCAACAAAATCACTTTTAAAATGAGCATGATCTTCAAAATAATCACTCTCTACTAAATATCTGTAATAAGCACATAGATCAACTATATCGGTTAATCCAAAGGTTGTAATGATAGCATCGCCACCATTCCTTTTTAACCATTTACTGTCAAATCCCATACAATCCCCATATTCAGGCATTATATTTACGAGTTCTTCTAGAGAAGTTGCTTGAGAAATTAGATACAGAATTTCATCAAAAGAATATTTCTTAGTATATTCATAAGGTACTACTTGAAGGGTACCATCACTTAGTTGTTTTGTTAAATAGCAAACTGGCTGATATACAAATAAATGTCTTCCCAAAGCTCTTACAGTATCCATATCATCTAAATATTTTTGAGCTTTGGCAATAGCATCAGCTATTGTTCTTGACAAAAGGCTAATAAGGTTAATGAAGTTAAATGGGTTATAATCTGTATCCTTTAAAGATCCATCATTGCAATTTTCATCATTTTCGTTTTCGCCATCTTCATTTATGTGATTATCGCAAACTTGATAAGCAAAATTTTCATCATCTAAATAAATATTATCTAAACTTCCGTTTTCTGCCCATTCGGATATATTGCTATTAAAATTATCAGGAGAATAGTCTAAAAATAAAGTTGTTAATAAATGGGGCTTTGAAGCTTCCAAAACAGCAAGACTATCTTGAGAATCTCCGGCTCTTAATCGCCAGAAAAAATAAGCTCTATTAAATCTACGATAAAATTTTTCATTACTTGGTTTAATGTTTTTTTCATAATAAATATCTTCCCAGAAATTTTGGTAATACTCCTGCTTTTCGGCATAAGTCATATCACTTAATGATTTTTTTTCTATTACTGTAGACGTTACTTCAACCTTATAAGATTTGAAATTATTTATAACAAAAAAAGATACAAAAAGAAATATAATAGATATTATTATAGTACTTATAGTTTTTAATAAAGAAATACCATTCTTTTTTGTTGCCATTTACACCTCACCACTATTATCAGTTGTTTCTGTTACAATTTCGGTATCGCCAGTTTCTTCAAGCTCATACTCGGATACATCATTAAAATTCATCCCTGCTGCTGTAGTTCCTGCAGCATTGAATACGGCAAATATAATTATTACTAAAAATAATAAACCTAAAGCAATTCCACCAACTATTATATATGTTTTCATCTTCTTAACTTTAACAACTGTAGATACAGCTTTACCAGCTTCTTTACCTTTAGCAAAATTTTTTAATAAATTTGATAATCTACTCCCACTAGATGAAGAAGCTTTAGGCTGAACCTGAGATTCCTCTTTTTGTAAAGATTCAGAAGGCATAGGATCTTCTTCAATTCTTTCTTTATCTGGTGGTGGAGTTGAATCATCATTTTCTCTTTTATTAACTCTTCCTATGGTGTTAGAGTAACTAAATCCACGATTAAATTTAAGAGGTGTTACAATTTTAGCAGGTCTGTTAACAGAAGCAGACCTATTAGCAGACAAAAGCCTTTGGCCATAATTTGAGTCAAAGGATTCAATTTGTTCACCATTTAAATTTTCATAATTTGTCAAAACTATCACCACCGTTTATTTTATTATAATCCGCCACCTGCTCCAAATGAATCTAATTCTTCTTGAGTTAATACAATATTTATTCTCATTCTTCTACTGCCACAAACAAACAATGCTTGGCCTTGATTATAATATTTTATGCTTTCTCTTTCGTTGTCATTTAAATCTATTAATTTAGATAGGTCTTCAACAGCTTGTTTTTTAAGGCCCATTACTAAATAATAAGAAGCATTATCAAATATTGCTTTACCATGGACAATTATATTAGGAGCTGCAAAGTCAGTAGGTTGTTGAGTTATCATTATTGTCCCAGTATTATATTTACGACTACGTCTTTGGATTTGAGCTAAGAATTCAGCTCCAAGTTCATTCCTACTAGATAGTAATACATGAGCTTCATCCACCATCATTATAGTATTAATTGATTTATCTAAACATAATCCCCAAGCATATTTTAATATGTTAAAGAATAAAGCATTACGAATGTTTTCATCTGAGTTCATTAATTCTTTTATATTAAACACAATGAATTCAGTAGAGCTTTCAATAGTTGTATGACCATCAAAGTAATATTTTAATTCTTTAACAAGTGGCCTTACCTTTAGTTCTAAACGTTCCATAACATCTTTTTCATGACTATGTTCTGGCATACTTAAGAGTCTGCCTTTTATAGTAGCATAGACATCACTAAATGTTGGGAAATCTTCCGGTTTAAATCCTGCAAAATTAGTATCAAAATCTATTTTATAACGTTTATAAGTATCTTGAACTACCTCACTAAACATTGTTAGAACGTCTTCTTCTATAGAAGGAGAATAATATTTCATGAATGCCTTTAAGCTTTGTAAAGTTCTTGTCAATATCGTGTAACCCAATCCTTGAGCTATTTCTTCTTCGTCAGCATCTACAATTACCTCTAGGGGGTTTACCATACCAAATTCTCCACCCTTGCCTAGATCAATGAAATTACCACCCATGGTTTTAGTCATCTCTTCAAGTTCGCCTTCTGGATCAATTACAACCATTTGATAACCATTTCTAATGTGAGTTCTTAAAAGTAGCTTAGCAGCGGTAGATTTACCACTACCACTAGTACCTAGTATAATCATATTAGCATTATTACGGTTATATTCTTTCTTAATTTGATATAAGAACTGATTAAATAATATTACACCACCAGAGAAGTCAAATCCTAATAAAGTAGATAATCCTGGATCTTTAATACTATCGAAGACAAATGGATACATAGCAGCTACTGTTACTGAAGGAATTGGTGTACCAACTCTACTTTCAACATCTTGTTTAGGAAATATTGGAATAATAGATTTTAATACCTTCTCTTGTTCAAACATTAAAGGTATAGCTCTCATGCCCATAGCATCTAAATAATTGCGTAATTGCATTTTTTTAATTTCCAACTCTTCTTTAGTGTCAGAAGTAACCATTATATGCATTTGGAAATCATATATTCTTGACTGTGTAGCAGCTAACATTTGAATAAATTCTTCTAAAGATTCATAATCTTGTCTTATTCTTTCTTGGATAGTCTTGTCATTTTCATTTTGATATCTAACCTTTAAATCAGCTATTTCTTTATTCAACATTTTTGATAAAGTTGAAAATTCAATTGGAATATGTTTTATAACTATTTTGACACCAGATAAATTTGACACTTCTGCCAAAAAACCCGGATAAATAGACTTAGGATATCCAACTATAGTAAGAATTACTGCATATTTACCGCTTATTATAAACTCCTGAGTCTTAAATTCAATCCCCTTTGGGGCTAATTCTGCTTTTAAATTCATTCTGTCGTCACCGTCCTAAACTCGGTTCTTAAACCGCCATTAAAGAAGTTATCAACTAACATTCTTAAATCCTCATTTGTTACCTGACTAGAATTCATTTGGCAATTAGCAAGTCCACTAATTAAACTATGAATTCTCTTTTGAATTAACTCCATTTTCTTTTCTTTAAATAGAATAAAATATTCAGTATCAACCACATTTAATTGAGTACTCATAAATGAATTGGCTTTATTTATGTCCTGCATAATTAACTTCCTTACTAAAGGGCTTTGAGTATCATTATATAGTACTTGTAATTGAGATAAGAAAATATTTATATCTACAGGTCTGTCGGCAATTATAAGCCAAAACTCGTAGTCAATAACATTATAAAAAGTTCTCAAATTAAATATTATGTTATTCTGACTATCTTGATCAAGAATAAATATATTTTTAGGAGTTACTTTTATCCCCGTAACAAATTCACCAGTTTCTAGATGAATCATACCATTTAAAATGTTTTTAATCGGCACCCAATCTTCAGTATATTTTGAATTAACATTTGAACTACTACTAGGAGCAGTTTTAACTGGGTTAATTTGACTTGATTGTATCACTGTCATGCCAACACCATCCTTTCCACAAATATTTTTTTCTTCTTAAAAAAAAGTAGCTTATGAAATTTCGAATCAATTGCAACATGTTATGATAATAAGGTACTGGAGTTACAAGAAGTAAAGCAACCATTGCTGGACTTAACTCAAGTAACATAAATCCTAATTCAGATGTCTTTAGTAGTATTAACAATGCTAAAGTAAATCCTACGCCAGAAACAAATATTATCAAATCTAATGGTGTAAAAAATCCTAATATCAACATCGACTTTTTAGTGTTTGCTGGTATTATATACACACTAATCTATTCCTCCTTTTCCTCCTTTTTATTTTATTAATCATATTATGGGGTTCCGCCACCACCGGCAGGCGGGGTTCCGCCACCACCAGCAGGTGGGGTTCCACCACCGGCAGGTGGGGTTCCACCACCAAAAATATCTCCTGCAACCCTTCTAAAATCTTTTTCACTTTTACGTTTTGCTTTTTCAGTTGAATATTTACTTTCTTTTGCCATGGTACTTCCTACTGAGCTTAGAGCTTCTAGTTCTCTGCCGCCAAACGCTTTGTTATCAGCTGTATATCGACCACGTATATTGTCCCTTGCCAAACGTGCTACACGTTCATCACTACTATTTAAATCACTTACTAAGCCAGAAGCAATTCCTCTTGCTTCATTATCTGCAAAAGCAATAATTTCGCTATCAGTATAATTAGCAAATCTACCAGTTGGATTCATTTGTCGTTCATTGATATAATTCCCAACTAAGTCTTGTTGAATTGAATGCTCAAATTCTAAATATTCTCGACCATTAGGGCCACCATATGTTCTTCTATCAGAGCCACTTTGAAATGCCGCATCTTGATATTCACCAGTAGCTCCTCTATATAAGGTGCCCCATGATTTACCACCAAAAAATCCTGGTTTACCTTTATAATCGCCAGTTCTAGATTTATAAAGTTCAGCTCTTTGAGCACCAAATTGTCTGCCACCTTTATCCCAGCCACCAAGTCCTCCAGTTCTAAATCCGGCTCCAAATTTCTCGCCATTCATCATCGCGTCCCAACCACCGCCTAAAGCTCCAGTTAAGCCTCCATATGCTTTTTTGCCATATTTGGCAAGTGGTGCACCAATAACAGCAGCCCCAGCAAGTTTTTTACCAATACCAAGAGACATATCTCCTTCACCAACACCTAACATTTGTGAAATAAGTTTTGGAGCTTCTTTCATAAATATAAAGACACCAAATATTAATAATATTGAGACCATTAAATTTACTATTGATCTATTGCTATTCGCATTAGAAATATTTGCCCAAGCAGATGGTATAATATTTATTAAAAATATACCAAAATAAACAACCATTAATCTTACAAAGACACCCAAATAAGTATTCATTAATCCTTTTATCCAGTTATCAAAAACGTCTTGTTTTTTAGGAATTATTCTTAATACTATTGGAACAGGAGCTATTAATTGATAATAAGCAAGTTTTGCTACACGTACACCCATATCTATTGAAAAAGACAATAGGAAATATATTACCATTATTCCAGCAACAGTTGATATCCCCCAACGGTATTCAACATCACCTTTATCTATTTCATTTGCAACTTGAGACTGATTTAATAATTTTATTTTTCCATAATCGTTTGAACCATAAGAATTTATTTTGCTAAATTGCAAGCAATATGTCAATCCTGGAATGTTATTACAACCAGTATCATTATCTCCGGCATAACCAGCTGGATTTATGAATGCAATAAAGGTGTTAAAAGCCAAATCTTTGCCAGTATTTTTTATAATCGTAGCTTGATCAACCCCCTCTGCACCAGAAGAGTCATAGCCTCCAACTATTATGTTTCCAATTATATTTTCTTTAACAATAGCATTTTGAATTCTATAAAGATATTTAAAAGCAGTGGGCACCAAAACGATTGCTATTAAACTTATTAATATATTTGTTACTAGCTTACCAGTACTAGCCTCTCCTGATGTGGCTTTATCTGGATCAGCTATTTGAACTAACAATTGGCTAGCTACAACAAAAAGCATTACTACCCCAAGAATTGCATAAATTCTTGATGAAAATGCTTCAAAAGTAGTAGCTGAAAATAATTGAGTATTACAAATAGTAATAAAAACACTATAAATTATGTCTACTAATTCATATACTATCGCATCTAAACCAAGAAGAATAGAATAAAATATCCTAGCTGGTGTAGCGAGAGTTAAAAACAAATCCATCATAGTATAGCCCACCTTTCATTCTTTTTATATACAAATTCCACTGATGCCAATCAATCCTAACAAAATATTTAATAAAACTGGAGTGAAGAAAATAACAATCGCAATAATAAGCCTTTTAAATGCATGACTAGTGGACTTTTTTAAAGCATCACTATCTTGAGCAATTAAAGCTTTTGCAAAATCTATTGTTGAAAATACCACAACCATAGCAATTGCAAGTATCCTAATCATATCTAAAAATTCTGTCAAAACTGTTCTAAAATCTCCACTACCAATAATCCCACTACAACTAGCATCTGAAGTGCTTATGACTACTGTTGGGCCAGTAGTTGCTTCATTTTCATAATACTCATTATCAGACATTTCACCTACCCCAGCCCCTTCATGATCTGCAGGAGTGCCAGTACAAGCCGTTTTGCCTATTCCGCTTGCGAAAGTACAATCATAGGCCGGCGAAGCACCATCATCAGTCCATTTATAAACTATTCCTTGAGATCCTTGATCGCAATACCAGCAAGCACCAGTTGCATCTCCATCATTATAACCATTACAATTAAGTTTTGACTTATAATCAACAAGCCGACAATTGTCTCCTATATCTTCATAGGAAGCCTTCC
Source organism: uncultured Muribaculaceae bacterium (assembly GCA_964493665.1). GTDB lineage: Bacteria > Bacillota_I > Bacilli_A > RF39 > UBA660 > DAOSVX01. The sequence continues at coordinate 15,443 of CAZBOZ010000008.1, forward strand.
AATCATAAATGCACGCCAAACTGGAACCAGTACAGCAATAACAAGCCCCGTCATCAGTTTCAAGCATATTAGAATCTTGAGCAAAAATCACTTTATTATTTGCAAAAAAAGAAAAAAACAACAAAGCAAATATTATAATTATTTTTTTAAAGCGATTCATTTTTCTTTTCTCCTATCATATTGTATTTTAACATATTTTTTCAATTATTAAAAGGTTTTAACAATTACCTGGTTTAGTAACACATTCGACGCAAGCAGAATCAATCCCTGCAGAGTTTGAATATTTTGACACCATTTTAAATACCAAATTAATAACCGTAGGTATAAAGAATATTATTATTCCTGCAATAACTCTCATTATTAATACCTTAGTGCTTTTTTTAATATCATCTTCGCTTTGAGCAACAACAGCTTTTCCTAAATCAATTGATCCAAAAACTATTATTATAACTGGCACAAGAATTTTTAAAGCTCCCACTAAATATCCAACCATTTTCCAAATTTTAGATGTTTCTTGACAAAAAGGTAAAATAACATCCGCTATTGGAGAATACTTTATTGGGTTTTTTGTAGAATTCGCATATTTTTTTATATCAGCTGTTGAGGCGCAGCCCAAAGCTTTGGCCTTTTCAAAATTTTGATTACTTATATCTATTGTACGACTCCCTGCATGGGATTTATAATATAATCCATCTGGGCAAGAAGTAAGTTTTGTGGGATCAAATCCAAGTGTATAATTTGGCGTATACCATTTTAAAACCGAATCAGAGAATAAAACTTCCCCATCTTTTATCAAAACATCTCCGCATTTACATTGTAAATATGATATTTCTTCAGCTTCAGTTAATGGCGTTGATCCTTGGTTTACTGATGACCCAGCTGCTGGGTACAACTCACTTATTGTTGCTTTTTTTAACTGCGTTTTGGACAAATCTCTATAGCTAGATTGATCTAAAACTTTAAATATATGATTACTAAGGTCCGAATTGAGAAAGTCATTAAAATTACCATCAGCCCAAACATCAAAAGCGTTGGTCAGTTTATAGTAATAATAAAGCTTTGGACACTCCATATTATCACTAATATCATTTATAAAATAAACGCTTAAGACTTCTACCTCGCACGAATGTTTAAATTCAGTCGTAGTTTTAAGGGCTAAGTGGCAATTACTTTCTACCTCGCCACCACTATATGTTAATGTTACTCCACTGTAAAAATCATTACTAGGGAATGTATAAACACAAGTGGCTGTTGCATCAGAATTCAAAGCTTTTGCTACTATATTAAAACTTAAAAAGCCTATTACAAAAGTTAATACTAATAAAATGATTCTCTTCATTAAAATAATCACTCTCTATCTAAGAAAATTATAGCATAAAAAAAGCCAACTACAAAGAAAATGTTGACTTATTTATTTTATTTTTATGATTCACAATTTCCAGAAAATGGATGAACTATACATTCTCTACAAATTTCATATTGATCTTGATATTCAGCTTTAAATGTTCCTACTAAGCCAAATACTAAACCAACTATTGTAGGTATAAAGAATATAACAACACCAAATACTGCTCTTTTTACTAATATTTGAGTAGCTTTCTTGATTTCGTCTTCACTTTGAGCAACAACAGCTTTTCCTAAATCAATTGATCCCCAAACTATTAATAATATCGGAATAGCTATTTTAAATACAAAAAATACTGTTCCTATAAATCCTAAAATTGATGACGCATCTGAACAAAATGTCATATTTTTTCCTCACTCTCTAAAATAATTTTATAATTTATTAAATGTTTTGTCAACAATAGTTGTTTAAAATTTAAATAATCCCAAAATCTTGTTGCTTTTATCACTATTTTCTTGGGTGTTTTGTTTAACAAAACCTAGTTTTGTTAAAAATATATCTAATACATTATGACGCTCTTTTTTATCATCAAGTGGCGGAATATTATAATAAACTTGAGTTTTAGCTTCATATTCAAAATCTAAAACATCTTTACTATCCAATAAGCTTTTATTTAGAACTATTTTTTTGCCTTTTAATTTTTCAAAGATGCTACGATTTTTTCTAATCATTTTAGTTAATTTAATTGTACTAGGTTCAATTAAGTATAAAATATCTCCACAAGTATCTTCATTATCAGTACCATTTAAATCAACTAAGACTACATCAAACTCTTTGGCTCTAAGTAAAGTTTTAGCAAAATCTTGAGAAGTAGTACTAATTAAATTAGGATCATTAAATAATGAAAAGTCTCTTCTATCTATCTCAATTCCTAGAACTTTATAATTAGCTTGTAATTGCTTTTTTAGCATATAAATTAATGTTGTAGCTCCAGCATGATCAGTCACATTAGAAATACCTATTATTTTAGTGTCAATACTACTTTCAACTTTTTCAACAATAGTTGTTGTTAGATCGTTTAATTGATGAATTTGAGCCACATCTTTATAACTATTAGGATTTTGGATTAAATATTTAATCGTATCAATGTTTCTACTAAAATTGTATATACCCATAGATATTAATTTTGATAAATAATTAGCACTGCTAGATTCTTCACTATCATCTAACACCAATATTATTTTACTCATATCTAATCCAGCTGATAATCTTTGGATAGTATTAATATCTTTATAATTTTTTATCGCTGTTATATCTAAAACCATTCGATTAAAGAAAAAATTAGAAAAAGTTTCAATTAACTCATCTACCTCAAATTCTCCATACATGGTTTTAATAATATCAATATCTAAATTAGCCAACATTGATTGATATTTATTTGCTACTATTACATTCATTTTAATCCCTCTTTATTCTAACATTCATTCCAAGTCAAGCAATCTGCTGGATATTCTATTTCAGTTGTTTCACCTTTTACTTTAAAAGTGAAGAAATCACCAAATATTGGTAAATCCATATTAAAGAATAAGGCGACACTATAATAAGCTCTTTGACGTTCGATATCATTATAGCTATTATATTTTTTTATACAATAACTATATTTTATTACATTACCATCTTTGTATTCTTGATAACCCTGATAACCACTAGGACATCTACCATGATTGATATAACCAACACTTTCCAAGTATTTAGCTATTTGTTCTATGGCACCTGGATCATTAGGATTTTCATTGCTTGTAAGGCCTTCTTCTCTTTCAATTATATTTATTACTTCATTTTTTACTTTAAATGACTTTGAATAGTTTATAGCTACTGCTAAATAAGCAGTAAAAAGTAATATAAAAATAATCATTAAAGAAAATAACCATGTCCCACCTATTGATTGTCTCATTTTATATCACCCTACTTTTATTAACTTTCGCTATAAAATAATTGATTAGAATCACCTTTTATAGAGAAAGTAAACCAATCTCTAAATATTGGTAAATCAATTTGAAAGAAAACTTCTACTTGATAATAAGAACTTTCAGCATAATCCTCTTCGCCACCTACTACTACCGTTTTGTAGCAGTAGATACTTTCACCTACACCAAAATCTTTATCACTATTATTACCCGTCATTCCTTCTTCACATTTGCCAGTTGTTCTGTACCCTACATTAGTCAAATAGGCCGCTATATCTTCGGCAGCCTTATCTGTATAACCGTTTTCTCTTTCAATAATGTCAACTATTTCATTTTTAACATTATAAGCCCTAGAATAATTTATGGCTAGACAAAGGTAGCCAGTAAACAACATAACAAATAGTACGACTATATTGAATAGCCATGTTCCACCTATTGCCTCTCTCACTTAAATCACCTACAAACTTATTTACATGGACAAGTTATATTTGATGTTCCAGTAGAATTCCCCTCATCATCATATTCATAATAAATACAAGTTGTTGATTTAGCTCCACTAGCACATTCATCACATATAGCATTAGCACATTTAGTACTTTGGCTAATATTGTTTTTAATAAGTGGCCATACCAATGTATAAAATATAACCCCTATCGCAGCTATAGCAATTACTGTTATAACTGTCATATTTAATTCGCCTGTTGCTTCTTTCATTTTTATATTCCTCCTTAATATAACTTAATTATAATATAAATTTATCAATTTTTACATATTAAACATCATTAATATTGACAAGACTAGTAAAAGCATTACTCCAGCTCCAGTTGAAACTAACATGTACATAGTTTTACTTTCCATCTTTTCAAGACGTTCTTTATATTTAGTTTCACGAGACTTTTGTTGTAAATTTGAAATTGTTTTTGAGAATGTCAACAACTGCTCTTGTTTTCTATCTTGTCTACCTAAGCTTAATCTATAAAGAAGTCTCATCATTCTCATTGAATCCCTAACTGGATACTCTCTAGCAAATTCCATATATGGTTCAATAGAAGCATCTCCAGCATCAATTTTCTCAACCAATCTTACTAAACCATCTTTAAATATTGTTGGTGCATCTTCTACTGATTTACCCATAGCTACTGGAACAGTATAATGTTGAATTAAGATTTCTAAACTTTTTAAATAATATGGCAACAAAAGGTCAATATCATGTAAATGCTTTTTATAATAATTTTTCTTACTTACATAGTCCATTTTAAATACCAAGAAACCTACTATTAAAGAAAATATAACATTAACATAGGTTAATTTAGTTAAGAATAAAAATAATAGAACGATAATAATTAAAAGACCATTTCTTAATCTTTTAGAAAATAATTTATCTACATCTATTCCACTACCATACTTAGCATAGCAATAAAAATCATAATCTGTCTCTTTTAGTCTTCTAAAGTACATTTCATTATCTTCAATAAATTTATTAGTACTTAATCTACCACCCATATCTAATAGAAAATAGATTATTACACCAATTAATAATACCTCAAAATACATATTACTCAGCCCCCACATCTTCATTATAGTATTTCTCTCCACCTATTAAGAAATAACTATTTAAAATGATAATGGCATGTAATAAGAATTGGACATACCATAAATCAAGCAATTCCAAATAATTGTCATTACCAAGTAAAAATTGCATAAACATAACTAACATATATAAAGCGAGTCCATAAGTAACAAATGTTTTATGAAATCCTTGTCTATCCATTCTATCGCGATATACTCCTTCAACAAGCATATCTATATCTAGTGCCATATTTTCTAAAGCTTCTCCTGAATCTTTTGATCCTTCTTTAGTTATTTGTAAAAATAATTGATGCATGTTTTTAACCATATAGAAAGGATATTTGCCATTCATGTAGCCAATTGATTCATCAATAGTTCCATTTTGGTAAGATAAATCAATCATCATCTTTAAATCAGCCAATACTGGATCTTCTAAGATACCAGAATCCCTAACTCCTTCTAATGATTTGACAAAACTTTGAGTAGTATTAAATTCCATAATAACATTAGTTGTATATACTTGAATTTGTTCAAATATAAATTCGCTATATATTCTTTTACATCTTAAATAAGCCAAATAAGGTATAAACATAATAGCTACAAGGGCATATATTATTGCCCAGATTAAACTAAAGAAATAAAGATAAGCTATCCCGCCCGCTACTAATCCAAAAATTATGACTTGATTAGTATATTGTTTAGTAGAATATTCTTGTCCTAAAGCTTTTACCTTTTCTCTTACTTCTTTAAAACTATATGGTGCATATTTATTATAAGCAGTGTTAATTTGATTAACTATAAATTTATAAACATTCTCGCCATTATTCTTACGATATGACATGACAAATATAGCGATTATTATTAATAATATTAGTTCCACTATTTGCACCTCTTTCTTTTTATAAAACTTCTATATCTGGTTCTTTTTTAACTACAAAACTTAGTTTTTCTTCCTCACTTTTAGTAGTAGAGCTAAATATGTTTTCAGAAATTATAACTCCTTGAGCTTCTAAATAACCAATTAAATATTTAGTTGGATTTTCTAAAGATACTTTACCATCTGGGCTTTTCTTAAATATTGTGTTTATTTTAGCATTATTATCTTCATCAACATAAAACTCTATTAATTCAACTATTTCTCTTTGGAATCTATTTAATTCCTTACTCATATACCCTCTTACATGAACACCTAATTGAACATAACGATGAATAGATTTCAAGAATTGATCAATATCCAAATTAGTTTCCAGCAAAGAATACATTCTCATTGGAATATTTTCGGCTTTATCAGAGTGAATTGTTGATAAAATATTATGTCCTGATGATATTGAGTTTCTTACGGCCATTACAGCTTCAGCACTACGAATTTCGGATAGTAATATCCATCTTGGATTCTGTCTCATACAAGCCACTAAGATATCACTATAAGACATAATATTATTGATTTTCATCGCCACAATATCACGATGCGGAAATATTCTATCCAGATGTAGTTCCAAAGTATCCTCAATAGTAATAAGTTTTTCGTTTTCTTTGGTAAAACTAGCTAAATATTTTACTAACTCTGTTTTGCCACTACCAGTTTCCCCACTGACTATTATATTCGAGTGACCTTCTACGCATTTTATTAAAAAGTCATGTAATTCCAAAGTAACATATTTTTCATCTAATAGTTTTTGTTTGTTTAATCTGATTTTGGCAGGTGTTTTACGAACAACACAAGCTATTCCATTAGTTGAAATTGATTCATGAATAAAATTCATACGTAGCTCAGCACTTTCAGCATCTAATACTGGATGAGCCATATTAAAGGTCTTACCCATAACATTAGAACACTGAAAAGCTAATTTCTCTATAAAGGCATTATTAATTTCTGGTCGATCTATTTGAAAAACTCCTTTTGACAATGTTTTTAGCCATACTTGGCCATTATTTGTATAACTTATATCAGTTATATCATCATTATCTAGAAATTCCTTAATCGGTCCAAAATCAATCTGCGAGAAAATTGCATCATTCATTTTGACACCTCTTTATTCTTTATTTTTTTAGTTTGTTGTTTCGGTTGTTGTCTCCGTCGTAGTTTCGGCTGTTGTATTTGTAGTATCTTCTGGTACATATGTTGTCTTAGCTAAAATAAATTCTTTTAAATATGAACTCTTAACTAATGTTTCACCAGGATTTGCTGAATAAGCAGCATTTCTAGGTACTGGAACTATTGCAACTTGGTTAGTTGTTATATAACCAGCTTTCATTAATAGTAAATACATATCATCTGGTACTGCAAATAAAAGCTCTGCTGGATTACGACTTTCAACTGTAGTTTCAAATACATGATCTCCATTGCTATCTTTTACTGCTAACACTTCAATACTTTCAATTAGCTTAGCATAAATAATTTTTCCTGTATCATCAACTGCTTTTAAATATAAGTCAATATAATTTCCCGGATAAATTGAATTACCATAAGTAGTATGAGTATCTACTCCTAAAGAATATATTGTATAACCATCTGGTATATTAGCAAATGCTGAATCAGGTTGTTCTTCAGCAGCCATTAAAGCTTCACTATAAAACAAACTATTTGCTGGTATTGTTGTTCCGTAACTAACATATTTACCAACTACAAGGCCTGAATTAGTGACTAAATTATCACTTGAATTAGCCATACTCTTTGGTATTTGAGTATAACCAATCATATCACTAGTAATCAAAGTCCTAGATGATATCTCCACCTTTGCATATGGTACTGATATTGGTGTTATAGCTTGTTTAACACGCCAGTTATATCCTAAATATAAAATCAGGATGCCAACCAATACTCCTATTATTGTTACGGTATTTTTGTTAGAAAAAAACTTCTTTAATGACATTAAAATATTTTCAAATTTCACTTTCTATTCCTCCTTTTTAATTTCCAACATAACTACTTATGTCATAACCATCTTCATAATTAGATGCTCCTATTTTTAACTCTAATATAGCATCCAGTTTATTTACAATATCAAATGATGTCTGATCACCTGCTATTGTAAAAGTATTACTAGTCGTCGATATTTTTACGCTTACCTTTGGTGGAGACTCATATATACCATAAAAATCAATGCGATAAGTTTTGTTAATGTTCATAGTTTCAGAAAATCTTCTTAAGAAATTCTCCACGAACTTTTCTTTATTAATTTTTAAGTCTCCATGTTCCCTATAATAAGCATAATCAACTGCATCTATCATTGATGCTTCAGTTACCTCTTTTAAAAGATAATAATCTTGGGTGTTCGTTGTTGTAAAATCCTGTACTAGCATCATGATGATTATAACAAATATTCCTAGAACAATCAACCAATATCCCCATAAACTTTCTTTCATTATTTATCTCCCCCCTTACTTCCAAGATGTCCCATCAGAGTATGTTTTAAATGTTACATCTCTTGATTCAGGATTAGCACTTAAATTGTCTTTAAAGCATTTGCCATTCTCACAGCCAAGCATTGTTCCATCTAAGAAACCGCTACGACAATTCTGGCCTTTACTATCACAAGTTAAATTGAAATCAGCATAGCCATTGCTACGTTTTTCTTGAGCATTATTGTAAGCTCTAATTCTAGCCATTTGCCTTGGTGTTAAAGTATATGAATATTCAAGATTTTCTTCTAAATAAGCATCTTCTCCTAAAGATTCAATATCTTCTTGAGCATCTATTCCTTTTTCACTACTCCAATTACTACCTAAAACTCGATATTTTGGTAATGTCTTTGAACTAAAATCATCATTACTATTTGGAAACATATCATTTAAATCAATTGGTCGATAAAAATACATAAGGCCAACACTACTATCGCCATTACCAGGGCCTGGATTTACTATTTGATTGTATAAAACAAAGGCACAAACCATTGGTTTTTCCAATTCCGGGAAACAATTCTCATAATGAGTTTCACCAATAGTATTAAAAGTGAATGAATAATCACAAGCTTTATTTCCGACATTTCCAAGTGATAAAGGATATACTTTGCCATCATTACCTAAAAGAATAGAATTTGTACTAGTAGGATTAGTTCTAACCACTCCACTTGGTACCATAGCATAATACACGGTATCTGTATTAGCTCTAAATGAAGCTGTGTACTCAAATTTAACTGCTTTATTTATTGGTATTGTAATCGTTTTTATTGTAGAACTATTACAATAACTATCTCCGCAAGAATAATAACTTATTTCACGATTAAATATAGAAAAATCTATTTCATCTATTGGGCCTTCAGTAACTTGACTACCACCCAAACAATCAAAATCTATAGTAGAAGCACCGTCTTTACAATATTCTACTGTGACATTTTCATTTACTCCACCATTAAATTTATAATCTATTTTATAATCTTCACAATAATTAAATGTTACTTCTGGAGTTTCAATATTATATATTATATATTTATATGCTTCAGAACAAGCAAGTATATCTTCTATAGACTTTAATGTTGCTGCATAATTAGCATCACGAATAGCTTCATAAACTGATATTTGATGCTTAACGGCCGTTCCAACTGAGCCAACTCCTGAGCTTGTTTGTATACCACAAGCACTAAGCCATTCGGCTTCATTTTGAATCGAGCAAGTACAAATTAAATTTTCACAATCGCCATATTTTGTCGGAATAGGAGTGTTTTCACATGTGGCTTTAGTATCTTCCTTTATTACTCCAGTATCTTTTTTTATAAATTCTATTTTTGTATTATCTGAGCCTCTGAAAGAAGGGAAAACTTTATATCTTACAAAAGAAGCGCCAAGAAAATTATATGCACTATATATATCTGTACTAACTTCATTACCATCAATATCTATTTCTTTAATTGTTACAACATCCGCATCCGTATAATTCCCGTTGGAAACCAAAACATACTTTATGGGGTAACAAACCTTTTTAATAACTTTAAAAAACCCATAGCCACAATCTCGGGTGCTAGTTTCTACAGGAACGCAACTATATGGAACTCCTGTATAAATATAGCAACAAGACGATTCACCAACTCTACTTCTGCCACCCGGGCAAGTTTCTATAGTCTCTTTCCCAGCACAACTAACTCTTAAATAAACACTGCAACAAACTTCTTTGTTTGTATCAACAATCGTTGTGATTCCTGCATAAGATTTAGACAAAACTTCAATCCAATTTTGTGAATTATAATAATCCCAATTACTGCCATCGCCACTGGTTAGCAATTCTTTTGTGCTTGCTTTACCAGACAATATGTCTCCTATATCATATTTGTCTCCATAAACATCATAAAAGAATTGTTCTATGTCTATATCAGCAACGCAGGTTTTTCTTCCTTCAGCTTTTAAATCTGGCAACGTAAAATATCTACCAGAGAAGATCTCGCTATTTCCTGAAGCTGCTTTGGCTTTTGAAGGAATGACAATTTTAATATCTTCCTTACAATATATATTACAATATTGATTGTTTATTATAGTATCTACATTTCCACTTAATTCATCTGCTGTCACTTTGTAAGAAGATCCATCGCAAGCAGTACCTGTTGTAACTTTAGACCAATCTGTTGATATGTCTTTAAATGGTTCTTCATCGTCATCAGAAATTGTATTATTACTGCTCGCCTTTAATGAGCCTCCAGGAGCTATAGAAACAATTCCACAAGTTGTTTTTGACGCAGGGATTGTTGTAATTGTATTAGCAAGAACAACATCATTGTTTTCATAATCAACTATAACGCTATTTGGATAAAAAACTGAGTTATATGTATTGGAATTATTGGTAGTGTTACCAGTTCCAGAATATATAGTAAATATTTTAGAAACACTACCAGTTGTTGAATATACAAGCATATTGCTACTATCAAGGATATTAATCCCAGAGCCTGCTGGTGCTGTTGGAGCGCATAAAGAAGGTTGAGCAACAACATCTGGTGATTCATATTCAACAATTACTTGAACATAAGCACAAGTAGGGCAAATACTTGTTTTTGGTGTTGCCACCACATTAAAATAAACTGTATCTAAAGTCCTTGAGCCATATGTAACATCTATACTATCTGCGCCTTCTGCTGTAACTGATAATATTTTAGCATTACTAGGAATATTTAAGCCTTCGATACTGCTTAATGCTGCTTTCTCATCTTTTTCCGGATAATAACATAGCCCTGAAGAGCAATCGAAACTTAAATTTACTCCTGTATAACCAGTTGTTGATTCATAGTATGTTGTAGAAGATCCGCTTGCATAAAGTTCTAATCCTTTTAAAAAGTATCCTGAAGGATCACTTACTTGAAAAAGCCCCGTACCAATTACATCTTCGCCAGCAGCATATCTAGAACATATAGTTTGATAAAATTCATCATCAGATTTTACTGCTGTCCCTGTCGTAGCTTGGCAATATAAAGCGATTTGGATTTCCATATCGTTATATCCATCTTTTTTGCCATTCTGAATTATAGCTATTTCAGCAGCTGATGCATAGCCACCATTCTCACAATCATATAAAGTTGCTGCTCCAGCGTCACCAGGCATCAATTTATCAGGTAAAACGTGAAAAGCAGAATCGTTTTCAATGGTTTTGAATGTTTTAATTGTTCTTGTTAATGTAGTATCCCCAAAATCACTACTAACTGTATAGCTTAGCCCAGTAGGAGATATTGTTATAGCTGCAAAAGCATTTATAGCAAATGCTATAAATGAGAAAATTCCAATTAAAATTAATTTTATTGGTTTAGATCTCACTATAAAATTCTCCTTTTCTTTAAAATTATTATTGCAGTACTACCAGCAATGGTAATAACTCCACCGCTTATAACAAAGTACAAATAATTCTTAACAACAAAATCTATAACTTCTTGAATTATAGTCTTTTCTTGTTCTTCCTCGATAATTTCTTTATCTTTTAAAGCTTCTTTATAGTCATTTATCCTACTTACTAATTCTTCATAAGAAATTTCGAAATCACTCCACTTTTGGCACAAATAGAAGTCTCTAACATCTTCACATGCTGCGTAATTATAATAAGGATTATATCTAGGAGTTGTAACTGTAATGGTTCTTAGCTCACTTCTATCACAAAAAGGATTTACAGCGTAAATTTTTATAGTGAAATCCGTCTTTTTATAAATTTCGCTTGAAGTAAATGAAACACTTCCACCATTTGCTTCAGAATATTCATATTCTACAATATTTGAGTTGTTATCACTTTTTACAGCTGCATAAATCTTATCAGTTAAATTGTTAATAGTTATTATAAAATAAACTTCTGGTTCTTCAGAAACACTATAATTAGCATTTACATTGCTCGCCAAAGCACTCAATTTATATTGTTCAGCATAATCGCATTCATCTGCAGCATATGCATTTGGACAAACAAAAAGCAAAGCCATAAATATACTTGCTAGTAAAAAATATTTGCTTTTCATATGACTACCAACCTTTACTATAAAAAGTATAACACGATAGCACTATTTTTCAAAGGAAAAAATAGCATCGTAAAATAATAGTCTTATCTATGTAAATATTGACATTTTAACAGCTTGGTGCTAATATATGCATTGTTAATTTCAAAGGGGGAAATTACATTGAAAAAAGTAATTAATACAACTAGCTTTTTCGACAAATCTTTATTGAAGAAACTCAAAGTTATTTGGGAAAAAATAAAGTTATTTTTTATGATAATGTTTCTTTTGCCGTCTGCTGGATGCGCAGAAGCGCACGCTGCTAATCAATCAAAATTAAATATAGAGCCAACTGCAAGCTCTCAGTTAGTTAATGATGGTGTTGATGAAGAAAAAACACCAGAGCCAGTTATTCTTCCAACATCTACCCCAATGGACCCAAGCTTTATTACACCAGAGCCAACTGCAACACCGATTAAAGAAACCTATTTTATTTTCTTCCCTTCAGAAGAAGAATCAAGCAACTTAGAAATAGCATCTAAAGATTTAGAAATCAGATTGTCAGAAACAACCAACGGAAATATTAGTGCCCTTTCTTTAGCCAATTATTCAACGCTTGAAATTTCTAATTTATTATCTGCAAATTTTGAACAATTAATAAAAGATCCTGTAATTAATAAAGAAACAATTCTTTATAACATTAACAATTTTATTAATGGTTTTGTTGTGACGATTAGCTATTGTGGAACAAACGTTGCTAATGGAAAAACTCAAAACATTAAAATTATTAATCCTCAATTCTATAAAATTTATGAGGTGGCAGGGGCTGAAAAATATTCTGGTGTAAATGCATTAAAGCTTTTTGAAGACAATGCTCAAGCAGTTTACGAAGCCGGATTAAAAAACAGTGATGATTTTACAGAAAAAGCGCAAAGTATAATTAACATCATGGAAGAAATTTTCATTAGCAATTCTGATAATGAAAAATTAAATAATGGTGTTGTTAATTTTTATAATATGCATCCATTAATAAAATTAATTTTATTAAAAGAAGTATATGCTATAAGCTCCTATATATCATCAATAACCGGATCATTTAATTTAAAAGCGTATGACGATTCAAAATATAATCTTTATAGTTTTTGGAAAATAGTTAATTCCGATGAGACAAAGGCTCTAATTGAGCAAGAAATAATGGATTTGATGGACGCTTATATAGCAATAGTTGAACAAGGCAGCACATATGACGCTTATATGACCGGTGATAGCACTAGAAAAGAAACAATTAAGCAATTAATGTTAAATAACGATAACTTAAGATTATATTAAAAAAGAATCAATCATTTGGTTCTTTTTTAATATCTATTTTTTTATAATCCAATTTAAATATTTGGATACACCTAATCCCTTTGGTATTTCCTCATATTCATATGCTTTTATGTGCTTATAATATGATTCATCTATATTATAGTTATTTATAGCATATTCTAAATGTTTACGCTTAACAAACTCGATTGCATCTTCATAATTTTTAAATTTATGGATTCCCCTATTATCATAAAAAGAATGTTCAAACCAATAATATTCCCCTTTGTCTTTATAAACTAAAAATGTATGTGTTGGTAGATTGCTTTTTTTATTATTTTGAAATTCTATAAATATTGTTTTAAATTGATAATTATACTCTCTAAACCATAATCTTTCTAACTCTACTTGATCCCAACATGTTCCAATTTTAGTTTTCAATATCTCTTTCCCAGTTTGAACAATGCATTTATTAAACCAATTGTCTTGCCACTCTTTAGAAAACATATCAAGATATTTTTTACCATTTTTATCAACAAATCCATAAGTGATGTTTTCTTCCATAAATTTAATTAATTCTTCAGGATTTTTAATGTTTTTTAGTTTATCATAAGGGGAATTTTCTATACATATTTCTCCTGTATTACCATTAATTTTTATTCTTTTTTCTTTTTTTAAATAATCTATATTTTTGTATCCTATACCAACTATACTTGGTATGCCAAGCTCTCTTGTTATAATTGCTGTATGAGATAAAGCCCCACCTTCAGCAGTTACTACTGCTTTAGCTTTAATAATTAATGGAATCCATTCTGGATCTGTGTAATCTGCCATTAATATTTTGCCATCAAGTCTTTTTGTGGTTTTATAATCTTTTAAAAAAACTGGTTCCCCACTAACAATTCCACTTGATGATGGTATCCCAACAATTTTGCTCGATGAATTTTTTACCTTATTTAAAAATAATTTGCTTGTTACTGGACGAAATTGTAAAATTATTAGATCATTATCTACAATGCACCACTCTAAATCGCATATTGTTTCTAACTTTTCTTGAATTTCTAAACATTTTTGCCCTACATACCCTAATTGATAATTTATGCCTTTTGAATTATTTATATCATCTCTATTCCAGTATTCGTGGTTTGGATTTGAATGGCCTGAAACTAATAGTTCTCCAGTACCATATATCCATTCTAAATTACCAGATGTTAATTTTTCCCCTAACCAAACACCAGATATAAAAGATTTTTTAAAGTCCTGAAGTATTACTGCCATATATGGTTTTTCTAAGTTAAAATGATCTATATAATTAATTACACGTTTATAGTTAATTGACCTGGCTACATTTTCAATAGATATTGGCACATCTTTTTGATTAGCCTCTAAATTAGTCAAAAACATGCCTGCGTAAGAATGCTTTGTTCCATCTTCAGCAGTTGCTGAACTTCTAATAGCATATTTATTAAATTTTATTTTTTCTAAATCTTTTTGGTAATTTTTATTTAATACGGACGAAACTGGAATTACATATGTTTCAGGTATTTTAAACTTATTCAGCCAAAGAACTGCTAAACCATACATTTTACCCCCTATTACTGTATTTAAATACTCAGCATTATTACTTTCTATTAATCTGGCTATAATTTGAATGTTTACAATTGGCATGTCATCAACAAAGTACAAATAAACAAGGCTTATATCTTTTATGTTTTTTAAATGCTTTTTTTCATCATATACTTTCTTATTAAAATTGTTTTTAGCTTTTAAGTATTTTGGCAATAAAATTTGATCACTAAATTCATGTTCAATGTCTTGCCATTTTTTCATTAATAGATATAAATCTGTGATATCTTTTTCTTTCTTTGAATTATATATTAAGTGTTTATTTGTATCGATTTCTTTTATTTTTTGCAAGTAATTTTTTCCATAAAGCTTTTTAAATTGACTGAATATATATTTAGTAATTATAGATCCCTCAATTATGGTTTCTAAAAAGCCATAATAAGCATATATCTCTCTATACTTTAACCATTTTAAAACTATGTCTTTTTCTAAATTTGCCAATATAATTAGTTTTTCCATCTTTGCTTTTATATCGACAATAATTGGTTCTAATTTTTCGGCACAAAAAACATTTGAATTGATCTTTTTAATTAATTTTACAATATCTGAAGCCAACTTAGGATTTAAAGCAAAATCAAAAGACACAATTTTTAGCCATTGTTCATCAGTAACGAATCTTTTTAAATATAACAATTGATTTTTAAAATTATTATTTAATTTATAGTCTAATTTAAAAACTTCATTCTTCATTGTTGTCCACTCTGCTTACTTTTTTTGCAATAAAATTGATTTTTGTTCATTATAGAATTCATCTACACTATCTATTGCTAGCAATCCAGCTTCCGTTAAAAAATACAATTTATCACAAACTTCGTCTATATATTTACGATCATGCGAAACACTTATAATTGCCCCAGTATAAGAGCTTAAAACACTTCTTATAACGGGATTAGATAGTGGACTTAAATTTCTAGTTGGTTCATCTAATAGCAAAACATCACAGCCACTTAGCACCAGTTTTAAAAGTAATAGCTTTGCCCTTTGGCCTCCTGATAGTTCCCCTATTTTCAATCTCATTTCTTCTGTTGTAAATTTCAAGGACCCTAAATATGTCATGGCTTTTGTAGTATCCTCTTTTGAAGAGCTTGATTTAACAAAATCAACTGCTATTTCATCTAAATTTAAAATATCCTCATAATTTTGTGGCATATACCCAACTTTTATATCTTTCCTGTTAGAAAGATCTTTGTATATTTTTTTCATTAAAGTTGTTTTTCCAACACCATTTGTCCCCACAATAACAATATGTTCTGGTCCATAAACGCTTAACTCTATATTCGTTGATAAAGATCTATCAAAATTTTTTAATTGCTCAATATTCATATCCAATATTTTTTTACCAGTCGGGATATAAATTTCGTTTTCAAAATCTAAAAAAATTGCGTCTTCGGTATTTGGAACCTCTACAAAGTCTTCTTTTTCTCTTTCATATCTTCTTTCTTGGGATTTCAAACTTTTCATTTTTTTCTTTAAGAGTGCTGCTCCATGTGGATCTGATCTGCTTATATTATCTTGTTGATAGGCAACTTTTTGGAAAGTTTTCTGAAAAGCTTCCATTTGCTTTTGATGATCTGCTCTTTGTTTTCTAGCAATTTGGCCTTGTTTTTCCAACATACCTAGCCTTTTTTCAACGTAAGCTCTATAATCAATTTTTTCAATGGTGTGTCTTGGCTTAGACTTTCTTTTTAATTGTTCAATATGAATAATAGTGTTGGCAGTATTTTCAAGTAATGTTTCATCGTGGGATATAAAAATTATAGGTATGTTAACTGTATTTATAAAATTCTCCAACCATTTTAAAGTTTCTATATCCAAATCGTTAGTTGGCTCATCTAATAACAATATATCATTATTATTAAAAACTATCTTAGCCAATTGAATTTTAACTTTTTCACCACCTGATAATGTTTTCATTTTTTGATCACTATAAACTATCATTGGATCCATATGGAATTTTGACAATATCGATGAAATTTCGCTGAAAGCTTCATATTTATCAAAATCCGCATCAGTGCTTGGAGAATCTTTTAAAAAATAATCATTTATAGTAAATTCATTCCATTCTGGATTTAAAATTTGTTCTAAATAACCAATTTTTAAACCTTTTTTAGATACTTCCCCCGTGAATTCGCAATATTCATCAATTAAAGACCTATCAAAAATCAATTTTAATAAAGTGCTTTTTCCGTTACCTTCTTCACCAATTATTGCAACTTTATCACCAGGGTTTAAAGAAAAATTAAAATTTTCTAGCAAAACTCTAGAATTCTTTTTTAACACTAACTTAATATTTCTTAAGTTCAACATACTAATCATCTCCATAATTAATTCTTAAAATCTCGGCATTTATTTTATCTAATATTTTTCGTTTACAATTTATTTTCTTTTTATCACCGTTCTTTACGAATGCATCAAATCTACAACCTGTATGACAAATAGGAACATATGGGCAACCTTTTGATAAGCATTCTAAATATAAATCTGGAAATAAATAATTGTCAGTAGAAGTGTTGCTTTTTATGTTCCCAACCACAAATTCTTTCCGGCCAACGCCACTTACACACTTTATTAAATTCTCTGTTGGTTCTATCAGAAATCCGTGTTTTAATTTCGCTGTACACATTCCATCAAGAGAAAATATGTCTGATAATTCAAAGCCTTGAATAAAAGCTTTTTTATATAATTTCAAATAGTTTTTCGTAAAATCTTCTTCTTGTATTCCATTTTCTTCTATAAAAGAATTAGCGTCAGAAGAACTTACGGTTTTTGTTATTAATCCTAATGATATAGATATTTTTTCTGTACCAAATCTACTCTTTACATAGCTTAAAAATTTTGGTATGCAAGAAATATTTGATTTATCATAATTTATCCTTAAATTTATTTTTGAAATTTTATTATTTTTTAAAATATATTCTATATTATTGACAATTTTATTAAATGTTGGGTCTCCATTTTTATGCATTCTCCTATTGTTATGATATTCTGGTAACCCATCTAATGTTATTTGAAGCCTCTGCCAATTGAATTTTGATATAAAATTTACTTTATCTTTCGTCAAATTATAACCATTAGTAACAATATGAGTTTTATACAAAACATTGTTTTTTTTATACATCATATCAACTTTATTTAAAAAATATTTAACCAATTCCCAATTTATTGTTGGCTCACCACCAGTTATTTCCAAAGTACTTTCTTTTATTTTGTTAGTTACTATATATCTATTCAAAAAATCAATTATATCATCTACTTTTTCTTTAGTCATTGCTTGGGCTTTAATGCCGGATTGATAACAGTAAGGACATTTAAAATTACAGCCAGTTGTAGCAACAAAATGTACTGTTAAAAATCCGCAATCGTTCCATTCTTTTAATAACGATTTCATAAATCTTTTATCCTCATCAAAAGAAGAAGGTAAAATAAATTCTAAAGCTTTTAAATTTTTAATAATTTTTTTATCTCCATTAACTATTAACAATGAATTAAATATAGATTTTTTTAATTTTACAATTGATCCATTTAAGGTGTTGTATAAAATATACTCATCACCACACGGAACTTTCAAAGCAAACTTGTTCCACTTCATAAAATCCCCTCCAAAATGAATATAAAAAGGAAGTCGCCTTCCCTTTTATGCTCTTGATCCACAACAACTATCTTTGTGAAATGCAACTGTTCCACTAATTAAGGAATTACTTTTTCTAGCATTTTTTATAATTTTCATTACAATCCTCCTTGACAATTATAATATCACAAAACCACAAAAAGTAAAATGTTTTTACTCTTCTACACTATATCCAGACTCTTGCATGAAATAGATCATATCAGTTTTTGTTAAATTAGTATAAAAAGTAAAATAATCTGATACGTAGTCCATTGTTACTTTATTACCATCTCTTACTATATTGCCATACATTTCTTTAAAGTCTTCACCTTTGAATAATTCTTCAGCATACTTGGCAGCTTCTTCATTTTCAAATATAGATGTAGTAGTTACTTTTTGTAAGTTTTCACCATCATAATAAAATGTTGTATAAATGTTATCATCAGACTTAAAAACGATTGTATCTTTAGTAGCAACAATATCTAAATTTGTTTTTTCTTCTTCTATGTTGTTACTAGGATTTTTATCTTCCTTACTACAACCAAAAAAAAGAAAACATGATAGTAAAAGTAAAATATATAAACTGATTTTTTTCATAATATACCTCTTAATTAATTTTATCATAATTATTGGTTTTTTAACACTTTAATTGACAAGTAGTTAAAAAACATTTAAATTTAAGATGGTGAATACAATGAGAGAATTTTATTTAATTAAAAAGAGCCCTTATGGAAAATCTAATACTAAAATTGGCAGAAAATTAATAGCAGACTTTGATAAAGGCAATATGCCTTATGAAACTGGTAAATATTTAGAAGCTATTTTTAATAACGAAGAATATATCATGGGAATTCATAGAACTGGTTTAAGCCCAGCTACTCCTAGATTTATTGCTGAAGTATTTGATAACGGAATTAAAAACCTAGGAGATAGAATGCAAGGAATGATTTCTAGAGCTGATAGAAATATTGAAAAAATAGTTTCTTTGTTTGATAATTTCCCCCTATTAATTGGCCAAATAAAAGATGCTTATAAATATAAAGCATCGCAAGGGGTTTTTGTTGTAAAAATACCAAAGTCTTATATAGGGGTCAAAGAGGGAGAAGTAAAACCTATTTATTTTAATGATGGTGGCACTATGTATTTACTTCCAGAATTTATATGTGGATTTATTCCTGTAAGTGAAGCTGGTACTGGGGGGTTTATTCCCAATCCTAACTATAGTGACTTTCACACTTATAAGTCCGATGGTTTAGTATATGATATAAGTGTTGAAAATAAAATAAAGGCCAAACCAGATAATATAGTTTATTTTTAATAAGTTATTCTACTGATTTTAAAGATTCGATCATATCGATCTTTTTTAATGTCTTAGAAATTATTAATTGAACTATAAATGAAAATATTATGGTTGTTATGGCTGAGATTATATAACTATACCATTTTATAGTTTTAATAAATAATATATTATCAGTTTGAGCTGTATACATAACAAATCTATGTAGGAATATACCTAATATTAGGCCTATTCCTATACCTAAAATAGTTAATATAATTGTTTCTCGATAAATATAATTAGATATTTCTTGATCATTAAATCCCAATACTTTTAATGTAGCTACTTCTCTTTTTCTTTC
This sequence comes from uncultured Muribaculaceae bacterium, assembly GCA_964493665.1. Taxonomy (GTDB): domain Bacteria; phylum Bacillota_I; class Bacilli_A; order RF39; family UBA660; genus DAOSVX01. Next base: position 35,890 of record CAZBOZ010000008.1, read on the forward strand.
ACTAATATTAATAATGGTTAAATTATATAAGACTATTAAAGCTAACATACAAGCACAAGCTACTATTAAATATATTATTTTATTCAAACCATTTATAAAACTATTAAAAGAATTAAGAATATCTTCAGTATAGCTAACTGATAGAATATTATGTTCAGTTAAAGAAACATTACTAGATGGTTTTTCATTTAATTTAGCTATTACCATATTATATTCAAGATCTTCATTGAAAATGCTTTGATAATAATCTTTACTCATATAAATATAATTGGCTATATAATTTTCTACTACATCACTAACATAAACAATGAATAATTCATTATTACTATTTCTTATTTCAATGGTATCGCCATTAGTTACATTCAATTCTTCAGCCATTTGTTTAGTAATTAAAGCTCCAAATGAAGGAATGGCAATTATTTTGTTAGTTAAACTACTATAAAAAGATACATATGATTCTAAATTTTCATCAGAATCTGAATAAATTAAATAAGCATCACTGGTTTTATTATCATAACTAAATTTGTAAGCTTGCTGATTAATTAAAACTGGATTTTCTACATTGTTTTTACTAAATAAAGTAGTTAAATCATCCCCTAGCTCAGTTTGAGTTTTGTCTAATATAAACATCGCATCATAGTTTATTATTTTTCCAAATTGTAATTTTGGAATATTATTAATACTATCATTTAGGCCTAATCCAGTAAGAAGTAAAGCTGTACATCCTGCTATACCCAAAATAGTCATAATAATTCTTTTTTTATACCTAAATAAATTCCTTATGGTTACTTTCCAGGTAAAACTAAGTTTATTCCAAATTAGAGGAATTTTTTCTAAAAATACTTTTTTACCAGATTTAGGAGCTTTTGGTCTAAGAAGAGTTGATGGCATTTCTTTTAATTCTTTATAACAAGCTATGATTACAACCAATGTCATCAATAATAAAGTAACTACTATAACTAATGAAAAAGGTAAAGGGCTAATAACAGTTATTAGTTTAGGAACATAATATCTAGATAAGAAGGCCCCATAAATAATTTTAGGGATAATACTATATCCTATTGTTAACCCTACTCCAATACCCAAAATAGAAGCTATAAAAACATATAACATATAACCATATATAATACTTAATCTTCCATATCCAGTAGATTCTAAGATACCCATTTCCATTCTTTCTTCCTCAATTAATCTTGATAAAGAATTTAAACAAACTAGCATTGCTATCGCAACAAAAAAGATTGGTAAAGCTTTAGATATCGCTTCTATTTTTATAACATCTTCTTTATAAATAATATAACCACTATTATCTTCACGATCTAACAAATACCAAACTGGTTTTTCAATATCATTTAGTTCTTCTTTAGCTTTAGCTATTTCATTTAGAGCTGATAATTTTTCTTCTTCATAAGTATTTAAACCATCATAATAAAAAGAATAGCTTGATTCTATCTCATCTAAACCACTTTCTACATTAGAAAGATTTTCTTCTATTGTTGTACGATTATTTTCGATTTCAGTTTTAAAATTATTATATCCAGTATTAAGATCATTTAAATTATTTAGCATAATAGTTAATGATGCTATATCATTTTCTTTTTCAATATATTCTAAACTCCCCTCTTCATAATTTGCTAGGCTATTTTGTAAAGAAGTTATTTCATTATTTATTTCATTTATCTTAGATTCTATATTTTCTTTTGTTACTCCTAATGATGTAAATTGTTCATCAAATGTTTTTTCGCTAGCTATTTCTTCTTTATTAAGCGCTTCTAAAGAAGAATTTAAAGTGTTTTTTGAATTAATTAAGCTTTCATAATTACTATCTAGTTCTTCTTTGGTTAATTGTAAATTTTTTTCAGTTTTAGCAAGCTCACCATATAGTTTAACTTCCCCTTCACTTATTTTTTTACTAGCTGCTTTTAATATTTCTTCATATCTAATGGTTTCTCTAATTGGTTTTAGTTCTTCTAATTCAACTCTTAATTTATTAACTGCATTTTCATAACTACTATAATAAGAATTCTTATCCAAAGTATCTTTAGCTATTATATAAGCTTCAGTATAATAGTCCATATTAAATACTTCTTCTTTTACATAAACAAAGGAGGTTAATTTACCATTACCAATACTAGATATACCTTTTTCACTTCTAATATAAAGAGGCGAATTAATAGTTCCTACTACTGTACATGATTTTATATTTATATAATCTTTTAAGTCTTCTTTAGAAAAATTTATAACATTACCAATTTTATATTCATGACTATCTGCTAAACATTCAGTATCTTTTACTGGCATTTTTCCAGACTTTAAAACAACTTTATTAATATTATTAGTTATTGCATGTAAACGAATAGCTTCTCCTTCATCTAATACATCAACTGAATAAGTAGGAACAACTAAATAGGAATCATCAAGATTTTCTAAAGAAGTAATATCTTCTTTTGTAAGACCATAAGTACTAATTATTTTATAGTCCATTAATTTATAAGTATCATAATAGTTATCAGCTGTATAAAGCATTCCCGCAGTAGATTCTCTAAGACCAATAAAAACACTAATACCTAAAGCTATAATAAAAAGAATAGATAAAAATCTACCTAAAGATTTCTTAATTTTAATAATGGTGTTTTTTACCAATAATTTCACCAGTTTATCTCCTCTACTTTAGAAGGATTTTCATTAACAATTACTTCTTCTATTTGGCCATTTTTCATTTTAATAATTCTATTAGCCATATTAGCTATAATAGCATTATGAGTAATAATTACGACTGTCATACCATAATTAAAACAAGTGTCTTGTAGCACTTTTAATACTTTTTTGCCAGTTTTAGAATCTAATGCTCCAGTTGGTTCATCGCAGAGTAATAGTTTAGGATTTTTAGCCAATGCTCTAGCTATAGCTACTCTTTGTTGTTCACCGCCCGATAGCTGAGCCGGGAAATTATTCATTCTATTTTTTAAATCAACACTTATTAAAACTTCTTTTGGATCTAAAGTGTTTTTACATATCTCACTAGCTAATTCAACGTTTTCTAAAGCAGTAAGATTTTGAACCAAATTATAAAATTGGAAAACAAAGCCGATGTCATGACGACGATATTTCATCAAATCAATTTTATTATACAAAGCAATATCTTCACCATCGACATAAATTCTTCCACTATCGCACTTATCCATGCCCCCCAAAATATTTAAAACCGTGGTTTTGCCAGCTCCAGAAGGGCCTAAGACAACTGCTAATTCGCCTTTTTCAATACTAAAAGAAACATCATCTAAAGCTTTTATCTCTAGTTCACCCATAGTATATTTTTTAGTTACTTTTTTTAATTCGATAAATGCCATAATTCCTCCATAATTTTTTTATTAAAATTATTCTTCCCAAATTCCGTATATTCCACAAGGTAGCATCATATTATCTTTAAAAATTGGTAAAGCAACTTCTCCACAATCAGTTCTACCATTTGGATATTTTTTTAATATTGTGGTTTTTAAAATATTATCTAAGACTATACTAGATATTCCTGTAGTATAAGAATTAATTAAGAAAAATAATGGTTTATCACTAAGTATTTCTAAGCAAGCATTGATAAGATTATAAAGACTATCTTCAAACTTCCATACTTCTTTTTTAGGGCCCCTGCCAAAACTAGGAGGATCCATTACAATAGCATCATATTTATTACCACGTCTTTTTTCTCTTTCTACAAATTTCAAACAATCATCCACTATAAAGCGAATTTTATTATTTTCTAAATGATTTAACTTAGCATTTTCTTTGGCCCACTCAGTCATTCCTTTGGAAGCATCAACTTGAGTAACTTCAGCTCCAGCACTAGAACAAGCTATAGTAGCTCCCCCAGTATAAGCAAATAAATTTAATACTTTTATTGGTCTATTACTATTTTTTATTTTTTCTATCATATAATCCCAATTAATGGCTTGTTCTGGGAATAACCCAGTATGTTTAAAATTAGTTAAAGCTATTTTAAAAGTTAAATCTTTATAATTTATTAGCCAACTATCAGGTATATCTTTGATATTTGTCCACATTCCACCACCAGTATTGCTTCTTTCATAAATAGCATTAATATTAGTCCATTTTGAGTAATCGCTAATGCTCCACATCACTTGAGGATCTGGTCTTCTTAAAATAATCCCATGCCAATTTTCTAATTTTTCACCATTACCAGAATCTAATATTTTATATTCTTGCCAACCATTATTTATTTTTAACATAAAAAAACCTAACTCTTTCTTATTAAATTATAGTTGATAAACTTATAATTGTAAATTATTCTTTATTCTTATATAATGAAATCATAGGAGGAAAAAAGCGTGTATAGTTATGATTATTCTTACAGCTATGATGTAGCACAATTACCAATGGGTTATTGGTTTTTTGTACTTGCTATAAGCATTTTAATGATTGTCTGCTACTGGAAAATTTTTGAAAAAGCTGGCGAAAAAGGCTGGATATCATTAATACCATTTTATAATACTTACATAATATTTAAAATTGCTTTTGGCAATGGCTGGATGTTCTTACTTATGCTAGTTCCAGTGGTAAACTTTGTATTTGCTATAATGTTGCCTTTTAAAATGGCTAAAGCATTTGGCAAAGAAACTGGCTATGGCGTTGGATTATGGCTATTGCCATTTATATTTTATCCAATGCTTGCATTTGGTAAAGACACTTACGTCGGCGTAAAAAAATAACACTTTAAAGTGTTATTTTTTTGCTAATTCTTGATCATCTATATAATGAAGGATTCTTGTTTGATTTTTTAAAACTGTATTAATCTTATTATGAAGTTCTTCTAATATAAGTTCACTTTTTAAATCTATCATATAATCATTATGGCTTCTATCTCGATCTTTCTTAGCTTGTCTATTTTGACTCATCATAATTATTGGAGCTTGCAAAGCTGCTATACAAGATAAAACTAAGTTTAATAATATAAATGGGAATGGATCAACAGCATTTAAAAGAAGAAGACCATTTACAATTATCCAAATTATTAAAAATACCACAAAGATAATAATAAACTTCCAACTACCAGCTTTTTCTGCTAGCTTATCGGCACATTTATCCCCAAAAGTCATATTTTCATCAGCTTGTTTATCAACATCTACAGATAAGGGTTTATCAACTAATAAATCCAGTAATTCTTGTTCATCTCTTTCTTCTAAGTCCTGCTTTAATAACATTTTTACTATTTCTTTTTTGGTTGTTCTACTTTCCATATTAACTCTCCTACTATTTATAATTAAATTATAGCACAATCAAAAATATATGGTATAATAAAAATATAATAAGGAGGAATAAATATGAAAGAAACAACTAAAATAGTTCTTGTTTTAGTAGGAATATTTGGGCTACTTATCGCTTCTGTCGTTTTATTCTTTGTAGATAGAAAAGATACTGAAAGTAGGGAAATAACAATTGTAGATAAAACTGATGATGTTTGCGCAGAAGCTATATTCTTCTTTTACACTGACGATAAATATAATTATTATTTTGACTGCTTAAAGGAAATATATATTCAAGTAGATGGCAATGAATATGAAGTTGGCGATGCTTTAGAAAATAAAGTTGTTACCGTTGATGAACTAGCTGATGCGGGATTAAAATTTTATAGATCAGAAATAGAAGAATAACTTCTATTTTTTTAATCTATTTAACATCTCTTTAGTTTCTTTATCTACTCTTAAAGACTCTCTTATTTTTTGAATACTTTTATTAAAGGTCCATTTATCTAAATGAGACTTTTTTAAATATTTTAAAGTTTTATTAGAATATTTTATATAAGCTATAGATATTAACCACGCTTGTCCCATTTTTACATAATAATATTCACTATTTATCTTATCAACTATTTCCAATACTTGATCTATATATTGATTATTTATATAATAACTTAAAAGCATAACTAAGCAAAATCTTAATGTAAATTCTTTGCCACTTGACAGATGGTTATTAATATAAGCCCACATCTCATTCGAATGGCTTTTAGCGATTTTTAAACTCCCACAAAAAACATCACAAATACCCCAATTAGTTATTTTAGGAATAAATCTGTCTATATAAAGTAAAGCTTCTTTATAGTCTTTTATATAGCCAATTACCATACTTTCAATAAAAACTTCTTCTAAATATTTATTATTAGGATTTTTTAGATATGATTTGTAATCGCCTTTAAATATTTCTTTTGAAATATTTCTAAGAATTGGGATTTTAATGCCTAAATCAGGCATTGTATTAATTCCTAACTTGTTTTGAAAATCAGAATAGTTTTTATCACTTAACTTTAACAACTTAGTTCTAAGTTCTTTGTTAGTCATTATCTTCTTCACTTTCCAAATAAAGTCTTTTAGTAAATGATCCTCTTTTATGGTTTTTATTCTCTCTTTGTTGTTCAAATTCATCATAAGATAAGTTTTTTAAAGATATAATTAATCTTATTACTTCTTCTATATCGCAAAGCTCGCTTAGTTCACCAGACTCTAAATATTCATTTACTTCTTCTAATAATTTTTTATTAGCTTCTTTTAAACATTCTTCTTTACCTAAAGTACGATATGTGGGCGTACAATTATCAGCAATTATAATATCAATTATTTTATCTCTAACTAACTTGTTGTGAATTCTTTTCATTCTGGCTCCTTTCAAAAGCTTTAACAGTTTGTTCTAATAACTTAGCTATTGTAACTGGTCCAACTCCTCCAGGAACTGGTGTATAAGAAATAGATTCATCTATTCCTTCTAAATCAACGTCACCAATATTTCCCTCATTATAACCAGCATCTATTATTATAGAATCTTTTTTTAATATATTAGCTTTTATAAATTTAGGTTTACCTATAGCTGCTACAACTATATCAGCTTCCTTTAAAACATTATCTAAATCTTTAGTTTTAGAATGACAAATAGTTACAGTAGCATTAGCTTTTAAAAGTAACATAGCAATTGGTTTACCTAAAATATTACTTCTTCCAACTACCACAGCTCTTTTCCCCTCAAGAGATATATTATAATAATCAAATATTTCCATTATAGCTGCTGGAGTAGCAGGTATATAGCTAGCTATCCCCATTGCTAAATCACTAAAGCTATTAGGATTTAATCCATCAACATCCTTGCTTGAAAGAATTGAACTAAATATCTTTTGTTCATCTAAATGCCATGGAAGAGGGTGCTGAATTAATATACCCGATATATTATTATCTTTATTTAATTTAAAAATTTCTTCTATTAATTTCTCTTCACTTATAGATTCATCAAATTCTAGCTTTTTGCCTATTATTCCTACTCTTTCACAAGCTTTTAGTTTCATATTTACATACATGACAGATTCAGGTTTATTTCCAACTATAATTGTTGCTAATACTGGTTTAGTATCATATTTATTTGTTTTATCTTTTAATTTTGTTTCTATTTTTAAAGCTATTTCTTTACCATTTAAAATCATTTAAATCACCAAGTAAAGTATAACATAAAAAAATCAAAAGTTAATCTAACTTTTGACTAGTATAATCAGGTTTGATAAGCATCAAATAAGTTGGTTTTGGCTTAACAACATGTCTTTGCTCAAATAAAATTAATTTTGTCAATAAATTACCAGCTCTTTTTAAATCAAAGGATTTTACTCTTTCTTCACCAATTAATTTCTGTTGATATTTTACTCCTTTACCAAAAAAAGTTTTTATTTCTATACTAGAAGCAATTATTTCTTTGGCTTCTTCAATCAAAGAAAGTTCTAATTGCTTTTTATCAAAAATTTCCTCTATTAAATTAATAAAATCATTATTACATGCCAATGCGTAGAAATTGGTTGTATCATAATCGTATTCCAAAGCACTGCCACTCTTTATGCTTTTTAAAATTTCTAGCAGCATACTTTTCCCTTCTTCTATCGCGGAATAACGGGCTTGAAGTTCTGTTATTTCTTCATTAAGATCATCATCAAGATCTAAATTGTAATATCTAGCCTGATCATCAATAGGCTCATTAAAAATTTGTTGAAAGTTAATGGCAGTTTCTAAAAACATATAGGATATTTGCAGGTTATTATATCCATCTTCTTGGATTTCAAAATATTCTCTTCGAATGCTTTGATTGTTTAAAAGAATGTTTTCCAAGACCATTAATATTCCCATGTCTAATCGACAAAGGAAATCTTCATCGTATTTAATTATATTATATAAAAACTCTAAAAAATGGTTATTTAAAAGCAAATGATAATATATGGATAGTTCATGGTATTGTTCCCTATCATATCTCAAAAAGATCTTTAATATCTCAGGATGATAATATAATTTTTTAAAAATAAACTCGTATTTTTTATTATTAGCTAAAAATTGCTTTGTTTTACCAGTCATAATAATGCCTCTTTATAAAAGTTTATTTTAAGGTATTATCAAAGACAAGTCAATTAAAAAAGCATTAAGTATCAATGCTTTTATTTTTCTAAAAACGGTTCCATTTCATCGACATTTTCAGTATAAAAATCTGTTCTAAATTCACTGCCACCTATATCAAAACTTTTAGGTGGAACTTCTACTTCATAATCTTTATACAAGGTTTTGCCATCTACTGTTATAAATTCTACTCTAAAAGTAACTGTTAAAGCTACATTGTCTCTGGTTATACCTAAAGCATTATAAAGAGCACTGGTAGTTATTCCATCATCATATAAAGCTGAATCTATATAAGCTATATTATCAAGCTCAATAGCAATAGAGCTTTGAGTACCATACATAACTGGTGTTGCATGAGTTTTTGTATACTTATTATTAGATCCCACTATTTTAAAATCAGCATCTAAATAACTTTGATAATTAACATATATGTCACCTACTGTACCCATTTTAGGTGATTTAGTTATTTTTATATTACTAACAATCTGCTTACTAATATAGTCACCAGTATTTTCATAATCTATGGTTGAATAATAATCTACCAGTATTAAAAAAGTCATGTTGACATAACCCTTACCCATGTCTTCAATAGATTCACTTAATGGCGTTACTCCACGATACACATTAACTATATATCCTTTAGATAAATATTGTTTAGAATAGTCAGTAATTTTACCACTATAATTATTGTTTGTGTTTATTCCACAACCAGTTAACAATAACAAAGTAAATAAAACTAAAAATAATTTTTTCATAAACTCACTCCTAATTTAATTATACTATAAAAAA
>CAZBOZ010000009.1:0-37195 GCA_964493665.1 uncultured Muribaculaceae bacterium
AACTAAAAATAATTTTTTCATAAACTCACTCCTAATTTAATTATACTATAAAAAAGAAAAATTAAATTTCTTAATTTTCTTTTTTTACCCTTTCAAAGCCAATAAATATTAAAAAAGCTTTTCTATTTTTTATTACCATGATCTTCTAAGTTATTCACGTAGTATAATTGCCTATTTAATTCATATGCTATAGCTGGCACCACAACAGATAAAGTTAGAAATCCCAAATTTTGCATTGGCAATGTTACTACTCCATCCATCATTTCCATAGCATTACGAGATAACCCCGTAGATTCAGTTCCAAAAGCGATCACAACATCTTCTGCGCTTGCATCAATATCATAAAAATCACAATCTGCTATTGGACTTGTTCCATAAACTTTTTTCCCTACACTATGAAGTGATTTTATTGCATCTTCTATTTTATCAAAGCGAATTATATTAGGATAAGTGGTTGCTTTCCAACTCTTTACTTTTCCGACAATTTTAGGATTATTGAAATCAATACAGCTGCCACTAAGATAAATATCACAATCCAAAGCGATAGCCACTTGAATTATATTAGCAATGTCATAAGGGCTTCTTAAACTATCGAATAATAGACCAATTTTGTTTGTTTTATTTTCCATTTTTTCTCCTTTACAATTTTTGGATTTTATAAGTTTAAATTACATATAATACTCAAACATGTAGGCATATTGTAAAAAATGCCCCTTATGATTAAAAACCGGATTATTCCAACATTTGTCTAAGCCATCTTTAAGAATATTCCCTACATTTATGCAATCATCTTGCGAATATCCTTGAGATATTACATCTCCTTTGGAGTCTATAAGAAAGCAAGAGTGGAAATTACCCAATTCTGAATAATCCTGAATTGTGATAAATGGGAAATCTCCTGATTTTTTCTTTAATTCTTTTATATAGGTTAAATATCTACTCCTCTCGGCTTCGCTTAATAATAGGTCTTTGTTTTCATAAGCTTTGCCTTGAGGTGCTATAAATATATAAAATAATCTTTCCACATTTAATTCTTTAGTCAACTTATAAATATATTCGATTTTATCTAAATTATCTTTCCTAATTAAATAATTTATACGAATTGGAATGTTTTTTGCCCTATATTTTTTTATATTTTCTACGGCCTTTTTATACGCTCCAGATCCCCGTGATTTGTCATGCGTTTGTTCATCTCCATCAAGAGAAATTAAGAGCAATGTGTTGGTTTTTACCAAAGTTTCAGCTATTTTATTACTGTAAGCAGATCCGTTAGACGTCACCAATGTTTCAATGCCTTTCTCTGAAGCATATTCCAAAATATCACAAAAATCCGATCTAAGCATTGGCTCTCCTCCTGTAAAATCTATTCTAACTACGTTTGATTTAGCCAATTCGTCTATTATTTTTTTTATTTTACTTAATGGTAGTTCAGAATTGTTTTGTTCTCCACTCAAACAAAAAGGGCAGTTATAGTTGCATTTTTTTGTTATTTGCCAACACAAAGAAAGAGGATTAGATAATTTAACCTTTAAATTTTCCAATTTTTCTTCGTGACCTTTTTTATACTCTACTATTTTCATTTTTTTCTTTCTCCACTTCATTATTAAAATTAATATCCATTATTAATACTTTATGGTTAATAGATAACGATTTTAAATTAATATTGTTAAATTTTGGAAATGCTCCATAAAAAACATTTTTATTTGGCAATTTAATTATTGTGTCAAGGATAGCTCGCTTTTTGAACCCTATTCTTAAATATTCCTTCCACATTTCTGCTGTGAAATTTTCAATTTTAATTAATTTACAAAAATCATCATTTCCTGCATTTTCAACTATAATTAGTATACCATCCTTTTTTAAAATTTTCTTAAATATTGGAAATAATTCGTCGAACAAATCTCTCATAGAAGTCAAACTCCAACCAGCAAAAATAATATCAACACTACTTTTAGGAAAATCTATATCTTTTGCATTAGCCAGAAAATATTGTATGTTTTTCAAATTTTTATTTTTCCTTTGGTTTATTTCCATAAGATTTTTGCTTTTTTCAACAACAAACAATTTAGAACAATATTCCGATAAAAAGGACGTAAACTTACCGCTACCTGCACCAATTTCTAAAATGGTTTTGTTAGAAAAGTTATAATTGGTTTTTAAGAATTCAGTAATTCTCTTTTGTGAATCCTCACATTTACTAAATCTTTCGTATTCTTCACCTTGCTGATAATCGAAAAGCCATAAATTTTTATTCATTTTACTCCTCCTATAATAGTATTTGTTTTTCCTGACTTGTAAAAAATTAATTACTATTTTACAAATTTTTGTCTATAAGTTTCAAATAATATGGATGAAAAGTTAATTGGTAACGATTTGCTATCACTTATGGGCAATGGCAGCATATAATCCATATTTTTCTCATCAGATTTTGAAATATTTCCAAAAACATATGCTATATCTTTATCTGCTGTTTTAAAATTAAATAATTCATCATAATTATTAGGAATTGATTTTTTTATATAAGTCCCCACGACAAATTTATTTTCCTCTTTTAATAAGGAAATTATATTTTCTAAAGAATTCAGTTGTATTATGTTAGGCATTTTTTTTGCTCTCCAGGACATAATTTTATTTTTAATTTTATTTGATGTTAAATCTATATTATCTTTTGTAGTATATATATTTATATTATCATAGTCTAAAGCTAAAATAGCCTGAATAATCAAACAAGAATCGTAAAAAGATTTTATCCCTGAAAAAACAAGTGTAACATGCTTTTTAATTTTATTAAATTCAATGCTTTTTAAATTATCGTGCCTAATTCTATAACATTCTGTGGCTATAGCTCCTGTAACAACTGGTAATGTCATAAAACTCAAATTTTCATTATTCATCGGTAACACTATCATTTCGTCCATAATTGCTTGGATTTTAACTGGCAACCCGCTGCTTTCATTTCCAAAGACAAACATAACATCTTTGTTATTTAAATCTAAATCATATATGGATTTAGTGCTGGCTGGCGAAGTCCCTACTATATAACATTCCCTCTCCTTATAATCATAAATTAATTCTTCAAGGTTATTATAATTAGAAACTTTTCGCATTTTATCCTTTGCAACAGAACATTTTTGTAAGACTTTTTCATGCTGAAACGGGAGGCTTTGCCTACTAGTAATAATTTTAATATCTGTTTTATCTTGTAATTGTATGATTTGTGAAATATCAAATGGTGATCTTATACAATCATATAGAAATGTTATAGTTTTTATCATTTTTGTCTCCTACTTTTAAAAGCCTTTTATTAAATTCTATTCACAGTATTTATGTAATATATTGCCCATAATATTTTCGAACGAATCGCCCACAAATATTTGTCCATGAAGGTATAAATTTACAAAGCCATATTTCTTAATAATATCCTTTACTTCTTGAATTTGTTCTTTGTTTTTGCTCATAAAATAATTGCTTGTTGTATAGTCCTTGCTTTTTATTGAATAAGTTATTCTTTTGCAATGGCAATGGATAAAGCATGTCCCGTCGGGAGTATCTTTTAATGTTTCCCAAGCTATAATCGATTCAGACGAAGGCTTTTTTGAACCCTCATAGTATATGATCCCATCAGCATATTTTTTAATTAAAACCATATCTTCTAGTTCTAGATCACCGACAAATGACCCTGTGGAAGATATTAAAATACCATCCTCTAACTTTTTTGCTATACATCCAGCACTATTTTGGCATATATATATTTCCTTGCACATTTTGCCCGCCAAAAACAATTCATCATATAATAAATTGTTTTTTGAGTTATATTTATTATTTAATGCAATGCAATTTGTATCAAATGGTAATATATGCAGGGTAGCCATAATTGTGTCTTCAATTTTATCCCACGACACCATTGTTGTAGACACTTCTTTTCCATCATCATCGCATATTATATCCGGCCAAATAAAAGTAATGTTTTTAACATTAGATATTGTATCAATTGATTTTTTAATATTGAAATTATTCCATAAATCAATGTTCATAGAAGCACAAATAATTACATCTGTCCCGCGACCAATTGCGGTTTGAATTATAGAAAGAGGATAAGAATCGGCTATACCATTCGCAATTTTATTTAATGTATTAAAAGAGCACGGGGCGACTAATATTATATCTTCTTTTTCTATTTCCATGGTTTTACTGGTATTGTTCATTAGCCTTAAATTAATATTTTTGAATTCATCATTTCCAAAATCTATCATCTTTTCGCAAGATTCAGTAGCAAATAAATAAACTTTTGCTCCTTTTGATTCAAGATTTTTTATAAATTGTGGTAGTTCAGCGCTTCGCCTGCATCCAGTTGCTATCAAATAAATTACTTTATCTTTTAAATCTTTCATATTAATTCTCCTTTTTATAAATTGCCAAAAAAGCATCAGAATTGATTGTAATGTCTTTTTGACTTTTATATTTTTCTTTTAATAATTTTTCATCAGCCAAATTAAAATTTTTAATCATTGGGTAAGATTTTATAGTATTAATTAGCGCTTTAACATTTTTAAAATCCTTTTTGTCTTTAATATATGTTGAATTTACAATGCTAAATCCCGCTTTGCTCATTTTATTATCATAAAACGATTTATACCTACTCCTTATTAATCTTTTTCGAAATATTTTAGCAATTTCAATCAAACCTTTGTGTTTCCCGTATTCTCTATAAATAAATACACCCCCTGGTTTTAATACACGATATATTTCTTTTGCGGAAAATCTTGTTACGTTCTTTGCCACTATAATATCAAAATAATTTGATTTAAAACTCAAATGATAATTATCGCATAAAATAAAAGTGATGGTTTTATTATTTAATTCAGCTTTTTTTAACATGGACGCAGAACTATCATTACCAAACAAATTTATTTTAAATTTTATTTTTTTTTCAATTTCTTTTATAACATAGCCATTACCAGTTCCAATATCCAATAAATTATCATTCTCTTTTAAATATTCGAAAATAGTTTTAAAAAAAGCCTCATTAACATTTGATTGGCCAATATTTTTAAATAAACGTTCTCTTAGATTTGATATATGACTATTATAAATCACAATGCCTCCATAATTTGGCTTTCGCCCTAGCATACATAAAACTTCTTGCAGTTATCATACCATTTATTTTATTTAAAATCAATAAAACCGCTCATTCAAGCGGCTTTTGTGTTTATTGTTCTTTAATTTTAAAATTGGTGATCGCTTGAGCATTCATTAATTGCATTTTTTATTTTTAATTAATATACTTAGCCTCTACCAAATGGTCTTACTGCTCTACTTTCTATGCTTTCGCTAATACTATTGGCCCCAAAATCTGGTTGTGCTCTAAAGCCATCACTATAATTTGGCTTTTTGTCCTGTAACTCGGGCGCTAATCTAGCTTCCACTACTTCTGCAATTTCTAATAAGCATTTTTTAATTAGGTCTGCATTTCCAAAATATAAAGGCTCAGACATTTTATTTAATAAAGAATCTTTTACTTTTAAGAGTAAATCTTGTTCCGAAAATTTTTCACCATTAATTTCAATCATAAAGACTCCTTTCCTATAAATTTTATTATAGCATATTGCTTCTTTATTTATAAATTTTCATCCAACATTTCTGCGTTTTTTGGAACTAATTTCTTTTTTTGTCCAGCTAATTCCCATTGCATAGGTCTTAATTCTCGAAGCTTTCTAATGAAATTAATTTCATCCATTATTTCATTCGCTTGTTCAGAAGACAATCTTCTAAACACTTCTTCTTCCCTGATAAACATTATTTCATCTAAATAAATAATTGGATCACTATTTACATCTTCTCGTTGACAAAGATTAACAATATTCCATTCCCAGTATTCAATTATCGCATCATACTCTTCAGCACTCGCAAAAAAATCATGTATTAATTGTTGCATTTTATCAGCAAAATTATGATTTTTTAATATATAGTAACGAATATCAAATTCCCCTCTGCCATGAGCTTGGTTTCTATCCATACTCATTAACATTTCAGTCACATAAATACTCAAGGTTCTTTTACCTATTGGCCCAAACTCTGGTACGACGACAGTAATTTTATCAGTAACCCCTTCAGCATCTAATTCTTTTTCAAAATCAGCCATTTGCTTAGAATATTTAGTTGTTCCTATTTTATTCATTGCCTCTTCGATTGCAAAAGCTCTCTGTTCATCATTTAGCTTAAGACCATTATTAAGTAAAGTATAAAACAAGAATGAATTGCCACCATTTGAATATCCATCTAAAACAATTCTTGCTAAATCAGAGTTTGAATAAATTTTATCAACTAATGATTTATACACACTTGCGTATGTACAATCTTCTATTAAAGATAGTTGATTTGGATCTTCGTCTGCTTTAGGATAATCTATTAGCATGCATTCAACTATTGCAGTAGCTAAAAATGTATCTCTTTCATAATATTTAGATTTTACAACTTGCATTGCAGTCTGAAGCAGTTTAAAATCACCTTTAATACTTCTCCATAGATTTTCTGCCTTTTCTAGATCCGGTTGTTGATAAGTCACTCTATATAACTCATCATCTATTTTTTTTACTTCTTCAATTATATTACTCATTTTAAACCCTCCCACTTAAATTTAAATATTATTATAGCACAACTAAAAATTATTTAAATAACTATCGGTTATTATTTTTAATTTTGCCAACGCTTCCTGATCTTCCAAGGCTGGTATTTGATTTGTATTTAAAGATAAAACTATATGTTCTTCATTATATGTAACGCCCAATTTTTTAAACATCCACTTAATAAGCTCGATAGCACGATCTGGCCTACCACCGCCACCACCAACTAATATTAATATCCCTTTTTTGGGAGAAATTTCTATTTCTTTTTTAGCAAATTTTTTTGCAGCATAATACACTTGAAGTCTATTAGCCAAATTAATAAATGGTCCTGGAAATTCCGATAAATATATGGGAGAAGCTATTACAATATTATCATAATCTCCATCATAAATTATTTGCATATCATCTTTGATGGCACATTTACCATCTACCCAACAACGTCTGCAATCAATACAAGGATTCATATTATTTCTGTAAACAGATATTTCAATTATATCCCCTTGCAAGTCCTCTTTTAACTTAGATAATAATGCAATTGTGTCGCCATTTTTTCTTGGAGATCCATTTATTATTAATGTCTTCATCTGCTCACCTCAAAACAATTATATTATATTTTAACAACTCACTTACTTTTTCCAATAAAATCATTTGTTGTTTCAACTGCTTCTTTGAAAGATAAATCTGTCAAAAATTGGTATTTTGTTTTTTCGCTTTCCCACTGTTGGTTATTTTGCTTAATAAAATCTGTTTGGAATAGTCTACCCTGTAGCTCATAATCTCTTAAAAATTCATCCTGACTTATTTTTTCTTGCAAAATGTTCATAACTTTTTTTTCATCAATAATTGCCGACCCTAATATAGTATGAATATCAAAAAAATCTTTAAATCTCCTAAAATCTCTTGAGAGCGCACTATATAGTTTTAAATGTAATAAAACAACATATAATTTCCATGCTAAATGTTCTTCTATTGATATTGATTGAGCCACAAAAGGATTATCTTTGGAAAATAATGTTGGAACTTTAACTTCAGAAAAATCAACAACATCTTCTCTTTTTAAGTCTATTGATATTCTTCCTGTTTTACTATCAAATTCACAAAATATTTTATAATTTAAAGTTGCATTGGTTGTCGTAAACTGGTTAATAATTCTAAAATTTATCGGGCCATTATCTTGTAACACACTATCAATTTGCTCTTTAGCAGATTCAACTTTTCCAAACGTTACAATATCAAGATCAGTAAGAGGTCTAGTTATTTTACCTAATCTAGCAAATTGAGCATAACCACCTTTTAATACTAAAGTCATCCCATTGCCATTATAAAGCTTTTCCAAAAAAGCTCTAGTAAAATAATAATTATACCCATAATTAGAACTAATATTATGCTTGTTTGTTTCTCTTTGCATATAGCCTTTTAATTGATTCCCTGTTTCAAACATTTCATTCACCTGAATAAATTATACAATATTTTAATCCAAAATAAAACCAACCTTTTATAAAAAGGTTAGCCACAAACATCCAAATTAGCAATTTAATAAACACAAAATTTTTTTTATTAAATTTTATACTCTTAATGATCCTCTAAAACCACGCACGCCATAATAAGATTCAGCCCCATTATGATATATAAATACTTGATTATAGCGTCTGTCTCCAAATATAGCCCCACCTAAATTTCTTATTTCTTCTGGCGTTTTAAGCCAGCTGGAAGTTTTTAAATCAAATTCCTCAATTTTTTGTAAATATTTATATTCTTCTTCTGATAATATTTCAATTCCTATTTCTTTAGCCATTTCAATAGCGCTATTCTTAGGAGGGAATTTTATTCTAGATTCTAACGCTTCCTTATCATAACACAAGTTTCTTCTTTCACTTGGTGTTTCTTTAGAGCAATCATAAAATGCATATTCGTTTGTATCTTTAATATATTTTACTACATCTGGCTCACCACCAGTTGTTTCCATATTAATTAATATTTCTAATTTTTCTTGATTATTATTTAATTTTTTTAAAACATCTCCCCATTTTATATTTGGATGTCTATACATATTTTTATTAAAACGAGAATCTAATATCGTCAAAAGCTCTTCAATAGTTATTTTTGACATAAATAGTTTTCACCTCATATTTATTATA
The DNA here is from genome assembly GCA_964493665.1 of uncultured Muribaculaceae bacterium. GTDB lineage: Bacteria > Bacillota_I > Bacilli_A > RF39 > UBA660 > DAOSVX01. The sequence continues at coordinate 8,765 of CAZBOZ010000009.1, forward strand.
TATCATTTTAAACAAAAAACGAACTCCTTATTGGAATTCGTCTTATTTCTTTAATGGGGCGACATGTGGGTATCGAACCCACGCATACCAGGACCACAACCTGGCGTGTTAACCACTTCACCAATGCCGCCATAAGTAAGGAAATTATATCAAAAAAAGTTATTTTTTACAATAAAATTAAAAAATAATAGATCTTTTTATATCATATTTGATTATTTTACGACAAAGTGCTATAATAACCGCCAAAGAAAAGGGGGAAAATATGGCATTAAATATGTTACAAGTAAATTTTTTAAATCAACTTGAAAAAATAGTAAGCGCTGGACTTGTCAGTGGAGAAATACAGAGTTTTCCTGATGAAATATATGAAAAGCTTAGTCATTATATTTTTAGTGATATACCAGCATCAATTCAGATAAAGCAGTTAAGCCCAACGATACCACCTGGAAAATGCTTTGAAAGAAGCTGGTTATTAACAACCGCTTTTGATGAGTGCCATTTAATGCGTGGCAATTTAAAAGATTTAGAAGTTTTATACGGAAAAGGAAAAGCAAGACATGGATGGGTTGAAGCTGGTGATTGGGTTTATGATCCAACTAGTTTATATAGATACAAAAAAAGATTATACTACCAAATGCGTAAACCTAAAAATGTTATAAAAATACCAAAAAGCACATTATTAGATGATGAAAGATATCAAAAATGTATTAATGGCCAAGTTAATAAATTATCACTCTTCAGTATATTATTACTAGTTCAAGAAATGGCTATAAAAAGAAATGATGAAAGTTTTATAAATGAAGTAGCCGAATATATAAAAAATTTAGGATATGATAGTATTTGGTAGTTACAGCAAGAAATGGATGAAACTTTTTGGGATACAGTCAGCGGTAAAACAATAGACGAATCCAGAATATATACTTATTATCAAAAAAAATAGACTTTTTAGCCTATTTTTGTTTGCTATCATATTTTTTTCTTAGTTCAGTATCAAGTATTTTTTTACGCATTCTAATTCCTGCTGGAGTTATTTCTACTAGTTCGTCTTGATTAATATAATCCAAGCAATATTCTAATGATAATTTTCTAGGCCTTTTTAATACCACAGTAGAATCACTAAATGCTGCCCTAGTATTAGTTAATTGTTTGCCTTTTACAACATTTACTGCTAAATCATCTTCTCTATTACATTCTCCAACTATCATACCTTCATAAACATCAGTACCAGGTTCTATAAACATAATGCCTCTATCCTCTAAGGCTCCAATTGCATAAGCAGTAGCTTTACCATTTTCAGTAGATATTAGTACCCCAAGTTTTCTTTCGCCTATATTTATATTTTCCATTGGTAAATATTCTTTAAAGCTATGATTAATGATTCCATATCCTTTAGTCATGGTCATAAAATCAGTGGTAAATCCTATTAAACCACGGGATGGAATGGTATATATTAGTCTTATTTGTTTTTCAAAGTTACTCATGGAGTCCATTTTGCCACCACGCATACCTAAAGCTTCTATAACATTACCAACAAATTCCTCTGATACTTCTATTTGGACTTCTTCATATGGCTCACATTTAATACCATCTATTTCTTTTATAATTACTTCAGGTTTAGACACTTGTAATTCAAAGCCTTCTCTACGCATATTTTCAATTAATATACCTAAATGAAGTTCTCCTCTACCAGATACTATAAAAGCATCATTACCAGCTTCTACAACTCTTAAAGATACATCTTTTTGAGTTTCTTTAAATAATCTTTCGCCTATTTTATTGGCTGTTAATAATTTACCACTTTTACCTACAAATGGGCTGTTATTTGTCATGAAAGTCATTTGTAAAGTAGGCTCATCAATATGAAGAATTGGCAAAGCTTTTTCTTTACCTATATCACATATAGTTTCTCCTACTTGTAGATCTGAAAGTCCAGCTATAGCAATTATTTCACCAGCTGTAGCTTCTTCTATTTCAATTCTTTTTAAGCCAATAAAGCCATATAGTTTTTGAATTCTAAATTGTTTTATAGAACCATCTAATCTGACACAAGAAACCATTTGATTGAGTTTTATTTTGCCAGCTTTTATTCTACCAACACCAATTTTGCCAACATAATCATTATAATCAAGTAAAGCTGGTTGAAATTGTAATGATTTATTGGGATCAACATCAGGAGCTGGAGTTTCATTAATAATTAAATCAAAAATGTCATCAAAGTTTTCGCTTTGAGTACTTAAATCAGGATTTAAACTAGCTGTACCATTTAAAGCTGAAGCATAAGCAACTTTAAAGTCTAATTGATCATCATTGGCACCTAATTCAATAAATAAATCGATAACTTCATCTACTACAGCAGTTATTCTAGCTGTAGGTTTATCTACTTTGTTAATAAATACAATTGGTTTTACTCCTGCCTTTAAAGCTTTTTTTAAAACGAACCTAGTTTGAGGCATGGTGCCTTCATAAGCATCCACAACTAAAATAACGGCTTCCACCATGTTCATAATTCTTTCTACTTCACCGCCAAAATCAGTATGTCCTGGAGTATCTAAGATATTAATACGATAACCTTTATAATTAATAGCTGTTGTTTTTGCTAAAATAGTTATGCCACGTTCTCTTTCCAAATCATTAGAATCCATGGCTCTTTCTTGAACTTCTTCATTATCTCTAAAAGTTCCTGATTTTTTTAATAATTGATCTACTAATGTTGTTTTACCATGGTCAACATGGGCAATAATAGCAATATTTCTAATATTCATAACTCTTCACTTCTTTTCGCACCCGAGAATTATAGCACAAAATAGCCAAAAGTTAAACAAAAAAGCAACTAAATTAGTTGCTTTTAAACATATTTTCTAATAATACTATTTTTTTATTATCAAGATCTAATAAAGTGTTTATTCCATAAGGAATTATACATCTTGGAACTGAATGGCCAAAATTAACATTATATAAGATTGGCAACAAAGAATCTTTAAATATTTCTTTATAAATAGTTTTGTATTCGTCATAATAAACTTCATCAATAGGCTTGCCTATTATTAAACCTTTTGCTAAGTCAAAATAGCCTAATTTTTTTAATTCTAACAACATATTTTTTAGTTCTTCTGGAGTAGGTTTAGCCTCACTAGTTTCTAAAAACAATATTTTATTATTGGTATCTTTTGGCGATAAAATGTCATACTTGGAAAACACATTAGTCTGTTCATCATTTAAACAAGTTGCCTTGTATATACTTTCCAAACATCCACCTAGTAATTCTCCTTCTACTTTGCCAGAGCCATTTAATATTTCATAACCATGTATTTCTTCATTCTCTTTTCTAGGTACCCCTAATTGTTTAGAACTATAATCTTCTCTATCATTATACCAAATAGGACTTAATTCTATTTCTAAGTTATCATTATCTTCAAATAGCTTTTCAAACCAATATTTTGTATATGGCAACATACTATTATCTAATTCACATAAATCAATTAAGAAACAAGGACCATAATAAGTGGTAAGACCTAATTTAGAAAACATCAAATGATTAGCTGTTGAATCAGAAAAACCAATAAATATTTTAGGATTTTCTAAAACCGCTTTTTTAAATTCTTCATCTTCCATTAGATATGATAGTGTTTTATAAGTATCATCACCGCCTATAGCGCACATTATCATTTTAATAGATTTATCTAAAAAAGCATCTTTTAAATCTTTAGCTCTAGCTTCTGGATGCTCTTCAGTATATTTCATCCCTTTACAAGAATTAGGCATGAAAACAACTTCCAAGCCATATTCTTCTAATCGTTTTAAACCAATGGGAATTTCATGAGCAACAAATGGTTCTCCGAGTAATCCTCTAGATAGACTAACTATCGCTACTTTATCGCCTTTGTTTAAATTACTTGGTTTGATCATTTTTATCACCTAAAAGCATTATACTATGTATCAATCTTGAGGTAAATACTTACACAATCTTTTGGCGCATTCAATTATTTGTTCTTGCTCTCCATCAAAAAGCAAGTAAGCTTCAACTTGGCTAGTTCTTGAAGAACCGATATCATAATTTCCATTAAAATAAGTTAAGATCCCCGATGCCTCTAACTGAAACAAAGCCTCTTCTAATTCTTCAGAAAAGGGATTAGGTGTACTTTCATCAAAAATTAAACTTTGAAGCAAAGGCATTGGTATTTCTTTTTTCATTTCTAAAAACGCTTTATTAAATAATATTGGATCTTTTGTTATTAAATCTTTTTGTACCAAAAATAAAATGGCCAATATTAATTTATTTAATGTTTTTCTTTTAGCTAGTGAGCTTTTTAATTCTTCTATACTCATTTTAAACCTCCTGAAATAAAAAGCGATTATTAATCGCTTATCTTAATTGATATGGGTCTTCTAAAGTTCCTGTTCCACCATTTGAGAATGTCTTATTGTTTATAACTACTACCGGTCTTAATGAAGCTCTAGTATTACACCTTGTTGCTTCTACTAATCCAGTATTTTTTATTCTATAAGCTTCATAAGTAAGGTCAGAGTTACCAGTCATTAACCACCATGAATTACCAGTATTACCAATTGCCCCTAAATAGTTATAATTTTGGCATTGAGGATCACTTGGCTTTGTACAAGTTGTATCTAAACTTGCTAAAGCATAATCATATAAGTTTAATAAACCAACATACATATCTTCTAAAGTTTGATTACATTCTACTTTTCCGCCAGAAAATAGCTGTTCTTCACTTCTATTGCCTGTACACAATGTTGTAACTACTAATCTAGCTTTGTCTTCAGCCTCAAAATTAGCACTACCATCTCTATTTTCACCGTCTAAATATGCTACTAAAGAGTCTTTTAATCTGCTTACATTAAAGTCATTAATACCAAAATTATTTTCTTTATCAGTATTATATCTGTCATCATATACATAAGTAGTTATCTTTTCTGGTACTGATAATATTAAAGAAATTTGATTATTAGCATCTATTTTTACAACTCGCCAAGTTTTATTAGCAAAGCTCACATAATTATTAACGTTTTGGCCACGGTATATATATTCCTCACCTATTTTATATAATCCGTCTCCAGTTGTAACTACATCTTTATCTATTAATTTAGCATAAAGTTCACTAGAATAATACGCTGTTCCACAATTTAAATATGGTAAGTAGGTATATACCCCACTAGCATTTGATACCCTAACTTCCCCAGTACAGTCTTTTCCGCCTTTTAATAAAGCTGCCAATGATTTCATATATCTATCAGTTACCAGAGTGTTTACAGTAATTATAACTTCTTGACCATCAGCTGGTAATGATGTTTCATTTTCTTCTTCAGCATAATAAGCTTTAGCTGCTGCTATCATTTTATCTTCTACTTCGGCATAACTATAGAGTCTAGCTTTAAATAAATTAGCCAAAATTGCTAAAATAACTATTAAAACTATTACCCCAAGCATTGAAAATAGCATTATTTTAGTTTTTTTATCTAAATACCTAATCGTTTTTTTAATTTTATCTAACATAAAATCAAACCTCTTCTTTCATAAATAATTATATCAAACAAAATAATTTCTTACAATGTTTTACTTATATATGAATATGTATTATAATTAATAAAATAAGAGGTGATATAAATGTTTAAAGATATTGGGAATTTTTTTAGTAATATTTGGGGCAATTACATTGACTTTATGAGTGGAATATTTGGCTATGGGTTATCCATTGGTATTACAGTAGTATTTGGTTTTGTAATATTAAGCCTTATATTTCTGGCAGTTACAAATAATAGAAAATAAAAACAGATTTAAATCTGTTTTTTTATATCTCATCTAAATTAACATTTTCCTCTGCTAGTAAATCTTTAAATGCTATTTTAAATTTTTCTATTTCTTTTTTCTTAGCATCATTATAAATATTACGAGCATTTACAACTGCTTTATATATATGTTTCATTTTTACTGATTTTTCATTATCAAACAAAGCATATGAGAAAGCATTAGCCAATATTGTTAAACAAACATCTGGATACCTTGCTGCAACTTCATATATGCGATTATATTCGGTAGTCATTTCAACCAAAAATTTCATTATTCTTTGCTTTACAAAGTCCGTATATTCTAATTTTACACTAGTTTGTTTTTCATATCTTGGATATGTCCCCATCATTATTTTTATAGTATCTTCAACATTTGTTTCTTCAACATCTATTTTTTGAAAACGACGATTGAAAGCTCTATCTCTTAAAATATATTGTTCATATTCTTCAGTAGTAGTTGCTCCAATCATTTTGATATCGCCTCTATCTAATGATGGTTTTAGCATATTAGCAAAGTCCATACTATTACCTTCACTTCGATTAATTAAAAGATGAACTTCATCAATAAACAAAATTAAATTGCCTTTACCAGCTTCTTTTATTTCTTTTACTAAAATTTCCAGCCTTTGTTCTAAAACTCCATCACTGACAGCCGTTCCCATGATACTACTAACACTTACTTTAACGAGACGCATATTTTTAAGAACTTCTGGAACCATTCCTTTTTGAATACGGTAAGCTATTCCTTCTACTATAGCTGTTTTACCAATACCAGGTTTACCTACTAAAATAGCACTTTTATCAGGAGTAAGTAAAATTAAGATGGATTGTTTTATTTCTTCATCTCTGGCTATAGCCGGATCAGTTATATACTCTTTTTTAGTATAATCTTCACCATACTTTTCTAACAAACTAATATCTTCATTTTGCATCTTTATCACCTCTTACATTATAGCATAAAAAAAGCATCTATCAACAATTAAAAAGGGTTGACAACCCTCAATTATGTATTATAATAGTCATATGCGTTGCCTCAATAGCTCAGTTGGTAGAGCATCCGGCTGTTAACCGGCAGGTCGTAGGTTCGAGTCCTACTTGAGGCGCCATTATAAAAAATAACTTAGACAATGTCTAAGTTTTTTTATTTTTTGCTTTTCTCTGCTATTCCTTCAAAAGCTTTTAATACTTCTATAGGTATGGCAAATATAACAGTATTTGATTGATCACTACTTAAATCATTTAAAGTAGATAAAGTTCTAAGATGCAATGCTCCTGGTGTTCTACCCATTGTTTCAGCAGCTTTGGCTAAATTTTCTGACGCTTCTACTTCACCTTTAGCTTTAGTAATAACAGCAGCTTTCTCTCTTTCAGCTTCAGCCACTTTAGCTATTACTCTTTTCATTTCTTCTGGTAGAGCAACATCTTTTAATTCGACATTTTCAACTTTTATTCCCCAGGGATCAGTCGCTTTGTCAACTATGTCACATATTTTAGCACTAATTGATTCTCTATCGCTTAAAAGTTCATCTAGTGATACTGATCCAACAATGTTTCTCATTGTTGTTTGAGCCAACTGACTTACTGCATAATTGAAATCTTCTACGGCAATAACTGCTTTAGCAGCATCAAATAGCTTATAATATAATACCGCATTGATTTTAATTGAAATATTATCTTTTGTTATTGCTTCTTGCTCTGGTACATCAATTGTTTTTACTCTAATATCAACTTTTCTCATTGTTTGAAAAATTGGAAAAACAAATCGCCATCCTGGTTTTATAATTCCAGAAAACTTTCCAAGAGTAAATTTTACTCCCCTTTCATATTCATTAATTTGTTTTATTGAACTTAAAACATAAAATCCAAATAAAATAACTATTGTCCAAAAACTATACATATAAATCCTCCTTAATCAAATTATATCATAAACTTAAAAATTAAACATCAACCATTCTGGCTTAAAGACCATTAATAAGCCTACTATAATCATTATTATTCCTCCGATTAAATGAGAATATTTAGAATATTTATTAGATATTCCCTTTATTTTTAAAGTCTTCATTGCTATCGCAAATATTATAATATCGTCAATTAAGAAGAATAAAATATAAATAAAGATGTATATTATATATTGCAATACATTGAGATCATTTAAGGATAGTATTTGAGTAAATAAAACCGGTAAGCCTAAAGAACATAATAACTCAATTAAATTAACCGAGAAAGCTAATACAACAACTCCTAAAAGAGCTAAAACAAATTTTCTTTCAGTAACTATTTTTTTGACTTTATCCATTATTTTTATTCTTTTAGGATCATCTACTACTTCACAGCCATCAGCTTCTTTTCTTTTCTTTAAATAACTTCTTAAATTCATTATACCAAATATTAAAGCAAATATACCAATGGCAATTCTAATATAACTAATGGTATTTAAGAAAGTTGCTAGTTTTAGCCAAGAAACCATAAATAAGGCGTATACAATTCCTGAAGTAGCTATGAATGTTAGCCCTAAAATCCACATTTTCTTTCGGTTATTCATCCCAAATAACATGGCTATTAAAAAGATTAATATCCACATAGCACAAGGATTAAAACCATCTACTAAACCAATTACAACTGCTAATAAAGGAAGTGATACACTTTTAGCATCTATTTTCCCCAATATGGGAACATTAAAAGAATTACCAGGTTCTTGTTGTATTTCAGCATCATCGTCATATACTGTTACACCCATATATCTGCCGACTGTATCTTTATAATTATGACTTTTATAATAATCTATCGCTTCCTCAATTGTTTTATCTGTTACATTATCAGCATAACCAACAATAACTTTACTACCAATTACTAAAAAAGGAACTCCATCATCATTATTATCTAAAATTTCTTTTATTTCAATCAATTTGTTTTGATTATTAGTATTATGCCAAACCTCATATTTATATAATTTTACATCTGCCTTATCTTTTAAATAGTCATTTAAAAATTCTATTTCCGCTTCACAATGAGGACATTCTGCTCCATAAAATAAATGCAAGTTTATTATTTTATCACTGGCATTTACATTAAAAGGAATTAACATTATTAAAAAAAGTATCCCCATTAAAAGTTTTTTCATATTTCACCTATTCTCTAATTTTTCTAATATTTTGTTTTTTTCTTGTTCACCAATTAATCTGCTTATTTCATTATCATCTTTATCTAAAAATATTAAGACCGGCAAAATTTTACCAGGATTATACTTTTTAACTAAATCACTATCAAAATCATAATCTAAATTAATTATTTCAACTTTATCTTTTATACTATCCAAAACTTCATTAACTATTAAGCATGAAGGACACCATAAAGATGTTATTTTAATTATTTTCATAATTTTTTACCCATATATTTATCCATTACTTTTAAAAACTCTTTTACTTCTTTTAAAGTAGTTAAATAAGATAAACTAATTCTAACTGATGATGAAGCTCTTTCAGTATCATTTGTATAAGCATAAACTGCTATTGACACATCAGATTCACTAGAACAAGCTGTTTTAGTAGAAAAATATATCTCATGAGCTGCGAAATACCTTTGAGTGGCATCAGAGTTTCTACCTAAAACGCTTAAATTTATTATATGAGGTATAGATATTTTAGAGCTATTTATTTTTATATCACTATATTTTGATAAACCTTTTAATATTTCTTTTCTTAATTTATTAACATGTAGTTTGTTTTTAGAAACATTAGGCAATAAAACTTCAGCAGCTTTAACCATGGATAAAATGAGTTCAGTTTGAGGTGTTCCGCTTCTAAATATAGTCACACTCTTACCACCATGAACTAAAGGAACTATTTTTATTTTATCTTTTTTAATTAAAGCTCCTATTCCTTTAATACCATATATTTTATGAGCTGACATAGAAGCCATATCAACATCTTTCAAATCGAATATATCTTTGCCAATTAATTGAGTAATATCACTATGAAATACCAAGTTATATTTTTTTAATAACTTCCCTATTTTTTCAATTGGTTGTCTAAATCCAAGTTCGCTATTAACTGCTCCAATTGAAACAAGAAAAGTGTCTTTAGTAATTAATTTTTCTAAATTCTTTAAATCAACTTCGCCATTAGATTTGATTTTAACAAAATCAACTTTATAACCAAGAGTTTGTAAATAACCAATTGGGGCCATGACTGAAGAATGCTCAAATGGCGTTGTTATTATGTGTTTTCTAGCATCTAAATTAGCTAACCCTTTAATAGCCATATTATTAGATTCGCTAGCCCCACTGGTATATATAATTTCCGATGGTTTAACACCTAATAATTTACTTAATTTTTTAGTAGCTCTATTTATTTTCTCTTTACTTTCTTTAGCTATATCATAATTAGAATTAGGATTAGCAAAATAATTAGAAGCAGCCTTCATAAAGGTATTTAGCACTTCATAATCTGGCTTTGTAGTAGCTGAATAATCTAAATAAATCATTATTATCACCTTTTTAAATTATAAACTAAATATTAAAAAACAGCAACTTTTATTACTGTTTTAAAAACTCATCTAATAGTTTATATAATTCTTCTTTGGAAGTTATTTTACTTATATTTTTTTTCAAATCAGATGTGTTTGGTATTCCTTTTAAATACCATAAAGCATGACTACGAATTTGTAAGTTAGCCAATTTAGAATTCTTATCTTCTAAAAGCAATTCATAGTGCCTCTTAATCATATTTATTCTTTCTTCTAAAGAAACCTCTTTAGGATCAATCCCTTTTTCTAAGTATTCCAAGCATTCTTTTATTAGCCAGGGATTACCAAGTATTCCTCTACCAATCATCACTGCATCGCAGCCTGTTTCATCTAACATCCTTTTGGCATCATAGCAAGTTTTAATGTCCCCATTACCAATTACTGGTATTTTAACAGCTTTCTTTACTTCTTTGATTATGTTCCAATCAGCTTTACCACTATATCCTTGACTTCTAGTCCTAGCGTGAATTGCTATAGCTTTAGCTCCACTTTCCTCACATACTTTAGCTACTTCTACTGCATTAATACTTTTCTCATCCCAGCCACTTCTAATTTTTACTGTAACTGGACAATTAACACTTTTTACTACTGCAGTAACTATTTCCTTTATTTTATTTAAATCTTTTAATAAAGCACTACCTGCCTGATTCTTTAAAGCTACTTTAGGTACTGGACATCCCATGTTTATATCTATAATATCCGGATGCATAGTACTTTCAATATATTTGGCGGCTTTTACAAAAGAATTAGTACCACTACCAAATATTTGTTGAGCAATTGGTCTTTCTTCTTCCTTCATCTTAAGAAGATCTAAAGTTTTATCACTCCCATAAACAATTGCTTTATCGCTAACCATTTCGGCATATATAAGGCCTGCTCCAAATGATTTTATAATAGAACGAAAACTGGTATTAGAAATACCAGCCATAGGGGCCATTACTATTTGATTTTTTATTTCTACATTGCCTATAGAAAAACTCATTTTAAAAGTTCAACCTCATCACCATTTTTAAGTAAAAAAGCATTAGCATCATCAGTATCTAAATGAACTTCTAAAAAAGCTATATCACTAATTTTTATTTTAGCTTCAATAATACCAGGCTTTACACCATTTATTTTAATATTAACAACTTCTTCGTTAAAAAAATTATTTTCTTTTGCAAAATCATCAGTCATATGAACATGTCTTTCGGATATAATTACACAATTGCCCAAATATATTTCACCTTTAGGTCCTATTAATGTTATACATTCTGAATCTAATAAATCGCCACTTTTTCTTACTGGAGGGTTAAGACCCAACAAATAAGCATCTGCCTTAGATATTTCTACTTGATTGTAATCTCTTAGAGGCCCCAGTATTCTAACATTTTCTATTTGGTCTTTGGGTGTTTTTATAGTTAAAACTTGATTAGAAGCGAACTCATCTGGTTGGTTTAAATCGTTTCTTTTTGTTAATTCTTCATCAAATAATTTTTCATATATTTCTTTTTGCAAATGAATATGTCTATTACTTACTCCTACTGGTATTTTCACACTATCACTTCCTAAAGTAATTATACCAAAACATTTTATATTTGGTATAATTAACTTGATGTTTATGGAAAATTATAGATTAATTGAAAAAAGTATTATAAAAAAATATCGTAAAGAAATATGGAGTAAATTTGTAAAAGCCATAAAAGAGTACGAATTAATAAAAGAAAATGACAAAATAGCCGTTTGTATTTCTGGTGGTAAAGATTCTTTTTTATTAGCTAAATGTTTAGAAGAACTTCAAAGACATGGTAAATTTAAATTTGATTTAGAATATTTAATTATGGATCCGGGATTCAATAAAGATGGGTTGAAAAAGATAAAAGAAAATGCCAATATTTTAAATATTCCTATTAAAGTATTTAAATCAACAATATTTAAAGATATTAAAAGCGAAGATTCACCTTGTTATGTATGTGCTAGAAAAAGAAGAGGCCATTTATATAATTATGCTAAAAGTTCGGGCTGTAATAAAATAGCTCTTGGTCATCATTTTGATGATGCTATTGAAACTACTCTTTTAAGTATAATATATGGTGGTGAAGTAAAAGGCATGCTGCCAAAATTAAAAAGTACTAATTATAAAGGCATGGAATTAATAAGACCACTATTCTTCGTTCAAGAAAAAGATATCATAGCTTGGAGCAAATACAATAATTTAGATTTTATTAATTGTTGCTGCCCTCTTAATACTGATTCATGTGATAAAAATAGTAGTTCTAAGAGGCTAAAAATTAAGAATTTAATTAAAGATTTAGAAAAAGATAATGAATTTATAAAATATAATATATTTAAAAGTATGACAAATGTTAACTTAAACACTATTTTAGAGTATAATAAAGATAAGATAGAGCATAATTTTTTAGATGATTATGATAAGGAGTGAAATTATGGGAACCATTCATATTGAAAGCGCTAAAGAAGATATTGCCGAAATTGTTTTAATGCCGGGAGATCCTTTAAGAGCTAAATATATTGCTGAGAATTTTTTAACTAATTACAAAGAAGTTAATCATACTCGTAATATGTTAGGTTATACAGGCTACTACAAAGATAAAAGAGTTACTGTTTTTGCATCAGGAATGGGAATACCTAGTATGGGAATATATTCTTATGAGTTATTTAAATTTTATGATGTTAAAAAAATTATAAGAATTGGAACTTGTGGTTCTAATAAAGAAGAAATAAAAGTTGGCGATGTTATTTTAGCTGATTCGGCATATAGTGAATCTTCTTTTGGAGAAATCGTAACTCCAGGAATTGGCAAAATAATAGAATCAAGTAAAGAATTAACAGATAATATATATCAAAAAGCATTAAGCAATAATTTAAATATAAAAAGAGGTATGGTATATACCTCAGATGTTTTTGATGTTTATTTTGATACAAGTAAAATATTGGCTGGTAAAAATTTATTAGTAAGTGAAATGGAAGCTTATGGTTTATTCTTTATTGCTAAATATCTAAATAAAGAAGCCACTGCTATTTTAACTGTCGTGGATTCTAAATTTGAAGATAAAATAATATCTTCAGAAGATAGAGAAACTGCTTTAAATAATATGATTAAATTAGCTTTAGAAGCTATTTAATTTCAAAGTATTTAGTTATATCAAAAGTTATATTATCGTCTTTTAAATATAGGGTGCAAAGTAAGTCCCCTATTTTTATTTTATCTTTTACTTGCTTATTTAAAAGAATTCCGACGCTATGATCAATAGTATCATCTTTTTCTTTTCTTCCTGCTCCTAAAATAACAGATAATTCTCCAAATTTTAAAGCATCTATAGATTTTAAAACTCCAGATTTTGTAGATAAAATATATTGTTTTTTAGTGCTTACTTTTAATGAGGACAAGTCCCCTCCTTGATCTTTGACAAACTCTTCGAACTTTTCATAGGCTTTTCCACTATTTAAAGCTTCTAAAACTTCTTTTTTAGCTTTTCTAAGTGAAATGCCTTTGCCAATAGATACCATTTCACTAGCTATATTTAAACAAAACTTAGAAAATTTAGTAACTTTTTTAGCTTTTAAAGTTTCTATTGCCTCCATAACTTCTAAAGCATTGCCTATTGTATACCCCAAAGGGTTATTCATATCATTTATTGTTGTTTTAACTTTGCGATTATAAAATTTGCCTATTTTGATCATTATTTTAGATAATTCCCAAGCTTCTTTTTTAGTTTTTACTAATGCTCCCTTGCCTAGTTTTATATCAATTAAAATATTTTTAGCTCCACAAGCTATTTTCTTACTCATTATAGAAATAGCAATTAAAGGAACAGATTCTGTGGTATTAGTAACATCTCTTAAAGCATAAATAACTTTATCCATTGGCACTAAATTATCAGTTTGGCTTGATATAGCAAAACCATTTTTCTTTATTAAATTTAAAAATTCTTGCTCACTTAAATCCGTTCTAAATCCTTTAATACTTTCTAATTTATCAATAGTACCGCCAGTATGACCTAATCCTCTACCACTCATTTTAGGAATATATACACCACAACATGCAGCTAAAGGAAGAACTACTAAAGTTGTTTTATCGCCAACTCCACCGGTAGAATGTTTATCAACTGTATTTGGTAAATCTAAATTAATAACATCTCCACTTTTAATAAAAATATCTGCCAAAGAAAATGTTTCTTTTTCTGTTAAACTATGTATTTTAATAGCCATTAATAAAGATGCCATATCTTTATCAGATATTTCTTTTTTTAAATAACCATTAAAAGCATATGAAAGCTCTTCGCTAGTTAGTTCTTTTTTTAAAATTTTTTTATTTATAATATCTTTAATATTCATATTATCACCAATTATAAATTATCATAAAAGGAAATTATTAGCAATTAAAAAGCATGTTACCACGCCTTATAATTTTACTATTAATTCATAATCGCCTGATTTATAAGATATCGAGTTAGATGTTTCAGTTATCCCATATTTTTCATAATAGTCAACTGTAGCTTGTTCTGCTTTAGCCACTCCAATTCCACATTGAGGAGCTATTAATAAACAATGCCTACCACAACCATCACATCTTAGTTTGCCCAGATATTCTGCCAGAGTTTCTATTACTACATTTTCGTTATTATTTTGAGTGTTATTTTGAAAGTTACTATTTTCATTAGCATTCTGATTATCATCTAGAATATTATTATTTAAATCTTCCTTTTTTAGAAAATCTTTATAAAAAAGATAACTAAACAAAGCAATAAAAATGAATATCGTGGAAGTTATCGCGAAATTAATGTTTTTTACTTTTAAAACTTTATAAACTAGCTTTAAATTTAAGCCAAAATGAATTAGCATAAAAAATAGTTCCACATAAGATAAATAAAGGTGCCATTTGCCAGTACTAAAGTTTATAAAACTAAATATATCAGGTGAGCTGCCTACTCCAGTAATAGTTATTGCCAATAATCCTATTAATAATAACCAGTCTAAAATAAATTTAAACTTAATTTTGGAATTGATATTAGGATTTGTTAGTTTTATCCCAAATAAAAACTTTCTATTTAAATAAATATGAATCAAAGCAAGAACAAAAATTAAAATACCTAATATCTCGTGAAGTAACATCCCGGTTATATTAAAAAACATTAATATTATAAATACTATAAACATTATAATATCTATAAATATTTTTTTCTTCATAAATTCTCCTTTTGTGAAAAAATTATATCATATAATTGGTGTTTTTTTTATCTTTGAATTATGAACTTTTGGTGAAAATAAAAAAGCATTAATTAATGCTTTTAAATATCGTATTTCATAGCTCTTGAAAGCCTTAAAGTTACTTCTTCAGGAGGTAGATCTTCTATTTTCTTGTCAGCAGCAGTAATAGCTCTCCATATTTTTCTGGCTTTTTCAAAAGACGAAATCATAATAGCTGATATTTTAACATATTTACTATTATGCATTTCTCCATTGCAAAATAAATTTTCAGCAATTCTCTTTAAGTCAAAGTTTGAACACCCAATCATATTTGATGATATGTTACATTTTAAACAAGTTGTTACGGTATGCCCTTTAGTTGGTCCGGTGTAAAAAACATGTCTACAGTTTTTTACCGTTGTTAAATATTTTTCCCCTCTAACTAAGTTTAGTTCTTCAACAAATTGATTTTTTAAATTTGTATTTATAATATAATTGGCTATTTCTATATTATTGGGATCATTTTCGATTTCATTTAAAGCATTAGTTAATGTGGCTATTTCATTATTTAATATAGGATCAAAAGGAGAATTTATTTGTAAAGCTCTATTTATTAAATCTTTTAATGTTGCTTTTTTAGATAAATAACTAGCTACAGCTGGTTTTGAAGCTTGTTCGTTCAAAAACTTTGTTATATCTTGTATATCTGATCTAATATCTTCTGCTGATCTTTGCATAATACCACTTCCTAGAGAAATATATTCTAGCACTAAATATATATATAGTCAAATGGTGTAAATAAAGCTTATATTAGTTTAAATGTTATCTTTTTTGTAGTATAATTCTATCAGGTGATTTATATGGTTTGGCAATATGTAATTATTGTTGCTATACTTCTTTTAGTCTCCTTAATAGTAGTAAAAGTTAATCGTAAAGATTTTGGTAGCGAAGTCAATCGTTTAGTTAACTACTTGGGCGGCAAAGATAATATAGTAGCGGCAGAATGTAATATGTCGAGATTTAAAGTTATGTTAAAAGATATTAAAAAAGTAGATAAAGATGGCATCCAAAGGCTTGGAGCCAAAGGAATAGTTGAAGTTGATAATCAACTAAAAATTATCTTTGGCAGAGACTCAAGAGCTTTGAAAAAATGCATAAAAGATTATTTATAAAATAAAAATACTCAAATTGAGTATTTTTTTATTTATCTAATTCTACTTTCAAGAAAGTTTTTTTGCCTTTCTTAATTACTATATAATTGTTATCAAAATCTTTTTTAGTAATCATTTTATTAAAATCAGTTATTTTGTCATCATTGATAGTTATACCGCCTTGTTCAACATTTCTTCTGGCTTCAGATCTAGATGGAGATATATTAACTCTTACTAATAAATCCAAAATATTAATATCTTCCTCTAAAGACATCTTTAGAGAAGGCATATGATCTATACTGCCTTCATTAAATATTTTTTCTGATGTTTCTATAGCTTTTAAAGCTTCTTCTTTTCCATGGACAAAAGTTACAACTTCTTCTGCTAATTTCTTTTGAGCTTCCCTTTGTTCCGGATTAATAGCCAAAGAATCAGCCAATCTTTTTATTTCTTCCAAAGTTAGGAAAGTCAATTTTTTTAAATAACTAATAACAACGCTATCACTAGTATTTAATAAAAATTGATACATTTCATATGGTGAAGTTTTACTTGAATCTAACCACACTGATTCACCACTAGCTGTTTTACCAAATTTAGTGCCATCAGCTTTAAGTATTAAAGGCATTGTAAGCCCATAACATTCCACTTGGTCGCCATGAACTTTTCTTATTAATTCTAAACCGCTAGTAATGTTTCCCCATTGGTCAGAGCCGCCAATTTGAAGTGTACAATTATAATTTTCATACAGTTTCAAAAAATCTATTGATTGAAGAATCATATAAGAAAATTCTGTATATGTTATACCTATATCCAGTCTACTTTTTACAGTATCCTTATTAATCATATAATTTACATTAAAAAACTTGCCAAAATCTCTTAAGTAATCTACAGCTCCCATTTGTAAAAGCCAATCAGCATTATTAACAATCTTAATATTACCTTTTAATAATTGATCAATCTGTTTTTTTATACTATCAATATTTTTAATAACTGCTTCCTTAGCAATCATTGGTCTTTCCGAAGTTAATTTTGGATCACCAATTAATCCAGTCCCACCACCAGCTATTATTATTGGATTATGGCCAGCATCCATTAATCTTTTTACTGTGGTTATTGCACTACAGTAATGACCAATATGTAATGATTCTCCCGTTGGATCAACACCAATATAAAATGTTAACCCACCACTATTCAGCTTATCTATAAGATCCCTACTAGTAATATTATCTATAAGCTCTCTTTCTCTTAATTCATCATATAGTTTCATAATTCCTCCTATTAAAAAAATATTCACTACATAAGGACGAATAACTTCCGTGGTACCACCTTAATTTATGAATATCTCATACACTTGTTATCTTAACGCGAATTTCACGGGTCTAGCTCCAAAATTGTAAGTTTTTTCATCGCTAGCTAATAATAGTTTATCATATTTTAAAAGAAAAACAACTATTTAGTTGTTTTTGAGTTTTCTTTTTCTAATTTGAAAATAATATCTTCTAATACTTCGATAGTTTTAGTTCTTGCTTCACTAGC
Organism: uncultured Muribaculaceae bacterium; assembly: GCA_964493665.1. Lineage (GTDB taxonomy): Bacteria > Bacillota_I > Bacilli_A > RF39 > UBA660 > DAOSVX01. The sequence goes on from CAZBOZ010000009.1 coordinate 26,971, forward strand.
TATTTTTTCAACTACCGGAGTCCCTTTTTCAACTGCTAATTTAACTAGTTCATCAGCTTTTTTCATTATCTCACGGCTTTTCTTTTTAGCTATTTTAATAATTTTTTCTTTATCTAAATCTGCTAAATCTGCTTTTATTTCCGCGATTTTGGTTTCTATTTGTTCTTTTACTTCTTTCATATCAAGATCTTTAACTTTTGCAATTAACTCTTCTAACTTCACTTTAAGTTCTTCTCTTGTTTCTGAGCCTTTTTTAGGGGCAAACAGAATGCCAAGCCCTGCTCCAATAGCTGCTCCAGCTAAAAATTTACCGAATCCTTTTCCCATCTTTTATTCCTCCTTATTTTTTGATTTTTTAGTTTCTTCTTTTTTAGGTGCAAATAATTTTGATATAAACATCGATATTTTGTCGACAATAACATCTGTTAAAGCAACTATTTTGTCAGTTGTAAAATCTATTATGTGAAAAAAACCATTTAGTGACTCCACCTTCTCATTCACATCATCAACAACCTTTTCAATCTTAGTAATAGTTTTAATAAATTTTACTCCTAAAATTATTCCTATTATTAAAACGGCTATTAAAAGAATATAAACAACTAACGGTAATATGGTTTGTAAATACTCCATTATTCTTCACTATCCTCTCTATCTTCATACATAGAATCTATTAATTTAAATAAATCACTTTCAATTGTATCTTCTACAGGGATTTCTTTTCTCTCTTCTTTATGATTCATATTATCTAATTCTTCTTCTATTTCATCTAATAAATCTAACTTATCTTGGCTAGTTTTAACTCTTGATTCTATTATTATATCATCATTCTTTTCTTGTTCTTCTGGGTTCAAATCATTTATTAGCAGCTCTTCTATAGGTTTAGTTTTTTCATCTTGATCATAAAAGTCTTCAACTGGCTTATCTAAAGTACTAGCAATTTGATCTTCTAAAGTCCCAAAAGCTTTATTTCTAACATCTTCAACAACTACTGAACCATTTACTTTAAGATCCCTTTTTAATGGGCCTTCTTTAGTTATTACCATACTAGCTTGAATTATAGTACCATCTACAATTCCATATACAGGAGATATAACTGGTGTTGGTTTAAATTGTTTGTGGCCTTCTGAATCTTCCTTTTTAGGAACTGCCTTTTCTCTTTTTTTCATCTTATCATAATCTAAAATATTAATATTTCTGGTTCTTCTTATTTCTTCTTCTTTTTCTTTAGGTTTTTCTTCATCCAAAAAAGCCGGGAAATTAAAAGTTTGACGAGTCTCAAATAATTCTCTTTCATTTATATCTTCTTCAACACTTCTAGTTTCTCTTTTAGGTTCTACATATTCTTCTCTTGGTTTAGGAGGTTCATATTCTCTTTTTTCTTCTGATTTTATCTCTGGTAATTCAACTTCCTCTTCATCAAATAAAATGTTTTTAATCTTATCAAATAATTTCAAATTGACACACCGTCCCTATTCTAACAAATCTGATTCTTCGGTAGGAACAACATCTTCGCTACCATAGTATCCATCATTTTTATAATCTGGATAGTCTAAATAATTATCATCAGGTTTTTTGGTTTTAAATATATCTACTTCTACTTCACTAAATTCTAGAATATTATCTCCCATAAGATTGTCTATTATTTCATCATTATATTCTATTGAAGATAATATGGTTATAGAATTCAAAATTGCTTCTTTTAGATCTGATTCTTCCACTATCACTTCTATTTTAGCATAATTATACATCATTTCAATAAGATATTTATTATCACTATACACTTTTATTTCTAAGTAACCATATTTATTATTATATTTCATCTCTTTGGAATAATAGGCTTCTTCATCTATAGCAAATGATGATATTACCTTATTATAATAACTTACTACATCAATATAAAAATAATATTTATATTTAGAATCACTTAATTTTTCATTATATTCTTTATTATCGTCAACTCTAAGCCCTCTTGGTGCATAATACTTATAACCAGTGCGATATTGATTAGATAATTTCACTTTTGATGAAACAACTGTATTAACTATTTCATCAATTGTTAAGTCTTTTACTTCTGTGCAGCCTACTAAAAGAAAGCTTATTAAAATGATTAATAATAGTTTCTTCATCTATTCACCTTATTTCATCTTTTATTATATCAAAATCAGCATTAACTTTAAAGCCTTGCTTTTAAATATTTAATCTTTATTCCTTTGTTAACAAATTTTGTTTCATATTCGGTCATTATATTAGGTATATCACTATTAGCTAAGTCCAAGCACACTTCCTCTATAATATAGCCATGTTCACTTAAACTAACTAAACTACTAGCAAACAACAAGTCATTATCAGTTTTAAGGTTTATTATCTTATCTTTTTTAAAAATATTGTCATATTTTACTAGAAAGGATTGGCCTGTAAGTCTTCTTTTAGCATGCCTTTTTTTGGGCCACGGATCACTAAAATTAAGATATATTAAAGATATTTCTTTGCTAAATATCTCTTCTATCTTGCTGGCATCCATTCTTACAAACCTTAAATTAGGAACATTTTCATTAACTTTTTCAATGGCTTTAGCAATAATTGAATCATATTTTTCAATTCCAATAAAATTTATATTAGGATTAGCTTTGGCCATTTCTTTAATAAATAACCCTTTCCCCATCCCTATTTCAATATGAATAGGATTATTGTTTTCAAATACTTCACGCCATTTGTTTATATGCCTATTTGGCTCTTTTATTAAAAACTTACAATTAGCTAAAATTTCTTCTTTGTTTTTTAAATTTCTAATTCGCACTTTTAGCCCTCTTTTAATTTAACTTTATTAAAAGTTAATTTTCTAACTATTTTAGCAATCATCTTCTTACCAAATACTTGATCTGTTAAGTTAAGTTTGTGAGCTGTAAATAAGTATACAAAAGATCCTAATATTGTACTAATTAAAATAAATATTACTGATGATAATCTACTTGATTCATTGTAAGAAATTGCATATCTTAAGCCAATTAAAGTTCCTACCATTAAAATAGTTGGAATTAATATTTTAGGTATCATTTTATAAGTTTCTTTGATTGATATGTTATCTTCTTTTTTTAGGAATTTTAAAGCAATAATAACTGATAAAGAATATCCAATTACAGTAGATAATATAGCACCATAGAATGGATATACTCCTAATTTATGCATTAACAGCATTAAAGGAATATCTAATAAAGCATTCATAAAGAATCCAATTAAAGTACTCAAATAGACGGCTTTAAATTTGTTCAATCCTTGTAAAGTGGAGCTGCTAACCATATATAAATTAGAAAATAAAGCTGTAAAGATACTAACTCTAAATATTATTGGTCCTAAAGTGCTAACGCCATAAAACGCTGTCCAAACTGGCTTAGCCATTAAGGATAAAGCCAGTGTCATAGGAATAGAAATTATTAGTACTATTTGGAAAGCTTTGTTTATCTTATTATTAACATCAACAAAGTCTTTTTTAACAAAAGCTGATACAATACTAGGTATTAAGCTAACTGTTAGTCCAGTAGCAAGTGCTCCAACAATCATATTTAATTTAGCACCCAAAGTAGTAATGGAATTAGTAATAAACTCTATTTCTGTTGCTGTATAAATATTTAAATAGTTTAAAGTTCTTAGTATTAAAACCATGTTTACAAAGCTATATAAAGTAACAGCTATATTTATAATAATAAAAGGAACAGCGTAGGAAACTATTTTCTTTAAGATCTCTTTACTACTTACATCATCTTTTTTTTCATACTTTATTAAGCCGAGTTTTTCTTTGTTTTTACGCATTTTTCTTAATATATAAAGATATGCTAAAGCTCCACCAACAAAAGCTCCAAATACTGCTACACCAACTGCATTAGTTAATCCTAAATCAAACACTTTAAATGCTAAATAACTGCCTAAAATTATTATTAATATTCTTACGGCTTGTTCAATTATTAAGCTGGCTGAGGTAGCTCCAATATACTTATGACCTTGTAAATAGCCCTTACTTACACTTAAAAATGGTATTATTAACACTGCAAATGAAACACATCTAACCACAAAAGCAACATCTTCAACAGTATTCCCTCCACTTAAATTACCAATAATTAACATTCCTATTTCTCTAGCAAAGACAAATAATAATACAAAACAAAACAAAGATATATAAGTAATTAATCTTTTGCCTATCTTGAATGCTCTTACTTTAGCTTCATTCATACCTAAAGTATTATATTCATTAATTATTTTACTCATTGCTATAGGAAGACCTGCAGCACTTATTTCTAAAAAAATGTTATATATATTATAAGCATAACCATATAAAGCACTGCCTTGAGAGCCAACTGTAGCATAAAAAGGGATTATATATAACATTCCCAATATTTTTACTAAAACTATGGCTACTGTAGCTATAATTGTTCCTTCTACAAAGGAATTTCTTTTCATAAAACCACTCATTCTTTTTTTATTATACCATTATTAAGTTAATATATAAATGACGATATTTTATACTTTACTCAAATGCTTTAACATAGCAATATTCTTTATAATATCCTAGTTTACTTCTAGCTTTTATTAAAGCTCTGAAGGTTATATTTAAATCTTCAATATTTTCTTTAGTTTCGATATATCCACTAAGTATTATCCCTTTTATATAATCACTAGACTTTGTATTAGTTATTAAATCTAGTGGCTCTTCATATAAACCACTACTAGGAAAAACATCATTAGTTTCATAATCATGAATAATCATTGCTTTTATATCATATAAATCTTCATTAGAATTATCTATGTATAAGCTATACATTATGTAATCATCATTTAGTCTTTCTAAAGCTATATCTATATTAAAAGGATATTCTTCATTAATAAAATAAACGCATTTGTTAACATCTTCTACATACTGATAATAAAGATTTTCTTTTTGATTAGAACATCCCACCAATAACAAAATAATTAATATTAAAAATAGTTTTTTCATGTTTTCACCTAATTAATTATAGCATATGTTATGTTTAATTTATAACGATAGTATAATAATATTAAAAACCAAAATTTTATAAGCATATATAGCAATAAATAACCTAAAAAATGATAAAAAAATACATTTTAATTTAATAAAATGTATTTTTTAACCCATTCACTAAAGCCAGATATAGATTCATAATAGATATTGTCACTATTGGAACTAGAGTCTAAATAAGCAATTATCTTACCACTATGGTAAATAACTGCTGATGGACAATACTTCACATAATCAGCTATGCTAGTATTTTTAATGTCAGCAAATAGCATATTATAAACAAATACTTTATTTATATCAGAAAACTCTCTAACAGTATTACTAAAATCAGTAGATGTCCCGCAAAAAGGATCATAAACCAATACTATAAATGATTTTTTATCATTCTCTAGTTCTTTAAGTTCTTCGCTGTTAATATCTTTTAAATAAGCATTATTATAATATTCATCGCTTAAATAAAATGGTTTATTAACATTTAATAATATAACGATTACAATTATAGATAATAAAAACGCACTAAAAATTAATATTGCTTTTTTCTTCATTAACTTACCTTTTGGAAAAGGCTAAAATCGATATCATGATAAGTTATTTTCCAAAAATCATAAACGTTATTTTCATTAACAGTTCTTTTAGTAACAATATTATTGCTACCAGAATAGTACCAATAACCACCAACATTATAGATTTTGTCAGCACTCCAGCCAAGAGCTATTAACATAGTTTTCATCATGCCAGCATATCCACCGCCACCACACATTAAGAAAATGTTTTTATCTTTTGGAAAATAATATTCTAAAAAATCCACTGACTCTTTATAATTGGCGATATATTCTCCTCCTTCAGTTAGTGTAAATAAAGTAGCTCCTTGATAAATGTTTCCTACTGCTTCTGGTAATCCTGTAACATTAACTATAAGAGGCAATGGTATAGCTTCAAACCCTTTTACAATTCCTGATAAATATGAATCCCCGCCAATACTTTCATAATCGCCTTCATCAATCAACATTCTCATATCTAAATAAACACTATCATCACGATTTAGATAATCATCAATTGTTTCTTCGTTGATGTTTTTATCAATACCAAACATTGTTCCTCTAACTCCATCAGCTAATTCTGGCTTAGGTAATTCTTCTTTTAATCCTTGTCTATTTGACACTAAATAAGATATTAGCCCACCCAAAATGAAGGCTATAAGAGCTATCATAATTATTGTTATAATTTTTTTCATTTAATCCTCCACATTAAAGCTATTAAATCTTTTACAGTGCTTTCGATTACAATTTCTTCCAAAAGGCATATTTTTACATAGTTGGTAATTACCCCCAGCTATTCTAATTGTTTTGCCGTTCACAAAAGCATCAGCTATTTTTCTTCTTGCATCTTCATATATTCCTTGCGCAGTAGTCCTGGCTATCCCCATAAAATTAGCCGCCTCTTCTTGAGTTAAATTATTATAATCAATTAGTCTTATCGTTTCAAATTCTTCTAGATTCATTGTTATCAATTCTATATCATTTTTTTTATAGGGGCCAAAAATATTGATTTTTGGTTCTGAACATACTATTCTTGATTTTGTTGGCCTTGCCATTTATAATCATCCTTGCTTATTTTAATCATTTCTTATCTTTTAGTCCTAGTCCTCGAAGACGTAGAGGTCTTTTTAGCAAATTATTATTTGGTTTTTTAGAATTATTATTTGGAGCGCATTTGCCTAAACCTCTACCAGTTTTTGGCCCTTTCCCCGAAGGGCCAGTTCCATCTAATCTTGGCATAATCATTTCCTCCTTACTTATATAAATAAGAATACAACAGTTATTGGCATATGTCAAGAACTGTTTTGCCAACTTACTTTTGTAAGGCTTCAAAAGAAATTTTTTAATGTACTTGCTTGGCTTAGTAAGAATCAATTTTCTTCGGCATCTTCGAATAATTTAATAAAAAAAGAATAGCTTAGCTATTCCTTAAAAATAATTTAATTATTTTATAATTTCTGAAACAGATCCTGCTCCAACAGTACGTCCGCCTTCTCTTATAGAGAACTTAGTATTGTTTTCTAGAGCAATTGGAGCAATAAGTTCTACTGTCATTTCAATCTTATCGCCTGGCATAACCATTTCAACACCAGCAGGTAATTCAATAACACCTGTTACATCTGTAGTTCTAAAATAGAATTGTGGTCTATAATTTGAGAAGAATGGAGTATGACGTCCGCCTTCTTCTTTTGATAGAACATAAACACTAGCTTTAAACTTAGTATGAGGTGTAACTGTTCCTGGTTTTGCAAGCACTTGACCACGTTCAACTTCTTCACGGTTAATACCACGAAGTAGTACTCCAGCGTTGTCTCCAGCTTCAGCATAATCAAGTTGTTTTCTAAACATTTCAATACCGGTTACAACTGTTTTCTTTGTAGGATGTAATCCAACAATTTCAACTTCGTCGTTTAGATTTAATTTACCTCTTTCAACACGGCCAGTAACAACTGTACCACGTCCTGAAATTGTAAATACATCTTCGATACTCATTAAGAATGGTTTGTCTACTTCTCTAACTGGGTCGTCAATATAACTATCAACTGCAGCCATTAAGTCTTTAATTGATTGAACAGCTTTTTCGTCTCCTTCAAGAGCTTTTAAAGCAGATCCTCTAATTATAGGACATTCAGCATCAAAACCATATTCTCCTAATAACTCACGAATTTCCATTTCTACTAAATCTAGTAATTCTGGATCATCTACTTGATCACATTTGTTCATGTAAACAACAATTTTAGGTACTCCTACTTGTCTTGCTAACAAGATATGTTCTCTTGTTTGAGGCATAGGGCCATCAGCAGCAGAAACTACTAATATAGCACCATCCATTTGAGCAGCACCAGTAATCATGTTTTTAACATAGTCAGCATGTCCTGGGCAATCTACGTGAGCATAATGACGTTTGTCAGTTTGATACTCAACATGAGCAGTATTAATTGTAATACCTCTTGCCTTTTCTTCAGGAGCGCTATCTATTTGTTCATAAGATCTAAAATCATCTGAAAAATATTTTGTAATAGCAGCTGTTAAAGTTGTTTTACCATGGTCAACGTGACCAATTGTACCGATATTTACGTGTGGTTTAGAACGATCAAATTTCTTTCTTGCCATAATAATTTCCTCCTTTTTCTAACATTATTATTTTATCTAATGCTTGAATAATTTTCAAGTATTATTTTTAGTTAACGCCGTTTTTCTTAATTATATCTTCGGCAATATTTTTTGGAACTTCTTCATAATGATCAAATGTTGGTGTAAATGTTCCTCTACCTTGAGTATTACTTCTTAAAGAAGTTGCTAACCCAAACATTTCTGCAAGTGGCATCATTACACTGATTTGTAGGGCGTTCCCACGAGATTCTTGACCTAGAGGTTTTCCTCTTCTACTAGTCAAGTCTCCCATAACATTACCCATATATTCTTCTGGTGTAACAACATCTACTTTCATAATTGGTTCTAGTAAAACTGGTTTACATTTGTTTTTCGCTTCTTTTAAAGCCATTGAAGCCGCAATTTTAAAGGCCATTTCTGATGAGTCAACTTCATGATAACTACCATCAAATAATGTAGCTTTAACATCAACCATTGGATATCCAGCAAGAATTCCTCCAGCCATAGCTTCTTGTAAGCCTTTATCAGTTACTGGTATATATTCACGAGGAACTACACCACCAACAACTGCATCAACGAATTCATATCCTTTGCTAGGATTTGGTTCAAATCTAACCCAAACATGACCATATTGTCCTCTACCACCAGATTGTTTAATATATTTCCCTTCACATTCGCCCTTTTGAGTTAATGTTTCACGATAAGCAACTTGTGGCTTACCAACATTACATTCAACATTGAATTCTCTTCTCATTCTTTCAACTAGAACTTCTAGATGTAACTCGCCCATACCACTAATAACTGTTTGGCCAGTTTCATGATCACTTCTTTGTCTAAATGTTGGATCTTCTTCAGCTAATTTTTGTAAAGCAATAGCCATCTTATCTTGGTCATTTTTACTTTTTGGTTCAATAGCTAAATCAATAACTGGATCAGGGAATTCCATCCCCTTCATTATAACAGGATTTTTCTCACTACATAATGTATCGGCAGTAGTAGTGTCTTTTAATCCTACCGCAGCAGCGATTTCACCAGCATAAACTTCTTGAATCTCTTTTCTAGTATTAGCATGCATTTGAAGAATACGACCAATTCTTTCTTTTTCTCCCTTTGTTGAATTCATAATATATGAACCACTTTTTAATACTCCAGAATAAACTCTAAAGAAAGTAAGTTTTCCAACAAATGGATCAGTCATTATTTTAAATGCTAATGCTGTAAACTCTTCATTATCATTCGGATGTCTTAAAACTTCGTTGCCATTTTTGTCTATACAAGTAATAGCTTCAACGTCAGCTGGACTTGGCAAATAATCAATTGAAGCGTCTAAAGCAAATTTAACTCCCATATTAGTTTTAGCACTTCCACACATTACTGGGAAAAACTTAACTTCAAGAGTTCCTTTTCTAATAGCTTTTTTTATCATAGCAGTAGTTATTTCGCTACCTTCTAAGTAAGCCATCATAAGTTCATCATCAAAATCAGCAACTGCTTCAATTAATTCTGCTCTTTTTTCTTCAATTAAATCTTTTAAATCAGCAGGGATATCAATTTCTTCTGGATTTTCGTGCTCTTCTCCATTATACTTATAAGCTTTTCTTTCAATGATATCAATTAATCCACAATAGTTATCCTCTGCTCCAATAGGCCATGCTACAGCTTTTGCTAAAACTCCTAATCTTTTCTTAATTGATTCAAGACAAAAAGCATAATTAGCTCCAACAATATCCATTTTGTTAGCAAATATTAATCTTGGAACTTTAAACTCTGTAGCTTGACGCCATACAGTTTCAGTTTGTGGCTCTACACCTCTTTGAGCATCCAAAACAGTTAAAGCGCCATCTAGCACTCTTAAGCTCCTTTGAACTTCAATAGTAAAGTCTACATGTCCTGGAGTATCAATTATATTAAAACGGTATCCTTTCCAGTGAGCTGTTGTAGCCGCACTAGTGATTGTAATACCTCTTTCTTTTTCTTGATCCATCCAGTCCATTTGGCTTGCTCCATCATGAGTTTCACCAATTTTATGAGTTACATTAGTATG
>CAZBOZ010000010.1:0-34138 GCA_964493665.1 uncultured Muribaculaceae bacterium
TATGAGAGTATTTCCACGCATTTAGAAGATTCAAAAATTGATGGAGTTTTACATGAATTCCAAAAAATTGACGGAGTTAAAGAAGACGTTACTAGTATTGTTTTAGCTCTAAAAAGCGTTGTAATAAAAAAACATGCTGAAGGAGAAAAGATTTTAAGACTATCGGTATCAAAAGAAGGCCCAGTACTTGCTAAAGATATTGAAAAAGATGCTGATATTGAAATAGTCAATCCTGATTTAGTAATAGCTAATATTGCTAAAGGTGGATCATTAACAATGGAAATGACTGTTAATAAGGGTAGAGGCTATGTTGATGCTAAGGAAAACCAAAGGCTACTAGGAGAGTCTAAGGTTGGAGTAATAGCTATTGACTCATTATATTCACCTATCGAAAGAGTTAGTTGTGAAACTGAAAATACTCGTGTAGGCCAGGATGAAAACTATGATAAACTAGTAATGGATGTTTATACAAATGGTTCAATTTCCCCAGAAGAAGCTATGGCTTTAGCAGCAAAAATAATGATTGAACATTTAAATATAGTAGCAGACTTAAATGAAATTAGTAATCAAGAAGATTTAATGACTGAAAAACAAGTTGATGGTATAACTAAAACATTAGAGACACCAATTGAAGAAATAGAATTCTCAGTTCGTGCTTACAATTGTTTAAAAAGAGCTGGTGTTCATACAATTCAAGATTTAGTTAATAAAAAAGAAGCCGAAGTAACAAAAATACGTAATTTAGGCAAAAAGTCATTGAAAGAAGTAATTGATAAAGTTCATGAAATAGGCTTAGAATTTAAAGATTAAGGAGGATAAAAAATGTATCGTAAATTAGGGAGAGAAACTCGTAAGAGAAGAAGTATTTTAGCCTCTTTAACCAAAGACGTTTTAATAACTGGTCATGTGGTTACTACTGAAGCAAGAGCTAAAGAAGTAAGAAAATTTGTTGATAGAATGGTTACTTATGGCAAAGATGGTTCATTAGTAGCCAGAAGAAAAGCTTTAGCTTTTCTCCATAATGATTCAACTTTAGTAAAAAAACTATTTGATGAAATAGCTCCAAAATATAAAGATAGAGATGGTGGCTATACAAGAATAATTAAAATAAAAGAACGTATTGGCGATGATGCTTTAGAAGTAAGATTAGAATTAGTTTAAACTAATTCTTTTTTTATGTTTAATATTTACTTTATAGGCTTTTGTATGCTAAAATGATAATGAATAAGAATAAGGATGTGGTACTTTTGAGAAACTCAGATAGAATGCTAAAAATAATACAAGAATTACTAGAAAAAGCAACCAACAAATTAACAGCTGATTTTCGCAAGGAACAATTAAAAAAAATTAAATTAGACTGCGACTCGAGATTGACTAGTTTAAGAGCTTTTAGAGAAAAAGAAAAAGGCCAAACCTATGAAGATGCTAATGCCAAGGAACGTAACGAGGCAAGAGCTGAAAACATTGGAGCTATTTTAACTTCGCTTAAATCTAAATCAGATTTAATAGCTAAGGAAGAAACTGAAACTAACAATGCTATTGAAAGCTTTAGTTTTTTACAATTAAAAGCTTTAGAAGAAGCAGAGGCTTTAAAAGCAGATGTTAAAAAGCTAAGAGAATCAGTTATCAATCTTACCGAAGAATTTCAAGCACCATTAAATAATGAAATAACTACAAAAGCCAAAGAAATGGCAAGCGTTGAAGATGATTTAAAAAATTATGCTGAAAAATTAGCAACTTTATTAATTGCTAAAGCAGAATTAAGTGCTGAAAGAAAAATGATTAAACAATCTGTAGCTAAATTAACTGAAACAGCAAGAGAAAGCAGAATTGTTAGTGTTGAAAAAATTATTGCCGAAACAGCTGAAGCAGAGATGGAATCAATTATTGATGGGTTAAAGGAAAAGATGGACACATTAAAAAAAGATCCGACTAGTTTAGCAGAAAAACTTATTAGACTAGTAAAAGATGGAGCCACAGAGGATGAAATATCTAAAGAAATGAATACATTAAGAATCCTTGCTGGAGATGTGCCTTTTGATTTTAATGCTACTCCAAAAATTGGATTAGTTGCTTCTCCACTAGAAAAAACCGCAGGAGCCTTAAAAGATCAGATATCATTTTATGAAAATAGTGTCTTAAGTCTTCAACAAAATGCTATAAACAATACTATGCTTATTTCTAAAATGGTAGCAGGCATAGTGTATTATATGGAATTAACAAATAAAGCAAAAATAGTTAGAGCTCAATTGGCTGAAGAAATGAAACTGTTTGAAAAAGAATTTACCAAGCTTCCTAGTATTAGGGCTAATATTAATAAGATTGATGGAATAATTGCTGGTTTAGAAGAAACAGAAAGAAAGATTTTTAAATCTTTAGAAGATTCAGTTAGCTATAGTAAAGAAAATGCTATTAAACAATGTTCAACAAGCTTTATGGAATCCCAAGCAAGAATTAATTTATCAAAATTAGAAAGCAGCAGTAAATTTGCAACACCTCTAGATGAAATAGAAATTACGGTGGCTCTGCTAAGAGGAGCATATTCATCACTTGATGAAAAAGAGCCAGAAATTTCTACTACTCCAGAAGATGATTTCTTAGGTCAATTTGCTGGAGAAACATATCCTATAAATGAAGCACCAAGGGAATTGGATTTAAAAAATGTTGATCCCAATGCATTAGGTTTGGATAATAATCCAACAATGCTTCCAGTAATAGAAGAAATTAAAATAACAGACTTGCCTGATTATAACTCACAGGGCATAGCAGAAGTTCCTAAAAAATTAAAAGAAAATCCCCCTGAAGAGGAAATGCCAATTGAACCAATAGCAGTTGCTAGTCCTATAGTACGAGAACCAAATGAGAATTCTTCTTTAAAAGCACCAGAACCTGTAGAAACAGCTCATCCACTACCAGCCTCAGTTATAGAGAGTGAAGGCTTATTAAATAGTGGTGGCCCTGCTGTTCCTGTAGAAAAACCAACTTTTATTAACAACGAAGAAATTAACCCAGCCTCAGTTATGGAAAGAGAGGGGTTATTAAATAGTGATAATCCTATAATACCTGCTCCAAGAGTAACTAACATTAGAAATGTTGGAATTAATGGTGATATAATTACTAAAGCTTATATTGGTTACATGGAATCTCTAGTAGGAGGGATTAAAAGAATATGAAAGTCGGAAAAAATCAATTAATTACATTAGATGATGGCCAAAAATATATAGTTACAGAAGAAAAAATGTATGAGAACAATAAATTTTATCTCCTTGCTGGAGTTTTAGAAGATGAAAGTGACTTAAACAATAAGTTTCAAATAGCTAGAGAAGTTTTATTTGAAGGAGGGACTTATTTAGAAGAAGTAGATGATCCCGAATTATTAAACAAAGTATTGCCTTTATTTGAGCCAAAGGATGGTGAATAGTATGGAATTAAAAGGAAGCAAAACAGAAGCTAATTTAATGGCTGCATTCGCTGGCGAAAGCCAAGCTAGAAATAAATATACTTATTATGCTTCAAAAGCCAGAAAAGATGGCTATGAGCAAATTGCAGCTATTTTTGAGGAAACAGCTAATAATGAAAAAGAACACGCTAAATTATGGTTTAAAGCTCTTCACAACAATGATGTACCAAATACTTTAGTTAATCTACAAGATGCTGCTAACGGCGAAAAATATGAATGGACAACCATGTATAAAGAATTTGCTGAAGTAGCTAAAGCTGAAGGATTCGAAGAGTTAGCTAAATTATTTACAGACGCTGGCGAAGTAGAAAAAAGTCATGAAGAAAGATATTTGAAATTATTAGCTAACATAAATGAAAACTTGGTGTTTAAACGTGGTGAAGATGTTGTTTGGGTATGCCGTAATTGTGGGCATATATATATTGGTAAAGAAGCTCCTTTAGTATGTCCTTTATGTAAGCATCCTCAAAGCTTTCAAGAATTAAAAGGAGAAAATTATTAAAAGAAAGTTAATCTTTCTTTTTTTAATTTTTATGTTATACTATATTCAGTGTAATGAAGAAAACAATTTAAGTAATTAATTTTTATTCTTATAAGAGAAAAGATATGTAGCTGTAATTATCTTTAGATAAAAAAATTAATGAAATTCACTTGTTGGAGTTATATCTCGCATTTAAAGCGTTATTTATATTAAGAGCAAGAATTCCTTGAATTTGGGTGGTACCGCGGAATTAAATTCGTCCCAATTTAAAGGATTTTTTTAATGGAGGGATTTTTATGAAAGACAAGCTTAAAAATATTGTCAATGAATTTGTTGATGAAATAAGGAAAGCGAATAAAGAAGCTGATGTATTTAATATAAAAGCTAAATATTTGGGTAAAAAAAGTGATTTATTTGAATTGATATCTAATTTAAAGAACTTATCTAATGAAGAAAGAAAAGAATTTGGTAGTGTTTTAAATGGAATTAAAAAAGATATGGAAGAAAAAATAATTCGCCGTTTAGAAGAATTAAATAATAATAGTGAAGTGTCTTTTGATGATACGCTTCCTATAAATGAAGATTTAGGATCTCTTCACCCGGTAACTATAGTTGCTAAAGAAGTAACTGACATATTAAAAAGTATGGGCTTTATAGTTATGGATGGTTTTGAGATGGAAAGCGATTACTATAACTTTGAAGCTTTAAATATTCCGTTAAATCATCCAGCTAGAGATATGCAAGACACATATTATTTAGACAATGATATGCTTCTTAGAACTCATACATCTCCTAATCAAGTAAGAGCAATGCAAGAATATGGGGCTCCACTTAGAATATGTGCTCCTGGTAGATGCTTTAGGAATGAAGATGTTGATCACTCTCATGAAAACACTTTCTTTCAACTAGAAGGAATGGTTATAGATGAAAATGTTTCAATAGGCAATTTAATATACGTTATGGAAGGACTATTAAGAGCAGTATTTAAACAAGATGTTTCAGTGAGGCTTCGCCCAGGATTCTTTCCTTTCGTAGAACCAGGTTTTGAACTTGATTGTTCTTGCTTAATATGTGGTGGTAAAGGATGTCCTACTTGTAAAGGCAGTGGTTGGATAGAACTATGCCCATGTGGAATGGTTCATCCTAAAGTGTTGGAAATGAGCAATATAGATACTAAAAAGTATAATGGTTTTGCTTTTGGCCTTGGCTTAACAAGATTGGCCATGATGAAATATAAAATAGATGATATAAGAGTATTAAATTCTGGTGATATTAGAAAAATATCAGAGTTTAATATAGAGTAGAGGTGAACTATGAAAATATCTTGTAATGTATTAAAAAAATATATTGATAATGGTGATAAAATAGATTTCTTAAAAATATGGGATACGTTTACTATTAGAACAGCTGAAGTCGAAGGTGTCGAAGTAAAAGGAGAAGATGTTAAAGATGTTGTAGTAGCTGAAATAGTTGAATGTAATCCTCATCCCAAAAAAGAAAAATATCATGTTTTAAAAGTTGATAATGGCGAAAAAATAGTTGATATTTTATGTGGAGCTCCTAATGTTAGAAAAGGATTAAAAGTGCCAATTGTAAAAGTTGGTGGGATGGTTTCAGGAATAACTATCGAGCCTAAAGAAATAGCTGGAGTATTATCTTCTGGAATGCTTTGTAGTCCTAAAGAATTAGGTATAAGTGATGATCATGAAGGAATATTAGAATTACCAGATGATTATATAGTTGGTAAAAGTATTTTTGATTATATACCAATAAAAGATATAATAGTGGAAATAGATAATAAATCACTAACTAATCGTCCAGATTTATGGGGGCATTATGGAATAGCTAGAGAAATAGCTGCTATAACTGGTAATATTTTGTTAGAACTACCAGTTTTGGATCTTCCAAAAGAAGGAAAAAAGCTGGATATCGTTGTTCATAATCAAAATTTATGCCCAAGATATACCAGTATTAAAGTTGGTAACGTAACTAAAAAAGTAAGCCCTTTTGATATTCAAACAGCATTATATTATACTGGCTCTAGAAGCATCTCTTTATTAGTTGATTTAACTAATTATTTAATGCTAGAACTAGGTCAACCAATGCATGCTTTTGATGCTAGAAAAGTAGAGAGTATTGAAGTAGGGCTTGCTAATAATAATGATAAATTTACTACTTTAGATGGTACAGAAAGAACTTTGTCAAATGAAGACTTAATGATTAAGAAAAATAATAAATATTTTGCTATTGCGGGAATAATGGGTGGATTAGAAACTGAAATAGAAGATGATACAAAAACATTTATATTAGAAAGTGCTAACTTTGACGCTTATACAATTAGAAAAACATCTATAAGGTTAGGACTACGTACTGATGCTAGCGCTCATTATGAAAAATCATTAGATCCAAATATGACTATGTTAGCCACGAAAAGATATTTGCATTTATTAAAAAATATAGATAATGATATAATTTTTGAGTCTAAAGTAACTGATATATATCCTAAGCTATTAAAAGAAATAAAAATAAAATTAACAAAAGAATGTTTGGTTAAAAATATAAATGTTAATTTATCTGATCAAATGGTTAAAAATATTTTAGAATCTCTAAGCTTTAAAGTGAAAGTGTTAAAAAATGAATTTGAAGTCACAGTGCCAACATATAGAGCTACTAAAGATATTTCTTTAGAAGCAGATTTAATTGAAGAGATCGCTAGAATATATGGTTATGAAAACATTAATAAAGAGCCATTAAAAGTAAATCTAACATTTGATGAAATAAAGACTAATTATAAGCTATATTATGATATAAAAAGATTGCTTGCCACTAAATATAATATGAATGAAGTACATACATATTTATGGTATAAAACATCATTTTTAAACAAACTAAATATAGAAAAAGATAATGTTAAATTACTTGGCAAAAAAGAAGATAATATTTTAAGAGATGATATGTCTTTAAGCTTATTAGAAGTGGCTGGAACTAATTTAAAGAATTATGAAAAAGTTTTCTTATTTGAAATAGGAACAATAATAAGTAATAATAAAAATAATCAAGTTTTATCATATGTATTAAGTGATAATATAAATAAAATAGAAGATTTATATGCTTTAGCTAGAGAAATAGTTAATAATATATCTAAAATATTTAAAAATAAAACAGTAACATTTAAAAAACTAAAATTGGATTCTATATATGATAAAGATTTATCTTGTGAAATTTTTATAGAAGATTTATCTATTGGTCGGATTAAAGTATTAAATAATAACTACGCTTCTAAAATAGCCAAAAAGAAATGCTTTGTAGCCGGTGAAATTAATTTAGACATATTCGCTAATTTAGAGAAAGAAAACATTCTATATACTAATGTTAGTAAATACCCTGAAGTATTATTAGATTATAGTATTATAATGAAAAATACTGATAAATACTTTAAATTAAAAAATATTCTTGATAATTATAAGAATCTTCTTATAAAAAGCTATAAACTAATAGATAAATATAATAGTGAAAGCGAAATAAGATACACAATTAGATATACCTTAGTATCAGAGGATAAGACTTTAGATCAAAAAGATTTGGATACATTTAAAGAAGATTTCATAAGTTACTTAAAATCTAATGATTTAGAGATAGTTAAATAAAAAAAGATTCGAATATTTCGAATCTTTTTTATTACATGTTTTTATTTGATCTTCTTGATGATAAGAACATAACGAATAAATAAATAAAACCTATTACTATTACTCCTGCTATAGTAATGTATAAAATATCAGTTTTATCAATTTTACTATTAGCAGTAACATTATTAATTCTTTCTGTAACTTCTTTATCGCTATTTTCTTTTATTTCATTTATTGCTTCTTTTGAATCCTCATCATTAATTGTTGATTCATCAACTAATCTAGTCTTTCCAGTTCTAGTCCATCCAGCCATTTCGGTTTCAGTACTCCATTTATATTCATAAGTAGTTGTAGTTTTGTTAACCATTATAGTAGATATTTTATCAGTGCTTTTCTTATAACATTTAGATCCATCTAGGATATATCCTTTAGGACAAACATAGCCTTTAAACCCACCATCAACTGTTTTATAACATTTATGATCTTTTAAAGTAGCACCAAAGTCTGAACAATATTCAGTATTAGTTCCTTCAACAACTTTATAACAAGTTAAGTTAGAACCGCTACCTTCTTTGGTAAACCCTGTAGGGCAACTATAAGTAGGAACTTCTATATAACATTTTAGACTGGCTAAAGTATTATCTCCTTCTTCAGTATATCCTTCTGGACAACTATAAGTAGAAGGTTCAGTTATTATAACTGGTATAGCTGTTAAAGTTTCAATAGCAGTAGTTGTTCCACCGCCCGTACATCTTTGTGAATATATAGGAACAAGTTTAACAGTTACACAGCCAGTACATGTGAATACTGTATCATAGCCAGTTATTATATAAACACATGTTTTAGGAACCTCAACGATAGTTTCAACATCTTTTGTACATGTTGTTTTATCATTACTTAATGTATATGAGCTATCAGCACATTCTATAGATGTTTCACCTTTAATTTCAATATTATCTGCATATTCTTTTAGAGAGCCAACTAATTTGTCAGCATATACTTTATAAGAGCTACCATTACTAATCTTAGCATCAACTACAATAGTTTTATCATCGTAATACTCTTTTTTAGCTTTAACATAATCACTTTTTATGGTTTTATAACAAGAGCTACCGCTTAATTTATAGCCATTCTTACATCCTTTTACTTGAGTAGTAGTAGTTATTGCCTTTTTAAACTCATATTCAGTTATTTGTTCTTTTTCACAACCAGTTGTACAAACATTATAACAACCAATTGTATCAAGAACATAATCAATATGATCGCCACAAGCTAATTGAACTTTTAGTGTATATTTGTCGTCTTCTACTTTAGTTACAGTAACATAACTGCCAAAAGTATCACAAGACTTACCATCTTTATCAACAAAATCAACTAATAATTTATCATTTAGCATATCTTGAAGAGTCATAGTTTCTGATTCACCAATATTTTTTGGCAATCTATCAGTTGTATAATAACTCTTTGCTGCTTCTTTCATAGTTGTTAAATTATCATTATATATTTGATCGTATAAGGTGTTAGTTTTTACACCAGTAAATAATTGATATACTACAAATACAAATAGTAATAATATTATTAATTTAAGTAAAAAACCTTTCCAATCAAATGTATGTTTTCTTTCTTCGTACATTTCAATTCCCCCTTCAATATTAAGATTGTGGATTTGGTGTATAACTTAAAACTGCATTATTCATTTCTTTTGAAAATTTTTCGCCAAAACGATTTCTCATATCATTGTAAAGTTTTGTTGAGATTCTTAATGCGTACTTATTTATTCTTTGACCAATTTCACAAGTAATAGGTATTCCTTCTTCTCTTGCTGCTTCTATATCTTCAGCAGTTACTGTATAATTTTCTTCAGTTAAATCAGCAATTAAACTTTCAGTTGTAAAACAAGGATTTTCTCCAGTTGTTATTACTTTACCTTCATTTTGAGATCTAGCAAATATAACTGCTAGAGTTCCTAAAGATTCAACTACTAAATATGGTTTCATACCATTATTAATTCTAGAAAATTCAGTTAAATGTTGATTGTTCCAAACATTAGCTGCTTCAGGAAATAAAGCCACAACTAAGCTTTGATAAGCTTGAGCATTAGCTTCAAATGTATCCCAATCAGAACCAAGTGAATCATATACTTTTTGAGCTGTATCTTCGAGTAATTTTAAGGTTTCAGCTCCTTTAGCATAAGTGTCATCAGCCTTTAAAAATATTTTATAACTTTCAGGATTATTTATTTTGGTTTCTACACCTTCAAATACAATGTCTAGTCCTGTTTGTATAACTGTGTTTGTATGTCCTATTAAAGCTAAAACCAATCTATTGTATAGTTCTCCCATTATAATGTTTTGACTTTCATCATCCAAATTGTTGAAATTTTCAATATCAGCATCAGTTATTTGATCGCTTGTTGATTGTAAATATCTTAAATATTCTAATTGGCCATGAGCAATTTTAACTAAATTGTAAACATCTTCATATGTATATGGATATACATATGAGTTAGATTCAGTAGAAGTTAATCTTGTGTAGTATTCCTTAGACTGTTTTTCAATGATTTCGCTTTCCAAAGCTTCAGAATCTACAATTGGAGTTTCAACAACTTCAACTGCCTTTTCCTCTACAACAGGAGTTGCAGAAGGAGCCATAGTTTCCTTAGGCACTTCTATAGTAGGAGTATTACTTGGCATACTTACAGCGGTTTCTTTTTTACCGCAAGCAGCAAATAACAATTCTGCTCCAACCATTGCTAAAACTAATAATTTTAAGCCAGCTCTTTTTACGCTTATAACCTTTTTCATTCTTAATTCCCCCTTTTGTGAATTAATGCTCGCTATTCTATCACAAATGATTAAAAATGTCAACTTTTACTTGGTTTATTGTTCGCTCTTTTACGCGGATTATACTACCATATATATCTATATATGTCAATGTGCTCACTTTTAAGTTGCTGATGTATTTTTATAGTGCTATTATGATAATAGCAGTGAGAGTAGGTGCAATTTTGAGCAAGAAGAAAAAAATAATAAGCATATTATCAACAATAGCAGCAGTTTTAGTGATATGTGGATTATTTTATATTGCCTATGACAAAGGTATAATAAAGTTTGACAGCAAGAAAAAAGTAGAAGAAAAAACTGAAAACAATGAGGAAGAAACTACCATTGAAGAAGAAACTATTGAAGAAGAAGTAAGTGAATACCAAATAATTGATACAACATCTAATGCTAGGCCTTATGCTGTTATGATTGATAATGTTTCTGGTGCCAGACCTCAAAGTGGTTTGCAATCAGCTTATTTAGTATATGAAATAACAGTTGAAGCAGGGCTTACTAGACTCTTAGCTTTATTTAAAGATGCAGATCTAAGTATGATAGGGCCTGTTAGAAGTGTCAGGCATTATTTTCTGGATTATGCTTTAGAAAATGATGCTATATTTGTTCATCATGGATGGAGTCCTCAAGCTCAAAGTGATATTACTACATTAAAAATCCAAAATTTAAATGGTTTATTTAATCCTTCTAGTATGTTCTGGCGAGAAAAAACTAAGGTATCACCTCATAATTCTTATACTAATAGTGCTAAAATGGAAAAGGCTGCTAAAGCTAAAGGATACAGATTAACTAGCGAAAATTATCAAGTTTTAAATTATAGTGTTGATTCAGTTGATTTAAGCGGTTATAATAGTGTTAAGGATGCTAATAGTATATCCATCAAATATTCAAGTAGTACCAAAGTAACATACAAATATGATGCTGAAAACAAAGTTTATTTAAGAAGCCATAATGGAATTAAGCATAAAGATTATTTAACTGGAGAACAATTAAAAGTTAAAAACATAATAATTTTAAATAATATAGATGTTACATTAATAGCTGGAGATCCAAAGGGTCGAATAAATTTGGGCAATATAGGAACCGGAGATGGCTATTACATTACTGAAGGTAAAGCTGTAAAAATAACCTGGTCAAAATCTAGTCGAAGTTCTAAAACAATATATAAAGATGAAAATGGTCAAGTATTAAAAGTAAATGATGGTAATACGTTTGTTCAAATACAACCTAGTGGACAAACTCCAACCATTAATTAAAAAGGAGGAAAATATGGAAAGTGTTATTGCGTTTCTAGTTGCTAATTATGTTTGGTTCTTAGTGGGAGTTGTAGTTTTGGTTTTTGCTTTAATTGGATACTTAGTAGATGTAAAAAACAAAAAGAAAATTGCTAGTGGGGAAATGGTAGTTCCAGTAAAAGCTAAAAAAGAAAAATCAAAAGAGGAACTAACCAAGGAAAGTGTTAGCGAGATGGAAAATGTCGCTCTTGGTGATGCTATGAAACCAAAAAACAAGAAAAAAGAAGAAGTTAAAGAGGAACCTAAGGAAGACCAAAAAGAAAATCCTAAAGAAGAAGCTAAAAAAGAGTCTGAAGCAACATATGATGAGCCAATTATAAAGGAAGCAGATGCTTCTGAAGATAGTTTTGAAGTAGATGAAAAATAGTCGTAAAGTACGACTATTTTATTTTTTTAAAATACTAGTAAATAGCATTTTTCTTTGTTATAATTAATAATACAGGAACGGAAGTGAATTTAATGACAATTACAACGATAATAAATGTAATTACAAAAATAATTGATATATCGCTTGTATGGATAATGTTTTATTATATTCTTAAAAACTTAAAAAACAATATTAAAATGGTTCTTATATTTAAGGGCATAATTATAGTGGTTTTAATAAAAGTGGTTAGTAATTTATTAAATCTATATACTATAGGGCTTTTATTAGAATATATAATTATGTGGGGGCCGCTAGCTTTAATAATAATATTTCAACCAGAAATTAGAAGTGTTTTAGAATCATTAGGAAGAAGTCAATTATTAGGAAGACATAAAATTCTTACCGTTGATGAAAGAGAAAGAGTTGTCTACGAAATAATGGAAGCTATTGAATACTTTAGGAAAAATCGTATTGGAGCTTTAATAATTATTGAAAGAGATATGTCATTACAAGAATACATCGATGGAGCAACTAAAATATATGCGGATTTAAGTGCCGAACTTTTACAATCAATATTTTTTCCAAACAATGCCTTACATGATGGAGGAGTAATAATTCAGGGAGATAGAATAACCTGTGCTAGTGCGATATTTAGAACTAGTTTAGACCCATCAATGAGCAAAAGACTTGGAACAAGGCATAGAGCAGCTTTAGGAGTCGCTGAAGAAACCGATGCGATTGCTTTGGTAGTATCAGAAGAAACTGGTAGAATAAGTATTGCTTGTAATCATGAACTTAATTACAATCTTTCTATAGATGAATTTAAAATGATGTTAATAGAAGAATTAAAGCCGAAAGCTGAAATGTTTTATGATGGTGATGAAGATGAAGATGGCGGTGAAAAATAATGAAGAAGTTTTTAAAAGTAGTAGGAAAATTTTTCAAAGCTATCTATAAGATTGTTGATAAAATAATAGTCACTCCAATTAGTAGATTGGTATTTAAAATAAATGAATATTTTAAAAATAATAATGGTACTATTGAAAAAGTTTTAAATAGACCTAATATGTTAATTTATATTTCCCTTTTATTTGCAGTAGCGATATTCTTTCTAGTAGATTCAAAAGTTATTAGTTTAGTTGATACAGAAGCTGAAATAATAACTGGGCAAACAGTAGAAGTTATTTATAATGAAGAAGCTTATGTTGTTGAAGGAGTACCTGAAACAGTAGATATAACTTTAATAGGACGTAAAAGCGATTTGTATTTAGCTAAACAATTAGGAAATCACGAAGTAGTCTTAGATTTAACTAATTATGAAGCAGGAGAACATAAGGTAAAATTATCTTATAAACAGACAATTGATACTCTTGATTATAAGTTAGATCCATCTTCGGTATTAGTAATCATAAAGGATAAGATAAGTACTTTAAAAGATATTACGTATGACTTATTAAATCAAGATAAGCTTGATCCAAAACTAAGTGTTAGTAGTATTACTCTAAATAGAAATGAAGTTGTTGTAAAAGGCTCACAAGATACTTTAGAAAAAGTAGCAACCGTTAAAGCTTTAATAGATTTAAACAATGAAGAATTAAAAACAACTGGTAGCTTTGAAATAGAAGAAATACCTTTGGTTGCTTATGATGAAAATGGTTCGGTAATTGATAATGTTGAAATAGTTCCTGAAAAAGTTACAGCAACTATTGAACTAGAATCATATTCAATAGAGGTCCCTATTAAAGTAATAACCGAAGGAGAATTAACAGTTGGCTATGCTATTAGTACCATGACTCCTAGTGTAAGCAAAGTGGTCATCTATGGCGATAAAGAAATTTTGGATACTATTCAATATATTCCTGTTTCAATTAATATAACTGGATTAAAAGCCAATAAAACTTATAATGTAACAATAGTAAAACCGGCTGGAGTAAGATATATTAGTGATAGCTCTACTTCAGTATCGGTAACGATAGACTCTCAAACAACCAAAGAAATAACAGGAGTAAAAATTGAAACTAAAAATCTTTCTAGCGAATATTCAGCTAGTGCTAAATCCATATCTGATACAACAATTACAGTAATAGCTAAAGGGGTTCAATCAGTTTTAAATAATTTCACTGAACAAAACATATCTGCTTATGTAGATTTAACTGGGTATGAACCAGGAACTTATTCGGTTCCAGTAGTAGTAAAAACTGATGATTCAAAAGTTCAATTAGTATCTAGTGTTAGTACGATAGATATAGTAATTAGCAAAAAATAACCAATTATTTGGTTATTTTTTTATAAAGATTTACTTTTTTAGATCTTTATAATATAATACTTTTTAGGTGATAAAAATGAAAAACAATGATGATATAATGCCTGTTTCTAAATTTCTTAAAATCTTATTAGTAATACTCTTATTTTTAGGATTAATTTATTTTATAACAGAAAAACTTGTTAAAAAAGATGAAACTTCTAACGAGACAGCAACCACTTCTTATAATGAAATAGTAGCTGGAATGGCTTTATCAATAAATGAAACAATGTATTATGTATTGGCTTATGATCCTAATACTGATATAGCTAATTATCTTGATAGTTGGCAGTCTTCTTATATATCTTTAGACAAAGATTTAAAACTGTATTACATAGATCTTAGTAAAGTAGTAAATAAAAACTTTATAGCCAAAGAAGCCTCTAATCCTAATGCTACTAAAGAAGCAGATTTACAACTTAAAAATGGGACCTTAATGGTAGTTGAAAACGGTAAGATAACAAAATATACTGAGGATGCTGGAGAAATATATAACCTCTTAAAATAAACTTTAGTTATTCAAATTAAAGTTTTTTTATGCTACAATGTATATTGTATTAAGGTGGTTGTAATGAGTAAAAAAAATAAATACTATTTTAAGCTAAAAGAGGTAATAATATTAGTTTTAGCAACAGCTTTAACTGTTTCTTTAGCAACAGGGATTATTATCGGTAAAAGATATACAAATGAATATCAAGATCTAAGCATAACCGATGAAAATATAAATAAGTTTGTTAATGCTTATCAGTCTTTAACTGAAAACTATTATCAAGAAATAAATAAAGAAGATTTAATTAATAATGTTATTTTATCGATGTTTAATTATCTTCAAGATCCATATACTACATATTTAACTGAAGAAGAGTCAAGAGGATTAGTTGATTCTTTAAAAGGAGAATATGAAGGAATTGGAGTTGTAATAACTAATGATAACGGTATTTTAGTTGCTGAAGTTTTAGAAGGATCTCCAGCTTATGACAGTGGCATTGAAGCAGGGGATTATATAATAAAAGTAAATGATGAAGATGTTTCTTCAAAATCAACTATAATGGTTGCAGAAATGATAACTTCCAGCACAAATAAAGAGGTTAAAATAACGGTTTTAAGAAATAATAAAGAAATGAATTTTACTTTGGAAGTAAAAAAAATAACAATACCATCCGTGACATATGAACAGATAGATTCTAAGACAGCTTATATAGATATAGATGTTTTTTCTTTAACAACTTCTAAACAGATTAGAGAAAAAATGAGTGTTATACAAAATACCGATACTGAATATTTAATTATTGACCTTAGAGATAATACTGGTGGATACTTAACAATTGCTGAAGATATAGCTAAGATATTTTTAGAAAAAGGCGAAATAATTTATTCAATAGAAGATAAAGATGGTATAACTGCTTACAAAGATGATAATAATGAATCTAGCAATTTAAAAATAGCCATATTAATAAATGGTGAATCAGCTTCGGCATCAGAAGTCTTGGCAGGAGCATTAAAAGACAGTTATGGAGCCATTATAGTAGGTGAAACATCTTATGGCAAAGGTAAAGTACAACAAGCTGAAACTTTGGATGATGGATCAATGCTAAAGTATACTATTGCTAGATGGTTAAGGCCAAACGGAGAATGTGTCGATGAGGTTGGTATAATACCTGATTATGAAGTTACTAATTCTAATCAAGATGATCAATTATTAAAAGCCATTGAAGTATTAAATAAATAAAAGGAGGAATTATTATGATATTAAAAAAGCCTTATGCTTTTTTGATTAAGCACTTTAAGTTAATTCATTTTATTCTAGCTATATTAACTATTTTCTTGGCTTATAGAATAAATAAATTAGTTTTGTTTTTTAATTCCTATATTGAAGCAGGATATCGTTTGACTGAAAGCAATATTGCTAGTAATTATATTAATGTTTGGATGTATATTGTAGTAGTACTAGCTTTACTAATTTCTATTATAGTTTATTTGCTCTTAAAATTTAAAGATAAACCGAGAAAATATTATGCTTTTTTCATTACTTATTATATATTTTTATTTAGTTTATTGACTGTAGCCTTTAGTGCTTTACAAGGTATTGAGTTAACTGTAATAGACGCCAAAACGATTAGAATTTATCGAGATCTTTCTTTATTATTTTCTTTGCCACAGTATTTTTTCTTAATATTTGCATCATTTAGAGGCATAGGATTTGATATTAAGAAATTTAATTTTAGTAAAGATATTAGTGACTTGCAAATTGCTGCGGAAGACAATGAAGAATTTGAATTTATTCTTGATGTTCCTTCTTACAAAATAAAGAGGACTTTAAGAAGGACTTTAAGAGAATTAGGATACTTTTTACTAGAAAATACTTTTGCTGTGACAGCCACCATATTGTTATTGGGTGGAATAGTTGGGACTATTATATACGTAAATCGAGATACTTATATAGCAAATTATAAAGAAAACCAAAATTTTGCTCTTAATAATTATAAAATGATAGTGTTAGATTCTACTATCACACCGTTCTCCTATAATGGGGAAATTTTGGTGAAAGATAAAAATTATTTAGTAGTTTTAATTAATATTCAAAATAACTCTTCTCTAAAAAAAGAACTCAATAAAGATAATTTTAGATTATTAGTAAATAACAAAATAATATATCCTACAACTAATAAAAATGAATACTTTATTGATTTAGGGACGCCTTATGCGGGTGAAAAAATAGCTGCAAATTCTAATAATACATATGCCTTCATATATGAATTAAATAATGAAGATATAAAAGATCAATATACATTAAGAATTCAAGAATCCTTAAGTTATCGTGATAATGAAATTATTGCTAGTTACAAACAAGTAATTTTAAAACCTAAATTAACCAATACTATTACCAAACTAAATGAAGTTAAGCTTAACGAAGAACTAGATTTAAAAGATTCGGTATTAAGTGACAGTAAATTGTTAATATCTAATTATGAAGTAACCAAAAGCTATAAATATAATTATAATTTTTGTATAGATGATGAATGTCAAGTATCAGTTGATACAGTAGATGCTACATATCAAACTGAAAAAGAAAAAATGCTACTTGTTTTAACTTATAGCTTAACATTAGATGAAAGCATTCCATATAAAGATAATATTAAAAATGATATATATTTCTTTAATAATTTTTTAAAAATTGAATATACTTATAACGGTAAAGAATATATATCTTCAGCAATAAATAAAACTCCTAACAATATAACTGATAAGGTAATATTGGAAACTGATGGCGAAATAAAGGATGGATCTAGCATAAAACTCATATTAAATATAAGAGATAAAGAGTATTACATAATATTGAAATAATTATAACACTTTGTTATAATACTTTTCATGGAGCCGTAGCCAAGTGGTAAGGCGTGGGTCTGCAACACCCTGATCACCGGTCCAAATCCGGTCGGCTCCTCCAAAATAATAACAAAAGAGGTTCTAAATAATGGAATTTCTTTTTTTGTAATATGGTATAATATTTATTAAATGTGAGTTATATATAATTGATAAAATTCCGCTAAAAGAGGTGTAGTATGATTCCATTAAAAAGTAAAAAAATAACTGCCGATTTAGTAAGAATAAGTCTTTATAAGATGTTTATTGATTTTGGTGGAAAAATTGACTATGATGAATCTCATGCCGGTGTGGGAGAAGATTACAATAAAAATGTTATCGATATAATATTCAATAATATTATTGATATGAGAATAAGTTATTGTAAGGGATATTATCAAGTGTTAAGTACTCTTATTACTGATGGGTATGCTTTTTTAGAACTGGATAGTATTTTAGGACCTTCTATTGAAATTTTAAAGGACTGTATTGATGGTAAAATTAAACCTAGAGGTTATGAATATCTTCTGCTTAGAGCCAATGAGCTTTCACTTTTTCAAAAAATAAAAAACGCCAAAAATATAGAAGAGTTAGAGTTTAGTTTAAGAAGTGCTGGCCAACTAGAATCAATAAAAAGATTAATAATCCCAGTAATAGGGATAATGGTTGATGAGGTTAATAAGCCAACTGAACTTTTTGAAAAAATTCATTATGATGTAATGTGTAATCCTGATAATGTTATAACTTTAACTAAATATAATAATATGGCTGATATGAGACAAATATATTATCGAATGTTAGAAGTTCAATCAAAGAGTGATTCAAAACTTGGAATATTAGAATTACTACGTGAAATGTATCGGTTTTATACTGGTGAAGATGTTGACAGAGCACGTGCAATAAAATATGCGTTTGATCTTTATACATTTTGTTTAGATAACTTCCAAAAAAATTTGGGGGATGAATTTTTTTGTGAAATAGGGCGTAATATATATTGCCATTTAATAAGAAGAGTTTTAAAAGAAGAACCTGTAAGTGAGGAAGAGAGAATGCTGCTGGAAAAATTTCAAGGAGCTGATTACAAAATAGAAAATTTAAGAGAAGATTTAATTCCAATAAAAAATAATATTCCCGAATTGTTTAAGTTTTTTGTGATTAATGGAAAGGATGATTTCGTAGAACGATGGAATTTACCGCATAATGTTTTTGAAGCTTATGATTATCAATTGGATAGATTTGACGAAAAATTTAAATCAGTATGTTTAAAAAAATAAAAATTGTATAAAAACAAAATCACAGTTTTTTGTTTATTATGTTATAATTATTATGAATAATATAGGAGATAAAATGAAAAAGATATTAAGCTTTTTAGATTCTTTTTTTAGAGCACTATCTATATTAGTGATAGCTATTATGCTATTAATAAGTGCTTTTTTAATTTATTATTTTATAAGTATAAAAATATATGAGGCCAAAGGGGGCAATAATATCCCACCTATTACTTTTTATAATATAATAAGCAAGAGTATGTATCCGGATATAGATGTATATGATGTTGTCGTTGATAAAAAAGTAAATAGCATAGATGAAATTAAGGTAAATGATATTATTACCTTCATATCTAAAAGCCCTCAAAGTTATAACTATGTTGTAACCCATAGAGTTATAGATATTTCAAAAAATGAAGATGGAACAGCTTTATTAACTAAAGGTGATAATAATAAAATAGCTGATGCTTCATTAGTATATGAAGATCAAATATTGGGTAAATTAATATTTACAATTCCTAAATTGGGCAAAATACAGATGTTTTTAGGCTATAAAGGTGGATGGATTTTAGCTGCATTAATCCCAGCTATGGGAGTTGTTGTTTACGATGTAGTAAGAATAGTGAAAGTAAAAGTTATAAAAAATAAAAACCTAAAAAAAGTTAAGAGAGGATAATAAAAAAATCAGCTCTTTTTATTTACATAAATATTATAAAATGATATACTTTATATAGGCTAGGAGAGATGAAAATGTCAGATGAAGTAGCGAGAATAGTATCTTCTTTAAGAGACTTAACAAGTATGGAAGGGAATCCTTATACTATTTCATATAGCAGAAAATTGGCTGAAGTAACTGACCAATTAGAAGTTTTAGAATCCGGAATTGCTGGCCTTAGGGCATCACTTGCTAATGAAGAAGCAACATTCGCAAAAGTTAAAGATATTGCTCCGGAACTTAAAAAATCCTTAAAATCGTTATCTAGAGCAGAATTTGCTGAAATAATAAACTTAATTGGTAGCAATTATGATCTTTCTGCGATAAGCTCCGATATTGAGGGGTTTTTAAACTCTTTTGTGGATACAAAAAGCAACCTAATAGAAAGCCACAAAGAAAAAATCAGAGAGCAAGAAGCTCAAAGAGGTGGCTTATCCACAGATATAGCTGCTTTACAAGATAAAATAAAAACACAAGAAAAAATTAGTGAACAATTAAATGAGTATATAAAGAACGCTGATAATTATAAAAAAGGCGACATAAAAGCATATTTGGCAGAGTTAGTTGATAAAGATGGCAATAAAATATTTTTGGTTGAAGAAATTAACTTAGCAGCAAATATTATTTTGTCTGGAGAATTTTCTTCAAATGATATGCGTTTTGTTGATGGTGTTCCAATTTCAAGAGTTATCACGGCAGCAAAGGAATTACCAGAAGAAGAGCCAGAAATGGAATTAGAATCTGTTTCGCCAATAATTGCAGGTTTACCAACAGATGCCTTTGTAGTTGATGATACAGATAAAGCAATTGATGATGAAGAGGAAGAACCTTTTAAAGATTATGGGCCAAGCCTTGATGGGTTTGTTAATTTTGATGATGGTATTGAAAGCTCAGAAAATGCTTTAGAAGCTAGTCCCGGTAATCCATATGATCTAATAAGTGAGCTTGCTGAAATAGATAATGAAGAGCCAGTTGCTGCTGAAAATTTAGGAGAAGAGCCAGAAGAAGAAATATCTTCTATAGAGCCTAAAAAAACTTCACTTGTTTTAACTCCAGAAGGACAAACTGTTTTTGGCCAAAATGTTAAATATTTGGGGTCGGTCCTTGGTTTATATGGTAATCCAAATAAATTTAAGACTACTCTTTCAATGGTTAGTATAGATGAAATAGAAAAAATGATAAAACTAGCAAAAAGTTATGGTTTTAATGTCAGAAATATAGGTAATGTAGTAAAACTTTGTAGCAGTGAAAATGTTAAAGAATCTTTTGAACAAGCAATAAGAACTTATGGTAAAGATTATTCTGCTTTTATTAAATCAGCAAGAATAGAAACTGTTCTTGGTGATTATAAACTATCAGAAAAAAAAGATAATGGCTATTTAGTGGCAAGAAATCTTTTCCCCGGAGCTTCAGAAATTGTTGATAGATTAAATAATATAAATACTGAAATTAATGAAAATGATCCTAAAATCTATATTGTTAGAATAGGATTAATGGAAGGACTAGAAAAATCAGAAGATCTAAAAGGAGCCTTAGAAATTGAAGATTACTTATATTTAATAGGAGATCAGGCTGTTTCAAAACCATTAGTATCTAGAAACTTAACAAAATTACTTTCTTTAAATCTTCCTAATTCTAATGAAGAATTAATGCTTATGGCTCTTGCTTATGACTCAGAATTAAGTCCTGGAGCTATTAATGAAATAAAAAATAAGTTAAATACTGATAGGGAAGAAAAAGGGATGGTGATGGCAGCATGATGTATTTATTAGATTATGAGTTTAATCAACAAGAAATAAATGACTTTAAGGCAATGAATAAAATGTTTTTGATAGAAAAGTTGGAAGAATACAAAGATTTAGCTGAGGAAAACATAAAATATTTAAAAGATTTAGGGGTATTAAATTATAAAGATATTTTTAAGAGGCATGCAGAAATATTTTTAATGGATGTTGATGCTTTTGCTAAAATGTTTGAAAAATATGATCGAGAGGATTTAATTGAAAAATTAAAAACTAATCCCGATATAATTGAAATACTTTAAGCCATAGCCTAAAAAACTATGGTTTTTAAAATAAAAAAAGGAGGTTTTTATGATAAGTTTAGATAATTTAAATAGTAAGCAAAAAGAAGCCGTTACACACATGAGTGGCCCATGTTTAGTAGTAGCAGGAGCTGGAAGTGGCAAAACTAAGGTATTAACTACTAGAATTGCTTATTTAATTGATAAAGGAATAAAAGATTATAATATTTTAGCTATAACTTTTACTAATAAAGCTGCTAAAGAAATGAAATCGAGAGTAGAGGATTTAATTCCTAACAATTCTTCATTTATTAGTACTTTTCATTCTTTTGGAATGCGTATAATTAGAGAAAACGCTTCTTTATTAGGATTTAACAGTAATGTTACTATCTTGGATAGTGATGATACTTTAAGTATAATTAAAAGAATTTTAAAAGAAAAAAATATAGATCCTAAAATGATTGCTCCTAATTATGTTAGAAATCGTATCAGTTTTATAAAAAATGAAAATTTATCAATTTCTGCTGTTAACTCCTTCTTTAATACTCCTATTGAAAAAAAGATTATTGGAATATATGAGGAATATGAAAAAATCATTCATAAAAACAATTCCTTGGACTTTGATGATCTTTTATATTTACCAGTTAAACTTTTTAAAGAGAATAAAGATATATTAGAGCATTACCAAGAAAAATATAAATATATATTAATAGATGAATACCAAGATACTAATGAAATTCAATTTGAATTAACTAAATTATTGGGTGCTAAATATCAAAATGTTTTTGTGGTGGGTGACACCGATCAGAGCATCTACGCTTTTCGTAACGCTAATTATGAAAATATTTTAAAATTTGAAAAATATTTTGATCACGTAAAAACAATTTTATTAGAAGAAAATTATCGTAGCACTAAAATTATCTTAAATGCTGCTAATTCAGTAATAAAAAACAATAAGAAAAGGAAAGAAAAAAATCTTTGGACTACTAATAATGAAGGCGTAAAAATAAAATATTTAAGAAGTTATGATGAGCGTCATGAAGTAACTCTTGTATTGGAAGAAATAAATAATTTAAAATCCCTGGGTCTTAATAATAAGGATATTGCTTTATTATATAGAACTAATGCTCAAGGGAGAATTATAGAAGAGCAATTTTTAGCAAAAAATGTCCCATATAAAATAGTGGGTAGTTATTATTTCTACAATCGTAGAGAAATAAAAGATTTGATTTCCTATTTAAAATTAATATTAAATCCTTTTGATGAAATAAGTTTAAAAAGGATAATAAATGTTCCTAAAAGAGGAATTGGTGAAAAAACAATTTCTTCTTTAGAAGAAAAGGCCAGGGAACACGATACATCTATTTTTGAGGTAATAGATAGTAGCAAAGAACTAAAATTTAAAGAATTAATATTAGAACTTCAAAAAGATGTTTTAAATATGTCTATTACAGAGTTAATAGATAATATATTAGAAAAAACTGGTATAAAAAATGAATTAGAACTAGATAAATCTTTAGAAAGTGATTTGAGATTAGAAAATTTAATGGAATTTAAATCTATTACATCTTCATTTGAACAAAGTACGGGCAGTGTTAATTTAAATGATTTCTTAGAAACCATAAGCTTAGTAAGTGACATGGGCAATTATCAAAACGTTGATGATGCTATAACTTTAATGACTCTTCATAGTGCTAAAGGATTAGAGTTTAAAGCGGTATTTTTAATGGGTATGGAAGAGGGAATATTTCCTAATGCCAATTCTTTCTTTGAAAAAGATGGTTTAGAAGAAGAAAGACGTCTTTGTTATGTAGGAATAACTAGAGCTAAAGAATATTTATATTTAACTAACGCTAAAAGAAGAATTCTTTATGGGAAAGAGTCGGTTAATCCACCAAGTAGATTTATTGATGAAATAGAGGAAAACTTAATAGAAGAAAATGTTAACAATGAATCAGGCAAAAAAATTCACAAAGAAGATTTTTATACAGAAAGTAATGATTTTAGAAAAGGAGATATAATCAACCATGAAAAATATGGTAATGGTGTAATTATTAGTATAGATGATCGATTTATAGAAGTGGCTTTTAGTAAAGGCCATGGAATAGTTAAATTATTAAAAAATCATAAAAGCATTAAAAAAGGAGGAAAATAATGGTTTTAGTTATTATGGCTGCTGGACTAGGATCTAGATTTGGTGGGTTAAAACAAATAGAGCCAATTGGTCCTAATGGGGAATTTATTATTGATTATTCAATATATGACGCTATTAAAGCCGGATTTAAGGAAGTAGTATTTATAATAAAAAAAGAAAATTATGAGATATTTAGAGAAACTATCGGCAAAAGAATAGAAGACAAAATAAAAGTTACTTATGCTTTTCAAGAAATAAAAGATACACCCATTAAGGTAAACTTTGAAAGAGAAAAACCATGGGGAACAGGGCAAGCTATTTTAGTAACCAAAGATATTGTAAAAGAAAATTTTATGGTTATAAATGCTGATGATTTTTATGGTAGAGATACTTTTTTAGTTGCTTCCAAATTTTTAAAAGGCACAAATTTTAAAAAGTCAGATTTTGCTATGGTAGGATATAAAGCTGGTAATACTTTAGCCAAAAAAGGGTCAGTTAAAAGAGGGGTCTGTGAGTCAAAGGATAACTATTTAACTAGTATAATAGAGTCTTTAGTAGAAAAAACAGATAATAAATTAGTTGCTACGCCTTTACTTGGCGGAAATTCTTTCGAAATTAAACCAACAGATTTGGTATCAATGAATGCTTTCGCTTTTACTCCATATTTATTTAAATATTTAAAAGAGGAGTGGTTAGAATTTTTTAAAGATGAAGAAAGTTTAAAAAAAGCTGAATTTTTACTACCTTTTATTATTGAGAAACTTATTAAAGAAAATAAATGTACTATGAAAGTTTTAAAAACTAATGCTAAGTGGTATGGAATAACCTATAAAGAAGATAAAGAAGATGTTGTGAAAGCAATAAATAGTTTAATTAAAAAAACTGAGTATCCTTTCAATTTATGGAAATAAGAATGGTTTTAAAAACCATTTTTAATTGATAAATGTGGAATAAAAGAAGCAAATATTATATAATTAAATAGGTGATATTATGAATTCTAAAGATAGAATAAATGAGCTTGTTAATAAAATAAATAACTGGAATTATGAATATTATACTATGGATAAGCCTAGTGTTTCTAATCAAGAATGGGATAGTGCCATGAGAGAGTTGAAAACATTAGAAGCAAAATATCCTGAATATATTAGAACTGACTCACCAACTAGAAGAGTAGGAGATGTTATTTTAGAAAAGTTTAACAAGGTTAAACACAAAATCCCCCTTTTTAGTTTAGAAGATGTTTTTAGTAAAGAAGAAATTATTGATTTTGATAAAAGAATAAAAAAGGAAATAGATAGTACATCTTATGTTTGTGAGCTTAAAATAGATGGTTTATCCATATCACTTAGCTATGAAAAGGGTCTTTTAGTTAAAGGAGCGACTCGTGGTGATGGGACCATTGGCGAAGATATTACCGAAAATGTAAAAACCATAAAAACCATTCCCTTAAAATTAAATGAACCAGTTGATATTGAGGTTCGTGGGGAAATATATATGAGTAAAAAGTCTTTGGTAGAGGTAAATAAATTAAGAGCCAAAGATGGGTTGGAACTACTAAAAAATTCTCGTAATGCTGCGGCTGGAAGTGTTAGAAATTTAGATACAAGAATAACTGCTTCTCGTAAATTAGATTGTTTTATTTATCATTTGCCAGATCCAGAGGATTATGGCTTAAAAACCCATTTTGAGGCTTTAGGCTATATGAAAAAACTAGGGTTTAATATAAATGATAATAATAAATTGGTTTATGATATAAAAGAAATTTTATCTTTTATCGATTATCAAGCTGATAATCGCCAATCTTTACCATATGACATAGATGGAATTGTTATAAAAGTTAATGATATTAATAATCAAAGAAAACTTGGGTATACTGCTAAGTATCCTAAGTGGGCAGTTGCCTATAAATTTCCGGCTGAAGAAATTTTAACTAAATTAGAAAATATTGTTTTTACAGTTGGAAGAACCGGTCAAATAACTCCTAATGCAGTATTATCGCCAGTATTAATTCAAGGCTCTACTGTAAGAAGAGCAACTCTCCATAATGAAGATTATATATTAGATAGAGACATTAAAATAGGTGATATAGTATCTATAATAAAAGCTGGTGATGTTATACCAGCTGTTTTGGGGCCAGTTAAAGAAAGAAGGACAAGCAACGAAATTCCTTTCAAAATGATTAATAAGTGCCCTATATGTGGGACCAAGCTAGAAAAAAAACCTGGCCAAGTGGATTACTTTTGTTTAAACTCCAAATGCCCAGCGAGAAATATTGAATCTCTTATTCATTTCGCCAGCCGTGAAGCAATGAATATAGAAGGCTTAGGAGAAAGAATAATCGAAGATTTTTATAATATGGGATATATAAAATCAATAGTAGATATATACCATTTAGATAATGAAAAAGAAGAATTAATGGAGCTAGAAGGATTTGGATTCAAAAGTGTTAATAATTTATTAGAAAGTATTGAAAATAGTAAAACCAAGTCTTTAGAGAAACTTTTATTTGCTTTAGGAATAGAAGGCATAGGATCTAAAACTGCTAAAGTATTAGCTAAAAAATATAAAAAATTAGATAATTTAATGAAGGCCAACATAGAAGAATTAAATGCAATATATGATATAGGACTTGTTTTAGCTAATAATATTTATAATTATTTTAATAATGAAAAGAACATTGAAATAATTGAAAAATTAAGAGACTTAGGCTTAAATTTTAATTACATTGGTAGTGACTTAGTAGAAAATGAAAATTTAACTAATAAAAGATTTGTCATAACAGGAACCATTTCATTTATAAAAAGAGAAGAACTAAAAGAAATAATTGAAAATAGTGGTGGCTTTGTTACTGAATCGGTAACATCTAAGACAGATGTTCTAATAGTTGGTGATACTCCAGGCAGTAAATTAGAGAAAGCTATAAAGCTAAATGTTGAAGTATGGGATGAGGAAAAACTAAGAGCTAAATTAAGTTTATAAATTGCCTATAACTATATTATGTAGTATAATTAAAATTACTAAAAAAGAGGTGAACCGATTGAAAAAGTTCTTAAAAGAAAATCGTATATTTGTTATTTTAATGAGTATCGTGTTAGTCTGTATAGTGGTTATAACCTCTTTGTTATTGGTATATTTTTATACTGGTAATTCTAAAGATAAATATGGTAATAGATTAGCAAACATAGCTGATTTGAAAATAACGTCTAGTGCTAAAGAAACTATCATCAATAGTATAAAAGAAGATGATAAAGTTAAAGAAGTTAGCATTGATATTTATGGCAAAATTGTTTATCTTAACGTAACTTTTGAAGAAGGGACTGCATTAGATGTGGCTGAAAGCAAAGCTTTAGCGTTTTTAGAAAATTTCACTGAAGAAGAACTACTTGCTTATGATTTTCAAATAAGCTTAGAAGAAACTTCAGAAGACGGTTATTTAATCAGCGGAGCAAAAAATAATGGCTCTTCTATAATTGTTTGGAATAATAATAGAATTAGTGAGGAATAATTATGAAAAATGGCAGGAAATTTGTATGGATAGGAATAACTGTAGCTTTTTTAATTGCTATAGGTATTTTCCTTTATATGACTTTAAAAGATCCTAATCGTTTAACTATTATTGAAAAAGAATGGATAAATAAAAACAACAAATCAGTAATAAATATTGCTGTTGTTAATGATATAAATAATTTTGGCAAAGATGGTAATGGAGTTTATTTTGAATTTTTAGAAGATTTTTCCAAAGAATATGATTTCACTATAAATCCAGTACCTTTTTCTTTTGGTAGTGATCCAGAAGGATTAAGCCTTTCAATTAAATATCAATTAGAAAAGACTGATAAAGTTTTCTATCAAGATCATTATGTGCTGGTAAGTAAAAACGACGAGACTTTTACTAATTTAGATTCTTTAAGTTCTAGTAAAATAGCTGTATTAAATAGTGATGCTGACCAAATAAATGAATATATCCCTGGTTTAACTTTAACTACTTATGATAATCGAGTTACTTTAATGGATGATTTAGCGTCTAATAATGAAATAAAATATGCTTTAGTTTCTCTAAATATGTTTATTGATCAAATTTTAGCTAATAATTATTATATTTTATACCATTTTAGCCAAATCCCTATTTATTATACTTTGTCTTTTCCGGCAAATGATACATTTAAGTCAGTAATAACCAAGTATGCTAATAGTTGGCTAAAAAGTAACTTTATAGAAAGCTATAATGATAATAACTTAAATTTATTTGCAGAGAACTTAGATATTCAAAAGAAAGATCAGGATATATTGACTAGCAAAGTATATAATTATGGAGCAACATTAAGCGTCCCTTTTGAAACTATTTCATCTGATAACTTTGGTGGAATTGCTAGTTTTTATCTTGAGAAGTTTAATGAATTTAGTGGAGTAGAGTTTAAATATATTGATTATAAAAAACCAAGTAATTTATCAAAAGCAATAAAAAATAATAGTATTGATTTATATTTTAGCTATCAAAATATAAATAGTTCATATAGCGAAGTAAAAACATTAATGAATGCTCAAATTGCTGTTATTGCTCCTATTGATAATTATATTTCGATAGATTCTTTTGAATCATTAAAAAATAAAACTGTTTATGTTTTAGAAAACAGCAATATTTATTACTATTTAAACAACATTTCGGGCATAACCTTAAAAATTTATTTTAGTGATTTAGAACTTTTAAAATTAAAAAACAAAGATGTTTTGATTGCTATGGATAATAGAGCTTTTAATTACTATGTTAATCATGGTTTAGAAAAATTTTCTTTAAGATATGTTAAAACGGTTGCTAGTCCATATGTATTTAAGCTAAATGGTGACGCTACGCTAAATAAATTGCTTTCTAAATATATTAGTTTCATAGATCCAAAAGAAGCTGAAAATCATGGCTTCGAAAGTTTCTTAAAGGTTAGAAGAAATGGCATATTACTTTCTAATGTAGCTATTTATTCATTAGCATTTATAACATTAGGAGTTGTAATATTAATATTAATTCTAAGATCAAGAAGAAAAATAAAAATTAATATAAAAATCAATAAAGAAGATAGAGCAAAATATATTGATGTTTTAACTTCTTTAAAAAATAGAAATTATTTATCTGATAATATTGAAAATTGGAACAAAAACACTATATATCCTCAAGCGGCTGTAGTAATTGATTTAAACAATGTTAAATATATAAATGATACATTTGGTACCGCCGAAGGTGATAAGCAGATTAAATCCGCTGCAAATGTTTTAATTAAAATTCAACCAGATAATAGCGATATTATTAGGACTGATGGTAATGAATACTTAGTTTATTTAGTTGGCTATGAAGAGAAAAGAGTTGTAAGCTACATTCGTAAGCTTTATAAAGAACTTAATAATTTGCCACATAAATTTGGCGCAGCTATTGGTTATAGTATGCGTACTGATGATTTAAAGACAATAGATGATGCAGTTAATGAAGCGACTTTAGATATGAGAAGTAAAAAAGAAAGCCGAGAATCAAACGTATGAAATTAAAGAAAAAAGCAAAAGGGTTTTGTGATCATTTTTTAAAAATAATTAAAAGGCCTGAAATGTCAATCTTACCCGGCCAATTGGCTTTTTTCTTTGTGCTATCAGTAGTTCCTATAATAACTTTAATAGGTTATGGAGTTACTTTTTTACATTTACCAACAACTATTATTAATAATTTTATTGCTAATACATTTTCTAGTAAAGTGGCTGATTTAATTATTCCTAGTTTAGGCAATGCTTCTTTTAGCTTAACCTTTGCAATTCTAACTATTACTTGTATCTTTATAGCTTCTAATGGTTGCAAATCATTAATATTAACTTCTAATGCTATATATGGCATAAAAAATAAAAACAAAATAAAGATAAGAATAAAAGCAATAATAATGGCTATTATTATTGTTTTACTACTATTATTTATGATATTAGTTCCTTTATTAGGAGCCAAAATCTTACAAATAATTGAAAATAATAATGTAGATTATAATCTTTTAAAAACAATCAAACTATTAGTATCGGTTTTAAAATGGCCTCTTACTTGGTTTATTTTATTTATCTTTATTAAAATTCTTTATACTATGGCTCCCGATAAAGAAATTCCTAGCGTTAGCGTTAATTTAGGATCAATATTTACTTCCTTGGGATGGGCTTTATCAACTTCTGTTTATTCATATTATATAAGTAATTTCGCTCGCTATGATATTGTTTTTGCGGGCTTGTCTAATATAGTTATTTTAATGTTATGGGTTTATTTATTAGCAACTATCTTTGTAGTAGGGCTAGCTTTTAATTTTAAAAAAGAGCAAGAACTTACTAAAACAGGAGTTATCAGTGTAGTAAAATAATAATACTATAGTATAATATTAATGATGGTGATTATATGAAGCAAATGAAGTTAAAATTATTTTTCTTTTATTTATTAATTATTTTCTACTTGGAATTTATTTTTAAAATCTTTGTTTATAACAAAGTCTTTAATCTGGGAACTTTATATGCTTTTCTTTTTTCTTTACCATTAGCTTTCTTGCTGGCTATTATAAGCAATTTATTTAAAGAAAAAATAAATAAAATAATAACTTACTTTCTTACAATAATTTTAATAATATCTTTTGCATTTCATTATATATATAATATTTTATTTTCTACTATTTTTTCTTTAAATAACATTGCTCTTGCTAATCAGGCTTGGGATTTTAGAACAATAATTTTTAATCAGTTAAAAAATTCTTGGCTTCAACTATTATTATTAATGATACCATTAATAGTTCTTATCATTTTTAGAAAAAAGATTCATTTTGTTAAAGATAAATTAAAAATTAAATTGATAATGGGAATTTTAATGCTTATTACTTTTTTTAGTTCTATTCTTTTATTACTGCCAACTAAAAAAATTCAATATTCTCCTTATGAAATGTACTTTTTAACCAATGATCCTACTGTAAGTGCTAATTCCTTAGGTCTTCTTACAACTATAAGGCTTGATATAAAAAGAACTATCTTTGGATTTGAAAACAAACAAATTTATATTGAAGAAAATAAAGAAATAGAAGATAGTAAAAAAGTAGAATATAATATATCAAATATTGATTTTGATTCTTTAATTGAAGATACTACTAATACTACTTTAATAAATATGCATAATTATTTTAAAAATGAAACTCCTACTAAAAAGAATGATTATACAGGTTTATATGCTAATAAAAATTTAATATTTATTATAGCCGAAGGATTTAGTGAGATAGCCGTTAAAAAAGAAATAACCCCAACGTTATATAAGCTTGCTAATGAAGGGTTTGTTTTTGATAATTTTTATTCACCAATATTCTTAAGTACTACTGGTGGTGAATATCAAGCGGTTAATGCTGCTTTAGTAACTGATGCCGGAAGAAATGCTTGGTATACTGGCAATATATATTTACCATATGCTTTAGGCAATGCATTTAGTGATTTAAACTATAATACCTATGCTTTTCATGATTGGAGCTATACTTATTATAAAAGGAACAAAACAATGCCAGAATTAGGGTTTAATAACTATATAGGGTGTGGTAATGGTTTAGAAGATTTAATGAATTGCAAACAATGGCCCCCTAGTGATTTAGCTATGATAGATGTTACTACAGATGATTTTTTATCTAGTGATAAGCCTTTTGTAACTTATTATTTTACGGTAAGTGGTCATACTCATTATAATTGGTCAGGAAATTCTATGTCTTATAAAAATAAATCATT
The DNA here is from genome assembly GCA_964493665.1 of uncultured Muribaculaceae bacterium. Taxonomy (GTDB): domain Bacteria; phylum Bacillota_I; class Bacilli_A; order RF39; family UBA660; genus DAOSVX01. Next base: position 31,630 of record CAZBOZ010000010.1, read on the forward strand.
AGTTAAAGATTTAGATTATAGTGAAACTGCTAAAGCTTATCTAGCTTCTCAAATAGAACTAGATAAAGCTTTAGAATTATTAATTACAAGATTAACTGAAGCTGGAGAACTAGAAAATACTGTTATAGCTTTAGTAGGAGATCATCATCCATATAATATGGCTACTGGTACTTCTGATACTCCTGATATTGATGTTATTAATGAACTATCAGATAGAGATGAAGAAAAAGACAATATCATAGAAGTAAATCGTAGTACATTTATTTTATGGAATTCAACTACTAAAACAACGCATATAACTAAAGTAGGAAGTCAAGTAGATGTTCTTCCAACTTTATTAAACTTGTTTGGAGTAGAGTATGACTCAAGACTTTTAATAGGCAAAGATATATTAAGTGATACTAAAGGAATAGCAGTATTTTCTGATCGCAGTTGGGTAACTGATAAAGGAAGATATTATAATTCTTCTAAAGAATTTGTTTTAAAAGATAATGAAACTATTGATGAAGATTATGTCAGTAGCATAAATAAAGAAGTATCAAATAAATTTACCATGAGTAGCTTACTCATGACTAAAAATTATTACAAGGAAGTGTTAGGTAACTAAAATGTGTGGAATAGTAGGATTTATTAATAAAGAAAATAATAAAGAAGAAATAATTAAAAAAATGATGAAAAGAATTGAACATCGTGGGCCTGATGGTGAGGGAACATTTATAGATGAAAATATAGCTTTAGGTCATAAAAGACTTTCCATAATAGACTTAAGTACTGGTAATCAACCAATGTTTAACGAAAATGAAAGATATGTTATCATTTTTAATGGTGAAATATATAATTATCAGGAATTAAGAAAAGAACTAACAAACAAAGATCATTATTTTAAAACAACTAGTGATACTGAGGTATTACTGCATGGTTATGAAGAATATGGTTATAGTTTGTTAGAAAAACTTCGTGGAATGTTTGCTTTTGTTATTTGGGATAGAGAAAAAAAAGAACTATTTGGGGCTAGAGATCATTTTGGTATAAAGCCATTCTATTATTATAAAAATGATGATACTTTTATGTTTGCATCAGAAATAAAAGCTTTCTTAGATCATCCTAAATTCAAAAAAGAACTAAATAAAGAAGTATTATCGCCTTATTTATCATTTAATTATTCTCCAACTGAAGATACTTTCTTTAAAGGCGTAAAAAGACTAGAACCAGGGCACTTTTTAGTTTATAAAGATGGTAAATTAATAATAAAAAGATATTTTAAACTAACCTTTAATGAAAAAAATCAAGATAAAGAAAAAGTAATAGAAGATATTTCTAATATTATGAAAGATTCAGTAGAAAAACATATGCTTGCTGATGTTGAAGTAGGATCATTCTTATCAAGTGGGATAGATTCATCATATTTAGTTGCTTTATCTAGACCTGATAAAACATATACAGTAGGGTATAAAATAAATAAATATAACGAAATAAGTTATGCTGAAGATTTAGCTAAAAAATTAAATATAAATAATACTAGCAAAATAATAACCAAAGAAGAATATTTTAATATAATACCTAAAATAATGTATCATATGGATGAGCCTTTAGCAGACCCAGCTGCAGTAGCTCTTTATTTTGTATCTAAACTAGCTAGTAAAGATGTTAAAGTAGTATTATCTGGTGAAGGAGCTGATGAATTTTTTGGTGGTTATAACTATTATAGAGAAGAAATAGATTATAAGTTTTATAATAAGATACCATTCTTTATTCGTCATTTAATTTCAAATGTATGTAAGTTACTCCCAGAGGTAAGAGGTATAAACTTTTTAGTTAGAAGAGGCCAAAAATTAGAAGATAACTATATTGGAGTTAATAAAGTATTTAGTGAAAAAGAAAGAAAAAAAATAGTTAACTTTAAAGAGGATAATTTAAAAAACAAAGATATTACAAAGTGGGTTTATGATGAACAAAAAAATCAAAGCAATGTTATTAAAATGCAATCCATTGATATCAACTTTTGGTTAATCAAAGATATACTTCAAAAAGCTGATAAAATGACTATGGCTAATTCAATAGAGGGTAGAGTGCCATTTACAGATATTGAAGTATTCAATACCGCTAGAACTATCCCTTTAGACTTAAAAGTATCAAAAGAAACTACTAAAGTAGCTTTAAGAGAAGCAGCCAAGAAAGTAATACCAAATGATTCATATAAAAAGAAAAAACTAGGCTTTCCTGTTCCTTTAAGAGAATGGGTAAAAGAAACAGATGTTTATAATCTGATTAAAAAAGAATTTAATTCTAATATTAGTAAAGAATTATTTAATAATAAAAAGATCAATAAGCTTTTAGATAATGAAATAAAACCTAATCACAAAAACAAGTATTCTTATAAAAAAATATGGACTATTTATTGCTTCCTTGTTTGGTATAATGAGTTTTTTATAAAAAATTAATTGAAAAATAGACAAATTATGATATAATTTATCTTGCATGCGGATGTAGTTTAGTGGTAGAGCTCCAG
>CAZBOZ010000011.1:0-25561 GCA_964493665.1 uncultured Muribaculaceae bacterium
AAATTATGATATAATTTATCTTGCATGCGGATGTAGTTTAGTGGTAGAGCTCCAGCCTTCCAAGCTGGTTACGGGAGTTCGATTCTCCTCATCCGCTCCAATTTAAGTTATTCGAACCATTTTAATATGGTTCGTTTTTTTTAATTTAGAAAACCAAGATCATAAGGAACATAGCCTAAACAATTTATCTCAAGAACTTACTATTAAAATAATATGCAAAATGCTCTAATTATATAGAAGTAAGGGATGATTTTTATGTCAGGAGATTATCAAGACACATATTACGCATTTGTATCTGATATAGTTCGTAAAGGAGAATACCACTTAGAAAATGGGATATATAAGGAACCACCACTGGATTTATATTTTGATGTATTAATAAATAATGAACTAAAAAGATATAAAATAGAGGTTCCAGAAGGAGGATACTATTCAGTTGGTGAATGCGTATTATTTAATGCTCAAAAAAATAGTTTTTCTAGGTGGCAGGAAATGCCAAAAGAGGTATCAGAAGCTTTTGATGATGCATATATAAGAAAATATGAGCAAATTGCTAGTGCCGCAGGGGCTCTAGATCTCGATAAAATAGCAAAGGCAACAGGGCAAAGATCAAAAGCAAAATACAACCCCCATGATATTTTAAATGATAACGAACTTTTTTTAGGAATCAGTTTTAAGACTGGGAAAGTAGTGCTTTTATTAAAAAATGGTGATCCTCACCCAGATCAATTATTTGGAAATAATCAAAGCTTTATAGATTTAACTGGTGAAGAGGGATATCTTTCAACTAACGATGCTGGAGTAGATATGGCTAATTGTGGAGATTTATTTTGTGTAAGACCTTTTTCAGACTTTGTTAATAGAACTGCTAAATTAACTTATAGTGCAGCTATAATTTTGTTTAACAAAATTATCTCTATATATTTAAATCAGCCAGAGATAACAAAAATGTTATATGAAGAAGTAAAAAGTAATAAAATTAATATTGGTAGATTTTATAGTTATGTAGATAAGAATGGTTTGAATGAACATTTTTTAAAAAGGCTCACGGCAACATGGAATATGGAAAGAACAATCAAAGAGTATAAATTAAGTATACCATTAGAAAATCTTGAAGTGGCAGAAGAAAATAAATTATAGCAATTTAAAAACTGGTTTTTAAAGTTTATAAAAAACATTGATAACTAATTTTTAATTTGCTAAAATAAATACTAATTATTTAGTGAGGTTTTGATGATATGGAAAAAACAATAGTTAGATTTGAAGAATTAGTTATAGCAGGGATTTTAAGATTTGAAGAATTAAGCCAAAAAGACATAGAGCTTTTAAAAGAGTGGCTATTAGATAACTATCACTTAGAAGTAAAAGGAAATTCTATAATATTAAATTCTGAATATATTGCTGAACAGGATGGAAACTATTTTTTAAATCCAGAATTTACTTTGGATAGCAATGTTTCTTTTGAAAAAGAAAATAGCTTTTTTCCACTAGAGAAAAGGCTTGAATTTTCTCAAGGATTAACTTTATCAAAATGTTTTGAAGAGCTAGATTTATATGATTTTGTTTTAAAAAAAATCAAGGCGCTTACACCGTTATACAAAAGCTGTTTAAAAAATAATTTTAGTAAAAAACAATTGGAATTAATTGATGACTTGGAATTAATGGGATTTATTGTCGGTGCTTGGACTGACTCGTATGTTAACGATTCAGAGATTAAATTAACAGATTCAGGGGAAAGTAAACTTTTTATTGATCAAAATAAACCAATTATTGAAGAGTTTTATAATAATATATTAGCGTTGGGTTATAACCCAGACTTATTATGGCATTATCTTAAAGATAAGGATATAAATCAGTCTTTAACATCAATCTTAAATCTTGAGGCATTTTTAGAGGCATATCCTATGGATAAGCCATTGCCAACCCCTGTTGAAGAAGTTTCTAATCAACTTAATTATTTAACTTTGCCAATTGATTGTTTGCGTGATAGAAAAAGCTTAATTCATCAAATGCTTAATATAACAGAAGATCATGTTTTATATATTTGCCATCCTAACAGTTTGTTTGTTGATAAAAAAGAATTTAACAAAGAAGAGCCGGCTGAAATAGAATGGGAAAATATTGATTTTGCAGCTATGCACAAATATTATGATTATAAATCCTATGACGTTGGGATAAATTATAGAGCAATAAAATATCTTTGCAATTTGTCGGATGAGGTGAAGAAGAATGGTGGGTTTTCAAAATATGTTGTTGTTTTTGAAAGATATACCATAGATGATTTTGATAACTTTTTGGTAAGAGGAATAATAAAAATATCAAAAACCACTTGTTCTATTTGCTTAAATCCAGAATTTGAAGAATTTATTTTACTTGGGTCAACATTAAATTGCAGTTATGACCAATCAAATATTTATAGATTAAGAGCATAAAACATTTAATATAAGCTTTATGGCAATAAATGTAAAATTTTGCATAATTTGTTAACTAAAGGAGGGAACATGAAAAACATAAAAGATTTTTATAATGATTCTGCCCAAAAATGGGATGAAGAATGGGACAATAATAATATGATGCTCCCATATTTAAAAAAGTTTAGAACATATTTTATTAATAAACCTAGAATATTAGATTTAGGGTGTAATTCTGGTTATGAAAGCAGAAGATTAGCTAAGCTTAATGCTGAAGTTATTGGGATTGATATTAGCGAAGAGTGTATAAAAATAGCAAAGGATAAGAACGATAACATTTTATACTATATTGGTGATATGAGAGATGATTTAACTTATCTTGGAATGTTTGATGGTGTTATTGCTTTGGCGTCACTTATACATATTAATGGCCAAGATATAAAAGTTGTTTTTAAAAGAATAGCAGCTATTTTAAAAACTGGTGGGTATTTCATGATCACAGTTAAGGATGGCAGTGGTAAAGATGAAAAAGCTAGTTTAAGAGAATTTAATAAAGAAATTTATAATCGAGATTATTATTGTTACACGAAAAACGAATTAAGCACCGCTTCAAAAGATAATTTTTTATTTGTCGAGGAGCTTATAATGGATGATGAGGAATACTGGAAGACATATATTTATAAAAAAATAAAATAAAAAGCACTTAGTGCTTTTTATTTTGTGTTTATTTTATCCATTTCTTTATTGAAATCAAAATTTATAATATCTGGCATATCAATACCATTTTCTTTTATATAATTATTATGTTCATTTAATTTGTCTAAACACCAATTTTTTAAATTTTCATTTTCACTAAATTGTGGTAAATATTTTAAAGCATCAATAACTAAATTATATCTATCTAATTTATTTTGAACTCTCATATCAAATGATGTTGTTATTGTTCCTTCTTCTTGATAGCCATGAACATGGATATTTTTGTTAGCTCTATTATATACAAGTTGATGAATTAAAGTAGGATAGCCATGAAAAGCAAATATAATAGGTTTAGATGTGGTAAATAGGTTATCATAGTCAGTATCATTAAGGCCATGAGGATGTTTGGTGTCGGGCTGTAATTTCATTAAATCAACAACATTTATAACTCTTATTTTAATACTAGGAATATATTTTCTTAATATTGTAGTAGCAGCCAATACTTCAAGAGTAGGAGTATCTCCACAACAAGCTAATACTAAGTCAGGATTGCCTTCATCATTAGAAGCAAAATCAAACTTATCAATTCCTTTAGTACAATGGATAATGGCTTCTTCCATACTTAGCCATTGCTCTCTAGGATGTTTACTGGCAATAATAACATTAATATAGTTTTTACTTTTTATACAGTGATCAAAACAAGAAAGTAGAGTGTTTGTATCAAAAGGTAAATACATTCTTACAGTATCAGCTTTTTTAGTAATTAAATGATTTAAGAACCCAGGATCTTGATGGGTATAACCATTATGATCTTGTTGCCATACATGACTAGTTAAAACATAATTTAAACTAGCGATTTCTTTACGCCATGGTAATTCTTTAGTTACTTTTAGCCATTTGGCATGTTGACTAACCATCGAATCTATTATTCTAATAAATGCTTCATAACAATGAAAGAATCCGTGTCTTCCCGTTAGTAAGTAACCTTCTAACCATCCTTGACATAAATGCTCAGAAAGCATAGCGTCTAATACTCTTCCTTCATTATTTAAAAATTCATCAGTAGGAAGTATTTCCTCTTGCCATTGTCTATTAGTTACTTCAAATATATGGTTTAATCTATTAGATAATGCTTCATCTGGACCAAAAATTCTAAAATTATCAGGATTCATTTTAACAATATCTCTAACAAAGTTTCCTAAAACCATCATGTCTTGACTAATAGTTTTTCCTCTTTCAACTGGAATACCATAATTTTTAAAATCAGGAACATTTAATTCTTTTAATAATAAACCACCATTAGTATGAGGATTTAATCCCATTGGCTTTTTAGGTTTTAAATAGTTTAATTTTTCAACTAATTTGCCATTTTCATCAAATAGTTCTTCAGGTTTATAGCTTTTTAGCCATTTTTCTAAAAGAATTAAATTGTCTTTATGTTCTTCATCGACTTGTAGTGGAACTTGATGAGCTCTAAAAGAATTTTCAATTATTTTATTATCAACTATTTTGGGCCCTGTCCATCCTTTAGGAGTTCTAAGAATTATCATTGGCCATATTATATTACCCTTATGAGTTTTTTCTTTAATTTTTTTTAGTCTAATTATGCATTTATCTAAAGCCTCAGCCATTTTTTGGTGCATAATCATTGGATTATCGCCTTCAACAAAAAGCGGCTCATAAGAGCAACCATAAAAGAAACTAGTTAGCTCATCATCATTCATTCTGCCAAATATAGTTGGACTACTTATTTTGTAACCATTTAAATGAAGAATTGGTAATACACTGCCATCTTTTTTAGGATTAACAAATTTATTGGCCTGCCATGATGTTGCTAATGGACCAGTTTCAGCTTCACCATCACCAATAACACAAGCAACAATTAAATCTTTATTATCAAATGCAGCTCCAAAAGAATGAGCAAGAGAATAACCAAGCTCGCCACCTTCATTTATACTACCTGGAGTTTCGGGAGCAGCATGACTAGATACTCCAAAAGGGAAACTAAATTGTTTAAATAGTTTTTTTAAGCCTTCTATATTTTCAGTTATATTAGGATAAATTTTAGTATATGATCCTTCAAGATAAGTTTGACTAACAGGGGCATTTCCACCATGGCCTGGACCAGATACATAAATCATATCTAAATCATATTTATTTATAATTCTATTTAAATGAGTATATATGAAATTTTGTCCAGGGACAGTTCCCCAATGACCAACTAATTTCTTTTTTACATGTTCTAATTTTAATTCTTCTTTTAATAAAGGATTATCTAATAAATATAGTTGACCCACAGCTAAATAATTACTAGCTCTAAAGTAAGCATCTATATCTTTTAGCATTCTCCTTGATAATGGTTTCATATAAACCTCCAATTTATTCTTTTCTCTTCTTATTATAAAATAAATATACAAATATTACAAAACCAATTACTAATAATATTAAAGTTATATTTGAATATTTTTCAATAAATTTAGCAATAACCGTCCAATTTTCACCAGCTATAGAACCAAGAATGGTTAATACTATGTTCCATACTAAAGAGCCTATTGTTGTTAGTAATAGAAATAACCAAAATTTCATTTTAGCCATACCAGCTGGAATAGATATTAAACTTCTAACAATTGGAATACATCTACAAAATAATACAGTTATTTTGCCTCTTTTGCTAAACCACTTATCAGCTTTTTCAATATCTTCTACTTTTAATCTCAATATTTTACCAGTTTTGCCTTTAACTATTTTTACCAATCTTTCTTTATTTAATAATCTACCAACAAAGTAAAGGATTATAGCTCCTAAAACAGATCCAATAGTAGCGGATAATATAACTCCTAAGACACTTAATTTAGTAAATGAAGTAGCAAATCCTCCAAAAGTTAAAATAATCTCTGAAGGAATAGGGGGAAATATATTTTCGATCATTATTAATAAAGCTATTCCTAGGTAACCAAATTTTTCAATAATATCAATTATGATTGTCTCCATTTTTACTCCTTGTTATTTTTTATTATTATAATTAATGAGCTTATTGCAGTTACAATACAAAATGTCCAAAATCCATAATCTGATATTGTATTGTTTAATAAATCCATAGCTGGATTAAAATTATCAAAAATTAATAGAGTTATAAAAACTAAAGCTAAAATAAATGATATATGAGGAAGAATCTTAGTAATTTTTTTCATTTTAGACCTCCTTTATAATTATAGTATCACTACTTTTTCTACCACCATGATCAGGAATATTAAATACTTTGCCATTAAATGTCATTACTGATGACTTACCACCATCTAAATTATAAGCTACTTTGCAACCTAAATCTTCATATACTTTAGCAAGCTCTTTCATTTTAAGCCCTGTTGAAGCATCAGTTCTACCATCAGCGACCACAATAGCATAATGCCCACTTTCATAATAACCAATAGAAGTTCTAGGATTACCATATAAAATTTTACTATATCCTGGGAAGCTTGTTAAAGCTTTGCCATCTTGATCTAATAAAGAAGGCCCAAATGTCCATACTTGATATGGACTTTTAGCTTTTACTTCCTCAATATCAAAATCATTAGGATCATAGGTCTCCATTGTACCATCATAATATAAAACTAAAATATCATATTCATCTAAGTTTTCTCTATATATTGAGCCATTTCTAATTACAACACTTGATTTAGATAATCCATAAAAGTCTCCATTGACAGCTAATATAGCATCACTTCTAGTAGCCATACTTAAAACTGTTTCAGTGTAGCCAATACCAAATTTATCTTCCGCAAATACTGTTTGTAATGAATTAATATCTTTAAGACGAATATCCGCCACATAATAAACTACTTTTCGACCATTAATAATGGTATCAATTTTAGAAATATTTAAAGCAATTTTACTGCTAGTATAACTATCATCCGTTATTATTACTTCTTTGGAAAAATATTTATCTTCTTCACTAGTAGCAATAATATTAACATTACTAGTAACAGTTTCTTTAGCTTTATATTCTTTAGGAATAGTATAATTAATCAAATAAAAGATGCCTAGGAGAATGGCTCCTATTAAAATATCTAAAATAATTTTAAGATATACTTTGTTTTTCATTTTGCTCCTTTAAAGATAAATTTCTTTTGGACTGTATAACTAACTATAAACATTAAAGCTTCAACAATAATTTTAGCGATAGCTGGTTTTATAGTTATTACATTAGTAAATACATATAATACGGCACTATTTAAAACTATAATAAATAATGCTAGCAAGAAGTACATAATTAATGATTTTACGGGATTATCTTTATGTTTAAAGACCAATCTTTTATTTATTGTGTAATTAACTCCAGCACTTATAACTCTAGCACTAACATTAGCAATTACAACTCCTATAAAAGGGTATAAAACAATAAATAAAACATAATCTATTAAAGCTGCTAACAAAGATGAACTCATAAATTTAAAAATACTTTTATATATTAGTAATGAATCTCTAATTGTTTGAAAATGTGAAGCTCTATTGTTGTTTTCATATATAGTTTTTATTGGTACTTCAATTATTTTAATATTATTTTTAATGACATCATAAAGCATGTTCATTTCATATTCATATCTATCGCCATTAGATTTTAATAATAGATCAATATTTTCTAAGCTAACAGCTCTAAGACCAGTTTGAGTATCATACATGTATTTGCCACTAGTTATCATGAACATAAATCTAGTCAAACCATTACCAATTTTAGATTTAATCGGAACAGTATTACTAAATTTTCTTTTTCCAGTAATTAAAGCATGTTTATTTTCTAATAAATGATCACTTATTTTAATAATATCACTTACAGCATGTTGTCCATCAGCATCAGCGAATACAACACCATTTTCATTACTATAATTTTTCTTAATATATTTTAAAGCTGTCTTTAAAGCAGCTCCTTTACCTTTATTAACTTTATGAGTTAATACAATAATACTTTTATTTAATTTATCAAATATTTCATTGCTTGAACTACCATCATTTACCACTATTATTTTATATTTAGTTTTATCTTTTAATTCTTTAACTAATTTAGTTAAGTGAAAATCTGGATTTAAAGCAGGAATTACAACTATCATTTTCTACCTCTTAACTGTTACAGTTAGCATCAGCAAATTGTCTAACTGTACTATTGTCTTTCTCTTTTAATGCCAAGTCACACCACTTTTCAGTAAATGCATTATAATTCCAAACCCCATTACATGTCTCATTTTCATATTTAGAAAACAAGTATTTGTTATTACTATCTAGTTTTACACAATAATAATAAGAATTATCACCAGTCATTGCCTGCCATAAATATATGCCATCTTCATTTTGACCTAGATCAAAGAATATAGCTACATTAACAATATCGTTTAAATACGTAAAAGCACTATTTTCTTTAAGTACAAAAAACTTCTTTTCTAACTCATTAGTTATAAATAAAGCATTTTCTAAATCCTCATCACTATCCCAAGCGTTTATTGTGTCTACATCGTATACTGAAGCTATTGTTTGATAATCTTTAGCATACAGTGTAATTCCATTTGGGTTAGTATAACTGCCATCATTAAAATTTATTGATTTATTACATTCTGGTGGATAATCATTATAACTACCAACAACAAATACTTCGTTACCACTTTTATCTTTATAATCGCATGTCCACACTTTATAAAAAAAAGCCTTATAAACAGTAAATTGATTTTCATCATCTTTTTCTTTGATAGCTATTATTGGTACTTTATCATATTTAGTAACTCTTATATAATCAAAAAAATAAAAGCCAATTAATAATACTAATAATATACCAACTATTACAATAATTTTCTTCATATAATCATCCTTCACTATAAAGCTATTATAACATAATAATAGCTTAAAAAGATAAAAATATGGTATACTGATAATCGAGTAAGAAGTGATTAAATGAAGAGAAAAATTAATTTAAAAAACATCAAAAAGTATTTATTAACTAATAAACTTTTTTTATCATATGTCATATTATCTTTAATAAGTTGTACCTTACTTAGATTTTTTACAGTGGGGGATATCTTTTCTTATAAACCATTTATTGTTGACTTAGCAATTATTTTAGTAGTAGGAGCTTTTGGATATTTAATTAAGCCTGAAAAACAATTCATTTACTTTTTTATATCTTTACTTATTTATACAATAACTAATGTAGTTAATGCCATTTATTATACTTTTTATTATTCTTTTGCTACTTTTGGTTTATTATCATCTTTGGCTCAAGCAGGAAAAGTGACAGGATCAGTATTAGAGAAGTTAGAGTTTAATCAATTCATATACCTTTTTATTCCAATTATTTTTATTATTATAAATAAATATTTAAAACATAAAAAATATTTTTCTGAAGTAAGTAAAACTGAAAAAGGGAAAGTAATGATGGCCTATACTTTAATAATAGGTGGAGCTTTACTTTTATTAACAGTTTTTACAATCCATCCTAAAGATTTAAGCGGTCTTGCTAAACAATGGAATAGAGAATTTATTGTTAGTAGATTTGGAATAATTTTGTATCAAACTAACGATTTAATTCAAAGCTTAACTCCTAAGATAAGCCAATTATTTGGTTATGATAAAGCGGCTAAAGAATTTAGAGATTATTATATTAATAAAGATACTACTGTAGAAGCTAATCAGTATACTAATATATTTGAAGGTAAAAATATTATTTTTGTTCATATGGAAAGTATTCAATCATTTTTATTAGATTTAGAGTTCAATAATAAAGAAGTAACCCCTAATTTAAATAAGTTAAAAAATGAGAGTTTGTATTTTACTCATTTCTATCCGCAAGTAGGAGTAGGAACTAGTTCTGATACAGAATTTACTTTACAAACATCTTTAATGCCAGCATTATCCGGTACAGTATTTGTAAGTTATACTGATACTTACTATGAAACGATAGCCAAAATACTAAAAGAGCAAGGCTACTACACTTTTAGTATGCATGCTAACAGAGCTAATATGTGGAATAGAGCTATAGCTCATAAAAGCTTAGGATATGACACATTCTATTCTAAAGAATACTACAATGTACCAGAAGATCCAAATGACCCAAATATAATTGGGCTAGGTTTATCTGATACAGAATTTTTTAAACAAAGTGAAACAATATTAGAGACAATAGAAGATACATATAGTAATTATATGGGAACTATAATAACTCTTTCTAACCATTCACCATGGGCTGATATAGATAAATTTGATAGTATTGATTTAACTAGTTATGTAATTAGAGATGATGAGTTAATAAAAGATACTCATTTAGAAGATGATCCTATTACTGGCAATTATATAAAAAGTTCTCATTATGCTGATGAAGCTTTAGGAGAATTTATAAACTATGTAAAAAATTCTTCTTATTATGATAATACTGTGTTTATATTTTATGGTGACCATGATGCTAGATTACCAAAATCGTCTTTTGATAATCTATACAATTATAATGAAGAAACCGGAGAATTACTAAGTGAAGATGATCCTAATTATTATGATTATGACTATTATGAACAACAACTAAACAGAAACACACCATTATTAATATGGACTAAAGCTGAAACTTATAAAGGCGAAATAGATTATTATATGGGTATGATTGATATAATGCCAACTCTTGCCAATATGATGGGATTTAAATATCAATTTGGTTTAGGAAATGATATATTTACTATAAAAGATGATAATACTATTGTCTTTCCTAATGGTAACTTTTTAACTAGTAAAGTTTACTTTAATGATACTAAAGGAGAGTACAAAGTATTAAAAGATGTTATAATAGATGAAAGCTATATAGTAGAACATAAGAAATATACTGAACAAATATTAAGTTTATCTAATAATATTATTGTTCATGATTTAATAAGAAAAGAAGCTAGTAATTTAAATAAAATAATGGAGGAACAAAATGAAGAATAAAAAGTGGATATTATTTATTATTGGTATGTTAATACTACTTAATTCGGCTTTTTTTGCGTATAAAGTATTTATAGCAGATAAAAATGTTGAAATAGTAGAAACTAAAATATTAGACACTATTAAAGACTATAATTATTATTTAGAAGATAGAGATAATTCTTTATATAAAGAAGAATTCGATAATTTAAAAACTAATTTAAGTAGTGATTCCATAGATTATACTGAGTATGCTAAATCAATAGCTAAATTGTATATAATAGATTTGTATACTTTAGATAATAAATTAAATAAATATGATGTAGGTAGTAAAGAATTCATTCATAGCGAAGCTTTAGATAATTATATATTAAAAGTAGAAGATACACTATATAAATATATAGAAGATAATACTTATAATCAAAGAAATCAAGATTTACCAGAAGTAAAAAGTATTAATATAACCGATACTAAAGAATCAACTTATACTATAAATAATACTAGTTATGATTCATACGAGGTGACATTAACTTGGGAATATAAAACTGATAATGAATATGATACTAATGCCAAAATAATTTTAATAAAAGAAAATAATAAACTAGTAATAGTAGTAGAAGATAGAATAGAATAAAAGCAAGGGCTAAACACTTGCTTTTAATTTGACAATACTGTTATAGAGTGTTAGCATATAAATCGTTAATTGGAGGTAGAACAATGACCAAACCAATATCTAATACTTTAATAGCAGAAAAAGTAGCTAATTTTATAATAGAAAGAATACTTATTAATCAAAGAATAATTTCCAAACAAGAGCGCGAGGGAAATACTCGAGTTATTGATTTCCAAAAATTTATGGAAACAATAAAAGAGTTGGATAAAGAGTCAAAAAGTCAAAGCGATAGCTCAAAATTTATATCAGCTATTTATGGTTATAAAGAAATTCATAAAAATTATATTAAACTAGAAAATGAAGAAATAGAAGAATTAATAGAACTTATAATAGAAGCTATAACAGAATATAGATTTAATGCTGCTTTTTGTTATGATAATGAAAATGATTTCTTACGTTTAGTTTTAGCAAATCTTTATCGCAAAACAAAAGAACCTTTAAAAAAAGAAATAATTGAAACTTGGTTAAAATATTTTAATTTAGGAAAGCACACTGGTTTTTGTAAAAAAATAAGTAATAGAATATCAGTTCTACCAGGTGGGGAATTTATTATTCAAGATTATAGAGCTAATACTGTTTTTCCAAAAAATCAAAAACATAATAATGATCATTTTTTTCTTGCTGACGATTTGCTTGTTCAATATAGTAAAGCTCCAAACAACAATTTAATGCCTTCCATATTTCATAAAGACAATGAGAGCGGAAATATTAAAAACATTTATAGAAATGGTGATTGGTTTACTATAATTACTAATTCAAGGCCAGAATTAAATAATGATCCATTAGTAAATTTAAATACATTTTTAAAAATAAATGATCTTTCATGCTTGTCATCAGATATTTATCTTGATGGGGATTTGCAAGCAATCATAAGAGCTTTCAATTGTTTAACAAGAATGTCTTTTTTAGAAAGAGAATCCTTAGAGACGACAATTAGTACTGCTGTTAACTGGTGGGCTGACAACTCTTCAATGCCAAGACTTGACGATTGCTACAGACAGTGGGCTTATGGTGATAAAACTCCTGATTTTTATGAAGAGGAAATGGAAAAATTTAAAAAGCATTTAGGAAACACAATAAGAATAGCGCTATTAAATAAACCAGAGCAAATCCATTTAAAAGTAGATAATTTCCCTGATGCTAATATTATTGAAGCATTAAAGAGCACTTGTTTTTCACTTGATTTTCCCAATGATGTTGAAATGATTATTTCAAAAGGTAAAATAATTTTAATAGATAAAAATGGTTCAGAAATAAATTTATCATCAAATAAATCAACTGATAATAAAGAAGATAAACACTTAAAATTACAATCACAATAAAAAAACAAATAATTATTTATTTGTTTTTTTATTTTAACTTTTATATAAATTTGTTATTATTATATTAGGAGCGTGGTTAAATGAAAAAGAAAACAATTTTAATAATTGGGATAGTATTATTAGTTATACTTATTTTAGTGGGAGGATACTTTTTATTTTTTAAAGATAAAATAAATATAAATAGTAATAATAACCAAAATAATGAAGAAGCAACTGAAAAAGAATCGGATATAGTTTTATCAAAAGAATTTAATTTCAATGTTGATTCAATGGGATATTTACAAATAGTAGCAGATATAATTTTAAAAGAAGCTTTAACAAGTGACGAAGTATTAAATATTGAAATAAAAGCTTATGATAAAGATGATAACTTATTACATTCATATATAGCTAGTAGTCGTTATTTTGATATAAATGGCTATAGTGAAATCCATTTAGGATTTGATGACAACTTATCAGAAGATTTAAATAAAATAAATTATTTAACTACTAATATAACTGTAGAAGCTAGAGAAACAGATGCTAGATATGACTATGAATTTGTTGTCAATATTCATCCAGAAGTAGTAAACTTCTTAACTTTATATAGAGTATATATGGATTTAAGTGATTACTATTATACATATAGTGGGTTGGCAGTAATTGAATATGAAGATGGTTCAAAAGTAATGGATAGAATTTCTTATTTAACCGATGAAAACTATATAGGAGTTTCATTTGAGAATGATTTTAGTACGAAAGATGGCTCTAATATATCAAAAGTATCAGTGTATAGAATAGGGAACATGAGAGAAATATAAAAACAAGTAATAATTTACTTGTTTTTTGATATAATGGAATAGGTGATAAAAATGAATGAAATTTTAATAAGACAAGCTAAGTTGGAAGATCTATTTTCTATCCAAACGCTAAATAATAAATTATTTGAATTAGAATATGCTAATTTTGATGATACGCTAAAAGTTGGTTGGCCTTTTGAAAAAGATGGCGAAGAATATTTTAGACGAGCAATTTTAAATGACATTGTTTTTGTTGCAGAAAAAGATAATAATGTGGTTGGCTATTTAGCTGGCAGCATTTGTGAACCAGTTTCGTATGTTTTGACAGATTTTGCAGAGTTAGATAATATGTTTGTTTTAGAAGAATATCGTAAATATGGAATAGGCACCATGTTATTTAGTTATTTTAAAAATTATTGTATTAGTAAAAAAATAAAAAATATAAAAGTTACAGCTTCATCAAAAAACCTTAAAGCCATTCAATTCTATTTAAAAAATGGTTTTGAGGAATATAATTCAACTTTTCGCTTTCAAATTAAATAAATTTTTATGTTATAATTAAATAAGATAAGGAGGTGGATCAATGTTTTTATTTAGTAAAGAAAAAGAAATAATATTTAAAATAACAAATGCTATATTGCTTATTTGGTTAGTTGCTGCTGTAGTGTTTGTGGCCTCTAGTATAATTCAATTAACCTTAAAAGAACCAGTTAGAGAGTATACTTATATAGAGTATAAAAACACTAGTTGCATATATAAAGATGATACTTTATCAGATGATGAAAATGATCAATTATGTCAAAATCAATATGATGATTATAAATTCAATATGGATAATTCAGATTATTATAATTGGAGAATGCTTTATATTTCTATAGCAAATGTTGCAATAGTAGCTGGAGTTATGTTCTTCTTAAATAAACCAAAGAAAATTAAAAAATAAGTAAGATTTATTCTTACTTTTTTTATGTTATACTTAAATAGGTGATTATATGAATGTAATTGAAACTATTGATCCTAAATATTTTGAACAAAGTTATAGAAATCCTGTATATATTTTTCATGGTAGCAAAGAATTGGTAACTATATTAAAAGTAAATAAAGCTAGTTGTAAAAGTTGAGAAATAGTAAATCAACAATTGGCTGTTTATGGATCTTCTGCTTTTAAAGGGGCCGTGCCTTATGCAATAAAAGGCCGAGGTGTGTATGATTGCTTAATAGGAACTGGGCCGGATGATTTAACAATGAAAATATATGATGGGGTAATACCAGAAGATGATTATGGTTATGTATATGTTTGTGATGCTAGTAGTTTTACAAATCCCAAGGAAGACTGCCAATTTTTTTCTTACTCTGATGTTGTTCCTCTAGAAATTATAAAAGTTTACTATAGAGATTTTAAAGATTGTTTTCAATATATTGGAGATAATTGTCCTAAAGAAATGTGATAAATAAAAATAGTAAGATTAAAAATCTTACTATTTTAAAAACTTTTCTAATTTTGTTTGAACATCTTCAATTTTGTTTTCGACACCCTTTATAACACTATTATAATCTGCTGTCCATCTAGAAATTTCACTTTTCGTTAAGTCTTCATCTTCGCTTAATAATTTTTTGGTTGCTTCTAAATTACTTAGCTCTTGTTGCAATTTTGCTATGCTATCTTTATATGTATCATATACAACATCTGCGGATGTCTCAGCTCCCATAGAGACTATTTCTCTAGTAACATCATCTATTGTTGCTGAAGCTTTGTTGAGTGCAACATTATGTTTATATTCTGAGGGCTTATAATGGGTATCTTTATCTCCGTCTTTAACACCACAACCCGCCACCAATAGAATGGCAATAAGAATAATAAATAATTTGTTTTGAAATATTTTTTTCATAATTTTGGCCTTTCGTTAAAAATTATTATATATTGTAAAGCCAAAAGTTGCAAATAAATTATATTATTTTTTTATAATGCCTATTGTAATATTCGTTATACCCTCTAAGAGGGTAGTTGATTTAATACTTTGAGATACTACTATGTCGTTTGCTAATGTATCATCATATAGGGAGTTTCCTACTTCAATAGAAGTATAAGTGATTGTAATATTGTTTTCTAATCCCCAATTATCTACATATTCTTTAGTTTTACCAATTAAGCTTGGCATAGTTTTTAAGATAGTTTGATTTGATACATAGGTTTTACCAATAACTTGTTTTTCATATGTATCTTTTATAGAAAAATCGAAGGTTTTAACCATATCTGGTTCAGCTAATTCTAAATTATATTTCATGGCTTTAATAATCGCATTTAAGCTTGTTGTATAATATTGGAATGTATATCTATTATTAATAGTTAAATCATATCCGGTTAAATAAGTTTTTTCGATATTAATAAAATCAGTTTCATTATTTAATGATTTAGCTACTATTTCTTTTGCTACTTCATAAAATGATAATAATTTATCAGTACTCATATTAGTATCAATAGTTTGACTTATAGCATCTAAGATATCATAAAATTTATTTACAGAATCAATATTTTTTATGCTATTAGCAATACCACTAACAACTAATTGTTGGTTTTGGCCTCTTTTAAAGTCATTTCTATATACACATCCTTGATTATATTTAGAAGCACATTGACTAGGCCAGCAGTGTCTATTTCTTGACAGCGCTAAAGCTTGTTCACCGTCTAAATGCTGTAATCCTTCTTCTACATATATAGTGCTTTTACCCCAATCTCTATTGCTATCTTGTTCACAAAAACTATATGGAACATTAACGTCAATACCACCTAGAGCATCTACTAAAGAAACAACTCCTTTGAAATTGATTTTTACGTAATAATCAATATTAATATCAATTAAGTTTTCTACAGTATCAATAACACAATTTGATCCATAATAAGCTGAAGTATTTATTTTGTTTTTAACATTATTTCGACATGCTATAGGTACATAGGTGTCTCTTGGAATACTAAACATTGTAGCATTTAAAGTATTAGGATTAAAAGTAATAACCATTAAAGTATCGCCATTAAATGATTGATTAGCATTTAATTTAGTACTAGTACTATCTACTCCAATAAGTAATATACTAAATGGCTCAGTTAATGTTTTATTAGAAGAAGATGCATCAACTTTTTCTCTTTCTTCAGAGTAAGTATACATTGCTTTAGTATTATCTTTTAAATCAGTTAATTCTTCATCTTCACCAAACATTATAAGATAATTACTTGATATTAAAACACCATCTATATTACTATCTAATAAATCAGTTAACATAGTTATATAATCATCATAATATTTAATATCAACTTCATTAAGATCATTTTTTTCTAATAGCTTTTCACCAAGTATGTAGCCTTCAATATCATTTTTATCACTAATCATCCCAACTATAGAAGAATTATTGTTTTTAATACTAGAATTTTTTAGAGTTATTAAACTAGTATTATAAGTAATAGTTTCTTTATTAATATTATCAATTTTATTATAAGTTTTATCTATATAGAAAGCTCCAATACTAAATATTGGTACAAATAACATCATAATAATAGAAGTTATAGCAAAAGTTTTGTTTTTTTTAGCAACTAAACTAATAAAGCCGCCAACAAAGTACATTGCTAAAAATAAAAATAAGCAAACTAAAACAAATATTCTCATATAGGTTTCAATCCCAGTTAAAGATAAAATGCTTTTAGTAAAAAAAACTAAACTAGTAGTATAAGAAGCTAGTACTAACAGAAAAGTTATTATGTTTTTATTAAGTTTTCTTTTTTTCTTTTTTTCAGTCATTTTATTAAGCTCCTTATCATCTTTATAATTATAATATAAAACCTTATTTTAAACAATCTATTATGATAATTATTAATGACAAAAATGTGTTAACTATATACCTCAAAAGCTATATTTTTTTATTTACTATGATATAATAATGATGATAATTGGTAAGGAGGCTGTTTTTTGATGAAAAGATTTACAGGATATAGTATTATTTTAAGTCTTCTTTTTAGTATGTTTGTTGGTATTTTAAATGTTAGTGCATCTGTTACTGCTAAAGTAATGGCAGCTAATTTAAATTTTAGGAGTGGACCATCTACTGAGACAACTGTTTTGGCAACTTTAACTTATGGAACGGTAATCGATGTTATGGAAACAGTTCCAGAAGTAGGAGTCGGGTGTTCTTCAGGTTGGTTAAAATCAAAATACAATGATACTATTGGTTATGTTTGTTCTAAATATATTAGTTACTATAATGTAACTGAGTTAGCTACAGAAAGAGATCCTGAAAATGAATACGAAACAGCATGGCAAACTTTAGGATTTCCATCTGGTTATTGGGAAGGCTTAACAGCTTTAAAAATAGCTCATCCTAACTATGACTTTGTTCCAATTAATACTAATTTAGATTGGTCGGCAGCGGTAATGGCTGAAAGTATTTTAGGAACTAGTTTAGTTCAAGTAACAGATTTAAATAGTGATAAAGTAGCTTATATATCTACTGCTGGGGGATCATATGACTATGTTAATGAAAAATATATAGTACAAGAAGGATCTACTTGGTATGCAGCATCAAGTGATGTAGTAGCTTATTATATGGATCCAAGAAACTTTTTAACTGAAACCAGAGTATTTATGTTTGAAGACTTATTATATACAGGAGATTATATAACAATAGATGCAATAGACAAAATATTCACGGGTTTTCCAAATCTAGCTCCTTATGCAGCTGACTTTTTACAAGCAGGAATTGATTCTGGTATAAATCCTGTTTATTTAGCAACTTTAGCTAGACAAGAAATTGGCAGTGGAACAGCAGCTATTTCGGGCGCTGAATTTACTTATCCAGTAGAAAATACTATGTATGTAGAAGAAAGAGGCAATACTTATTCAGGATATTATAATTTCTTTAATATTGGAGCTGGTACTGATGTTAAACCAGTTTATAATGCTTTAATATATGCTAAAAATAGAAATTGGAATACTCCTTTAGCAGCTTTAACAGCTGGAGCTAATATAATAGGAGAATATTATATAAAAAGTGGTCAAAACACTTCATATTTTAAGAAATTTAATGTAATTAGTTCTAATCCTTATACTCATCAATATATGACTAATATTCAAGCTCCATATAGTGAAGCATCTACTAGTTATTCTTCCTATGAAAGTGTTGGGCTTTTAGCAAGTGAAGCAACTACGGCATTCAAATTTATTATTCCAATTTATAATAATATGCCAGCTAGTACATCACTTCCTATTGAAGTTACTTTTGTTCAAAATTATGGTTATACTACTATAGATGATTTGCTAGCTGATACAACTATTAAAAATAGTGGTGCTTTACTATCTGGTTTTACTTTAGGTGAAGATGTTAGCAGTTTAGTAAGCAAAGTAACGGCTGCTAGTAATACAGCGACAGTAACTATTACTGATATAAATGGTAATGCTAAAACAACTGGTAAACTAGTTACAGGAGATAGAGTAGATATTTCCTATGATGGTGAAAGTCAACAATATGTAGTTATCTTATATGGGGATAGTTCTGGAGATGGAGCAGTAACCATTATGGATTTACTCCAAATTCAAAAACATATAATTGGAGCTACAAAAATAGTTGATCCATATTTAAATGCTGCTGATAATAATCAAGATGATTTAATTAACATAGTTGATTTATTAAGAGAACAAAAACATATATTAGGTCAAATAAAAATAAGTGGATAAGAGGGAAGATATGAAAAAAATTTATAAAATATTTAGTTTAGGATTAATAGCACTTCTTAGTAGTTTGTTTCTAGTAACAAATGCTAATGCAGCAACAGCAACAATTAGTGTATTATCATCAAGTAGTCAAGTGGTAGTTGGTAAAACAGTAAAAATAACTGTTAAAATATCTTCTACAGTACCTTTAGGATCTTGGGATTATACTTTAAATTATAATTCGTCATTAGCAAGTCTAGTATCAAGTGATGTTCCGCTTAGATATGCTGCTTATGGTGATGGCGTATTAAAAACTAAAAGTTATACCTATACTTTTAAGGCTTTAAAAAGTGGTAGTGCTAAATTTTATGTTAGTAATACCGCTGTAATTGACTGGGATTTTGGAACAATGTCAGTTACTAATGGCTCTAGAACAGTAAAATTTATTACTCAAGCTGAGTTGGAAGCTTCTTATAGCAAAAACAATAATCTATCTTCTTTAAGTGTAGAAGGATATGATTTAGTGCCGGCTTTTAGTGCTGATGTAACCACTTATAATGTTGATGTTCCTTCGGATGTAACTAGTATTAATATTAGTGCTAAAGTAGCTGATAAGACTGCTAAATTAACTGGTACTGGGGAATTAGATGTTAGCGAAGGATTAAATACTTTTGAAATAAAAGTAACAGCTCAAAATGGTGATTTAAAAACTTATACTATAAATGTTAATGTAGAAGATCAAAATCCTATAAATGTTACTTATAATGATGTAGTATACACAGTGGTAAAAAGAGCTGACTTATTAACAATGCCTCAAACATTTATCGAAAAAACTATAACTATTGGCGAAATAGAAGTTCCCGGATTTTATAGTGAAACTTTAGATTATGATTTAGTTGGTTTAAAAAATCCAGAAGGGGAAATAAGTTTATTTATTTACGATGCTGAAAATGATACATATACTCCATATATAGAATTATCAGTAAGTAATGTGGTTTTCATGCCACTAAGCTATGATAAAGAAATAGAAGGTTATGAAAAAACTACTATTTTAATAAATGGTACAGAAGTAGAAGTATATAAATTAAATGATACTTCAGATTTTGGTATAGTATATGGCCAAAACATTGAAACCGGTACTATAGGACTTTACTTATATGATGCTGAAGAGAACACTTTACAAAGATATTATGATACTGAAATTAATTTATTAAAAGAAGATGTTAAAGATTATACTTTAATAATGTTTATTTTTGGCGGAGGACTTGCATTATCTTTCATATATATTATAATAAGCTTAGTGTCTAAACATAAACCTAAACAAATAAAAGAAGAAAAAATTAAAAAAACAAAAATGGTAGAAGACAAAAAAGATACCGAAAAAGAATAAAAATATTATAATATTTCCTGAGGAGTAACTATGAGATTAGAAATTAGCTTTTTAAATATATTATTAATAGTAGGAACAACTTTTTTAATTAGTTACTTACTTATGTATATTAATATGCCTTTATCAAAACATCTAGGAGCCATAGATGTTCCCAATGAAAAGAGAAGAATTCATAAATTACCAACTCCAAGAATGGGAGCTTTAAGTATATTTTTAAGCTTCTTAATTGGTTACATGATATTTGGTCAGCCTAGTATTCAAATGAATTCTATTTTAATAAGTAGTTTTATATTAGTTATTATTGGAATGTTTGATGATATTAAACCAATTCCTAATAGATATAAATTAATTGCTCAAATAGTAGCTGCTTTAATAACAGTTTTTTATGGTGGCTTTTTACTAAAAGAAATAGATGCTTTTGGTTTAAATATTCATTTTGGTTTAATGGCTTATCCAATAACACTATTCTTTATAGTGGGAGCTATTAACTGTATTAATTTTATTGATGGTATGGATGGTTTATCTGGAGGATTAACTTCAATATACTTTTTAACAGTTGGAATTATTGCTACAGCCTTTGGTAGATTTAGTGGCTTAGATGTTTTACTTTGCTTTGTTACTTTAGGAGCAACTTTAGGATACTTAAAGCATAACTTCCATCCCGCTAAAATATTCATGGGTGATGGTGGATCAATGTTTTTGGGTTACATAATAGCTATAGTAGCTTTAATTGGCTATAAAAATGTTACATTTGGTTCCATGTTAGTTCCTTTAACATTACTAGCCATTCCAATATTAGACACTTTGCTAGCTATAATTAGAAGACTTTTAAAAAAGAAAAGTCCAATGACGCCCGATAAAGGCCATCTTCATTTTCAAATATATAAATATAATGGGTCTGAAACAAAAACAGTCTTAATTATTTATGCAATAGATTTATTTTTTGCAGCTATTACTATATTTTATGTTTTAAATAATACAAGATTAGCTATTATAATTTATGCGGCATTATTTATTTTACTTATTTTATTAATAGTTAAAACTAATATTTTACTTAGTCCTAGAATGAAAAGAAGAATTATGAAAAGATTCTTTCCTAAATATTATAAAAAGAAAAAATTAGCTTCTAAAGTTAAATAACTTAGAAGCTTTTTATTGCTTTGACAATACCTCTTATTAAATATATAATTAATAAGAAAGTAGATGATGATAATGAAAATAACTGATGGAAATAAAGCATGTGCTGACATAGCTTATTTATTTAGTGAGGTATGTCCAATATACCCAATAACCCCTTCTAGTCCTATGGCTAGTGAGATAGATAATTTAATTACTAAGAATGAATTAAATGTTTTTGACAAGAAAGTAAAATTAATTACTTTACAGAGTGAAGCGGGAGCTGCTGGTACTCTTCATGGAGCTTTACTTTCGGGTTCTTTAGCAACGACTTTTACAGCTAGTCAAGGCTTACTATTAATGATTCCCAATATGTATAAGATAGCTGGCGAAATGTTACCAGGAGTAATTCATGTCGCAAGTAGAACATTAGCTACTCATGCTTTAAGTATTTTTGGTGATCATTCGGATATTTATGCAGCTCGTAATACTGGTTTTTGTATTATATCTTCGGCTTCAGTAGAAGATGCTCAGAATTTAGCTTTAGTAAGTCATTTAAGTGCTATTAAAGGAAGTCTTCCTTTCTTACATTTTTTTGATGGCTTTAGAACTAGTCATGAAATAAATACCATTAAAGAATTTAATCGTAGTGATATAGAAAAATTAATGCCATTAGATGAATTAAATGACTTTAGGAGTAGAATGTTATTTGGTAGAAAAAGTATTCAAAAAGGAATGGCTCAAAATGAAGATGTTTTCTTTCAAATGAGTGAAGCTAGAAATAATATATATATGGCTATACCAGATATTGTTAATGATTATATGAAAAAAGTTAATGATTTAATGGGAACTTCTTATAAACCATTTACTTACTTTGGTCATCCTTATGCGACAAATATAATTATAGCTATGGGTAGTGTAACTGATACTATTAAATTAGTAGTTAATGAACTTAATAATAATGGTGCTAAAGTAGGAGTAGTAACAGTTCATTTATATCGTCCTTTTAGTAGTAAATATTTAACTGATATAATACCTTCTTCAGTATCAAGAATAGCTGTATTAGATCGTACTAAAGATAACTCTATGAGTGGAGAACCATTATACTTAGATGTTTTAAATGCTCTAAAGAATAAAAACATTCAAGTAGTTGGTGGTAGATATGGCCTTGCTAGTAAAAATACTACTCCGGAAATGATAAAACCAATTTATGATATGTTAGAAGATGAATTAAAAGAAAACTTTACAATAGGTATTGAAGATGATGTAACTAATTTAAGTTTACCAAGTGATCCTAATTTTAAAATTAATTTAGGTCTTGAACAAATGACTATTTATGGCTTTGGTTCTGATGGTATGGTATCAGCTTCTAAAGATATCTTAGAAATATTAGGTAAAGATCAAAATTACTTTGTTCAAGGTTATTTTAAATATGATTCAAAAAAAAGTAATGGGATTACTATAAGTAATTTAAGATATGGTAAAAGACAAATAAAAGCCCCATTTTATAATATGCATCCTAAATTAGTAGTAGTTACTAAAGATGAATATTTACTAAGTTTAGATATGTTTAGTCATATTGAAGAATATGGAACTATAATACTAAATACTTCTAAAGATGAAGCCGGTATTATTAGTATGCTTTCTTCTAAAGACATAAAAACTATTCAAGAAAAAAGTATTAAATTTTATTATATAGATGCTTCTAAAATAGCTTTAGATAATAATATTAATGGTAAAATAAGTAGAATAATGGAAACTATTATTTTAAAGACCTTTAATATTCCTAATTATGAAGAGTTAATTATTAATGGCATTAAAAATGCCTTTAAAGTAAAAGGCGAAGATGTTATAAATGCTAATATTAATGCCATTAAAAGTATAAATGATAATTTAAAGTTTTTAGATTTAAGTAAAACTCCATTAAAAAATGAAACTCCTATTAATCAAAACTTAGTATCAATTATTAATAGCATGAAAGGGGACGAATTAAAAGTTTCTGAAGTATATCAACTAAGAGATGGATCATTTCCATCAGGAACAAGTAAATATGAAAAAAGAAATATTGCTGATCAAGTACCAAAATGGAATAAAGAAAATTGTATTCAGTGTACGCAATGCTCTCTAGTATGTCCTCATGCTGCTATAAGACCATTTATAGTTTCTGAAGCTGATAAATACGCTGAACAAGGTATTAAAGTTTTAGGTAACTTAAATGATAAATATATTATTTGTGTTAGTGAAGCAGATTGTACTGGATGTGGACTATGTATAAACACTTGTCCTGGTAAAGGTGGTAACAAGGCTCTAAGCTTTGGTAAATATGATCCTAAAAACCAAGAAATAGCTGATGATTTATTTAATAATTACACTAACGCTCCAGCGGAAAATAAATTTACTATCAAAGGTAGTCAACTTGCTAAACCATTATTTGAGTTTAGTGGAGCTTGTGCTGGTTGTGGAGAAACTCCTTATATAAAATTACTAACTCAATTATTTGGACGTAAATTAGTAATTGCTAATGCTACAGGGTGTTCTAGTATATATGGTGGTAGTGTACCATCAACACCATATTCAGTAGTTTGGGCAAATAGCTTATTTGAAGATAATGCGGAATTTAGTTTAGGTATATTACTTGGTTATGAATCGCAAAAAGAAAGAGCAACTGAGTTAATAAAACAATCTTTAAATTCTTTTGATGCTAACAATAAAAAACTATTACAAGAGTGGTTAGATAATCCTGATGATTATGCTAAAACGAAACTAGTTAAAGAAGAACTACGTAAACAAAATTTACCAAAAGAATTATCTGAAGAGTTAGATTACTTATCAGCTAAAAGTGTTTGGGCAGTTGGAGGAGACGGTTGGGCTTATGATATTGGCTATGGTGGTATAGATCATATTTTAGCATCTGATAAAGATATTAATATCTTAGTTTTAGATACTGAAGTATATTCAAATACTGGTGGTCAATCAAGTAAATCAAGTCAACTAGGTCAAGTAAGTGAATTTGCTGATTTAGGTAAAAGAACCCCTAAAAAAGATTTATTTAAAAAAGCTATTACTTATCCAGGTGTATATGCTGCTACAGTAAGTTTAGGAGCTAATCCTATGCAAACTATTAAAGCCTTTAAAGAAGCTGAAGATCATAAAGGACCATCAATTATTATTGCGTATGCTCCTTGTATTGAACATGGTATAAAATGTGGGTTAAGCTGTGGCAATGAAGAACAAAAGAAAGCTGTTGCTTGTGGCTATTTAAACCTTATGAGATATTCTAATGATACTTTAGTATTAGATTCACCAGAACCAGATTTTGCTAAATATGAAGAATTTCTAAATAACGAAGTAAGATATAGTTCCTTAAAAATAAAAAATTCTTCATTATATGAAGAACTAATAAAAGAACAAATTGATAATGCTAAAAAAAGATATCAATATTATTTAAATTTAACTAAAAAAGAATAAAAAAAGTGAGGCCACTTAATAAGCGGCCTCAAAGAATAAAAAGGGGTTGGCTAGTGTGATACTAGCACCAATTCGCCTAAA
>CAZBOZ010000012.1:0-21571 GCA_964493665.1 uncultured Muribaculaceae bacterium
CCGTAGGATCGTCATGACCAAGTATATCTAACTTTAGTAATCTTCCACTTATAGAGTGATAATCAAAATGAGTTGTTACGATATCTGAAGTTGGATCATCTGCCGGTCTTTGTACTGGTGTAAAATTATAAATCTCGTTATCTGCAGGTACAACCATTATTCCACCTGGATGCTGTCCTGTTGTCCTCTTAACTCCTGTACATCCTTGTGATAATCTTTCAATCTCTGCCGATGAAACAACAATCTCTTTCTCATCTAAATACTTTTTAACAAATCCATAAGCTGTTTTATCTGCTACTGTACCTATAGTTCCAGCTCTAAAAACATTTTGATCACCGAATAATACTTTCGTATAATCATGAGCTGCCGCTTGATTTTCTGAAGAAAAGTTTAAGTCAATATCTGGTACTTTTTCAGCATCCCAGCCAAGAAATGAAGAGAATGGAATATCTTGCCCTTCTTTTCTCATCAGTTCATTGCACTCTTCGCACATCATATCCGGCAAATCATAACCACTTTTATAACTGGAGCTCAAAGATTTACCATCAACTTCAAAAATTATTTTTTTACATTTAGGACATAAGTAATGAACTGGTAATGGATTTACCTCGGTAATGTTCATCATCGTCGCTACGAAACTTGACCCTACTGAACCACGAGATCCAACAAAATAACCATCATCATTACTTTTTTTAACTAACTTTTCAGCAATTAAATAAAGGACTGAATAACCATTGCTAATAATACCATGAAGTTCTTTATCTAGTCTTGTAGTTATTAATTCTGGTAAATTATCGCCATACATACTTTTAGCATTATCCCAAACCATTTCTTTGGTAATATTATCAGAGTTTTCCATTACCGGAGTATATAATTTATCTTTAATAATTTGTTGCTCTTCAAATAAAGAAGCAATATAATTAGGATTTTTAATAACAATATCATTAATTAAGTTGTCATCTTCTAAAAATGAAAACTCTTCTTTCATCTCTTTAGTAGTCATAAAATACATATCAGGCACAATAGTTCTTTCTCTTTTAAATAATGGATGAAAACCAACCGTCGGGATTTTTTGATTAACAATTATTTTCCGATATATAGTATCCTCTTTATTTAATTGATGAACATCTCCAGTAGCACAAACAGGCTTTTCCACTAATAAAGCGACATTAATAATTTTTTTAATATTAGTTATTAAGTCTTCATAAGAAGTGAATTCACCTTGACTAACTAAATATTCACAAATGCTAGGAGGATTGACTTCAATAAAATCATAAAACAGCATCATTTCTCTTAATTCATCATCATTCTTTGATTTAGCGGCATTAAATATTTCTCCATTAACACAACCACTACCTAATATGAGGCCTAAACGATGTTTTATAATTTCACTTTTAGGTATTCTTGGTACTTTATATAAATATTTTGTGTTGGCTAAACTAACTAATTGAAATAAGTTTTTTAAACCTTCCTTGTTTTGAGCATAGATAGTCATATGATAAGGTCGACTAAATCTTAAAGCACTTTCTAAGTCAATACTTTCAACTATATTTTTAGTAGTAAGAATGCCTCTACTATGAAATATTTTAACCATTTTATAAAACACTTTAGCTGTTGCTTCAGCATCGTAATCAGCTCGATGATGAGCATCTTCTAAAAATTCAATATCATATCTTTTTGTTAAAGCTGATAAATTATGCTTTAACTCGTCAGGGTTTAACATCCTACTTAATTCCAAAGTGTCTATAACAGTATTGCTAAATTTTTCTAAATTATATTTTTTACAACCCATTTCCATAAACGAAATATCAAATTTAGCATTATGAGCTACCATTGGTAGATTATCTGACCATTTTAAAAAATCCTTTAATACCTCTTCTTCGGTTCTTTTTCCCTTTAACATTTTATCAGTAATACTAGTTATTTCAGTTATCTTTTCAGGAAGAGATCTTTTAGGATCAATTAATTCATCAAAACGATCTATTATTTCACCATTTTGAATCTTGACAGCTCCTATTTCAATCATTTGATCACCACTAGCAGCATTAAATCCAGTTGTTTCAGTATCAAAAACTACAAATGATTGGGAAGTTAATTCATAATCTTTTAAATTATAAATTACTGATATATCATCATCTATAACTCCCATCTCGACGCCATAAATAATCTTTATACCATCTTTTTCTTTATAAGCATCTGGATACCCTTGAAGACCATTATGATCAGTTATAGCTATGGCAGAGTGACCAAAAGACTTAGCTTGTTTAATTAAATCTTTAATACTAACTACTGAATCCATTTGGCTCATAAAAGTATGAGTATGAAGTTCTACTCTTTTCTCTATTTCATCGTCTATTCTTTTGGTTTTCTTTGAAGGAATAGATTCCATGTTTTTAACATTTAATACTAAGTCTTTAGCATAATTGTCAAATTCTACATACCCTTCTATCTTATACCATTCATTTTCATTTATTTTATTAAATATATCTTTAGATTTATCCAAATCTTTACCAAAGAATTTTATTTTAGCTAGTAAGCTATCAGTATTATCACTAATTTTTAAATTTATTAAATGAACTTTATCTCTAGTTATATATTCTAAAGAAAAAACATACACTTCTACTAAAATATTTTTTGTTTCAGATATAATATTATTTAAAGTAGTTATATTTTCAGAAACAATTTTTTCACCATAAACAAGACTATCTTTTTCTTCTTTAGGAGGGTCTAATTTTACTTCAATTTTTAATTCTTCTTTGCGAGCTTTTAAATTAATTCTTTTTTCTAACATCAAAGTATTTAACAAAAATCCTTTATAACCATATTGTTCTAAAGATTCTAAAAGTTTCTCTTTTTCTTCTAATAAGAGTTTTTCTTCAGCTTTAGATTCCACTTCAAAAATAATAGAACTGTTTTCTATTTTAAATTTATTATCCATAAGACAAGTTAAACATGGTCTTTTTTTAATTACTTTAATTAATAAAAATTTAAAAGTTTCAAGTACTTCGACTTCATTAACATTATTGATTGTAAACTTTACATTTACTTTATTTTTGCCATTTATTCCTTTATTACTTTTTTTAAGTAAGTTAAAAATGGCTTGAGGATTAACATAACTAGAAGATATTAAAAAAACATCAAAAGAATTAGTCTTTTTTTTAATTATTACTTTATCTACTAAGGTGTTTTTAAAATCCAAATTTGGATCATCAAAAGAAATACTTTTGAAAAATCTTTCTAGTTCACTATTCATAACATTACTCCCACATAAATCTTATAAATTGTTACCAATTATATTTATTATAACATGATTAGTTTATTTATTTAATCTATTTTCTCAATATTTAAAACAACTAACTGATATTTATCAAATCTTTTGGTTACTTGACCATATAAATATATTAAATCTCCTGTTTTTAAACCCTGCAACAAATTATTTTTTTTAGGGAATACTACTCCCGATATCATTCCAGTTTCATCACTACCATCAATAAAGCCCATTTCATCACCTTTTTTAGTTTTAATAGATGATATTCTTTCTATTAATAAAACTGTCTTAATATTTTTATCAAAATAATCGGGCATTCTTTTTATTTTAACAATATTATCAATATATTTACTGGTGGGATGGTTAGTTAGAAAGAAGCCAAAAACAGCAATTTCTCTCTTAAGTAATTCGTTTTTATCATACTCTTCTTTTTCTTCCATAATTGGTTTTTCCACTAAAGAAGAATCTAAATCTTTCCTTAATTCCGCATAATTAATAGCAACATCTAAATTGGTGTATAAAGTTTGATGGTTATAATTAAAACTATCAAAGCAGCCAGCATCTATTAAAGACTCAATGGTTTTTTTATTTACTCCTTTACCATAACATCTAGCAACAAAGTCAAAGAAATCCTTATAATAACCGTTTTGTCTTTCTTTATATATTTTCTCACTACCAGTTACACCAACATTCTTAATAGCTGAGAAAGGCATTAGTAAATCATAATTGATTATTTTAAAAGTTAAATCACTTTCATTTATACTAGGTTTTAAAACTTTTATATCATTTTTTTTAGCTTCTTCAATATATTCTTTTATTTTAATTTCACTACCTATATTAATATTTAATAAATTAGCCATAAAAGATACTCGATAATTACTTTTTAAATAAGCCATCCAATAACCAATTAAAGCATACGAAACAGAATGAGCTTTATTAAAACCATAATTAGCAAATTTCATTATATAGTTAAATACTTTAATAGCCGTTTCTTTTTTGTAACCGTTTTTTATAGCATTAGTAATAAAGTGTTGTTCTTCTTTTTCTAACACTTCTTTTTTCTTTTTAGACATAGCTCTTCTTACTATATCAGCTTCAGCATAGGTATAAGAAGCCATTTTATTTAGTATTTCAATTACTTGTTCTTGATAAACTATGATGCCATAAGTATCTTTTAAAATCGGTTCTAAAGATGAATCTATATAGTCTATTTTTTCTTGGCCTTCTTTTCTTTTTATAAAAGAATCAATATTATCCATAGGGCCTGGTCTAAATAAAGCTACCACATTTACTAAGTCTATAAATGAAGTTGGTTTTAATTTTCTTAAAAAATTCATAATTCCCGGGGTCTTAAATTGAAACACTCCTACTGTATCAACATCAAAAAATAGTTTCATAGTTTTAG
The DNA here is from genome assembly GCA_964493665.1 of uncultured Muribaculaceae bacterium. GTDB lineage: Bacteria > Bacillota_I > Bacilli_A > RF39 > UBA660 > DAOSVX01. The sequence continues at coordinate 4,674 of CAZBOZ010000012.1, forward strand.
GATCATCTAAAGGGATTTTAAGTAAATCAATATCTTCATTTAGGTTCTCTTTAATTATATTTTTAACATTAGTAATAATAGTTAAATCCTTAACTGCTAAAATGTCCATTTTTAAAAGGCCCAGCTTTTCTAAATATTCCATTGTGAATCCTGTTAACATTTCTCCACCACTAGAAACTAATGGGATTAAATTACCTAATGGTTCACTACTTATAACAATTCCCGCTGCATGAGTAGATATATGTCTTTTTAAACCTTCTAATTTTATACTAATTTTATATAAATTAACTAAATCAGTATTATCTTTTAAGAACTCTTTAATCTTTATGTTAGCTAAATTATCATTTAAACTAATATGAGCATTTAACATATTAGCTAATTTATCAATTAAAGGATTTTCTATACTTAAGCATTTAGCTACATCTCTAATAACTTGTTTACTACCTAAAGTACCATAAGTCATTATTAAAGCTACACGTTCTTTACCATATTTTTCTTTTATATAATTTATTACTTGTTCTCTTTTATCATATTCAAAATCTAAATCAATATCAGGCATAGTAATCCTTTCAATATTTAGAAATCTTTCAAATAATAAATCATATAACATAGGATCAACATCAATTATTCCTAAAGCATAAGAAATCAAACTCCCAGCAGCGCTTCCTCTGCCTGGGCCAACTAAAATATGATTCTTTTTGGCATACAAAACATAGTCATAAACAATTAAAAAATAATCAACATAACCCATCTTTTTAATAACATCTAATTCATATTTTATTCTTTCAATATAATTAAGAGGCACCTTATTATTAAGACGCTTGTTTATTCCTTTTTTAATTAAAGATTCTAAAAGTTCTACGCCACCATTATAAGAAGGAATATATCTTTTTTCAAAAGTAAATTTTAAATCAAATAAAGAAACAAATTTGTCAATTGCCTTTTCTTCACTAGAAGAACATTCTTTAGGATAAACTTCTTCGTCTAATTCTTCTATTTCTTTTAAAGAAACCCCTTTTTGAATGGCCTCTAAGTACTTTAAATAAGCCATTTCTTTTTTATTTAAACATCTAATTAAGTTAGTAAATAAAACATTGTTTGTTAATAATAATGCGTTTGTTTTTTCTTCTTCATTTTGATAAGCAATATAAATTAATTTCTTTTTATTATTTAAAATATTAAACAACTCTAAACTTTTATAGGGGATTAAAAAAACAATATCTTTTTCATATTTATTAAGATCATCTACAATTAATAATCTTTCTTCTTTTAGGTTGTTTATTTTAAGTAGATTTTTATAGCCGTTAATATTTTGAGCATATAAATAAAGGTGTTTTCCATTTAATATAATATCTAAACCAATAAGAGGCTTTATGTTATTATCTAAACATCCATTATAAAATTCCATTACATAGCTTAAATTATCATCAACAATACCAAGATATGGTGATTTTAAATGAAATAGATCTTTAACTCTAATCATACTTTTTAAAAGACTATAATCAGTTTTTATAGTTAAAAGACTAGACATCTTATTCACCCCACCAACAATTTTATTATATCAGTTTTTATCTATCATTGACAATAAAACTTAATTGACTTTGTAGTAACATTATGATAAAGTTTTTTAAGGAGGAATTATTATGGCAGTTAAGAAAACAACTAAAAAACCTTTATTTGGTAATAATAGAAGTCATGCTTTAAATGCAACTAAAAGAAAACAAAAACCAAATTTACAAAAGAAAACTATAAATGGTAAAAAAGTTAGAATTAGTACTAGAGAAGTTAAAAAAACAAAATAGCCTTTAAGCTATTTTATTTTTTTAATTTATTTATTTGCTCTTGATAATTATCATTCATCGTAACAAATGATCCAGTTATCAAAATATTTATGCCACTTTTAATTACTTCATCGATGTTTTCATCATTTATACCACCATCTAGAGCAATTGAAAAATTATAATTTGCTTTTAAACTAGCTAATTCTGTTACTTTATCTAATTGTTTTAAAATTAATTCTTGGCCACCTTTACCAGGTTCTACCCCCATCACAATAATTAAATCTAAATAAGATAGTAATTCTCTTATTTTTTTAATATTAGTTTTAGGTTTTATTGCCATACCAGCTTTAATACCCATGTTTTTAATATGATTTATTAATTCTAGATGATTACTAACTGCTTCATAATGAAAACTTAAATACTCCAAATTCATTGTAGCTAGTTCATCAATATATTTTAATGGGTTTTTGACCATTAGATGAACATCCAACTTTTTAGTAGTATTAGCTAGAATGCTTTTTAATTCACTCATTGTAAAAGTTTTGTTTTTAGTAAATTTACCATCCATAAAGTCAACATGAATAAAATCACAATCAGTTTTATCTAGCTTGGAAACTGTTTCTTTAGGACTTAATAAACTTTTAAGAAAGGAAACAGAAATTTTCATCTATCTTCACCTATTTCTTTTAATATTTTAAGATATGAATCATATCTAGATGCTAATATTTTATTTTTGCTAACTAACTCTTTTATCTTACAATCTTTTTCATTTATATGCAGACAATTATTAAATGGACAGTTTTCTTTTTTAAATTCTAAAAAAGTTTTGGCAATATCAGTTTTATTAATATTATCGAAAGTTAAAGAAGAAAAGCCTGGAGTATCAGCTACTAAAGCTTTACCTATTTTAAATAATTCAGTATGTCTAGTAGTATGAATACCTCTACCAAGACTCATAGATATGGGACTAGTTTTTAAATTTAAAGTTTTGTCTAATTTATTTAATAAAGTGCTTTTACCCGAACCACTTTGACCAACTAAAACAACCGTTTTATTTTTTAGTTCTCTTTTTAGTTTATTAGCTCTATTATTATAATAAACTTTAATACCTATTTTTTTATAATATTTTTTTAATTTATTTAACTCTTGTAATTCTTTTAGATTAAGTAAGTCTATTTTAGTAAAACAAATTAAAGGTTTGATACTACTATGAATAATTAAAGATAACATTTTATCTAAAAGTAATAATGATAATTTTGGTTCTTTAGCACTAGTTATAATTAAGGCTCGATCAACATTAGCAATTACAGGTCTTTTTAATTCATTTTTACGTGGTAAAACTTTAACTATTTGTTTTTCTTCTTCATTAAAAGTAACATAATCACCAACCATTGGGGTTATATTATTATAACGAAATTTACCTATAACAGTGCAGTCAAGATATTTATTGTCGTAGGCAACTGTATATAAATTACTAATTTGCTTAATTATTATCCCTTGCATTACTCTAACAGCTCCGTTTCAGTATTTGAGTTAACGGCTACTTCGACGGTCAAACTACTTCTACCTTTATATATTGTTGTCCCAGCTGACTTTGATTGACTAATTATATCACCATCGTTGTAATCAGTTGTTTCCACGTCCGTAAAAGTACAAGCTATTTCATATTCTTCACAAAAGGCTTGAATATCTTCTCTAGTGTAACTACCATTTGTAAAGTCTGGAAACTTAACCAAAATATTAGGAATTACCAAAGTAATACTATCGCCGGCTGCTAGTAATTCTCCTTCTTCTACTGATTGGCTAATTATTTCCCCTTCACTATATAAAGTGGCGTCGTCAATGTCTTCAGTTTCAATTAAAACATTTATTTCATATACTTCTAATTTGGCTTTAATAGCTACATAATTCTGACCAACATAGTTTTCAATTTTAAATTTGTTTATTCCTAGAGATTCATAAATTTTAATTTGAGCTCCTTCTTTTCTTAAAGAGCCTGCTCCAGGGGAAGTTTTAATAACTAGTCCTTCTTCTACTTCATCACTATTTAATTGTTCAGTTTGATCATATACTTCAAATCCCGCATCTTTTAATTTCTTTTCGGCCGCTACTACAGTAAGCCCAGCTACATCAGGGACAGTAATATCAGGCTTTTCAGTTATTTTAGGTAGTAAAACAATTATAGCTGTCGTAATTAAAATTAAAGCTGTAAATATAGAACCTAAAATTAATAAAGTTTTATTTTGTTTTTTTAAGTCACCTTCAGTAATTTGTTTAGCAATAATTTCTTCACCAACTTCTTCTTTATTTTCTGTTTTGTTTTTATCTAGTAATTTCATAACTTTAGAGTCTTCAGCATCTTTTTCTGGATATGGATAGACATATTTTGGCTCATTTTTTCTTGATTCATCAAGAACAGTCTTTAAATCTTCGTGCATTTCTCTAGCATCAGTATATCTATTCTTAGGATTTTTAGCTGTCGCTTTAATAATAACATTTTCAATAGATTGTAGTAAATTAGGTAGTTCTTCTTTAATACTTGGGATTTCCTCTTTTAGATGTTTTAAAGCTATTTCCACAGCGTTATCACCCCTAAAAGGTAACTTGCCACATAAAAGTTCATACATTAAAATACCCATTGAATAAACATCGCTACGAATTGTAGCTCCTTTGCCATTAGCTTGTTCTGGAGGCAGATAATAAACTGTGCCCATAACACTATTGGTTTGGGTTAATTGCGCTGAATTTAAAGCTGTAGCAATACCAAAATCAGTTATTTTAACTACTCCATTGTCTAATATCATAATATTTTGGGGTTTTATATCTCGATGAATGATATAAGAATCATGAGCTTCAGCAATGCCTTCCGTTATTTGAAGCATTATGTCTATAACTTCAGCTACCGTTAAATGCCCTCTTTTTTTAAGTATTTGTTTTAAATGCTGGCCTTCAATATATTCCATAACAATAAAATATTCACCATTATCCTCACCAACATCATAAACCTCAACAATATTAGGATGATTTAAGCTACTAGCAGATAGTGCTTCTCTTTGAAATCTTCTGACAAATTTTTCATCGCTTGCTAAATCGCCTCTTAATATTTTTACTGCTACATTACGGTCAAGGATGGTATCATAAGCAAGAAAAACATTAGCCATCCCACCTTCACCAATAGTTTTAATTATTTGATAACGATCGTTAATTTTTTGGCCTTTCATTACCATTCTTCATCACTCTCTCTCACAAGGTATGCTACAGAAATATTATCTGTTCCCCCACGAGCATTACTTTTTCTTATTAATTTTATTAATTTTTCTTCTATTTCTAATTCTTCATCTACTAATACTTTTTCAATTTGTTCTTTGGTTAACATATTAGTAAGTCCATCACTACAAAGTAAAATACCATCAACACTGGTTTCGACATCAAATACATCTAATTCAGCTGTCTCAGAAGTCCCAAGAGCTCTCATTAAAACATTTTTTTTAGGATGGTGTTCAGCTTCTTCTAGAGATATATCACCAGCTGTTACTAGTAGATTAACTAAAGTGTGAGGTTTTGTTACCATATGTAAAGTACCTTTTTTTAAAACGAAACCAGATGAATCACCAATATTACCAAATATTAAAAACTCTTCAGTTAAAATGGCCACTACTACTGTTGTCCCCAAACCAGATGAATCAATATTTCTTTCACCGTACTTAATAATTTCGCTATTTATTTCATTTATGTTAGATTTTAACCAATTAAAGGCATCCATTTTAGAGCCGATTGAAGATAAATTAGCAAACCTTGTCCCTAAATGAGTAACAACCATTGAACTAGCTATTTCTCCAGCTCTATGTCCTCCCATACCGTCAGCTACTACCATCAAAACTTCGCCTTTTTCATTTTTTATAATAGTTACACTATCTTCATTGTGATCTCTAACTTTTCCTGAATCAGTTAAATAAAAACTTTTCATTTTATTACCTCACTAGCTCTAAGCTGTCCACAAGCCGCATCAATTCCCCCACCGAATTCTCTTCTTATAGTTACATTGATTTTCTCTTTCTTTAATACATCATAGAAATTCATTACTTTTTGTTCATCACTTTTCTTAAACTTTCTGCCATCTATTTCATTAAGAGGGATTAAGTTAACATAAACATTCATTCCCCTTAATAATTTAGCCAACAATTTTGCTTGCTTTTCTTTATCATTTATACCATTTATCATAACATATTCAATGGTTACTCGTCTATTAGTTTTATCTATATAGTCTTTTATTTCCTTTATAACTTTAATTATTGGATAAGCCTTATTTATAGACATTAAGCTATTTCTAAGCAAATCATTTGGAGCATGTAAAGAAAGAGCCAAGTTAATTTGCATTTTTTCATCAGCCAATCTTTTTATGCCAGGAATAATACCACAAGTAGATAAAGTAATATGTCTAGCTCCTATTTCTAACCCTTTAGGATCATTAATTGTTTTAATGAAATCCAGAACATTATCATAATTTAATAATGGCTCACCAATTCCCATTATAACCACACTATTTATTTTTATTTCTTCGTTTATAATAGCAGTCATTATTTGCAAAACCATTTCACCAGAAGTTAAATCTCTTACCTTTTTTAGCTTCCCACTAGCACAAAAAGCACAACCCATGTCACAACCTACTTGGCTGGAAATACATATGCTATTACCATAATCGTGAGCCATTATAACAGTTTCTATTAAAGATCCATCATAAAGTTCAAATAAGTATTTAATTGTATCTTTAGTTACTTTTTTATCCTTAATATTTAATAAACTAATTTTAAAATTATTATTAAGAATTTCTCTTAATTCTTTACTAATATTTGTCATATCAAAAAAAGATGTTACAAATTTCTTATATAACCATTCATATATTATTTTAGCAATATATTTTTTTTCATTAATTTCTTCTAAATATGTTTCTAATTCTTTTATTGTAAAATTGAATATATCCTTCATTTATAGCACCCACAAAAATTATAACACGATTATTCTAAAGATAAATCTTTTTCCGCTATTCCACCTAATTTAGAGAATATTAAAATCGCTGTACTTTCATTATCAGTGGTTAATATTTTAGTTATTTTTTCACTATCAAAATAAACTTTAAAAGTGATGTTATCAAGTATATCAATATATACGTAACATTTTTCATATGTTTCTTCCTCTAATTCACCCTCTAAAGTGGTAATTTCTTCTAAAATATAAGAAATATTTATAAGATTATAATTAGTTTCAGCATACAAATCTTCATAAAGGTTTAACTCACCAAATAAAACCTCATAATATTTATCATCTATATAATATCTAATAGTTTCGTTAGCAGTTTCTTTATAGCCAAGTTCTCTAGCTTCATATCTAACCCCTCTAAATATTGTTTGCTCTTCACCTTTTGTAACCTCATAAACATAAGCAAAATTATAATCTTCAAGCTTAGCTATTTTTTCATTATAAGTTAAAGTTTTCACTTCTTCGGTTTCTTCTACTACTGTACTTTTCATTCTTGATCCAATAGCAGCTATTACTGATATAGCAATTATAATAAGAAGATACCCAGCCAATTTGATAGCTGCTTTACCTTTAGGATTCTCCCAAATCTTTTTTAATTTATTTATTAATTCTTGATCTTCCATAATCTACCTACCCACTTTTATTTCTTCTTTTAACCCATTTAAATAATCTTTGACAAACATAACTTTTTTACCAAATGGCTTTATTTTAGTTATTAATATTTCACCATCTTTGGTTTTAACTCCTATTTTATCTTTTAATATTCTCGTTACTTCACCAGGATTGTTATTAAAAACATCATAACTTTTTTCACATTCTAACACCTTGGTTTCTTCACCATTTATAATGATATAAGCTATTGGCCAAGGATTTAGTCCTCTTACTTTATTATAAACTTCTTTAGTGGTTAAATTAAAATTAAGCAATTCATCTTCTCTTTTTAAGGTTGGAGCATAAGAGGCCAAACTATCATTCTGTTTTTCCCTATTACATGTTTTATTTATAATACTAGGTAAAGTTTTTATAAGTAAATTAGCTCCTAGAACAGATAACTTATCAAATAAAGTACCAACATTATCACTTTCTAATATTGGAATTTCTTCTTTAGCGATTATATCTCCTGTATCCATTCCTTCATTCATATACATAATAGTTACACCAGTTTTTTCTTCGCCATTAATAATTGCATGATGAATAGGAGCCCCACCTCTATATTTAGGTAATAAAGAAGCGTGAACATTAATTGAACCATATTTAGGGCATTCTAAAACCTCTTTAGGTATTATTTGGCCATAAGCACAGGTAATAATGATATCGGGATTTATATCTAATATTTTTTGATAATTTTCTTTTATTTTAAGTGGTTGAAAAACAGGAATATTATTTTCTATAGCTACTTTTTTAGCTGGTGAATATACTAAATCCTGATGTCTACCTACTTTGGCATCAATTTTGGTTACTACCATAGCAACATGACAATTATTTATTAGCTCTTTTAATATTGACACACTAAAATCAGGTGTTCCCATAAATATTACTCTTAAGTCTTTCATATTATCACCATCTTCATTATATCAAATTCTAGAAGGATTTAAATCTATTTCTAAGTAGACCTTTTTGTTTAACTTATAAAGTTCATCTAAAGCTTTTAAAACTTCTAGCAATTTTGCCTCATCTTTATATTTTATAGTTATTTGAAAACGATAATTGTCCCCATTTTTAAACATTGCTGCCGTGGTAGGGCCTAATACTATCTCTTTGTTTTTTAAATTAATTCTTAAAAAGTTTGCCACTTTATTAGCTTCTTTAGAAACTAGATCATAATCCTTGCTTACTACTTTTATACTTGCTAAATAAACATAAGGAGGATAGCTTAAATTTTTTCTAATATTCATTTCATAATTAAAGTATCTTAAATAATCGTTATCTTTAACACAATTTAAAGTAAAATTATCTGGATTAAAAGTTTGTAATATTACTTCTCCTTCTATTTTACTTCTCCCAGCTCTTCCTGATACTTGATTAAGCAATGAAAAAGTATTTTCATTACTTTTATAATCGGGAATATTTAAAGTGGTATCAGCGTTTATTACACCAACTAAGCTAACATTAGGGAAATCTAAACCTTTAGATATCATTTGAGTGCCAAGTAAAATATCATAGTTTAAAGCTTTGAAAGAATTAATAATTTTTTCATGAGCTCCTTTATTAGTAGTGGTATCAGCATCCATTCTTACTATTTTAGCTAATTTAAACTTGTTTTTTAATTCTAGTTCTAGTTTCTCTGTGCCAAGACCTAAATAATTTAAAGCATCCTCTTTACAACTAGGACATTTTTCTGCTTTTAATACTGTATATCCACAATAGTGACATCTTAAATGATTAGAACTTTTATGATAAGTTAAACTTATTTCACAATGAGGGCATTTATAAGTATATCCACAATTTTGACAAGTTACAAAAGTAGAATGGCCTCTTCTATTTAAAAGTAATATTACCTGCTCTTTTTTATTTAATTTTTCAGCAATTTTATCTAATAATAAATCACTAAATATTTTGTTACCTTTTTTTAGTTCTTTTTCCATATCTACTATTATTACCCCAGGATAAGTAGCTAACCCCACTCTTTTAGTCATTTTAAGCAGTTTATAATTGCCTTTTAAACTTCTAGCCATGCTTTCTAAACTAGGAGTAGCTGAACCTAAAACAAGTGGACAACTGTTATAACTAGAACGCCATAAAGCTATATCACGAGCATGATAACGAGGATTATTATCTTGTTTATATGTATCTGAATGTTCCTCATCAATAATTATCAAACCTAAATTAGTTAATGGTGTAAAAATAGCACTTCTAGTTCCGACAACAACTTTTATTTCATCTCTTAATATTTTTGTATATTCATCATATTTTTCTCCAGCTGATAAACCACTATGAAAAACAGCCACATCACTACCAAAATAATCATAAAATATTTGACTGGTTTGAGCTGTTAAACTTATTTCAGGAACTAACATAATAGCTCTTTTATTGTTTTTAATAACTTCTTTTATTAAATTTATATATACCAGAGTTTTACCGCTACCAGTTATTCCATATAACAAAAAGGTTTCTTTTTGATTTAAAGATTTTTTAATTTTATTAAAAGATGATTCTTGCTCATCAGTCATTTTCATTAAACAAAGATTGTTTTTTTCTTTATTAATACGATATTTTTGTTCCAACACTTCTTTAATTAATTCTTTTTTTAATAAAGTATTAATACTAGAAATATTATATTTATTTTTTAATACTTTTTTGCTATTTAAAAGATCTGTTAATAGGATTATTTGATTTAAATATCTTTGATTATTATTTATATATTCTTTAATATCTTTTTCTTCTTTGTTTAAAATTAAATATCTATTATAACTATTATAATCAGTTTTTATACTTTTGCTTTTTAAGCCTTTAGGTAGCATTATTTCATAAGCAGTTATTAATGAACATAAAGTTTTTTCTTTAACATATTCACCTAATTCTAATAATTCTTTATTTAAATAAAAATCTTTATTAACTACTTCAATTATTTCTTTTATTTCATATTCACTATCATATTTATCAGTTATATCTAAAACAAAACCATTTATTATTTTAGTGCCAAAAGGAACTTTTACTTTCATACCTATTTTAACATCTAAATTATCAGGTATTTTATATGTAAAAGTTTTATCTAATGATTTAACTTCATAACTAATTAAAACTGATGCAAACATAGGCTTCTCCTTTAATTAATTATAACATAAAAAAAGAACACTAAGTGTTCTTATACCTTTTCAATAAATAATTTAACTTTATAATCATTAATGTCATATTCATCGGTCAAGCTTTCTTTAACTAAAATTTCTAATGCTAGTGTTTCTTCTTTAATATATTTTTCATATTCATTAAATACTTCTTTAACTTCTTCGGGGCCTTCATAAGATATTTTAATACGATCAACAACATTTAAATCAATGCTTTTTCTTATTTGTTGGATTCTACTCACTAATTCTCTAGCTAATCCTTCTTTTACTAAATCTTCAGTTAAAGTAGTGTTTAAAATAATAAAGTTATTATTTTCCATCCCAGCATTAAATCCTTCTTTAGAAGATACTCTTATTTCTACCATATCTTTAGTTATTTCATAATCCTTACCAGATAGAGTTAATATTATGGTTTCTTCTTTTTGTAATTTAGTTATATCTTCATTAGTTAAATTCTCTAATTTATTTTGGAATTCTTTCATTAATGATCCAAAAGTTTTGCCTACTTCTTTAAAATTAGGTTTTAAGTTAACATGCATATAATCATTTAAGTTATCAACAAATGTGACTTTTTTTATATTTAGCTCTTCTTTAATAAGAGATGTTAAATTATCTATTATGGATTTGTTTTTGCCATCTATTAAGCATTCACTAAGTGGTTGTCTTACTTTTATTTTGTTTTCTTCTCTTACCATTCTGCCTATACTTATTAAATTTCTTACTAAATCCATTTTTTCTTCTAATTTTAAATCTATTAACGACTCATCATATTTAGGGAAATCTGCTAGATGGACTGATTTTTCATCAGTTAAATTTCTATAAAGCAGCTCTGATAAGAACGGTGTTGTTGGAGCAATTAGTTTAGATAGTCCAACAAGCACTTCATAAGTTGTTTGATATACCGCTTTTTTACTATTATCCAATTCACTTCCCCAAAATCTTCCTCTATTACGTCTTATATACCAGTTTGATAAATCTTCACAAACAAAATCTTGGATTAAATGAGTTACCTTATTTAAATCATATTTTTCATATGCTTCATCAACATTTTTTATTAGATTATTGTATTTTGATAATAACCATTTATCAATTAAATCTAAATCTTCATACTTTACTTTATAATCTCTTGGATCAATATTATCAGTGTTAGCATATAGTTCAAAAAATGTATAAGTGTTTTTTAAAGTGTTAAAGAACTTAGAAACCACTTCTTTTAAGCCTTCCTCATTAAATCTAGTTGGAAACCATACTGGTGATACATATAATAAATACCACCTTGCAGCATCAGCGCCATAGATTTCGAAAAGATCAAATGGATTTACCCCATTGCCTCTACTTTTACTCATCTTTAAACCATTTTTGTCTAAAATATGATCGTTAACTAATACATTTTTATATGGGCTTTGATCCATTACAAAAGTACTTATAGCAAGCAAAGTGTAAAACCATCCTCTAGTTTGATCAATACCCTCACAAATAAAATCTGCTGGGAATTGATTATTAAATATTTCTTTGTTTTCAAAAGGATAATGATATTGAGCAAAAGGCATTGCTCCAGAATCAAACCAACAATCTATTACTTCACTTACTCTATTCATTGTTTTATTACATTTAGGACATTTTATATGTACATCATCAACATATGGACGGTGTAATTCGATACTCTCGTCTATTTTTTCTAAAGATTTTTCAACCAGTTCTTTTCTAGAACCAATTGATTCAATATGGCCACATTCGCAAGTCCAAAGATTTAATGGTGTCCCCCAGTATCTATTTCTCGATAGTGCCCAATCATTAATATTTTCTAACCAATTGCCAAATCTTTTTTCACCAGCAAAATCTGGAAACCAGTTAACTGTATTATTATTAGCTACTAATTTATCTTTCAAGTCTGTCATCTTAATATACCAACTTGGTTTCGCATAATATAACAATGGAGTTTTACATCTCCAACAATGTGGATAGTTGTGAACCATTTTTTCTTTTTTAAATAATTTATCGTTTTGTTTTAAATAATCTATTATTTCGTTATCGGTATCAATAACAAATTTATCTTTCCAAGGGCCTTCTAAAAAGCGACCATTTTCTCCAACCGGATTAACCACTGGCAAATCATATCTTTTTCCAACATTATAATCATCTTCACCAAAAGCTGGAGCAATATGAACCAATCCTGTTCCATCATCCATAGTTACATAAGAATCACATACTACAAAAAAGGCTTTTTTATCAACTTTAATAAATGGTAATAATTGCTCGTACTCTTGAAACTCTAAATCTTTACCAAGAAACTTATCTACCACTTCGTAATTATCTCTAAATATCGTTCCCATCAATTTTTCTGAAATAATAAAATAGTTATCTCCCGATTTTACTTTAACGTAATATTCAATAGGATTTACACAAACTGCTACATTAGAAAGCAATGTCCAAGGAGTTGTTGTCCATACTAGTAAATAAGTATTTTTTTCATTAACTAATTTCATAGGTACATAAACACTTGTCACTGTATCTTCTTGATAGCCCTGAGCAACCTCATGAGAAGCAAGTCCAGTCCCACATCTACTGCAATAAGGCATTATTTTATGACCTTGATATATCAATCCTTTTTTAAAAAAACTGTCTAATATATGCCATTCAGTTTCAATATAATCATTATCAAAGGTAATATAAGGATGGTCCATATCAATAAAATAGCCCATCTCTCTCGTCATTTTTTCCCATTCGCCTTTATATTTCCAAACGCTTTCTTTACACTTCTCATTAAATTCTTTAATGCCATATTTTTCTATTTCAGTTTTGTCTTTTAATCCAAGAGCTTTTTCCACTTCAATTTCTACTGGTAACCCATGAGTATCCCAACCAGCTTTACGCAGAACCTTAAACCCTTTCATTGTTTTATATTTGCAAATCGAATCTTTTAAATCTCTAGATATTACATGGTGAATACCCGGCAAATTATTTGCTGTAGGCGGTCCTTCAAAAAACACAAAAGATTCATTATTTTCTCTATTTTTTATTGTCGCATTTAAAATATCAATACTATCCCAATATTTATTTACTTCATCTTCTTGCATTTTAGTTTTAGTTTTTGCTAAACTTTTAAATTTCATATATACCTCCAATAAAAAAAGATGATTCCAAAGGACGAATTAATTCGTGGTACCACCTTACTTTATACTCTAAACTTTTTAACGTTAGTTAAACGTAATTTTTTACTTGGTTTCAAAAATTAGAGTCCGAAGTGATAATTATTTAAGATTTATTTTGAGTTTTCACTATCCTCAAATCACTAGAATAAATTGCTTAAAAAATGTTGTCTCCATCTTCCCTTTATGCCCTTAATTATATTATTAAACCTGATTTTTGTCAATTTACTTTTTCGCTATCTAAAGTTTCAAATACATTTGAAATTTTTTGAGCTATTTCATAACCTTTTTTATAAAAAGTAATAGGATCTATTTTAGTATATTGATTCCAATATATTAGTTCTAAAGTAACCGGTCCATTATAACCATTTTCTTTTAAATTTTTGATACTATAACTCCAATCTATCGTACCATCAAATGGTAATAAATGTTGATCTTCTTCACCAAAATTATCATGTAAATGGACAGCAAAAATACAATTTTTATATTTAGCTAAATCTAATTCATCATTAAAATGAGCATGGTCATGACCAATATCATAGCATAGTCCTACATTCTTATTTTTAATATTACTCAAAACATATTCTAAATAGCCTTGTTTTTTTGTATTTTCAAAAGCCACTTTTATATTTAAACTATCTGCATAATCAACTATTGTTTTTAATCTTGTTAATCCCAATTCATTATACATTGGAGGATCAAAATGAGAAGTTAGATGCATAACTACCAAATTAATATTATTCTTTTTCATCGTATTTAAATCTCTTTTATAATAATTTACTAAAGACTCTCCCAGTTCATTATCTTCCCATATTGAGTTAATATCTTTATACCCTAAATGAGCAAACACAACATCTAATTTTAAATTCCTAATATGCTCCAGCTGCTTTTCCTGTGGTATTTCCCAATTTTTATTATACCATTGGACAAAAACTTTATTAAATCCTGCGGTTTTTATGGAATTTATTGTCTTAATTGGATCTATATTTTCATTATCATTACTTACACAAACAACTAAAGGTCTCATAGTATTTCTCCATCTAAGCTAAAGCTTTTGGCATTTATAATTTTAACATCTACTATTTTGCCAATTAAATTTTTATCCCCAGAGAAATTAACTAATTTCATGGTATCAGTATAACCACTTAATTTAGTTTTATCTTTTTCGCTTGTCCCTGTAACTAAAACTTTGACAGTACTATTCAGTATTTTTTTGTTGCTTTCTAAAGCATACTTTGTGATTAATTGATTTAGTTCTTTTAGCCTTGTTTCTTTTTCTTCTAATGAAATTTTATCTTTTATTAAAGCCGCAGGAGTTCCTTCTCTAGGAGAATATATGAATGTATAGGCATGGTCAAATTTACACTTATTTACCACATCTAAAGTCTCATTAAAGTCTTCATTGGTTTCATTAGGAAATCCTACTATAATATCAGTTGATATTGTGACATTTGGAATTTCTGTTTTGATTTTCTTATATAACTTTAAATAGTCTTCTTTAGTGTATTTTCTACCCATTAATTTTAATATATTATTTGAACCTGATTGAAGAGGAAGATGAATATAAGGCATTATATTATCATTATTTTTTATTGCCTCAATCATTTTTTCATTAAAATCCCAAGGATGACTAGTTACAAATCTGATTCTTTCTATGTTAGTTTTACTTACTAATTCTAATAGCTCACCAAATTCTATTTCATCTTCTATATCTTTACCATAAGCGTTAACATTTTGACCTAATAAAGTTACTTCTTTATATCCTTTTTTTATTAGCCCTTTAATTTCTTTTATTATATCTTCGTGATGACGACTTCTTTGAGTGCCTCTAGTATATGGAACAATACAATAAGTACAAAATTTATCACAACCATACATTATATTTACCCAAGCAGAATATTTTGAATCTCTATTATACTCAATGTTTTCAAAAACACTACCCACATAGCTCAAAACATTGATATCTGGCCTTTTTTTGTTAACTAGCATATCATAAAATTCATGGATGTTATGAGTTCCAAAAACCATATCTATATAAGAATGATTTTTAAGTATTTCATCTACTACTTTTTCTTCTTGGGCCATGCAGCCACACACTGCTACTATTAAATTGCTTTTAATTTTCTTTAAATGTTTTAGCCTTCCTAAAAAGCCATATACTTTATCATGGACATTTTCTCTAATAGCACAAGTATTTAATATAACTAAGTCGCTTTCTAAATAATTATCTGTTTCTATAAAACCTAAGGAAATACAAATATTTTTTATTTGTTCACTATCATGAACATTCATTTGACAGCCATATGTTCTTAAATAAAATTTTTTATTTTTATATAAATTACTTTTTATTTTGTTGTCTAAATAAATATAATCTATATTTTCATTTCTTTTTCTAGCATCTTTTATATTTGGTAAATTCATAAAAAAACACCATCCATCGCTACAATTGTAGCAAATGATGATGATTTTGTAAAATTATATTATCGATGGTTACGAATAATAACGATTCCTGAACCTCCCACATTTCCAGTCATAGAATAATATCCAGACCCGCCACCACCGCCGCCAGTATTAGCTGCCCCTGCCGTTCCTTGAATTCCATATGCTCCGCCGTCTCCGCCGCCACCAGCGCCGCCAGCTCCGCCAGCTCCAATTCCGCCACCAGCACCACCACCGGCATATAAATCACCAGTTTCTTCTCCAAATTCACGTGTTGTTGTTCCTTGTCCAGCGCCGCCGCTATAAGATTTTGATTGTCCAGATGATCCATTACTACCACCATATCCGCCAGGACTACCATCTATATTGCGTCCACCACCACCGCTGCCGCCTGCTCCGCCATCATAGCAACCTGGTGAACCACCACTTTTAGTATATCCAAAGGCTGTCGTGGATCCTCCCGTTCCTGCAATTGCTCCGCCGGCTCCTACTGTTATTGAATACCCTGTATTTGCATTAATATTTATCTCAAAATAAGTCCCTGTATAACCGCCACCACCACCACTATTCGGGTAGTTACCTGAAGAATATGATCCACCACCGCCGCCTACTAAAAAGGCGTCTATTGTCATATTTATCACTGGAGTGAATGTTCCGCTTGTTAAAAATTTAATTCGCCAATTACCATTGCCATCATCTATTGCTAT
>CAZBOZ010000013.1:0-16999 GCA_964493665.1 uncultured Muribaculaceae bacterium
TTCCGCTTGTTAAAAATTTAATTCGCCAATTACCATTGCCATCATCTATTGCTATACTATTACCTGTATAAGTATATATACTTGACAGTGCCATCCAATTAGCTGTTAAGGTTGCATCTTCTGTTCCCATAGTAAATGTTGTGCCATCTATACTACTTCCAGCTCCTTCCAATGTCCATCCTGTAAATAAATAGTCCGTCCTTGTAGGGTTAGGAATTGATGTCGTATCATTTTTGTATAATGATTGAGGGGTTGTCCCACTCCATATACCGCCATTAGTATTTATTACTAAATTATAAATATTCATTACCCAATTAGCGGTTATTACAGCCCCTTCTGTTCCCATCGTAAATGTGGTACCATCTATACTACTTCCAATACCGCTTACCGACCAGCCGGTAAAAGTGTAATTATCTTTAGAAGGATTATTGACGGTTATCATTTCTCCTTCAACCATAGTTCGAGGACTAGTGCCACTCCATGTGCCACCATTGGTTAGTACTGTTAAAGTTAAATAATAAATACCCGAAGCATTAACATTAACCTTTATTCTATAATCTTCATAAACTATTGATAAAGTGTCTTCAATTGATAAACTAGTTACTGGATTTATAATAAAGTTTTCTTCATCTGATTCACTACTTAAATAGCCTTCTACAATTAAATCCTCTACAGTAACATTTAAATAATCTCCAGGATTACTTTTTACATCATTAATGTTATCATTGCCATAATTATAAGCAGCAACTTCTATCATAGTCATTTTATTTTCTAAAGTCCTTTCGGCTGCTTTCCTTTTTATATTATTGTAAGCTGGAATAGCTATTGTAGTTAGTACTCCAATAATTACAATAACTGCCAATAACTCAACTAATGTTAAACCTTTTTTATTTTTCATATCAAACCTCTTTAAAATCTAATATTACCTCTGTATTTTTCATTTCCTCAGGGATATTTATATCTAAATATTTTAGTAAACTAGGAGCCACATTGGCAAGTGATCCGTCTTGTAATTCCACTTTTTCATCAGTAACAATAAATGGAATTTTGCTTAAATCATGATTGGTGGTTACTTCGCTGTTTTCACTTAGTAAGACTTCAGCATTGCCATGATCCGAAAGTAAAAATATAGTATAGAAATTTAACTCACTTGACTCAAATATTTCTCCTAAACATCTATCTACTTCTTCTAAAGCCGTAATTGTTGCAGCCAAATCGCCTGTATGAGCAACCATATCAGGATTAGCAAAATTAACTAAAATAAAATCATAATCTTTATTCATTGCCATACATGCTTTTTTACTAACTTCAGCAGCATTCATTTTAGGATCTTTATCGTAAGTTGAGACATCTGAAGATGGAATTAAAATTTTATCGCATCCCAGTAAATCGCCTTTATACATGCCATCAAAGAAGTAAGTTACATGAGCAAATTTTTCGGTTTCCGCAATCCTTGCCTGAGAAAGACCAAGTTCAGCAAAATACTTGCCCAAAGAATTAGCTACTATTTCTTGATCGAATAAGTTTTGGCATCTTAAACTTTTATCTATTTCATAAAAAGATAAAACTTTTAAATTAGGCATTGATTGAACTTTAAAATCTTTAAAGTCTTCAGCAGTTAAGCTTTTAAGAATTTGTTTAGCTCTATCAGCTCTAAAATTCATCCATATTAAAGAATCTTTATCAGTTATCAAACCTTCCGAATTTACCAAGATAGGTGGCAAAAACTCATCATAAACATTCTTTTTATAGCAACTATTAATAGTTTTTTCTAAGTTTAAAGTAGTATATCCAACTCCTTTTACCACTAAATCATAATATATTCTGATTCTATCCCATCTATCATCACGATCCATAGCATAATATCTTCCACAAACAGTAGCAATACTAAAAATTGGGCTATCAGATATTAAATCTTTAATTTCTTTAATATAATTATAGGCTACATCTCTAGCTGTATCTCTACCATCAGTTATGAGGTGCAAGTAGCATTTAGAAATATTTGTTTTTTTAATTAATTTAATCATTTCTTTAAAGTGATTTATATGAGAATGAACTCCACCATCTGATAAAAGACCCATAACATGAAGTTTTGATTTATTATCTTCAATATTTTTTATTAATTCTTGAAATTTATCATTATTAAAAACCATATCTTTTTCAAAATATTCATCAATCCTTAAAAGTTCTTGCTTGATAACCCTACCAGCTCCAATAGTCATATGACCGACTTCGCTACCGCCAATTTGTCCTTTTGGCAATCCAACATATTCTTCACTAGCACCTAGTATAGAATGAGGATATTTATTCCAAAGTATATCAAAATTAGGTAACTTCGCTTGCTGAACAGCATTACCATATCTTTCAATTCGATAACCAAAGCCATCTAGTATTACCATTATTACTTTTTTCATATTTTCACCAATATTATAATATCATAAAAGAAGCAAATAAAAAAGTAGATACCTATTTAGTTCTTTCGTTATCAACTCTTAATTTATCAGCTATTGTTACAATAAATTCAGAATTAGTTGGTTTAGTTTTATTAAAACTTATACTATGGCCAAAGATTTCTTCCATTAGCTCATAATCTCCTCTATCCCAACCTATTTGGATAGCATGTCTTATCGCTTTTTCTACTCTATTTGTAGATGTATCATACATTAAAGCTATTTTAGGATATAATTCTTTCATCATTTTATTAGTTAATAGAGGATTGCTAAACACTAGGAGAATGCCTTCTTTTAAATATTTGTAGCCTTTAATGTGTGATGGTATACCTAAAGAATGAAGCATGTTTATTAATAAACATTGTAAATCTAGATCCTTACTATTAGCTGGTTTATTGATTACGAAGTCTAGTATTCTTGCTTCTAAATCCTCCATATCAAATGGTTTCAAAATAAAATATTTTACTCCATAAACACATGTTTTTCTAATTACTTCCTCTTCTCCTAATCCAGATATAATTATAATATCTTTTTTCTTATTCATTCTCTTAAGTTCTTCCAGAATAAACATACCATCTTTATTAGGCATTACTAAATCAAGAAGGACTAAATCTAAATTAATTTCCTCTTTTAATATTACTTCTAAGCCTTCTTTACCATCATGAGCTTCCCATATTATATTAATTACCGCGTGATTCCGAAAGTACTCCTTAACTCTTTCGATGAGATTTTGATTATCATCAACAATCAAAACCTTTAGTTGTTTTTCCATTCCTTTCCTTTCTTTACTACACGCATTATATTATTAATACTTCTCTTTGCACATTAATAATATATCAATTATTTCTTTCAAATCCATTGATGATTTTCCTAGTAGAAAGCCATCCACATTAACCATACTAATTAAATTGGTTATATTATAACTGTTTATATTACCACCATATAAAACTTCCATGTCTTTGTTATAACTTCTAAATATCTCTTTTTTAATTTCTCCAATTAATGAATTTATTTCGCTATTATTTATAAACATATTGTTGCCAACTGCCCATTCTGGCTCATAAGCAATAATAATATGTTTTAAGTTTTCTTTACTTAGCTGATCAAATAATCTTAATATTTTATTTATTATTATAATATTAACTCTACCCGATTTTCTTTCTTCAGCAGTTTCACCAATACACAGTATTATCTCTAACCCAGCATTTAAAGCATTTCTAATCTTGCTTAATACTATATCATTATTAACATTAATTAATTTTTTTCTTTCGCTATGATTAATAATGGTATATTTAGCACCAATGCTAGCAATTTGTTTAGCACTTACTTCTCCAGTATATTCTCCTTCAATAAATTGGCTTACATCTTGTGCTCCCAAAAAATAATTTTCATTAGAAAAAAGATATAAGAAAGGATAACTGGGACATATAATTACTTCAGGATTATGATTACATATCTTTTGAACTTCTAATTCATATTCTTTAGCTTCTTCTAAAACTAAATTCATTTTTAAATTAAGTACAACTTTTTTCATTGTTTATCTTCTACCTTTTCTAAACATTTTAAGCTAGGATTTGCTAAATAGTCTAATGTAGCTCCACCACCTGTTGATAAGAAAAAATACCT
Organism: uncultured Muribaculaceae bacterium; assembly: GCA_964493665.1. Taxonomy (GTDB): domain Bacteria; phylum Bacillota_I; class Bacilli_A; order RF39; family UBA660; genus DAOSVX01. The sequence continues at coordinate 4,077 of CAZBOZ010000013.1, forward strand.
ATTTTCTAATTTAAACTTTTTAATGGCTGCTATTGAGTCTCCTCCACCAATTATAACTCTAGCAGGACTTTTGGCAAGTAATTTATACATTTCAAATGAACCATTACAAAATTTTTTATCTTCATATACGCCCATAGTTCCATTAACAAATATTGTTTTTGATTGATTAATTATAGTCTGATATTTTTCTAATGTTCTTTCGCTTATATCATATATAACCTCACTATCACGAACACCATTTATAAGAGTGTAACGAGCGTAATGGTCGTCATATTTATTGCCCACAATAGCATCTAGTGGAAGTAATATTTTTTCTTTATTATTAAGCATTATTTCTTTTACTAAAGGAACAGCTTTATCATCTAAAATAGATAAGCCAACATTAAAATTCAAAGCCTTCAGAAAAGTATTTGATACCCCACCACCAAGGATTAGATAATCGCAATTCTTTATAATACTTTCAATTAAAGGTATTTTATCTTCCAATTTAGCTCCACCCATTATAACTGTAAATGGCCTTTCGGGGTTGTTTATTAAAATATTTAAAGCATTTATTTCTTTTTCTATTAAGAACCCAGTTACAGTTGGTAAAAAATTACTAATTCCATAGTTAGAAGCATGACATCTATGAACAACTCCAAAAGCGTCATTAACAAAAATTTCACCTAAAGATGACCAATATTTAGCAAGTTCCATATCACAATTACTTTCTTTGTTATTTGGATAATCTTCAAATCTAGTATTTTCTAACAGAATAATGTCTTGAGGTTTCATTTCAGCAATTTGCTCTTCTAAAATCTTGCCTCTAGTTGTCTCAATAAATAAAACTTTACGTCTTAAAAGATCACTAAGCCTTATAGCAACAGGCTTTAAAGAGTTCTTCCTTTTGTCTTCGGCTTCCTTTATCTTACCTAAATGAGACATTAAAATAATTTTACATTTTTTGTCTAATAAATAATTTATAGTTTCTAAAGACTCTACTATTCTTGTATCATCTAAAATTTTATCATCAGTTATTGGTACATTAAAGTCACATCTAACTATCACTTTTTTACCATCAATTTCCATATCTCTAATTGTTTTTTTCATACCATCACCAATATTATTATAACTTAAAAATCTGTTGTTAAGCAATAAAGTTTACAATTATAATAAATAATTTGTTATACTTGTAATAGTGATTAATATGGAATTTATAAAAAATATTGAAGAAAAAGAATATATAGAGTTTGCCCAAAAACATCAAGCTCATTTTATGCAAACCTGGGCTTGGGGAATGGTAAATAAAGAAAGTCGTAATTTAACACCTTGTTTTGTCGGGTTAAAAGATAAAAATAAATTAATAGCTGCCACTTTACTTTTAAAAAAACAGGTTCCTTTTAACATGGCTTATTTTTATGCACCTCGTGGTTTTATTATGGATATGAAGAATGAAAGCTTATTAAAAGAATTTACCAAGAAGCTAAAAGAGTATTTAAAAGATGAAAATGGCATTTATTTAAAAGTCGATCCTGATGTTAAATATCATGATATCGATGAAGAAGGCCAAAAGCTTTTTAATGGTGAAAATAATTATAAACTATTTAATAATTTTATAGAATTAGGATATGTTCATAAAGGATTTAATAAACTATTTGAAAGAAATCAGCCAAGATATACTTTTAGAATTAATTTAGCCGGCAGTTTAAACAACATAGAAAGTAAAATGAGTAAAACTTTTTTAAGAACTATTCGACGTAGTTATAACTATGATTTAAAAATAAGAGAAAGCAATGATATCGAAACATTTTATAATTTAGTGAAAATTAATGCTAATAAAGATGGTTTTAGTGCTTATAGTTTAGAATATTATAAAACCCTTTATCAAATATTTAATAAATATAATCAAATAAAAGTTTTTGAAGCTGTGTTAAACCCTCAAGAATTAGTTGAAAAATTCAATAAGGAGTTGGATGATTTAGAAGAAAGCTTAAAAAATAATACTGTTGAAAATATAACTGATACAAAAAATGTTATAAATAGACTAAAAAATGATATTTTATTGTTGGGAGAGTTTAAAGAAAAAAGTGTTGTTGTATGTAGTTTAATCTGTGTATATTCTACTAAAGGGGCTTGGGCTTTATATATTGGAAATGATACTTTAGGGACAAAAGTAAACGCTATAAATCGCCTTTTGGATGAAATAATAAAAGATGCTCACCGAAACAATTATGCTTTTATGGATTTGTTTGGTACTGTTGGAGACCCTCATACTAATTACAAAAATTTAGCTGGTGTTCACGAATTTAAAAGAAAAATTGGTGGAGAATATATTGAATTTATTGGGGAATTTGATTTAGTTAATAAAAAAATATGGTATATAATTTTACCAATAATGCTAAAATTATATCGTAAAGTGAGGAAGATGATATGAAATTTGTAGTTTTAAAAGAAAAAGAATATGATAAATTTGCTAGAAAACATCCACTAATTTCTATATACCAAATGGTCAATTGGGGAGAATTAAAAAAAAGTAATAGCTGGATGCCTCACTTTTTAGGAATTAAAGAAGATGATAAAATAATAGCTGCAACAATGTTACTGGAGAAAAAAACTGCTATTAGAAAAAGTCTTTTTTATGCACCTAGAGGGTTTTTAATTGATTTTAATGATCGTAAACAAGTCACTTATTTTACTACTAAGTTAAAAGAATATATTAAAGATAATAAAGGATTTATGTTAAAGATAGATCCTAATTGGATATATCAAATTAGAAATAATGATGGTTTTGAAGTTGGCAAAAAAGATATTAAAACCATTAAAATGTTAAAAGATTTAGGATATAAACATTTGGGTTTTAATAAAGAGTTTGAAAATATGCAGCCAAGATTTTTATGCCGCTTTGAGCTTAAAGGGACTTATAACAAAACTTTAGATTCATTTTATAAAAGTACTAAAAGAAATATTGAAATAGCTAGCGAAAAGAGTGTTATAGTTAAAGAAGCTAAACCAGAAGATATAAATATTATAATGGATTTACTAGATGAAACAGCTTCTAGAAAAAACTTTGCTTTAAGAACTAGTGATTATTATCAAAGCATGTTTAAGTTGTTTGAGAATGATTCTAAAATATTTATTGCTTCAATTGATACAAGAAGTTATTTAAGCAATATTGAAGGACGATGGGTAGAAGAAATAAAAGAAAAAGAATATATTGAAGTTAAAATGAAAAGAGAAATAGTTGGTAAAAGCCTTAAAAAGCAATTAGAAATGGCTAATAATAAGTTATCTAAATTAAAAGAAGAATTAAAGTATGCTAAAGATTTAGCAAAACAAGCAGATTTTATAGATATTGGTGCTTTGTTCTCAACTTTTATTGGTAATGAAGGAATAACCTTTATGAGTGGTATAAATGATGATTATAGGAAGTTTAACCCTAAATATGCTATGTATAATTCTCATATTAAAGAATGCTTAAAAAGAGGCCTAAAATATGTTAATTTCTATGGTATAAGTGGTAATTTTGATAAATGTGGTAAAAACTATGGAATATATGAACTTAAAAAAGGATTTAATACTGAAGTTGTAGAATTAATTGGAGAGTTTGATTTAATTATCAATAGACTTTATTACTTAATTTATAATGTTGCTTTAAAATTTTATATAGTAGCTAAAAAAGCTAAAGGAAATATTACCAAATAAAAAGAGAAGAATAATCCTTCTCTTTTAAAAAGCGTGAGTTTGAGTTTATTTTAATTTTAAAAGTTCTATTTTTATTTCGCTATTATCTCCTCCTTTCATATTTTAATCTTAACAGATAATAATGAAGAGATTGTGATAATAAAATGAAATAAATGTTATTTTACATATTTATATAAAAATAGAATGTTGTCCCTTTGTTTTTAATAGAATTAACACCATATTTAAAGTGATGATAAGTAAGTATTTCTTTTACAATAGAAAGCCCTATTCCGCTGCCAATTTTGCTTCTTTTATAGTTTTTTTCAGTTTTATAATATTTATCCCAAATATATTTTTGCTCTTTTTCATCAATGCCTTTACCAGTATCAGTTATCTCAACAAGTACTTGATGGTTGATTAAAGACAGTTTGATTTTAACCACTTTGTCCTTGCCAGTATAATTAATAGCATTATTAATTAAATTATATATAACCTGATCTATTTTCCTTTTATCAGCTTTAACAATAATTTCATCTGGGGCATCAAAACTTATTTTATAACCTTCTTTTTCTACTAACAATTCATATCTTTTTAATATTTCTTTTATTTCTAAAGTAATGTTAAACGATTCTAAGTCTAAAATTTCTTTATTGGCCTGCAATCTAGATAAGTCTAAAATATCATTTACTAGAAGATTAAGCCGATCAGTTTCATTAATTATTACATCCAAATTATCATTTCTTTTAACTTTATCTTTATAAGTATAATCTTTAACCATTTCAGCATAAGCTTTAATCATCGTTAAAGGAGTTTTTAAATCATGACTTACATTAGCTAGTAAATCTCTTTTTAATTCATTAGTTTTAGAAAACTCTTCTTTTACATAGTTTAGAGTATCCGATAATTCATCTATTTCTTTTATACCATTTTTAGAAAAATCAATAGTTAAATCGCCATCACCAAATTTTTTAACATTTTTAGTAATTTTTATTATTGGATTAGTTATTCTTTTAGAAATAAAATAAGCAATTAAAAGTGATAAAACTAGCACTATTAGAGTAATATAAATTAACTGGCTTTTTAATATTGTTGTCGTTGTACTCATATCTTCTAAAGGAGTATATATAAAAACATAATTGTTATTTAAATTAATTCCATATAACAATCCTTTTGTGCCATATGGATCTTTTATTTGCAACTTAGTACTAGTTAAACCATTAATCATCTTTAATTCAAAATTTATTATATCGTGATTATCTCTACCTAACTGACAACCCTTCATTTTAGTGTTATAAGTACTTAGTAAATTAGATTCTATTTTTTCTATGCAAACATTATTTGAAAAAGCTATTTCTTCTAACTCATCATCAAGTTGATCAGGTCTTACTTTTAATACTTGCTCTTTTACTTCGTTCATATTTCTAATTGTGTATTTTTCGTAAAAAAAGTTTAAAAAAGTAATTTGAAATATCCACAAAACCAAAAGAATTGTAATTGAAAATACAATCATATTTAATAATGTTTTAAATATAATACTATTCTTTTGGTTCTTTAGCTTCAAATTTATACCCCATTCCTCTAACTGTTACTATTAAATTTTCATATTTTCCAAGAGCTTTTCTTAAAGTTTTAATATGAGTGTCTATTGTTCTATCATCGCCATAAAAATCATAGCCCCATACTGAAGATAATATTTGCTCTCTTGACAAAGCAACACTTTTGTTTTGCATAAAATATTTTAATAAATCGTATTCTTTAGGAGTTAAAATAATTATTTTATTTTCTAGTTTAACTTCGTGAGCTTTGTCATCTAACTCTAGTTTCCCAACTTTATATAAAGCCTCACTATCATTAGATAATCTTCTTGTTATAACTTTTATTCTAGAAATTAATTCTTTAGGACTAAAAGGTTTAGTTAAATAATCATCTATTCCTAAATCAAATCCATATAATTTATCTATTTCATCACTTCTAGCTGATAATATTATAAAAGGAATCTTCTTTATCTTCTTTATTTCTTTTATAGCTTGATAACCATCCATTTTAGGCATCATAATATCCATGATAATAATATCAAAGTCATTTTCTTTAACTAATTCTAAAGCTTCTAAACCATTTTCTGCTTCAGTTACTTTATAACCTTCCATAGATGAATACTCTTTTATAACATTACGAATTAGAGCTTCATCGTCAACTATTAAAATTCTCATAATTTGTTCACCACTTTAATTATATATGTTTTTTGTGAAATATAAATGAAAATACTAAACTTTTCAGTCTAGTATTACATTATGATAAATTTCACTTACATCTTCAATATCTTCCAACATAGTTATTAATTTTTTAAATATTTCTTCATCTTCACCAGCTAAAGTTATTTTCTCTTTAGCATACATGCCAGTTTCATCAATTATATAAGAAACTTTAGGAATTAATTTTTCAATAATGTCTTTTACTTTCTCAATATCATTTGGCTCCATTGTTATTGTTATTTCGTTATTTTCAACTTCATAATCAATTAAATTTATCCCACTATTTAATAACTCTTCAAATAATTCCTCATTCTTTTCGTTTTTTATAACTATTATACCTAAATTATCATAACTATAAGAGACACTGCCTAAACCACCCATTTTAGTCTTAGTTTTATTGTTAGCTTCTCTTATATAACTAATAGTTCTATTAACATTATCTGTAAGACATTTTACTATTAAGGTTGATCCTTTAGGACCAATTATTTCATAATAAACCGTCTCATAGTTTTCGTGTTCATTCCCTTTAGCTTTTTTTATGGCTCTTTCAATAATATCATTTGGTACTTGTTCTCTTTTAGCTTTTTCTACTATCCTTTTAAGATTTATATTTGAATCTATTTCGGGAACTCCACTACGAGCTGCTAGATATATTTCTTTAGCATAAGTAGAATATATTTTGGCTTTTATAGCTCCTGTTTTTTGAATACTAGCTTTTCTTACTTCATATGCTCTTCCCATTTCAAGTCACTTCTTTCTTCTTTTTAAAACTCACAGTTATATGGGGTTCTTGGATATGGAGTTACATCTCTAATATTATCAACACCAGTTATATATATAAGTAATCTTTCAAATCCCATACCAAATCCTGAATGGACACAGCCACCATATTTTCTTAAGTTTAAATACCAATCTAAATCAAAGTTATCCATACCAAGTTCTTTTATCCTATTTTTAAGACGATCATAGTTTTCTTCTCTTTGGCTGCCACCCATTAATTCACCTGCTCCAGGCACTTCTAGGTCAACCGCTTTAACTGTTTTACCATCTTCATTTAATTTCATATAAAAAGCCTTGATATCTTTTGGCCAATCAGTTATAAATACTGGCCCATTAAAATGTTCAGTTATATATTTTTCATGTTCTCTAGCTATATCACAGCCATATTCTGGAGAAAATTCCCATTTTATTTTAGCTTCTTTTAATATCTTAATAACATTTTCGTGAGTTATTCTTGTAAATTTACTATTAACTAATTTAGTTAGTTTCTCTATTAATCCTGGTTCGACAAATTTATCTAGAAAAGCCATTTCTTTTTCGCAGTGATCTAAAACGTACTTAATAACAAATTTTAACATATCTTCTTCAACATCCATAAGCTGTTCTAAATCACAAAAAGCTATTTCTGGTTCTATCATCCAAAATTCTGAAGCATGAGTTTTAGTATTAGAATTTTCAGCTCTAAAAGTTGGGCCAAAAGTATATATTTTGTTATAAGCCATAGCGAAAGTTTCGCCTTCTAATTGACCAGTCACAGCAAGTCCTACTTTCTTACCAAAAAAATCTTTATCATATTCAACTTTACCAATTTTAGCTACTTTTTCTAAATCTAAAGTGGTTACTTGAAAAACTTGCCCAGCTCCTTCACCATCATTAGCGGTTAATATTGGTGTATGCACATAAACGTAGCCGCTTTCTTGAAAATAAGTATGAATAGCATAAGAAGCCACACTTCTAATTCTAAACACTGCCTGAAAAAGGTTGGTTCTAGGGCGCAGATAGGCTTGCTCTCTTAAGAATTCTCTAGTGTGTTGTTTGGGCTGCATAGGATAATCATCCGGGCAATCTCCTAAAACTTCAATTTCTATAACTTTTAAATCAATTGGTTGGCCTTTACCTTCTGATTTCACTATTTCACCATTAACTTCAATACTTGACCCATTTTTAATCTTAGTAATTTCCTCAAAAGTAGATAATGAATTATCATATATTAATTGTAAATGTTCAAAACAAGTTCCGTCAGAAAAATCTATAAACCCAAATTCTTTTTGCTTACGATGATTCCTTACCCACCCTTTTATAGATACTTTTTTACCTAAAAATTCTTCTGAATTTTTTAATATTTCTTTAATACTCATAATTTTCTCCCTATTTCAAATTTCTAACAAAGTTATATTGAAAATTATCAACATTTCTTTGCTTTTTAGCAATTTTTATTATATCACGAGGTTTATAAATATGGTAGATGTCTTTATTTTCTTTTTTTAAAATAAATTCAAACATTCTAATTAAAAGTTTTTTTGGATTAGTTGTTTTATAATGAAGCTCTGCTTTCCTAAGTTCACTATCACTTACTTTTCTTAACAAGCATTGATAATATTTTTTACTTTTAAGCTTAAAATTATAAACTCTACCATCAAGTTTACCTAAAGTTGTCAATGTATCATAATAACCTAACTTGATATTATTGGTTATTATTTTTTTATTAATTGTTAAAATGCTCCCTAAATTTCTTGAGGGTTTTAAATATATTACATCAGATTCCATTTTAGCTCTTTTGATAACTCCAATAGCTTTTAAATCTATAACATAAATTTTTTGACAATTAAATTTTTCTAGCATTTTAATTGGACAATTGTCAACAAAACCACCATCCATATAATAAGCATTATCTACTAGTTCTTCTTTTTTAAAAATAGGCAGAAAGCAACTTGCTAGTATATAGTTTATTACCATCCCTTTAGGCATTTCATTTATAAAAATTCTAACCGGAGTTAAACTATCAGCATTTAAAGTAACTAATCCAAAATCAATATTACTTCTTCTTAACTTACGCTCTTTTAACATCTTAGTTAATTCATTTCTTAAAGGCTGAATATTAAACCCATTATTAATTTTATCTTTAGCGGTTCTAAAAATGGTATCAATAACTTTTAAGTCTAGCTTAGCAGTTTCTAATGTTGGATCTATTTCTAAAAAATTGGCAACATCAATATTTTGCCAAAACTTCAATAATTTGTTTTCATTATGAGATGCTATCATAGCCCCATTAAAAGAGCCAATAGAAGTTCCAACTACACAGTTAAATTTTATACCTAATTTTTTTAAAGCCATATAAGCCCCTATTTGGTAAGCTCCTCTAACTCCACCACCAGATAAAACTAAACCTATTTTCTTTTTCATATTTTCACATCCTTAAATTATTGAACTAATGAATATTATTATTATGCCTAACATCAAGCCTAAAACAATGTATTTGTTTTTGATGTTTTGAATTATTTCTTTAAATAATTCAAATATAACTAAATAGCTTAGCATTCCTATAGTTATTCCTATAAGGTAAGTAACAAAAAGAATATTATGATTAATATTTAATAAAATAACTAAAATAGCTCCTAAACTAGTTGATAAAGAAATAACAATTATAGGAATTATTTTTTCTCTTAATTTTTTCCTAGATAAATCTAAAGTAGTAAATATTTCCATTCCTAAAGGAATATTATGAAGACTTACTCCTATAGCTATTAAAAGACCAGTTTTTATGTTGATTATGGAATTCAAATATATAGAACCGCCTTCAATTATATTGTGCATAACTAATGCTAAACTAGTAATAAGACCAATATGATACATATTAGCGTTATGTTCTTCAATATTGTCTTTATTCTCATGATGGTCATGATGATGATGAGGGACGAAAATATCCAGAACTTTTAATATTAAAAGCCCTCCGCCAATAGATGAAAAAACAATAAAAATTTTATCCAACAATAAATAATTAGATACATTTTCAGATAGTTCTGGTAATAAATCAAAAAATATCAAACCAAGCATTACTGAAAATGCTAAAGAAATAGAAAAGCAATATAATACTTTCTTATTTTTAGTAATTTTATCAGTAACTAATCCAAGTAAAAAAGAAATACCGGCCAAGGTGGTAATTATTAAAGCTATTATATTCATAGTTATCACCAACAAATTCATTATATATTAATTAAGCTTAAAAATAAACATCTCCAAATGCTTGTTTACACCAAAGGCTCATGACTTTTAACACTAATATCTAAATTGTTAAACTGTTTTTTTAAATACAAAGGATAAGCTGCAGCACCTATCATTGCTGCATTATCAGTGCAATAAACAAACTCTGGCAAGGACAGCTTAACATTGTGTTTATTGCATAATTCAGTTATTTCGTGACGCAAATATTTATTAGCGGATACTCCTCCAGCTATTAACATGTTTTTTATATCAGAATTATTCTTTAGAGCTAATTCTACTTTATATAATATTTCTCCAATAGCACTTTCTTGGAAACTACTAGCTAGATTTTCTTTGTTTATTTCTTTTCCTCTTTGTTTTTCATTATGAACTAAGTTTATTATATTGCTTTTTAAACCACTGAAGCTGAAATTATAAGTTCCATCTCTCATTGGCTTACTTAATTCATAGGTTGGACTGCCTAAACTAGCCAATTTCTCGATATTAGGGCCACCAGGATATGGCATATCTAAAACTCTAGCAACTTTATCAAAAGTTTCACCAACAGCATCATCTAAAGTCCCTCCTAGTAAATGAAAATCATAATCACCTTTCATAATAATTAACTCTGTATGGCCTCCACTTATTATTAAAGCCAGTAAAGGAAATTCCATTTTATTAGTTAAATTATTAGCATAAATATGACCTGCTAAATGATTAACTGCGATAAATGGCTTATTATATATATAAGCTAAAGTTTTAGCAGCTTCTAAGCCAACTAATAAACTTCCTATAAGTCCGGGAGCATAAGTAACTGCAAAAGCATTAATATCATTAAAATCCATATCAGCTTTTTTAAAAGTTTCTTCTATAACCATCGTAATATTTTCTGTATGCAATCTAGAGGCCACTTCTGGAACAACACCGCCAAAAGAAGAATGAGTATCCATTTGTGATAAAATGGTTAAAGCAATACATTCGCTGCCATTTTTTATTATTGCAGCACTAGTTTCATCACAAGATGTTTCAATTGCTAAAATATTTATATTCTTCATAAATTACACCTCCTTAACCATTAAATAAGCGTCTTCATTCTGATAATAATTTTTTCTGGTATTTATTACTTTAAAACCGAATTTTTTATATAAATTAAAGGCTGCTTTATTACTAACATTTACTTCTAATATGAATTTCTTAATATCATTAAGAGTATCACTAATCATATAATCAAGCAAATTTGAACCAATTTTCTTATTACGATAATTTGGATCAACAGCAATATTTATAATATCTATAGTCTCATACAATTTACTTATATGAAGAAAACCAACAACTTTGCTTTCTTCTTCATAAACATATATTTTAGAAACTTGATCTTTTAAAATAGCATTAATATCAAAAAGTTTTTCGAAATTAGAATCAATTAATATACCTAGTTCTATTATTTCATCTATATCTTTTTTTAAAGCCAATCTAATCATTTAAGGCCTCTATTTGTTTAACATAAATAGGCTTTACTTCATGATAATTTAATACTGGCAATCGCTTTGTAAAATCATAAACTTTTTTATAATCAATTCCAATATCATCTACTATATTGCCTTCATAATTGTTCTCTTCTATGTATTTTTTAAATTGTATATTGCTTAAATAAAACATTTCCTTAATTAATTTTTTATTTTCAAATATTCCACAAAAATAACCATTTTTATCATTTTCTACCACTAATTTTAGTGATTTTGAGCTATTATTGATATTTTTTTGTTCTAAAGAAGTAATAGATTTTATTGGTAATTTTAAAGCATAAGCAAAAGTTTTAGCTACTGTTACACCAATTCTAATCCCTGTAAAACTGCCAGGCCCATTTACTACAATTATTTCATTTATATCTTGAGACTTTAAATTATTTTTTTCTAACAATTTAGATATAGTAGGAATTAAATTATTGCTATGATTTTGATTGGAGCCAATTTTGCTAATACCTAACACTTCACCATTTTGATATAAAACTACCACCATTAAATCATTATGAGTATCGATAAATAAAGAATGCATAATAAATCACTTCCGATAAGGTATTATACTATACTTTTAAGTATTTTAAAAGCCCACTAAGTGAGCTTTATAAGACTGAATTACATAAATCTTCATATTGTTTGCCATAAGGCTTGAATTTTAGAACACGAATATTTTCATCAATAATTCTAAATTCTATATCTAGTCTTTCTTCTGGCAACGATTTACTTATTAATTCTGACCATTCAATAATAATTATGCCATCTTTTTTATAATAATCGTTAAAACTAAGTTTATTATTTCCGGAATTTAAACGATATACATCCATATGGAAAAGAGGCATTTCACCACTATAATATTCTTTTACGATATTAAAAGTAGGAGAAGTAATTATTTCAGTTATCCCCAAAGCTTGAGCAAATCCCTTAACAAAAACAGTCTTGCCACTACCTAGTTCACCATCTAGGCATAAAACCATGTTAGGAAACTTTTCAGACTCAATATTTTGAGCTAATTCCATCATTTCTTCTTCACTACGTATTGTAATTTTATAATCCATCATTTTCTATTACCACCAATTTTATTATAAATAAAAAAAATATGTATTACAACATATTTTATAACTTTTTTTACATAACATTTGAATTCACATCAGAGTCTTGTGATGGATAATTTATAGTATTGTCTAGGTTACGCTTTGAAAGATAAGTAGTTACACTACCATCACCTGTTGGAAACGGATATGAAATGGCAAATTCAGCAAAAGGGAATTTTTTTCTAAGAGTGGAAATAACGCTATCTCCTTTTCCCTGTACTACTATAACTTCATCAAGATTTAAAAATTCTCTAACATTTGCCTCTTTAATTTCTTTTCCATTATTAGTCAAAAAACGCAATTCTGTCATAAATACCACCCTAAATTCAATATACCATTTATAAAAATAAAATACAATATTTTTTTGCAAAAAAAAATTGGCAACTACCTATTTTCGCTTACACTATCGTCGGCGTGTT
>CAZBOZ010000014.1:0-11933 GCA_964493665.1 uncultured Muribaculaceae bacterium
TTGATGTATTATTTTTGGGTGTACTTTCAACTAATTGATGATTAATTCTTTGTGTAGTTTTATTTATTGAAATAATTCCTGTTCTAAGGTCGATATCATCCCACTCCAAAACCGCTGATGCCTAAATTAGAAACGAATATAAAAATATTTAGTTTTAATTTTAAATGTTTTTTTATGCTATAATTTAAACATGGTGATAATATGACTTTTAATAAGCTTATTCCAGAGTTGTCTGTTTCGAGTATTGAGAATAGCAAGAAGTTTTATGTTGATATACTTGGCTTTAAAATTAACTATGAGAGAAAAGAAGATAAATTTGTTTTTATTGAATATTGTGGTAACCAAATGATGCTAGAACAAATTAATAATAATTGGAATGTTGGTGAATTAGAATATCCATATGGCCGAGGAATAAATATTAGCATGGAAGTTCAAGATCTAGATTTAATTTATAAGAATTTAAAAGATAATAATTATCCATTTTTTAAAACCATTATGATAAATGAATATAAAAAAGATGATAAAATTTTAAAATCCAAAGAGTTTTTGGTAATGGATCCTGATGGATATCTTTTAAGATTTAATCAAGATATATAATTGAGTGTTTTTAATTTTTAATATTAATAGGTGGCTATTATGGAAAAATTTGATAAAAATATGGTAGATATCTTAGAAATTCAATTAGCCTTAGAATCTTATAGAGATGATACTTTAACAGAGTTTACTGATGAAGAAGGAAATATACTTGATGAGTTGCAGCTATTAAGGGAACAAAGGAATGATTTGCCAGAAGAAGAGAAAATCAAAAGATCAACAGATATCTTGTTTAAATTAAACAAAGTTTTGGATAAAATAGGTAGAGAAAAGTTTATTTTTTATGATAGTGGTGAAATAAATTATATTTATAAAAACATCTAAAAAAAGAAGGCGATGAATTATGCCACATTATAATGCATACGATAGTTTTAAAACAAAAAAAAGTGTTGAAAAGAAAGCCAAAGCTAAGGCTTACGGTAAAAAGCATGAAAATGTTGAAACTTTCATAATTAACGAACATGATAATTATGGGGTAGTTATTGAGGTAAGATATGACGATGCATATGTTTTATATAATGGTGAAGTAGTTTTGGCAAAGCTAACTAAAGATATAAATTTAGTATGTAATCAAGCGATTTTTCCTGGGGACAAAGTAATATTATCTGAAGATTCTGCTAGCTATATAATTACGAATTTAATTAAAAGATCATCTTTATTATCAAGAATAAAAAAAGATAGCACCAGAACAAATGATATCGGATTATCAAAAAATATTGCAGCAAATGTGGATTTGGCAGTTATAGTAGTTGCGGCAAAGGAACCGCCGTTACATCCTAAGTTTATAGATAGATATTTAATGATTTTAAAAAATAGTGGTATACCTGTTATAATATGTTTAAATAAGTGTGATTTAAAAACTGAAGAGGAAGAACAAGTTTTAAATATATATAAAAATTTAGAAATTCCTGTCGTTGAAACATCTACATATGAAAATATCGGAATAGAAGAGTTAAAAAAGCATTTATATAAAAAGCAAGCTATTTTTGTCGGCAATAGTGGAGTTGGAAAATCTTCTTTACTGAATGCAATAATGAATGAAGACGAAATTAAAACAAGTCATGTTAGTGCTAAAAGCAAAAGAGGGAAACATACAACTACAACTTCCAAATATTATATTTGGGATGAAAATTCTTCAGTCATAGATACTCCCGGCATTAGAGGTTTAGATGTTTCAACGTTTAGTCCAATTGAAATTCAAGATTATTTTTCAGAATTCGACAATTGGAAAGAAAAATGCAAATATAATGATTGCTTGCATTATCACGAACCTTATGACTATTGTGTTGTCAAACAGGGAGTTTCAGCTGGTTTCATTAATGCAAATAGATATGAAAGCTATTTAAGAATTATAAGTGATATATTAAATGAAGATAGTTATGATGAAATATTAAATGAAGTGCTTCTTGAAAGCAAAAAATTAAGTTAATTTTTGAACTATAAAAATTTTAAACTAAAATATAAAAGATGTTAAATTCCATATTGGACAACTATAAGGTTTTCTAAATGTTTAGAAAACCTTTTTTAATATGACTTTAAAATTTTATGTTATAATATTTGCATAAAAGATATTCAGGGAGGGAAGTATGTACACTAAAGAAGAAGAAGCCATTAGATTTATTGTGAAAGCATTTGAAAATAAGAAAAGGCAAAAAGAAGATATTAATTCTTCTTTTCATAGTATTGGTGTTGGGTTTATGTTAAAAAGTATTGGTTGCGATGAAGAAACTGTTTTAACTGGGCTACTTCATGATGTTATAGAAGATACTCAATATGATTATAATTATATTAAAGAAAATTATGGTAAAAAAGTTGCTGATAATGTTTTATCTATATCTGAAGATGAATCAATAATTAATTTAGCAGATCGAGAAACTAAATTTATAGATAATTTAAATAATGTTAATGACAATATTGTATTAGTAGAAATAGCTGATAAATTACATAATTTACTTTCAGACTATGAGATATGGAAAGCAAAAGGTAAAGAAGCTTTTTATACAGCTAATTCTTCTTATGAAGTAGCAAAAAGGAAATATTTAAAATATCAAGAGTTATTTAATACTAGAATATCTAATAATCAACTATTGGATAGATTTAATTATTTAGTAAATTTATACTTTGGTGGTGATGATAATGGCAGGTAATGCTTTTGCTCCAGAACATAAGCCCGAATACTTAGGACTACTTAGTAAAGAAGAAATGGAAGAAATAGAAGCTTCTTATAATTATTGTGTGGAGTATTTAAAAAGCTTTAAAACTTTTAATGCTTTTGACTTTGGTAAAGTTTTAACAATGTGTGATGATTTATTAACTCTTGATTGGATTGAAGAAATACCCAGTTTAAATCAAAATGGCCAAAATGCTTATGATAATTTATATTCAATTTTAGTAACAGCTCTAAACAGAGATTTTAATGGTAAAAAGATTGGTGAGATTTTAATAACGAAGGCGATAGAGGACGGTAAGGTTTTAAAAGCTTCTGAACTACTTTATGATTGTGATAAAAGATATCAAAATCTGGGTTTGAAAAACATGGCTAGATTTGGTGTGACTAAAATAAATGGACTACTTGATCCAATTCCAGCAGCAGCTAATTATGAAACTAAGGATATTTTGATTAACACTTATGATAGATATAACCGAAGCATGATTGGGAAAGACCCAAATAAAGCGAGGATAGTTAATTTAAAATTTTTATTAGCAATTAGGCATGAGTTTCAACATATCCTTCGAGGTCTTAAATATGATGATCCTTCTTATAATGAAACATTAGAAAATAAATTATTATTATTTGAAATGGAAATACACCAAAAACTAGAAGCAGCTAGAACTTATGGATTATTTCACGATTTATTCCCATCAGAATATGAAGCTGATATGGTAAGCTATACTACTGTTATTAGCGATTTACAAAATGATTATAAAACTGAATATTCAGATGCTTTATGTGATTTAGTAAGTGAGATGGAAGCAAAACGCAAGCAAAATTATAAACCTCAATCATTAGAAACGATAATTGATTATGGCTTATCTAATGTAGATTTACCTGAAAATGAAAGATATTATTTACTAACTAAACTAGAAGAATTGCAAGCTCTTATGTTAAAAGAATCTGCTCCTGATGAAGCCGATACAATGGGTAAATAATTGTTTTTAAAGCAATTGAAATTAACGAATTAAGTTTATAAAAGAGTCACATTAATTTGTGAACTATTTTTATCTTGGAAATGATATAATGTTATAAGGAAGTGAAAATCATGGCTTTTTTAAATGATACTAATTATTTAGAGCAGCATTTTTTAGTTGATGAAGCCGTTATTGATAAATTTATTGCAGAAGCCAATTTACACAAAAACGATATTATAGTTGAAATAGGTCCTGGTGAAGGCAATATAACTAATTTAATTGCTCCAAAAGTGGCTAAGTTATACTGTGTAGAGCTTGATGAAAGATTAAAACCAAATTTATTAAAGTTGAAAGCTGAAAATCATAATATAGAACTTATTTTTGGCAGTGCTTTAGATGTTTATATACCAAAGTGTAACAAAATAATCACTTCATTACCATATAGCATTATTGAACCTTTTATGGAAAAATTAGTAAAATGTGAGTTTGAAGAAGCCATAATGATTTTAGGGAATAAATTTGCAAATAGCGTTTTAAGCCAAGAAATAAATAAATTAAGCTTATTTACTAATAGTTTTTTTAATATAACAAAGATAATGGAAATAACTCCTGATTCTTTTTTACCCAAGCCTAGAGTTATGTCCGCTATGTTAAAAATTTCGCCTAAAAAAGTAACAGAGATAGAAGATTTAAAAACCCTCTTATTTAGATTTATGTTTATTTATCGATCTCAGAAAGTTAAAAACGCTTTAATGGAAGCATTGATAAAAGCAAGTGTTGATAAAGATGGAAAATTTACCAAAAAAACCAGTAAAGAAAAAATAAGAAGCCTTAATATACCCACTGAAATTTTGAACAAAACATTTGAAACTTGTTCTAATAAAGATTTAGAAGCTTTGTACTATAAGCTTTAAAAAATACTTTGACTATTTTTTATTGCTATAAAAAAATATATATGTTACGATAAGCCTAATTTAGGAGGTTTTAATATGTTTGGAGCAGGAGATAAAATAACATTAACATTAGAGTTTTTTAGCATTAATAAAGACAAAAAAAGCAAAGATTGTGGAGCAAATCAAGAAGCGTTGGTTTTAAGTTTGCCACTTTCTGAGGAAGAAATAGAAAATTTGGAATTACCTCAAAATATGGATTTTGCTACGGTAACTGAATATCAACTAATTGGTGGCCAAGAAAGTTTTAGTAAAGCTTTTAATATTTATATTGGCGAAGAAATTAGTGGCCAAGAATTATCAGATCGATTTGGTGATTTTACGCTTACTAAGTTTTTTCATGCTGAAATTGACAGGATTAATCAGTTCCATGATAAAAATGGTAGATTTCCATTTTGGCCACAAAATTTTTGGGATAGAAGGCACTATTATATAATGGGAGATCAAAATCAAAAATTCCTTGTTACAGGCATAAATAATAATGACAAGGTAGTACAAGATATTAATAACTTTAAAAGGCTTTTAATTGAAATCTCAAGAGAATTTGATGCAATTAAGCAAAGCGCAGAAGCTATAAAAAAATTAGGATTAACTCCAAAAGAAAAATAAAGAATATTAAACCTTAATATTCTTTTTATATATGTTATAATTTATATATATATTAGGAGAACTCATGAAAAGATTATTAAAAATAGCTTTAAATATGACATTATTATCGCTTATTCCAGTGTTATCTTGGTTTATATTAGGATTATTTGTCGATAAAAACTTAATAAATGTTTTTGCTTTAACATATCCAATTCAGTTTTTATTTTTTATATTTAAATCTATATTTGCGGTAGGAGCTAATATAAGCAAAGAAAAAGATGGTAATAAAGATGCTGTAATGTCAGGTATGTTTGTAGGCATTATAGTTAGTTTTATAGTATTTGGAGCTTTGGTATTAAAAATAGATTCTTATATAACATTTATGAATATGGATGTATCTATATATAAAGAATTTGCTATATACTCAGTAATTCAAATATTTTTACAACTAATTTTATCATTTATACTAGAAAAATTATATTATGAAAACAAGCACAAACTAGCTAACCAGTACTCATTAATATTTAATATTTTAAATATTATTTTAATAACTATAGCCGCTTTAATATTTAAAGATAAATGGCTTATGGTTATTACCACATTATTAATAATGTCCATATATACATTATATATAACTATTAAATCTTTTGAGCCATTTAAATTAAAGTTTAATATATTTAAATTTATAAAATATGATTCGTCAGAATTGTTAAATAATTTATTTTTCTTTTTAATATTCTTGGTTGGCTTTAGTATAGCTTTAGGGTTTGGACCAGAGTATGCTTTAGCAGTGGCTTTCGTTTCATTAATATTAGATGTTCAGTGGGATGTATATGATGTCATTATCACTGTGGCTCAAATAGATATTGCTAAGAAGCAATTTAATTTTAAAGAACATATGAAAAATGCTTATATATTTTTCTTAATATTACTTGCTTCAATAATAATTATGTTTTTTGTTTTATATTGGAGTTATGATTTAGTATTCCATATTGTTTTTATATTTTTAATTGTTAATATTTTAAATATGGCTGCTTATCCTTTTTACAAAATAAAGAATTGTTATTTACAGTTAGAGTATTCGGCTCTTAAAATGGTTGGCAATAGATTGTTGGCTTCAGGATCCAGGTTGGCTATTTCTTTCTGGCAAAATCCTTACTGTACAATTGTCGGTAATTCAGTGTCAACTATGTTTCAATTAATTATAGTTAATGCTATATTTAAAAAACATTTTATAGTTAATAAAGAAGGATTTGTAGAAAGAAAAAAATTAAATAAAACAAATATTTATTGAAAATATTTGTTTTTTTGTTATAATAAACACCATATTTAAAAAAAGGGGATAAGATATGAATAATTTACAAACTCAAAATTTAGTTTCACAAATGATATCTGGAGATCTTTCTGCAAGGGAAAGATTAATTGAGGATAATACCATATTAGTTATAAAATGTTTAGAAGAAATATTGTCACAAGCTTATTATCCATTTGAAGACTTACTAGAAGTTGGAAGTATAAGCCTTATTCAAAAAATAGATAAATATATTCCAGAATTAGGAGATTTACAAGACTATCTTTTAAGTGGCATAAAGCATGATCTTAATGTATATATAAAGAAAACCCCAGTTAATGGAGAAGAAACAAGTTTAAATTTAATACCAAGAAATAAAGAATGCATAGAAGATAATGCCGATTTAACAATTATAAAAGGAGCATTACAGTTAGCTATGGGTGAATGTTTAACTCCTAGGGAAATACAAGTATTACATTTAAGATACTGGCTTTTATATACATTGCAAGAAATTGGTGACGAACTTGGCGTTTCAAAAGCAAGAGTAGGTCAATTAGAAAAACAAGCCATATTAAAATTAAGCCATTCGAGTGCAATTCAAAATCTTTGATAAACTAAAAAGAAAAAGAACACTCCAGAATAATTATTAAAAGAGCGTTGCTCTTTTTCTTTTTATAGAATCATTTATAATAATATGGTATATTATTTGTATTAATAGGTGGATAAAATGAATATAATTGAAATGATAAAAGTAGTGGTATTAGGCATAGTAGAAGGAATAACGGAGTGGTTACCGATATCTTCTACTGGCCATATGATTTTATTAGATGAGTTTTTGCATTTAAATATTACTCCTGCTTTTAAGGAAATGTTTTTAGTGGTTATTCAACTTGGAGCTATAATGGCTGTAGTAATATTATTCTTTAATAAATTAAATCCCTTTAAAAAAGATGTTGTAGAAAGAAAAAAAACTATAAAGTTATGGCTAATGGTTTTAGTAGGTTGCATACCAGCTGGAATAATTGGAGTTTTATTTAACGATTGGTTTGATAAAAACTTTTATAATTCTATAGTAGTAGCAATAGCTTTAATAGTTTATGGTATATTATTTATTATTATTGAAAATAAAAATAAGAATAAAATTCCTAAAGTAAAAGAACTAAAAAAAATAAATATAAAAACAGCTTTAAAAATTGGTTTATTTCAATTATTATCTTTAATACCTGGAACATCCAGAAGTGGAACAACAATATTAGGGGGATTACTCGTAGGAATGGATCGTAGTACAGCTGCTGAATATACTTTCTTTTTAGCAATACCAATAATGTTTGGCGCATCACTATTAAAGTTAATTAAATTTGGCTTTGCGTTCACGTCTTCAGAATTAATTATTTTAGTAGTGGGGATGCTAACAGCCTTCTTAGTATCAATATTAGTAATAAAACTATTAATGAAATATATTAAGAAAAATGATTTTAAAATATTTGGTTGGTATCGTATTGTACTTGGTATAATTGTCTTATTATATTTTATACTAAAATAACAAGGAGTTAATATGAAAAAGAACAAAAAGATTTTATACTTTATAATTATTGCTTTATCAATTATTGCTTTTACTATAGTGTCAGTTTTAATGTATAAAGGAATGTTAGACAATTTTGACTTGGAAATTTATAACAAGACCGTTAAATATATGTCGCCATCTTTAACTTTAATAGTTAAAGGAATTACTACTATTGGTGGGCCATTAATGGTTGTTTTAATATGTGCTTTTTTAGTTTTTAACCCTAAAACTAGATGGGAGTTTGGAATTCTTACTACTTTTGGAGCTATATTATCATTTTTAGTAAACTGGGGGATTAAATATTTATTTGCCAGACAAAGACCAGAAATAATGCCATTAGTAGAAGAGGGAAGCTTTAGTTACCCTAGCGGCCATGCAGCTGTTAGTTTAGTTATGTATGCTATATTAGCGATTTATATATATCAAAATGTTAAAAACAAAAAACTAAAATATTTTTTAATAATACTTTGTGTTATATTCCCAATTATTATCGGTTTAAGTAGAGTGTATTTAGGAACCCATTATATGACAGATATAATAGGTGGCTGGTTAGTAGGGATACCAATGTTATTTGCTACTTATAAAATATATAGATCTTTGAAAATAGAGGGGAGGAAATATGAAAAAATATTTAATGATTATTGGCATCGTTTTAGTTCTTGGACTAACAAGCTTTTCAGGAGTTAAATATTACCTAAACAAAAATTTAGATAATACCAATTGGATTGTTACAGGTTGGAGTATAAGTTCTTTAGACCCAACAAAATCAGAAATAACTCTAAATTTTGAAAATCACAAAATAGGTGGAAATGGTGGCATAAATAGTTATAGTGGTAATTATAAACTAGGATTAAATAATGAAATTGTTTTTACCAGTATATCTTCTACTGAGATGGCTTCCTTAGATGAAGAAATAAATTCTATCGAATCAATGTATTTCTATTTGTTATCAGAAGTAAAATATTATACTTTATATAATAATAGTTTAAAGCTATTAGATAAAAACCATAATGAAATACTAATATTAGAAAAGAAATAACAATTTCTTTTTTTTTATGATAGAATAAAGCTATTGAGGAGGCCAATTATGAAAAGAGATATATTTATTGGTGGGGCATGGCCTTATGCTAATTATTATTTACATGTAGGGCATTTAGCAGCACTTTTACCAGGTGATATTTTAGCTAAATATTATCGCGGATGTGGTGATAATGTCATGTATGTTTCGGGATCAGATTGTAATGGAACTCCTATTACTGAAAGAGCTAAAAAAGAGGGAGTAAGCCCAGAAAAAATAGCTAATTTTTATCATGAAGAATTTGTTAAAACATTTAATGCTATTGATTTTGAATATGATGAATATTCTACAACAATGGATGATTATCATAAAAAAACAGTTCAAGAATGTTTTTTAAAATTAATGGCTAATGGCTATATATATGAAAAAGAAGTTTCTCAAGATTATTGCGAAACATGTCAAACTTATTTGTCAGATAGAGAAATAACTGGTACTTGTCCTCATTGTGGTGGTAAAAGCAGTGGAGAACAATGCGATGATTGTTTAGCTACTTTAGATAGTGATGAAGTATTAGATAAACATTGTAGGACTTGTGGCAGTAAAACTATCTTAAAAACTAATAAACATTTATATTTTAAATTAACTGCTTTTCAAAATGAATTACAAAATTTATTAGATAAAAACAAAGATTTATGGCGTAAAAATGCTGTCGGTGAAACTCAAAAATTTCTTAATATGGGGCTTGTTGATAGAGCGGCTACTAGACAACTTACTTGGGGTATAGAAGTCCCTGTATCAGGTTATGAAGATAAAAGGATCTATGTTTGGGTAGAAGCTGTTTTAGGATATTTTTCAATGGGTAAAAAAGTTTCTGAAAGAAATGGTGTGGATTTTGATAAATTCTTATCAAATGACAATGAAAATTTAAGAACTTACTATACGCATGGCAAAGATAATATTCCTTTTCATAGCATTATATTTCCAGCTTTATTGATGGGATTAAAAAATAACTATCGTTTACCGGATTATATAGTATCTAGTGCTTATGTCAATTTAAATGATGAAAAGATGAGTAAAAGTAAAGGCAACTTAATCTCAGTTAATGAACTTTTAGAAAACTATGATAGTGATACACTAAGATTCTATTTTACATTTAATGGTCCAGAAGTAAAAGATACAAGTTGTTCTATAGAAGATTTAATTCAATCACATAATAAATTCTTGGTAGGAGTATTAGGTAATTTTATAAATCGTAATTTATCATTTGTAGCTAAGAAATTCGATGGAATTATTACTGAAGGTAATATCGATAGTAATATAATTGAAAATACTAAAAAGACTTATAAATTAGTTGGAGAGTCTATTGAAAAAGGCGAATTTAGAAATGCTTTAAACTTAGTTATGGATTATATTAGTTTAGGCAATAAATATTATGATGATAAAGCTCCTTGGATAAAAGTAAAAGAAGATATAAAAGAATTTAATAATATAACATATACTTGTATATATATGATAGCTAATATAGCTAACTTAATTCATCCTTTTATGCCTAAAGCTTCGAATAAAATTAGAAATATGCTTGATTTAGATCAATTTAAGTGGGAAGAAATAAACATATCTGGTGATATTAAAATAAATAATATTGAATTATTATTTAACAGAATTGATACAAAATAAAAAGAGGATTTAAATCCTCTTTTTAATTAATATCTTTTGTCTTTGTTAAAGTTAGGTCTTCCACCAAAATTGTTTCTATGTTCGTTTCTTTCTCTTTTAGCTTCGTCACGACATGGTTTACATTTTTTAGGTTCAGAAAATCCTTTTTCGTTGTAGAATTCTTGTTCACCAGCGGTGAAAACAAATTCTTGTTTACACTTTTCACATACTAAAGTTTTGTCTTGCATCAATCTATACCTCCTTATTAAATTTGGTTTTAACTTATATTTTTTATAACCTGATTTAGGGGGTATAAGATCAATAAATAATTAAATCCAAAAAGATTGTAGCATGTTTACATAAAATATACAAGAAATATTAAAATAAATTAATTATAATGATATAATCTAAATAGACGGTGGTGATTGATAATGCCTTATGTAAATCCAGATGATATAGCTATATTTCCAA
Organism: uncultured Muribaculaceae bacterium; assembly: GCA_964493665.1. Taxonomy (GTDB): domain Bacteria; phylum Bacillota_I; class Bacilli_A; order RF39; family UBA660; genus DAOSVX01. The sequence continues at coordinate 11,262 of CAZBOZ010000014.1, forward strand.
TAAAAGATGAGCACAAAGAAGTGACTGACAAAATTGTTGATGATTTAGCCAGATTAAAAATGGAAAACAATGGTGAGAGTTTTATTGAATTTGGGGACAAAAACTCTAAATTATTTTCTCATCAAGGAGTTATAAAAGGTTTTTGTGGCATTACAAGTATAGGTGGCGTTCCTTATATAGAAGTGTTTGTTTTTGGAGAATATAGAGGACAAGGGCTTGGACCTGCTGTTACTATAAAAATAAAAAACAAATTATTTGAAGACGGCTACGATGCTGTTGGTATTTTAGTACATAAAAATAATATTAGAGCTCAAGAATCAGCTAAGAAAAGCGGCTTCCTGATGATTGATGAGGATGAGGAGCTTAATAAGGATAATAAAAATGATCTTTATTACAAATTTATTGCTCGTAATTATCGAAGAATGGCTGAAAGAAGAGGACATTAATCCTCTTTTTTAATGCCTTGATAACTATTTCTTCTGGCCATTTCTTTATCTATATCGTTTAGCACACAAAACTTTTTAATTAACCAAGTAGGAGCTATTAAATCATTTACTTTAGGATCCCCAGTTATTCTATTAATAATAATGTTTTCGTCTAGAAGCTCTAATTCATCACAAACAATATCGATGTATTCTTCTTTAGTTAGAATATGAAATGGTTTTTCTTGAT
>CAZBOZ010000015.1:0-9836 GCA_964493665.1 uncultured Muribaculaceae bacterium
ACATTAGTATGAAATAATACTCTTTCTGTAAATGTTGTTTTACCAGCATCTATATGAGCCATTATTCCAATATTTCTAACTTTGTCTAAGGTTACATCACGTGCCATAATTACCACCTATAATGAGCAAATGCTTTATTTGCTTCTGCCATTTTATGAGTATCTTCACGTTTTTTAACTGCTCCACCTACTCCTTTAGCTGCATCCATAATTTCATTAGCTAATTTGTCTGACATGGTTTTACCATTTCTTAATTTAGCATAATTAACTAACCAACGTAGAGCTAAAGAACCACTTCTTTCTTCTCTTACTTCTACTGGAACTTGGTAATTTGAAGCTCCTACTCTTCTAGATTTTACTTCCAAAACTGGTTTAATATTTTCTAAAGCTTCGTTGTAAACTTCTAGAGGGTTTCTATTTGTTTCTTTTTCTATTACTTTAAATGCATCATAAAGTATCTTTTGAGCTGTTCCCTTTTTTCCTCTAGTCATAATTTGATTGACTAATTTAGTAACAATCTTTGAATTATAAACTGGATCTGGTAAAACATCTCTTACTTCTGCTCTTTTTTTACGCATAATCTATATCCTTTCTCAAACTCTCTTATTTTTTTCTTTTTGCTCCATATTTACTACGAGCTTTTTTTCTATCTTGAACGCCTTGAGTATCAAGTGTTCCTCTAACAATATGATAACGAACACCAATTAAGTCTTTAACACGGCCTCCACGAACCAATACAACACTATGTTCTTGTAAGTTGTGTCCTTCTCCTGGTATATAAGTATCTACTTCTCTACCATTGCTTAAACGAACACGCGCATACTTCCTTAATGCTGAGTTAGGTTTTTTTGGAGTTTTAGTACCAACTCTAATACAAACACCTCTTTTTTGTGGACTTGTTTGATTGGTTGGCTTTCTGTCCAAACTGTTAAATCCAACATTTAATACTGGGCTTTTGCTTTTCTTAATTTTGTCTTTTCTGTTTTTCTTAACTAATTGATTAATTGTAGGCATAATATCCTCCTTCCATACACACACATCCTGGTGTGCCATAATTGACTTTAAACTAGGTTCCACCTAAGTGAAACCTAAAAATTTAATACCAAATAACTATAACAATATATAAAATATAAGTCAAGTCTTTTTTAATAATTTTTGCAATCTAAATTGACTTTATAAAAGTATCCTAAAAAGTTCCTTGTAACATTAACATTACCATCACATGTATCATCTTTAACACTAAAATCTACTTTTGATTGATAAACTTTCAATTCATCTAAAGATATTTCATATTTATCGCCAGCTTTTAAATTTAGATCGGTTTTTCCTTTTATATATTTTTTAGCATAATAAACCATTTTTGTTTCTAACTCTTTATACTCTTTTATTTCTTGATATTTAAAACCTAAATAAGTCAAAGAACCAAATACCAAAATCAAAGTTACTCCCCATACTATAGCTATCTTTTTCATTCGTTATAACTTTCTAAATATCCAAGGGTAGTATAATTAGCACATTTAATATATGGATAGTATAGAACATCTAAGCTAGCGTTTATTGATACTAAAACATACCCATCACAAGAAGAATCATCTTTTATATCATTTAAATTATCAATAAGGTTTTTAGATTTTAAATCCTTTAAGGTAATAGCTACTTTTTTACTAGTTAATTCTTCTTCATAATAATTTTTTATATAATTAACTGTACTGTTTTTTATTTTTACTTCTAAATCACTATATAAAAGTATTTCTTTTTCAGTAGTAGTTGTTTCTCCTTCAGGAAAATAATCAGATATATTAAAATTTCTTTGATCTAATTGTCTATACATTCTTACAACTAAAAAAACTACAATAAATAGGAATATAACCAAGATTGACATGTAAAATATCATCTCTCTAAATCCCCAACCATGGTTGTTTAATTTCATTAATATCACCAACTCTAGTATATTATATCATTTTTCATAAACAAAAATTTTATTTTCGTAATTAAAATTCCATTCAAACTTTTGAAGTAATTTTATATTACCAGTTTCAGGACTAAATAAGTATAAAACGTCATCTATTATATAATATATTTTTTTATTATCAATAGTTATTATATGACCTTTTTCAAAATCATTTACTTTAGTTAATAAATTCTCATCTAAATAAGATAAATATAAAATGCCATCTATTATTTGATAATTATAAGGCGTTAAATATTCAAAACTCATATTACTCTTTACTAGTTCACTTATATTTATTTTTCTAAAATCATCTATTATATATATTTTACCCATTTTAGTTTCGCTGCCAACTATACGCATTTTTTTAAAATAAGGATTTATTTCATATTCTTTTTTATTTTTCTTATCGACTATAAATACACTTCTTTTATAGGTTCCTAAAACATAACTATCATTTGATATACTATAATCTAATTTCATTGTGCTTTTTTTGCCAGTTTTAATATTAAAAATAATTAGCTCTTTATATTCATAAGTCTCATTATAATTAGGAAATACTAGCAAATCATTTAATTCTGCTACCAAAGGATTATTATAAACATCATTATCAAATAACGGGACATTAATATAATTTTCACTATTTAATACATCTAGACCTTTATAATTCCAAATGGTATATATATTATTTAGATAATTAAAGATTTTTATATCATTTTTGGTTTCTAAAAGAGTTTCTTCATTAATTAAATTAATTTCTTGATAAGAAACATCTTCATTATTATAAGCGCAAAGCTCCTCTAAGTCATCATCTTTTATATATGGCTTTAAGCAATTATCATCAACATCTAAATTATATATTAACTCTCTTTTAGGGCTATATTTATAATTTTTAACAAAATCAAAACTATATATATCATCTTCTATTTTAAAATAATATATTTTATATTCTTTTAAATATTTTTCTGTTATTTTGTAATTATTTATTTTATAAGTCAAAGTATAATCTCTAGGTCTTAAATACATGAATAAAAAGAAAGAAAAAGCAAGGACAATAATTAAGATTAGGATTATTAACTTTTTCATCTTATTCACCTTTTAGTTTTCGTGGAGGCCCATACTTCTTTTTTTCTTTTATAACAAAATCAGTTACTTTAGTTTCTATTTCATCTAATCCTCTTTTACTTATATTAGAAAAGACAATTAATTCTTTAATGGTATCTATTTTAATCTGACCCCAAAAAAGGCCACGATAGACTTCTAAGTCATTAAACATATCAGGTGTTACAGATGTTAAGAAATAGCCAAAGAAAACTCTTTTACGGCCAATCAAAATTCTTCTATTTGTTAATACGAAAACATGAGTAAAGAAAAAATCTAAAGGACTATCGTTCTTTTGAGCAGCAAAAGCAAAAGTCACTATTTCGCCCGGATTTAAATGCTTTTGAATAACTTCAGAATGCTTTTTATTACGCCACCAAGTTACGCTACCGGGGAATTTTTTTTGAAAATCTTGAACATATTCATATACTTTTTCCATATAACTTTTCTCCTATAAGTATTTTATAACTTTTTATCAAATTTTGCAATTTATAATAAAAAAACGAGTTAGCCTCGTATTTATTATTTGGAGCAAATGACCAGAATCGAACTGGCATCTCAACCTTGGCAAGGTTGCATACTAACCATTGTACTACATCTGCGTTTACATGTAGTATAATAGCAAAATATAAAAATAATTTCAAGCCTTTTAATTATGATTTCATTTCAAATAATATGTCTCTTAGTTCCATTGCTCTTTCAAAATCTAAGTTCTTAGCTGCCAATCTCATTTCTTCTTCTATTTTGTTCATAATATTTTGTTTATCTTTCTTAGATAGTTTATCTTCTTTCATAGCTTTATCTTCTATCTCATTTGAGATTAGCTCTTTTATTTCTTTTTTAATAGTTTTAGGCGTTATATTATGCTCTTTATTATATTCTTCTTGCACTTTTCTTCTTCTTTCTGTTTCTTTTATAGCAATATTCATTGCTTCACTTATTTTATCAGCATACATAATAACATGGCCATTAACATTTCTAGCGCATCTACCAATTGTTTGAATTAAACTTCTTTCACTTCTTAAAAATCCTTGTTTGTCAGCATCCACTATACATATTAAACTAACTTCAGGTATATCTATTCCTTCCCTTAAAAGATTTATTCCTACTACCACATCATATTTTCCTAATCTTAGATCTCTTATTATTTTTAAACGTTCTAAAGTTTTTATTTCATTATGAAGATAGGCAACCTTAATATTATATTCTTTTAAATAAGCCGCTAATTCTTCAGCCATTCTAATAGTTAAAGTAGTTATTAACACTCTTTCGTTTGCTTCCATCCTTTTATGGATTTCACTCATAATATCATCTATTTGCCCTTTAGAAGGCTTTATTTCAATAGTTGGATCAAGTAAACCAGTAGGCCTTATTATTTGTTCTACTACTTTGTTATTAACTTTTTCTAGTTCATAATCTCCAGGAGTAGCTGATACATAAATAACTTGATTTATTTTATTTTGAAACTCTTCAAAACGAAGGGGCCTATTATCTAGAGCACTTGGTAATCTGAACCCATAATCAACTAAAGTTTCTTTTCTAGATCTATCTCCGCCATACATTCCTCTTACTTGAGGAAGAGTTACATGAGATTCATCCACTACTAAAAGAAAATCTTTTGGGAAAAAGTCCATCAATGTAGTTGGCGTTTCTCCTTCGCCTCTTAAGGCTAGGTGACGAGAATAATTTTCTATGCCACTACAAAAGCCAGTTTCTTTTAGTATTTCTAAATCATAATTAGTTCTCTCTTTTAATCTTTCATATGCAACTAATTTATTATTTTGCTTTAATTCTTCTAGTCTTTCTTCTAATTCGCTTTCAATTCTTTTTATAGCTTCTTTTAACTTATTATCGCTAGTTACGAAGTGACTAGCTGGGAATATTGAAACTGTTTTTCTATTTTGAATTACTACTCCAGTTAGAGGATCAAAAGAAGAAATAGATTCTATTTCATCTCCAAATAAAGATATTCTTACTCCTTCTTTTTTAAAGCTAGCTGGGATTAATTCAATAGTATCTCCTTTAGCTCTAAAAGTGCCACGATGAAAATCCAGTTCACTTCTTTCATAAGTCATTTCTATTAATCTTTTAATTATTTCATTACGATTTATTTTATCTCCCACACTTAAAATCAGCATGTTTTTCTTATACTCTTCTACTTCGCCAATTCCATATATACATGATACTGATGCTACTATTATTGTATCTCTATTATTAATTATAGAACTAGTAGCAGAATGTCTTAATTCATCTATTTCATCATTAATAGAAGAATCTTTTTCAATATAAGTATCACTGCTAGGCACATAAGCTTCTGGTTGATAATAGTCATAATAAGAGACAAAATATTCTACTTTATTATTAGGGAATAAATCTTTTAATTCACTATATAGCTGTCCTGCTAAAGTCTTATTGTGAGCAAGAACTAGAGCTGGTTTATTAGTCTCTTTTATAACATTAGCAATAGTAAAAGTTTTGCCAGTGCCAGTAGCTCCTAACAACACTTGTTCTTTTATTCCGCTATTAAGACCAGCAACTAATTCTTTAATCGCTTTAGGTTGGTCTCCAGTAGGTTTATAATTACTAATTAATTCAAAATTCATATAAATCACATTGTTATTTTATCATAAAAATAAAAAAAGAGAATTTAATCTCTTCTATTGGTTATTAATATTAAACGTAACATTTGTAATGCTGTAGCTAGTACTCCTGCCACATAAGTTATAGCTGCTGCTCCAAGCACTTCTTTACTACCATCTGTTTCTTTTTTGGTAATTAAATTATATTTTTTTAGATTTTCTTTGGCTTTTTTGGAAGCATCAAATTCTACTGGTAATGTTATTAGTTGAAATAATAGCCCTGCTCCTACTAAAGCTACTCCTAAATAAATTAAATTGGTTATTTCTGCTAAAAAACCAATTAAGATAACTATATAAGAAATGGATGAAAGGAATTTAACAACTGGATAAATAAAGCTTCTTAATTTTAAGAAAAAGTATCCTTCTTTATCTTGAATAGCATGTCCTACTTCATGAGCAGCTACACTAGCTGCAGCAATTGATTCGCCATGAAATATATTAGTAGATAATCTTACCACTTTTCTTTCAGCATCATAATGATCAGTTAAGTTACCTTTTACTTCTACTATATGAACACTTTCTAGCCCTTTTTGATCTAAAATTTTTCTTGCTACTTCAAAGCCACTTAATCCTTTTTCGTTGTTTATTTTTAAATATTTGTTATAAATAATTTTTATATATCCACTAGCTATTAATGGTATAAAAATTACTCCTAAAATTAACAGTAAATCCATTATTTTCCTACCACCTTATATGTTGTGCCTTCTTTAGTATCCATTAATTCTATTCCCTTACTTAATAATTCTTTTCTTATGGAATCTGCTAAAGAATAATTGCCTTCTAATTTAGCATTTCTTCTTTCTTCTATCTTCAATATTATATAATCATGGTCTTCATGAATATTAGATTCTTCTTTTAATAAATCTAAAGATAACACTTCATCCCAAGCTGATATTAATTCTATTTTAGTTTTATCATTTACTTCATTATCTTTTAATAAATCATATAACAAAGTAATAGCATTAGCAGTATTTAAATCATCAGATAAAGCATCTTTAAATAAATTATCATATTTATTAAATTGATCATTATTTAATTCACCATTATTAATTAAGCTAAGGGTTTTACTTTTTAATTTTTTATAAGCAATTTCTGTACTATCTAGTCCTTCATAAGTAAACATTAGTTGTTTGCGATAATGCGACTGCAAGCAGAATAAGCGATAAGCTAAAGGATTATATCCTTTACTTTCTAATAAAGAAACTGTTAAAAACTCTCCACTACTTTTACTCATTTTGCCACTTTGATCATTTAAATGTTCAACATGAAACCAATAATTACACCATTTATGACCAAGATAGGTTTCGCTTTGAGCTATTTCATTTGTATGATGAGGAAAGATATTATCTACACCACCACAATGAATATCTAAGTATTCGCCTAAATATTTTGTTGATATCCCAGAACATTCAATATGCCATCCTGGATAACCCATCCCCCATGGACTATTCCATTTTAATTCTTGATCTTCGAATTTAGATTTAGTAAACCATAATACAAAGTCCGTCTTATTTTTTTTGTTTATATCTTCTTCAACATTTTCTCTAGCTCCAATAATTATTTCGTCAGCTTGATGATTAGTTAATACATAATATTCTTTTAATTTAGATGTATCAAAATAAACATTGCCATTTGCTAAATATGCATATCCATCACTTATTAGTTTTTCTATTATTTTAATATATTCATCAACACATGAAGTGGCAGGAATAACTGTTTCTGGTTTTTTTATATTTAGTTTATCGGCATCTTCAAAAAATGCTTTAGTGTACATATCAGCTATTTCCAAAACTGATTTATGTTCTCTTTTTGCTCCTTTAAGCATTTTATCTTCACCTGTATCAGCATCACTTGTTAAGTGCCCTACATCAGTAATATTCATTACTCTTTTTACTTTATATCCTAAATAAGTCAAAGTTTTTTCTAATATATCTTCTTCTATATAAGTTCTTAAATTACCTATATGAGCATAGTGATAGACAGTTGGGCCACATGTATATAGTTTTACTTCTTCTTTATTATTTGGTATAAACTCTTCTATTCTTTTGTTTAAAGTATTATATAATTTCATATTTTCTCCTAACTATTTAATCTATTTATAACTGTTTCTTTTCCCAATAAATATAATGTATCTGGTAACTCTGGGCCATGCATTATACCAGTTACTTTTATTCTAATTGGCATGTAAAGCAATTTACCTTTTATACAAGAAATTTCTTTAGTATTATTAATAGCATTACTAACATTTTCAATTGTCCAATCATTTACTTTAATTATTTCTTTTTTAAATGTTTCTAATACATTAATTATACACGAATCACTATTCATAAATTCTAAGCATTCTTCATCAACTTTTAATTTTTCTTTAAAAAACATCTCTACTAAAGATACTATTTCTTTGCCATAACTTATATGATCTTTATAAATAAGTAATAACTTGTCTATCCATTCATTAGATTTATTATCTAAATTATAAGATGAATTTAAAAATGGTTTTATAAATTTAAGATATTCTTCTTCACCCAAAGCTTTTATATAATGAGAGTTAATCCAATCAAGTTTTTTCTTGTCATATTGGCTTGGAGCTTTATTAATCTTATGATAATCGAATACTTTAATTAGTTCTTCAATAGAAAGAATTTCTCTATTATCTGAGGGGCACCAACCAAGTAATACTAAATAATTAATTATTGCTGGAGCTAAGTATCCTTCATTATATAAATCCATAAATGAAGCATCGCCATTTCTTTTAGATAACTTAGTTCCATCTTCACCGAGTACCATAGATACATGAATATATTTAGGATATTCCCAACCGAAAGCATTATATAAAAGATTATATTTTGCCGTTTGGCTTAAATATTCTTTGCCTCTTATTACATGAGTAATTTCCATTAAATGATCATCTATTACATTAGCAAAATTATATGTTGGGTAGCCATCACTTTTTAATAATATTTGATCTTCCAAAGTATCATTTTGAATGGTTATTTGGCCATACACTTCATCTTCTATAATAGTGGTTCCTTCTTTAGGCATACATTGTCTAATTACATATTCTTCCCCATTAGTTATTTTTTCTTTTATTTCTTCTTTGGTCAATTTTTTACAACAGCCATCATACATAAAAGGGGCTTTATTAGCTAAAGCTGCTTCTCTTAGTTCACATAGTCTTTCTTCTTTGCAAAAGCAATAGTAAGCACTACCTTGTTTCACTAACATTTCAGCATATTTCTTATAAATATCTTTTCTTTTACTTTGTAGATATGGGCCTACTTTGCCTTCATTATTTGGACCTTCATCTATATTAATGCCACATATATTTAAGGTATTATAAATAAATTCAATAGCACCATTTACTTGGCGATTTTGATCAGTATCTTCTATTCTTAAAATAAAGTCACCATTATCATGTTTTGCAACTAAATAAGCATATATTGCTGTTCTTAGATTTCCAATATGCATCATACCCGTTGGACTAGGAGCAAAACGTGTTCTAGTTTTCATAAAAAAACACCATCCATCGCTACAATTGTAGCAAATGATGATGATTTTGTAAAATTATATTATCGATGGTTACGAATAATAACGATTCCTGAACCTCCCACATTTCCAGTCATAGAATAATATCCAGACCCGCCACCACCGCCGCCAGTATTAGCTGCCCCTGCCGTTCCTTGAATTCCATATGCTCCGCCGTCTCCGCCGCCACCAGCGCCGCCAGCTCCGCCAGCTCCAATTCCGCCACCAGCACCACCACCGGCATATAAATCACCAGTTTCTTCTCCAAATTCACGTGTTGTTGTTCCTTGTCCAGCGCCGCCGCTATAAGATTTTGATTGTCCAGATGATCCATTACTACCACCATATCCGCCAGGACTACCATCTATATTGCGTCCACCACCACCGCTGCCGCCTGCTCCGCCATCATAGCAACCTGGTGAACCACCACTTTTACTATATCCAAAAGCACTTGATGTCCCTCCTGCTCCTGCAACTGCTCCGCCGGCTCCTATTACTATTGAATACCCTGTATTTGCATTAATATTTATCTCAGAATAAGTCCCTGTATAACCGCCACCACCACCACTATTCGGGTAGTTGCCTGAAGAATATGATCCACCGCCACCGCCTACTAAAAAGGCGTCT
>CAZBOZ010000016.1:0-5540 GCA_964493665.1 uncultured Muribaculaceae bacterium
TTATCTCCGATTATTTAGCTTTATTTAGAATTATGCCGGTGAAATGCCGGTTTTTATTTAATGATTAAAAGAATCCTTTTTTGATTATTATAAACCAATTATATATTATTTTTTCCCTTTGCTTGGATTACAATTCGAGCATAAAAATTGTGCGTTTTCCAATGTAGTTCTTCCACCTAAAGCATGTGGAATTTTATGGTCAATGTGCATTTCGTTATAATCAAACAACTTTCCACATTTAGGACATCTAATTTTATTATCGAATTCCACTTGTTTCTTTCCCTCCATTAATTTAAATAAATTTTCTCTATCATTCGAATTAAAATTTCTTTTAGGATCTCTTTCTACATATCCACATTCTAACCCAAATATATTATAAATAATTATTTTCAAATCATTTCCCGTTGCCTTGACAAAAATATTTTCTCTATAAAATTCTTTTAAATTATTAATAATAGCAATTCTCTTGTCATTATATTTTTTATACTTATTTGCATCCAACAATATTTCTCTAATTATTTCATAATATATACTTATATATTTTGGATCCGGTAACTTACTACATTCTATAAGAATATCCTTTATTTCTTTGTTATAAAAGGTTCTTCCACAGTCTTCTCTATGTTCTGACACATATTTTTTTATATCTTTATCTTTTCCTAAATGCATCGATAACAGTTTATAACATCCCGTGTATCTAGCGTTCATAGGGTTTGCAATGTCACGAATATTAAATTCTTTTTGTATTTCAACATTATAAGGATTTTGAACTTCTTGTTTAAATGTATTTAAAAAGTTGCCATAATAAGATCCTTGAAGTAACTCCCAACTATTTAAACTTTCTGCTGTGCTATTCAAAATTTCAAAAAGTTCATGCTTAAAATGTTCTTCGTCTTGACTCCCGCTCATTATAATAAATGGTAATTGATATTCTTTTATTTTCCTTTTATCAGCTTCACTAATTTGAGACCAAAATTTCTTGCTGCCACCAATATAATTTATTTGCAAATTACCACTTAAAAACAAAAATATACTTGTTAATCTTTGTTTTCCATCAATAACATCATAAGTATCTTCATCAATATTTTTCCATAAAATTATGGATGGTATTGCAAAATCTTTTAATATACTTTCAATAATTGCTCCTTGCTTTTCCGGAGAATAAATAACACCTCTTTGATATTCAATATTTACCTTGATTTTTGTGTCTGCTTCAGTCTCAAGTGTTGCAGGGTTTAATTTAATTAATTTTGTTATTTCCTCAACCGTATAATTAGTTAATTTCCTTTCCATTTTTTATTCACCTCACCTTTCCCTTGTTTAATTTTTTCTCCATTTTTTCTTGAGACAAATAATTTTGAATTCCAAATATCCGTAGGTTTTTTTCTTTTTAATTCATCATTCAACCATTTTATAACATCTTCATAATTATAATATTTTCTATTCGGAATTATTTCTTTATTTCTTAATAAAATTTTGCAAAACGGAGCTTTAAATGGATTCGTATTATCCATTGTCGTTATCAAAACATTATTAAAATTTTGCCAATTTTCAAAAGGTCTTCTTTTTTGGGGATTTTTTTTATAATCTCCAAAATTATAATGCTCCCAAAAATCTCCTTTATATGTTTTGCTTCTATCTATAGAACCCTCTAAATTTGTCAGTTGTTCTTTTCCTTGCCCTAATCCGATTATTTCAAATTGATCAGGATGTAAATCTTTAAGCATAGTTGCTGGAACTCCAAATACGTCAGAATAATCATAAGGAATGTCATTAATTGATTGAACATTAATTGCTTTATAATTCCAATATGGCATAAATTCTTCTGGATGATCTTTCCAACTTTTACTTAATACTTTTTTAGATTTGTGCTTACTTACTTCCATATTTGTTAACCAAACACTCGGTAAATATGATTTAATTTCGTTTCCGCTAGCATCTTCATATTTATTTGGTTCTGTATATCCACACCAAAAATTTGCTGCTTTAAAATGTGGAAAAGCATATGTATTCGTTGTTATTGATAATGGAGCTAAAAATAAAAACTTACCACCTAGCTTCCCAAAGTCAACAATTTTATCTATCCACTCATTCATTTGGCTAAATGGTGGATTTGTAATAATAACATCAAAGTCATTAAATGGTGCATTTTGAAATTTTAATCCTTGTTCAGTTAGGGCATCATATCCACTTATAAATATATCTTTAATCCCAAACGCTTCTTTTTGTTCTATCAAATAAGCAATAAATTGGCATTTTCGTGGAGTGTTTTTTTTATCATTTTCAGTAAACAGTTGAGGAAGAACTCTATATATCGTTATGTTATCCTCAAATTCTAGCAACCCTTGCTTTGCTTTTAATTTTATTACTTCCTCCTTTAAATAGGGGAGTGTTGCATCATAATCACAAGGTAAATATATTCTTTTATTTTTAAATAGTCCATCATAGCCATAATATTTCAATTCGTTAATTATAGTTGCTGCTGGTGTGTAAAATTCATCATTAATTCCTTGCTTAGACATATTTTTACCTCCAAATAACAATTCCGTTTTAATTATATCATTTTCCTTCTGTTTTTGAAATTTTAATTTTCCCCCCATTTCCAAAAAACTTTTTAGTAATTTGGAGGTCCCCATACCGTTTGCCCCTTAGCTTTTAAAATTTTGGCATAGGGAAGTATCCCCCATATATTATGAGATATTATAGAATTTTACATTTTTTCTCCAGCGTTATTTGATAAATCTTCCCAATTTTTTTTAATGAATAATTTTATCCCTTGGCCTGGGAAATAATTTGGATATATATTTTGATATTCTTTAAAAGCTTCATCAATTGTTTTATTATTAAATAAGCCTTTGCTGGCCAAATATATAAAACCTATGCTGGGTCCTCTAGATTGGCCAAGATTACAATGTATTAAAATTTTATAATTCTCTTTTAATTTTTTATCTATCAGAGCAATAACTGTTTTGAAAATTGAAATAGAAAAAAATTCTGGCTTTGGTGCATCAACCAGATTTAATATAATCCTATTTGGTCTATATGCCATTAAATACTCTGGATGATTTTTGTCTAGTGACTTTGTAGTATAACCTATAGCTTCTCTATGATACGGTTCTTTACAAGCCTGTACCACAAACCATCCACTTTGATTTTTGACTTGATTTTCATAATCCCATTGACTTCCTACAAATACATTGCTTTTTATTTCAACCATCTTAACTCCTTTTATTATCCATAATAATCACTATATATAATTATATCATAAGCGTAATCCTTAGCAGTTTTATTTATATGATGACTCTCCCACAAAAAATGGAGCCTCAAAGGCTCCTTCAGGGGGTTTTGGTCGATCTACCTTCAATTTTTTTCATTGTCATGAAGGCGATCTATAGCATAATATCTTACTACTATGCTATTAAAATAATATAATGATTTTAAGTTTTTGTCAATTCTTTAGTTAAGGGATTCTAGATTATTAACAATCTCTTGATATAAGGGATAATTTTCGATATTTTGATTATTTATAAATGCTTCTGAATCTTCTTTAGTTTTAAGTAAGATTTTAAAATCAGTTTTTAGATTAGCTATTTTAAATGTCATATCACCACTTTGTCTAACTCCAAATAAATCACCTTCACCACGCATTTTAAAGTCCATTTCACTAATATAAAAGCCATCATTAGATTCTTCTAGTACTTTAAGTCTTTTGGTGTCGCTATCACTTATTAAAACACATTTACTTTCTTCAGATCCTCTTCCTACTCTTCCTCTTAATTGATGAAGAGTAGCTAATCCAAATCTTTCAGCATTAAATATAACCATCATATTAGCATTAGGTATATCAATACCTACTTCAATAACTGTGGTTGATATTAATACTTTGATAATATTATTTTTAAAGTCATTCATAATAGCTTCTTTTTCATTGTTTTTAAGTCTACCATGAAGTATACCTATTGGTACTTTGTTATTAAAAGCGATATCTAGTTTTTCTTTTAGTTTATTTATATCACTTAAATCTAGTGTTTCACTTTCTTCTATTAATGGTGCTACTACATAAATCTGATGATTAGCTTTTATTTCTTCTACCATCATATTTAAAACATCTTTTATTTCGTTATTCTTTTTAACATAAGTTAATATATCTTTTCTACCTATTGGTTTTTCTTTAATAATAGATATATCCATATCACCATATAAAGTTAGTGCGTAAGTTCTTGGTATAGGAGTAGCACTCATATATATAATATCTGGTAATTCTCCTTTATTTTGTAAATTACTTCTTTGATTAACTCCAAAACGATGTTGTTCATCAGTAATAACTAAACCTAGCTTTTTAAACTCAACATCTTTAGAAATAATAGCATGAGTACCAATAAGTAAATCTATTTCACCTTTTAAAAGTCTTTCTTTAATATTATTTTGTTCCTTTTTAGTCATACTACCAGTTAATAGTTCAATATTTATATCAGTATTTTTTAAAATACTTTTAATATTAAAATAATGTTGAGTAGCAAGTATCTCTGTAGGAGCCATTAAAGATGTTTGATAACCATTTAAATAATTAATATAAGTAGCAAGTACTCCTACTATTGTTTTACCACTACCTACATCTCCTAAAACAAGTCTATTCATTCTTTTCGTGCTATTAAAATCATTTTTAATATCTTCTAAAGCTTTTAATTGATCATTAGTTAATTTGAATGGTAAATCATTTATTAAGCTATTTAATTTATTTTCATCAGTTACTTTTTTAATACTTTTAGTACTTAAATAATTTTTATGTTTTAAATAATTTATTTTAAACATAAAAATAAATAATTCTTCATATATTAATTTTAATTTAGCTTTTTTAACTTCTTCTAAATTACTTGGTTTGTGAATATATTTTAAAGCTATATTTTTATTTATAAAGTTATATTCATTATTAAGATATTCTGGTATATAGTCTTCTATTATAATATTTTCGTTTAATAAATAATTTATCGTATTAATAATAATTTTATTTTTTAAACCTTGAATTAAATGATAAACTGGTTCTATTTTATAATCATTAAACATATCAAAAGTAATATTAGATGCAATAAATGTATTAGTTAGTTTATTATATTTACCTATTAAGTTTATTTCTTTATTTAAAGTTAAATTATTCTTTAAAAAAGCTCTATTAAAAATAATTACTTTAATTAGTTTATTATTTATAAGAGCTTCAAAAGATAATTTATTTAGATTTCTTTTTATATAGTTTACTTTGGGTATAGAGTTAATTAAACCTCTTACAACAACCTCTTCGTCAAGGGCTTCATCGATATCAATTATATTAAAAATTCTATATCGATATGGATAGTAAGTTAGTAAATCATAGGTATTATTAATCCCTATTTTATTTAATATATTAATGGTTTTAGGACCTAGTCCTTTGACTTCTTTTAATTCCATAAATTCCCCTTGACAAATAAGTTCTTTTCCCTTAGTATATAGTCTTACCAATTCACTTTTAGGCGAATTGGTGCTAGTATCACACTAGCCAACCCCTT
>CAZBOZ010000017.1:0-5329 GCA_964493665.1 uncultured Muribaculaceae bacterium
TGGTGATAATTATGGCTTATATTAAATATAAGGAAATAACCAAATACTTTTACTTTTCTAGATATTTAACTAAAGAGGAACTGCCTAAATATGTTCATGACTATGTGTTTGAGGATGAAACTATTTTAGCTAGTTATAAAACTTTAAGAGATCATGGAATATTTACAGAGAAGAAGATGGTGTTATTTGATACCAGGATATCGCTTGATAATACTAAAGAGGTATTCACTATTCCTTATTTAACTATTTCTTCGGCTTCAGTAGTATTTAAACCTTTTGGAGCGGAGATGTCATTGTTTTTAGAAAGCGGTTACCCTTTAAGACTTAAATTTGTTAAAATGGGCGATGCTGATAAAGCTAGGCTTCGAGTATTATATAATGTTATTCAAAGAGCGATAACTAAACAGCAATTAAAAAAAGATGAAATAAATAAACTGGTTGAAAATAAATTTGATTTTGATTAGGAGGTGTATTTATGGAAGAAAAAGAGAAGAAAAAACTTGTTAAACAAGAAAAAAAGAACAATCGTCAAGATGGAGAAAGAAGTTTATTTGGCAAAATAGTAAATATTGTCTTATGGGTAGTGGTAATTGCTTGGATGACTTTATGTGTAATTGATTACATAAAAGTTCAAAGAGAAAAAGATCCAATATTTTGTTTAAGTAATAAAACTTTGGAATATGCAGATGGAAATGTTCATGTTTGCTATGGCCTTGGCTATAAAGTTTATAATTATGACCGTGATTGTTTTCAAGCTCTTCAATTTGGAGCATTTTGGACCAAAGATGCTAGCTTAGATAGTGATAGATGTAATTAAGTCTTCATAGAAGACTTTTTTTTTGCTCCTTTGTATGTTAATATTACTATGATAGGTGAATATAAATGATAAAAAGAAATTTTGTTTTAGGCTATTCTGATATTAGTGATAAAGACTTAGATTTATTATTATTTAAAGTAGATGGTTTATATACTTTTAAAGAAATAGAAATTAAAAACTTGGTTTCTTCTTTTATTTATGTAGATGTTTTTGTTACTGGTAAAAAACTTAGTCCTATCGTTAGTGAATTTTTAAAAAATATAACTGTTAAAGTATATTATTTTGATAAATATAAAGATAACATAGATAAATTAATTCATGATATTAATAACTATTTATTAAATAAAAAAACACAAAGCGAAGATATTTTTAATGCTTTAAAATTATTAGATGAAACATTTAAAAAGGGGACTTTAAATTATCATGAACTATCTCATAGTGTAAGAGTTGGGGTAGAGGCGAAAAAATTTGGTAAATATTTAGGATTTCCTAAAAAGTATGTTAACAATCTTTTTATTTATGGTATTCTTCATGATATAGGCAAAGCTGGTATACCTAATAAAATACTAAATAAAAAAGCCAAATTAAATACTTTTGAATTTGACACTATAAAAGCTCATCCTGTAATAGGTAGTTATCTAGTGCCTAAAAAAATGGCTATTATTGTTAGAGAACATCACGAGAGATATGATGGTAGTGGTTATCCAGATGGCCTTAAAAAAGAAAAAATAAATTATGAGGCTAGAATACTCGGTATAATAGACTCTTATGATACTATGGTCACTAAAAGAAGTTATAAAACTAAATTGGAAAGAGAAAATGCCTTAACTGAGCTATTACTTTGTGTAACACCAGAAAAAGATGGTGGTAAAGGAATAAAGTATGACCCCAATTTAACTCTTGAATTTATTAAAAGTAAGCTATGTAAATAAAAGCTTGATTATGAAAATTAATTATGCTATTCTTATTGTAGAATGAAGGCGGTGAAAAAAGTGGAATTTTTAAATAACCTATATGATAGTGAGTACTTTATATATATATTAATTGGAATTATTGGTGTTTTACTAATTTTGTTTTTTATTGTATTATTATCAGGAAAGAAAAGAAAAACTGATCAAACTAAGGTAGAATTGATGAATGAGGTTACTGAAAAATCAGCAATTGCTGATACTGTACCAGTTAAGGATAATTCATTAGATGCAACTAAAGAGTTTAAACCTGAAGATTTGGCAGCATTACAAGAAAAACCAGAACCAGTTAGTACTCCAGAAGTTGTTCCAGTTGAAGAGCCTACTCCAGTATTGGAACCTATTCAACCAGTTGAACCTGTTGTTACACCAGTAGCTCCAGTAGAGCCAACTAGACAAGTGGAACCAACTTATAATACTTCTTTTGATTTAAATTATTCTTCTCCTACAAAAGTAGAGGAAGAACCAGTGAGTCCTGAACCTTTAGCTCCAAGTATGTCAGAGGAAAAAGTAACTTTTAAGGTAGCTCCAGAAAATGATCTCCCTAAGTTAAATACTGAAAATAAAGAACTTTGATGTTCTTTTTTTTTATGCTATAATTTATATGGTGAATGATATGGCAAAATACGATGAAAGCTCAATAAAAATATTAGAAGGCTTAGATGCGGTAAGAAAAAGACCTGGCATGTATATTGGATCAACAGACAAAAGAGGAATGCATCATTTAGTTTGGGAAATAGTAGATAATGCAATAGACGAAGTAATTAATGGTTACGGTAATGAAATAAAAGTAATTATCCATAAAGATAATAGCATAACTGTAGAGGATCATGGAAGAGGGGTCCCTATTGGAATGCATTCTAGTGGTAAAAGCACTCCAGAAGTCGTTTATACGGTCTTACATGCTGGCGGTAAGTTTGAAGAAGGTGGCTATAAAGTATCTGGTGGTCTCCATGGTGTTGGAGCTAGTGTTGTAAACGCTTTGTCTTCATATATGGATGTAACCATATACAAAGATGGCTTAATTTCTAATATTAAGTTTAAAGATGGTGGTAAGGTAGATGTTCCTATCCATACAATTGGTAAGACTAATAAAACTGGGACTACTGTTACTTTTTTACCTGATCCACTTATTTTTAAAAACACTACTTTTAGTTATACAACGATATGTGAAAGAATGCAGGAAAGCGCTTTTCTTTTAAATAATTTAAAAGCTATTGTAATTGATGAAGAAGATAATAAGAAAAGTGAATTTCATTATGAAGATGGCTTAACTGATTTTGTTAAATATATGAATCAGGATAAAAACACTTTACATAAACCGGTTAATTTTTGTAATGAAAAAAATGGTATCGAAGTTAGTGTGGCTTTACAATATACCGATTCTTACAACGAAGATATAATTTCTTTTGTTAATAATGTTAAGACAGTAGATGGTGGTACTCATGAAGTAGGCTTTAAAACAGGCCTTACTAAGGCTTTTAATGATTATGTAAAAAGCAATAATTTATTTAAGAATAAAGAAGGATTATTTGAAGGTAGTGATGTAAGAGAAGGGCTCTCAGTAGTTATTAGTTTAAGAATAAGAGAAGAAAAACTACAGTTTGAAGGTCAAACCAAAGGTAAATTAGGTACACCAGAAGCTCGTAGTATAACGGAAAGTATTACTTATGAAAATTTAAAATTCTTTTTAGAAGAAAACAGGGAAACCGCTTTAAATATTATTGATAAAGTTCAAAAAAGTAAAGTTGCTAGAGAAGCGGCTCGAAAAGCCCGTGAAGAAGCTCGTAATGGTAAATCAAAAAATAAGATCGAAAAAAATTTGTCAGGCAAATTATCTCCTGCTCAAAGTAAAAACCCTAAAATAAATGAACTCTTTTTAGTTGAGGGAGATTCAGCTGGTGGAAGTGCAAAAGGCGGAAGAGACCGTAAATTTCAAGCCATTCTTCCTTTACGTGGTAAAGTTATTAATACCGAGAAAGCTTCAATAGAAGATATTTTAAAAAACGAAGAAATTAATACAATGATTCATACTATAGGTGCTGGAGTTGGCTCCAATTTTATGGTAGAAGATTCTAATTATGATAAGATAATTATCATGACTGATGCTGATGTGGATGGAGCTCATATTCAAATTCTTTTATTAACTTTTTTCTATCGTTATATGAGAGCATTAATAGAAATGGGTAAATTATTTATTGCTTTGCCCCCTTTATATAAAATAAGCTATGATAAGAAGCATTTTTATGTTTATAGTGATGAAGAATTAGAAAATATAAAGTCAGAAAATAGTGGAAAATATAGTATCCAAAGATACAAAGGGTTAGGTGAAATGAACGCTGATCAATTGTGGGAAACAACAATGAATCCTGATACTAGAAGTTTAATTAGAGTCAATATTTCTGATGCTTCTTTAGCTGAAAAAAGGGTTAATGTTTTAATGGGTGATAAAGTAGAACCTAGAAAAGAATGGATTGAAGAGAATGTTATTTTTACTTTAGAAGATGATTATCGTAATTAGGAGGATATTATGCAAGATGTTTTTAAGAAAATACAAGATTATGCTTTAGAAGAAATAATGGGTGACCGTTTTTCTAAGTATGCCAAAGAAATTATTCAAGATAGAGCTATTCCTGATGTAAAAGATGGTTTAAAGCCAGTTCAAAGAAGAATTTTATATGCTATGTATAAAGCCAATAACACTCATGAAAAAAGTTATATAAAATGTGCTGCTACAGTAGGAGATGTACTAGGAAAATATCATCCTCATGGTGATACCTCAGTTTATGATGCTATGGTTAGAATGAGTCAGTGGTGGAAGCAAAACCATATATTAATAGATATTCATGGTAACAATGGTTCTATGGATGGAGATTCTGCTGCGGCTTATCGTTATACTGAAGCAAGGCTTTCTAAAATAAGTAGTGAATTATTAAAGGATTTAGAAAAAGATACAGTTACTTGGTCTCCTAATTTTGATGATCGCTTTTTAGAGCCAACTGTTTTACCAGCTAAGTTTCCTAATCTTTTAATTAATGGTGCCAGTGGTATATCAGCTGGTTATGCCACCAATATTCCTCCTCATAATTTAAGTGAGATAATTGATGCTACAATTAAAAGAATTGAGTCACCAAATTGTCGCTTAGATAGTATTTTAGAGCTTGTAAAAGGCCCTGATTTTCCTACTGGTGGGATAGTAGAAGGCAAAGACGGCATAATAGATGCTTTTAAAACTGGTAAAGGAAGAGTAATTGTTCGCAGTAAAGTAGAATTTAAAAAAACCAGTGGTAAAGAACAAATAATTATTACGGAAATTCCTTTTGAAGTAAATAAAGCTTCATTAGTAAATAAAATAGATGGTATTAGAATTGATAAAAAAATAGATGGTATTAGTGAAGTAAGAGATGAAAGTGATCGAGATGGTTTGAGAATTGCTATAGATTTAAAAAGTGGAGCTAACAAAGAAATTATTTTAAATTATTTATTAAAAAATACTGAATTACAAATATCTTATAATTATAATATGGTAGCTATTGTAAATAGA
>CAZBOZ010000018.1:0-4376 GCA_964493665.1 uncultured Muribaculaceae bacterium
CGCCGCCGTCCACCCCACGTTCCCCGTCACCGCGATCGCCCGCCCCGTCACCGCTCCGTACCCCAGGTTCGTCGTGGCCGGTTGAATCGCCAGCGAGGCCGCCGGTCTCCCCTCCTGCCTCACCGTCACCACCGCCGGACTGCCCGCGGCTCCCGCCGCCGTCACGGTCACCGTTCCCGTCCGCGTGGAACTCCCGGCATTGGCACCATAGGCCACCGTGACCGTTCCGCCGTCCGTGCCGGAAGCCCCCCCGGTAATCTGCAGCCAGGCCGTCGCCGTTTCCGCGGCATAGCTCATCGTTCCGCTGCCGGCGTTCGTCACGGCAAACGTGGTACTCCCGGCTGCCGCCCCCACCGCGCGGCTCGCCGGCGCCACCGCCAACGCCGGCCCTTGGCGCTCGTAGGCGCCCCGATCCACGATGCCGCCCGACAACCGGGCCGATCCGTCCAGGTCGCTCGCCGTCGCCATCCACGCTTGGTTGGTGCCCGTGTTGATGCACGGAGAGGCATCCTGCAGGTGCAGGTCGCCACCGACATAGTTGGTCCCGTATCCCGATCCATTGGCGACAAACAGCGGATCGTTGGTGAAGTTGCCGGCGCCGGCCGGCAACGGCGTGGTGCACGTGAAGACATTCGTTCCCCGCGTGGTGTTGCTCAGGGTGTAGCTTGAAGACCCGCTCCGCCGGTAATTGTTCCAGACGATGCAATTTCGAAGCATCGACCAATAGGTCCCGCCGCCTTCGTACGTGCCGCTGGAATAGACGCTCGAAAGATTTCCCACCACCGTGCAGTTGTCCAACAGGCAGAAGCTGTCTTCGTAGTCGCCATAGGAGGCCCCGCCGTCCTTCCCGGCCAAGTTGCCGGCAAGCATGCAACTGTACAATCGGCATCCATGCACGCCCCCGCCTCTTCCGGTCGGTGCCCGGTTATACGACACCGTGCAGTTGTGCAGCGTGGAGTCCGATGCGCCGCCGCCGTCTCCGGCGACGTTGCGAAGGATGTTGCAACGATGGAGTTCGCTGTCCATGACCCCTCCGCCCCGGTACGCGGTTTGGTTGCCCTCGATTGTGCAGTCGTACAAAATCCCTGCCTGGACCCCGCCCGCATAATACGTCGACCGGTTGCTGGCCACCGTGCAGTGGTGAAACGTCCCCCCGTATGTTCCGCCGCCGTAGGTCGCGGAGGCATTCCCCGCCACCACGCAGTTGGACACCACGGCGTTGGTCCCCAGGCAGAACACCCCCCCGCCAAGACTTTCATCCGGGTCGGTCGTCGTGGCCCCGTTCGTCAACGTGAATCCGCTCAGCAACGCCCCGTCCACCAGGAACGCGCACCGCACCGCCGCCTCGCCGTTGGTGTAGGTCGGATGGAATGCGCCCGCGATGATGGTCGCCGCCGGACCGTTGACGCTCTTCACCGTGAGAGGCTTGTAGACGGCCACGCGGTTGCTCAACGAGTGCCGCACCGGCCAGTTGGAGATTCCCCCCGTGGCGTAGCGCCCGTCGTTCACCAGCACCGTCGCCCCCGGCGGTGCCGCGTCCACCGCGGCCTGGATCGTCGTCGCCGCGTTCGCCCAACTCGCAAACGGCGCCACGTGCGCGCCCGTTGTCGAAACGTAGTAGACCGTCTGCGCCGCCACCTGCACCGTCACCGTCGCCGATGCCGATTGCGCCGCGTTGCTCGCCCGCAGCACCACGGCATACGTGCCGGCGGTGGCGAACGCATGCGTCGCAACCGGCTGGTTCGCCGCCGCCTGCCCGTCCCCGAACGTCCAGCCGCTGCCCAATGCGTTTCCCCCTACGTGCGCCGTGAACCGGACCGGGAACCCCGGCGCCACCTGAGGCCAATTGGCCGTGCATGCCGCCGTCACCGCACCCGTTTGCGTCCCGGAAGAATACTCGAACGCCCCGATGTCCACCGCCGCCCCGCTGATCCGCGCCCGCCCGGCCATGTCCACCCCTCCCCCCATCCACGCCTGCGGCACGCCCGCATCGATGCAGGGCGATCCCGCCCGCAGCTGCGGATTGCGGACGCTGACGATCATCGGATCCGCCGTGATGTTGTTCGTCCCCCTCGGCTGCGGCGTGGTGCAGCAGTTGGTGAAGATGCCGCTGAAGAAATTGGCCCCGAACGGCGCCCGATTGTAGTAGACAAGGCAATTCACCAGCACGCATCCCCACGACCCGCCCCCTTCGAATTGCGCCTCGTTGTCCGTCAGCGTGCAATTGAATAGCGTGCACTCTTCGTCCACCCCGCCTCCGCTGTCCGATGCCCAGTTCCCCGTCACCACGCAGTTGGTCAAGACACTGCGATAAGCCCCGCCGCCGTGCTCCGCCTGGTTGTCCAGCAGCCAGCAGTGCGCCAGTTGGCTATCGTAGGCCCCTCCGGCGATGTCCGCCGACGTGTTGCCGACCAGCGTGCAGCGGGACAATTCGCTCCCATTGACTCCTCCGCCTTCGTAGCCGGTCGCGTTGTTGCTCACCACGCACCCCTCCAGCCGGCTTCCGCTGGCCCCGCCGCCATATCGATCCGCATAATTTCCCGCGAACGTGCAATTGTACGCCGCGCCTTGGAACACGCCGCCGCCGGCATAGGCCGCCGCATTGCTCGTCACCACGCAGTTCGATATCACCACCCCCCGATTGGCGCACCAGGCCGCCCCTCCATTGCCGTCGGAGTTCTCCGAATCCGCCGTCGCGCCCCCCGCCAGCGTGAACCCCGAAAGCACCGCCCCGTCGCCCAGATACACGCACCGCACCGCCGCCGGCCCGGCCCCGCCCGAAGCATCCCGCGCCCCTTGAATCGTCGTCGCCGACGGCCCGTTCAGGCTGCGCACGCCCACCGCCTTGTCCACCACCACGCGGTTGGTGTGCCCAAACACTCCCGGATAGGCCCGGCCGCCCGTCGCGTACACGCCGTTGGACACCCACACTTGCGCCCCCGGCGGCGCCGCATCCACCGCGGCCTGGATCGTCGTCGCCGCATTCGCCCAGCTCGCGAACGGCGCCACATGCCCCCCCGCCTTCGAGACGTAGTACACCGTCTGCGTCACCACCTGCACCGTCACCGTCGCCGAAGACGCCCCGGACACGTTCGTCGCCCGCAGCACCACGTTGTACGAGCCCGCCACCGCGTACGCATGCGTCGCCACCGCCGCGTTCGTCGTCCCCTGTCCGTCCCCCCATGTCCATGTGAACTGTTGCGGCGCCCCCTGGATGTCCGCCACGAACGTCGCCGACTGCCCCGCCAACACCACCGCCGGATCCGCCGACGCCGACACCGCCAACGCCCCGGTCTGCGCCCCCGCTTCATACTCGTAGGCCCCCATGTCCACGATGGCGTTCTGGATCCTCACGCGGCCCGCCAGATCCTCCGCCCCCGCCATCCACGCCTGGTTCGTGCCCGTGTCGATGCACGGCGACCCCGCCAACAGCCGCGGATTGCCTACGCTGACGATCCTCGGATCGTTCGTGATGTTCCCCGTCCCCGCCGCCAAGGGAAGGGTGCAACTGCGGGTGAACGATGCGTTCGTGGCATTCCCCGCCACGGGTGCCCAATTGTAGTAAACAATGGAATTCAGGATCGTCCCGCCCGACACCCCGCCGCCCGCCTCGATCGCCGTGTTGCCGGTAATTGCGCAACTCTGCACCGTGGCATCGCAACTGCCCCCGCCCAATCCGCCGGACACGTTGCCCGACATCACACAGTTGATCAGCGTGCCGTTGCGGGCGCCGCCGCCGCTGTCCCCGGCCGCGTTTTCCCGGAACGTCACGTTCCGCGTCGTCCCCCCGTACGCCCCCCCGCCGGTCATTGCGGCCGAGTTGTTGGCCAATACGCCGTTGGTCATCCCGCTCAAATACACCCCGCCACCGCTGTACCGTGCTGCGTTGTTCGACAGCACGCAGTCCGCCAGCGAACTCGAACTGGCGCCGCCGCCGTAATCCGCCTCGTTGCCTTCCAGCACGCAGCCGGACAGCACGCTCGCTTCGGCCCCGCCACCGTCGTCTTCAGTCGTGTTGTCCAGCAAAGACGTATCCACCAGCGCCGCCCCGTACGCCAATTCCGATACAGGCCGTTGTAGACGCCCCCGCCCGCATAGCCCGCCGCGTTGCCGGAAATCACGCAGTTGGATATCACCGTCGTGTCGTCCACGCACCACACACCGCCCCCGCTCTCGTAATTGTGGTTGTAGGCGATCAGCGCCCTCGTGGCCCCGTTGGTGATCGTGAACCCGATCAACTGCGCCCCCGCCGCCAGGTACACCCCGCGCACCGCCGCCGGCCCGTTCGTCCCCGATGCGTCCCGCGCGCCCACGATCACCGTCGCTGCCGGCCCGTTCAGGCTCTTCACCGTCACCGCGTTCGACACCACCAGCCG
>CAZBOZ010000019.1:0-4291 GCA_964493665.1 uncultured Muribaculaceae bacterium
ACACAAAGAATTAATCATCAATTAGTTGAAAGTACACCCAAAAATAATACATCAATAAGAACTGTATATATATCAGAACCCACTATTGAAGTATTAGATAAATATAAAAAATACATATATGATATAAAAGAACAATTAGGCAACAAATGGTTAGGCAGTAAGAAAGTTTTTACCTCAGATAATGGTGGCCCTATTCATCCAGATGTGCCAAGAAAGATATTAACATGAGTATTAGAGAAATATAAGTTACCAATTATAAATTTTCACGGTTTAAGGCATACATCCGCATCTTTACAACTTTCAAGCGAAACAAGCGTTGCTGATATAAGTAGAAGATTAGGACATACAGACATATCCACTACTCTCAACATATATTCTCACGCTTTTAATTCTGGCAATCAGATAATTGTAAATAAATTTAATAATATGTTTAATACAAAAGAAGGATAAAATTATCCTTCTTTTATTTATAAATTGTTTAATTCTTTTTCTTCAGAAAATGAAACCTCAAAATCGTCATTTTTTAAATTGTGGTTTTTATATTTTTGATAAACGCTTAAAACAAATTTTTGTTCCTCATTAAGCTGTTCTATTTTTATTTTAGATAATATTTTATCTAAATCTTCTTCTTTTATTAAACATTCAATTGTACTTTTTTCGAAGCTATAGATATATTCTGTACCTGTATAACCAACTCTAATAAAATCTCCTAAAAGTTTAGTAACATTGTCTTTGGTTATACATTTTTTAATGTAATTCTGAAGTTTTTCTTTTAATCCATTATTAAATCTATATATACCCCAAATATTTTTTAATGAATAATATTTATCAGAATATAAATTTATCTTTCTCGGATTGTCTAAAACATAAGCTATCATTTCCTTAAATTTACTTTTTATATAATTTAACTTTTCTTTTTGATCATCATTATACCTAAACTCTTTGCTTGAAGCCCAATATATTATACTTGAAAATGTATCAAATTCTGAATAATTTGATAGTAGATTACATACAAAGCAATTCATTTCTTTGTCTACCATTTTGACAATTGTCTCACCGATAAATATAATTGCTCTTTGCTTTGGGCTAAAATTAAGTGGTACACTTTTATCGTTTAAGCTGCTTAAGTTATCATATAAATACTTATTAACAAGAGATATAGCCTTTGAATTAATTTCGTCCTTATATATTAAAATAGTTTCAATCACAGTGGATACGTTCTGACTTTTGCAATCATCAAATAAATTTTCGATAATAGCCGCCGCCTCAGATTGGTTGTCTATAAAGTTAACTTTCGAAACAAAATTTCGCACTTTCAGATTAATTTCAATAAACCCTCTGTCAAATTGAGTAAAATATGCATCAAAATTTTTACCATGAAATATTCTATTTTCCTTTATCCCTCTGATTTGTTCTTCTTCTGAAGTATGACCCATCGGAAATAATTTGTTTATTAATTCTTTATGTTCATGGTATTTTGCGTCAGGATTTTCAAATTTTTCTTTTCTATACTCTTCTCTAACTTGCTGTTCATTTTTATCAAAATTATATTCATATTTATAATTTTCTGAATAATCCAAACCATATTTAATATACTTTGAGCAATTATTCTTTATATCATAATATAATTCTGAGTTTTTCTTTCTTAATATATACAATCTAATTAAATCTTCCACATTGAGCCCATTATTAATTATAGTTATTCTTGGTATAATATAATTTAAATATTTTTTCATATCTCTTATATCATCCATACTATCGACTAATTCTTTCATTAACTCTCTATCTATTACTTCCAAAATATCTTTTTCATAATATTTGGAATATACATTTTTTAAAACATTTATTAATATATCATTTTTATGATATGCTGTTAACTCCGGCACATATAATTCGTAATCGATTACTTTATCAATAAACTTCTTATCTGAATTTTTATCCATAATTCCATCAACAATGACTTTATCGTATAACAATATATATATAACATTTGGAAAATTAAAAACATTATTAATTATATTAAATAAGAATCTTATATTATCAGAGCTGGCTCTATCAATATTATCTATAACAAATATAATCTTTTTCTTTTCTGTCTTTAAGTATTTTTCAATGATTTTATTCACATCTAAATTTACTAAATGCTTTTCATCATTTATATAATTTAAAATCGAAATATATTGAAGTCCCTCTAATAATTTCCCTTTTAACTTTTTGTACTCTAACTCAAGTTTTGAAGAACTGAAATTAACACCTGACCTTTCCATAAAAACATCAAAGAATCCTCTTAACAAAGCCTCTTTGTTTTCATAAATCCAAGGATCAAATTCGCGAATTATTATATACTCTGGATTGTTTTCAACTTCAGCTAGAGTTTTCTTTAAAATAGAACTTTTACCAACACCCCATTTTCCAATCAACCCAAGCGTTAATTTTCTGTTAAACTTAGAATTTACAATATAATTATATAATTCTAATTTAACATCATCTCGCCCTAACAAGTCATAGTCTACTTCTTTTTCTTCCAATATAATTATCTTATTATCAACATCTTCTTTTTTGAAATCATTATTATATAATACATATAAATCATTCACATTACTTTCATTTTTAATCTTTATTTTTTCAATTATTTTAATAACTAATAATAACAATAATCTAAAAATAAAGATTGCCAAAAACGTAAAGAAGATTATCAAAATACATTCAAAATGGAACTTGTGATTTAAAAAGGATAATATGTCTCCTTTTATTAAAATACAATTTAAGGCTGAAGCAATAGTGCCCGATACTAAAAAATCATCTATGAAATTATAAAATTTAAATAACATGGTCTTTAAGATCCCAATATCGAATATTTTTATTATTAACAAAAGAATTACATACGTTATAATTATTTTGTATATCTTTGGTTCTTTTATTAATTCATAAAATCCAAAGTAATCAATTAATAACAAAAACAAACTTAAAATTATTAATATTGCAAGAATTTTAGTAACCTTATTTTTTTTCATATAATCATCCCTATCATAGTTTTTTACTTGCATATATTTTATTTTTTATTTTTTTTCCAAGATTGCTTGATTAAACTCATCACATAATCTAAATCATCGTCATTAATTAGTTTTAATTCGTAATCACCATTACCCCAATGCCCTATTTCAGATACATCTTTAGACAAGCTCTTTGGATCATCTAATTCACCTTTTTTAAGATTAATAATAACCTTAATATCTTTACTTCTTAATTCAACATCTACTATATTTTTGCTTCCCTTAAAGGCAATATTTAATTTTTTTGGTTGCATATCTATATTATCCAATTCCATTATTCTCTCTTTTATTTGATAATATAATTCTTTTATTTCTTCGGATTTTTGAGACAAGTGATCTTCCTCTGTATAGACTTTAATTTGTTTATCAACGTTCTCGATAAAGTTATTTTCATCACTAAATGTATTTGTTTCAAGTTTTATATTACTATTCTTCTTTATCCTGTCTATTTCAATAATTCCATCTTCATATTTTGCTATTTGAACTAACTCAATTGGGTTATTTTTAAAGTCATTTGCTTTTATTTGATAATCTGTAAATTTAGGTGAGACGAAAACAACTCTTGATTGTTCCCACTCTATATCACTAATTTTTAAATTAGCATTTTTAACCTCATTGTATTTAAGAACAAAATCAGCCTTACGATCAAAGAGAATATATAAATATGTATAGCCTTGGTCTATTAAACTTTCATTTCTTCCTCTTTTATATTCAATTATAATAAAGGCATTACTCTCTTTATCAAAGGCTAAAGAGTCTATTCTAAAATTGTTAACTGTGAATTCCGTCGTTATAAAATCTAAATTTAATAATTCATTCATATTAGCTTCAACTAATCTTTGAATATCTCTTTCTAATTTGAAGTCATCTTCTTTTACTCTTTTAGCTTTTCCTTCTTTCAATTTGAATAACATATCTTTCCTCCATCTACTTTAATAAAAACTTACCACAGATTAATTATAACACATTTTACAAATGGTGGCGAAATGGTGGTTTTTTAGTCTTTTTAAGCATGAAAAAAGACTGTGATTTCTCACAATCCTTTGTATTCATTGGTGTCCCCTCACGGGCTTGAACCGTGGACCCACTGATTAAGAGTTCTATCAAAGGTTTATCTTGGTTTATTTCAAATTGTTGTAAATTGTTGTAATCATTGGCCTTTTTGCTGTTTTGTTGTTTTTGTTTATCTCCGATTATTTAGCTTTATTTAGAATTATGCCGGTGAAATGCCGGTTTTT
>CAZBOZ010000020.1:0-4250 GCA_964493665.1 uncultured Muribaculaceae bacterium
TAGCCAATGACTTAATGCATCCTAAAAACAGGGTAGAAAAGACTTATTTAGCTAAATTAGATAAAGTGTTTACAATGGAAGATTATTTTAAATTAAAAAATGGTATTTTAGTAGATAACATTTTAACTAAACCAACTAGATTAAAAATTAAGGAAACTGATAAAGCTAAAAACACTTCTTTTGTAGAAATTAGCATTTCAGAGGGAAGAAATCATATAGTTAAAAACATTTTTAAAGCTCTTGGTTATGATGTTTTAAAATTAACTAGAACTAAATATGCCTTCTTAACTATAAAAGGAGTAAATTCAGGTGAATATCGTAATTTAAATAAAGAAGAAGTGGTAAACCTATATAAATTTAAACAAAAATAAAACTGCTTATTAGCAGTTTTATTCATTTGTTTCTTCAATTGGTTCTTCTGGACTTGGATTTGGCACTGTTTCTTCTATTTCCTCTAAACTAATAGCATTGGTAGGGCAAGAATCAATAGCTTCTAATAGCTCACTAGATGGTTCACCTTCTAATTGTTTTATAATGTTACTTAATCCATTATCATCAAAATCAAAATGCTCTCCACATATAGCTATACAAGCTCCACAACCGATACAAGTTGTTTTATTTAATTTAATCTTTTTCATTTAATTTATCCTCCACTAAAATTATATATCAATTTACTTTATACTTGTCAACAATTAGTTTAATTTCCTTAAATTTTATGTTAATATTACATTGGAGGTAGATATCATGAATTCACGAATGGAAAAATATTACGAAACTGATTCTGGTTTACCAAAAAGAACCGATAAAAATGCTGAATTGTACCAAGAAATAAATAAAAATGAAATAAATAAATTTAAACTTAATTCGAATGTTAGTGTCTTAGAAAACGATAATAGTATTATAGATATTGATGAATTAAAAAATCTTTTAGATAAAAGATATACTAATCCTCCTCAAAGAAGATCAATATTTATAGAACAGGATGAAAAAGAGCCAAGTAATGAAGAGGAAATAACTAAAGAATATGATATAAATGCTATATTAGAAAAGGCCCGTGAAGAAAAAGAAGAAGATTATGAAGCGGAGCGTTTTAAAAAGATTTCAGAAACTCAATTGGACTTGTTGAAGAGTTTAACTATAGAGCCAAAAGAAGAAGAAGTTGTTTCAGAAAAAAACGAATTAATTACTCTCATTAATACTATTTCTGCTAAAGAACTAGAAGCCACCCAAAAATTAAATCCTTTGGATATCTTATCGGATTTAAAGGGTAGTGAAAATACTGAAGTTATTGAACCTATAAATGATACTAAAGTAATAGATACTTCTTTTTATACGGACTCAGTTAGTATAACTAAAGAAGACTTGGAAGAAGCTAATTTTGATAGCGAAAAAGATGACTCTAAAAGACCTTTTGTCTGGATAATAATTACTATTGCTATAATTGCTTTCTTAGCAGGGGTTCTTATAATAGTAAATAAATATTTTAATTTAGGACTATTTTAAAATAGTCTTTTTTGATATAATAAAAAAAGGTGAATAATATGGAACCACTTAATATATTTGATAATTCTTTTTTAAATGAAGGATTCAAAGTATATACTTCAGAAGATAAAACTAAAAAATATGTAAAGCATAATGTTTTTTCTAATGTCATCAAGCAATTAATATTTATTTATGGAGAAGAAACAATGTTAAGTTTATTCAACCAAAATGATGATGAAAAATTTGCTAAAATAGTATCTCAGTATGGTTTTTGTAAAGATTCAATTCAAAAATGGCTAAACGCTATGGAAGCTTTTTACAGGGACAATAAAAAACCTAATTATTTTTTTGAACTAATTCAAGAAGGTTTAATAGATATGTATATTTATAAAGTTAAATCAACTAAAGATATTTCTGATAGATATGATTTTGAAAAGCTTATATATGTTGATAATAGTCCTAATTTAATTATTAGGTTATACAACTTACTTTATAATAAAAACATAAAAAGTATCAATGAATATTGGAAAAACAGACTTTTTGAGTTATATAATCCAATCGAATTTAAAGAAGTAATTACTTATTTATCTGATAAGCAATATGAAGATCATGGGTTGACATTAGAGGAAGTAAAGAGAATGTCAAAGGAACAAATAGATAAAATAAATAAAAAAATAATAGTAGCAGAAAATAGTTCTGATGAAACATCTGGGGGAAGAACCAATATCCCAGATAATAATAAAAAATTGGTATTAGCAGCTAATTAGGAGGGTTTATGGAAGTAGAATTAAGTGGCATTAAATATAAAGTGACAAAAGACGAAAAAGAAGGCTTTGATAAAGAAGAATTAAATAACAAATATGATGATTACTTTAAACCTTATGATGTTATAGTTGGCGATTGGGCTTATGGTAAATTAAGATTAAAAGGATTTAATAAAAAAGGCAATCCTAATTTCAATAAAATAAATGATTATACTTTAATTGAGGCTTATCTAAAAAATAATTGTGCTTATGGATGCCGTTATTTTATCATTGAAAAAATAAAATAGTTGTTTTAACTAATTATTTTATGTTATAATTTAAATGAGAATAGAGGGATATATATGATAAAAAAGATAACAGTTTGTCCAGAAGGTGGTGCTCCTTTTGAAGCAGATTTAGTAATGGAGTTTGAAATAGTTGAATCTGGTAACAAATATGTTGTTTATACTCGTAATGAAGTTTCCGGTGAAGGCTTGGTAAAACTTTATGTTGCAGGATTTCAAAATACTGATGGAAAAAAAGTAGCAAAGAGTATTGAAAGCGATGAAGAATGGAATAAAATAAAAGAAATAATGAAAGAGATAATTACAGGAGGCAAATAAATATGAAAATAGATGTATTTAACGAAGGTGAACAGTTTTTAGTGCCGGCTACTACAACTCATAGGGAAATATCAGTGCAACAAACAGCAATAAATGGGATGAGATCTAGTTCGGTTGAAAAACCATCGACGGTGTATAATCCAGCTCTTGATTCACAAGAAGTTCATCAACCAACAAGCGGAGCAACAATAGAAGAAACTGTTAAAAGTACTAATACGGTAGAGCCGGTTGTTGAATCAACTCAATCAGAAAGCGTTCTATCATCTGCTGCAGAAGATAAAGAAGAGCCGATTGTAGTTGCTCCAATAGCAAATGAAGAGTTTAGTAATCTTATAGATCCAACAACTCTTTTGGAGAAAAAAGAAGAGCCAGTAGTTACTGATAAGCCAGCGGAACAAGCAGTTGAAATGGCTTCAGAGCAATCAATAGTGCCAGAAGATTCAAATTCATCTACTGTGGAAGGTTCAAATAATATAGTTCAATTTCCAACATCTAATTCAGAAACTACTGAAGAAAACCAAAGTGCTTTAGATTCATTGTTAAGAGCTCGTGAAGCTCACCAAGTAACTGGAGCAATACTTGATCAAGAAATAGCAAAGCTTACAGATTCAAGCGAATATAAAAAAGTAGCTTAAGTAATTACTTAAGCTTTTTTCTTGCATAAAAAAAGAATAATTAAAGCTCTACGTTAACTATTCCTTCTACTTCTGGTATTTCTTTTTTTATGGCTTCAAATACACCATTTTTAATTGTTTCATTTCGATGAGGACAAGCTGAGCAACCACCTAAGAGTTTAACATATACATAGCCATCTTCATATTTTATAAATTCTATATCGCCACCATCATCATTTAAATATGGCCTTATCATAGCTAAAACTTTTTCAATTTTTTCTTTCATAATATCATTCCTTACATGTAAAATTATAGCTGATAATAATTATTAAGTAAATAAAAACATGTTATAATTAGATTGAGGTGTATTGAATGTATGAAGTAGGAGACATTATCAAGGTTAATGTTACTGGTATTGAAAAATATGGTGTTTTTGTTAACATTGATTCTGATTATAATGGTTTAATTCATATATCAGAAATATCTGACAATTTTGTTAGAGATATAAACGATTATGTTAAAGTAGGAGATACCATAAAGTGCAAAATATTAGAAATAGATGATTTAAATTATCAAATGAAGATGTCTATAAAAGGAATTGATTATCAAGTTAAAAGACATGGCAAGAAAGTAAAAGAACTTGGTAGAGGGTTTGAACCCTTAAAAGAGAATTTAGATATTTGGATAAAAGCAAAATTAAAAGAACTTAACAAATAAGTTCTTTTTTTTCATTTGGTGTCCTGTATGCGACTCGAACGCATGACCCTTTGATTAAAAGTCAAATGCTC
>CAZBOZ010000021.1:0-2914 GCA_964493665.1 uncultured Muribaculaceae bacterium
ATGAATGGATTCAGGCGGTGTATGGCGTGGGCTATCGTTTTGAGTATCCTGAAGAGTGATTTAGAATAAAAGATATATTTAGAATATATTGTTAAGCGGTTGAAAAAGTGATATTTTTCAACCGTTTTTTTATAACAATTATTTTAGAGGGAAACTCATGATGAAAAAAACGATTTTAACTGTGTCTTGTGCCTTAATTTTGACAGCTTGTGGTGGTGGTGGTGGTGGAAGTGACACTTCACCCAAAAATCCTGCAGATGGTAGTGTCATTCAACAACCAGCCAATGATTTGTCTAATGCAAAAGAGTTGATTCAGACGGTAAATAATATTGTTGCGTATTATGATGGCTTTGCTGATATTAGTGAACGTTATCAACAACCAATACAGGCGATTAATGGTACAACAAGTGATTTGATTGACGCTGCGGATATTGTTATTACATTAGTACGTTTGGCACAGGCAGATGCGGGTGGGAGTAATAAAACATATACAGCCAAAGATTTAGAAAAATTATTAGCATTAGGTGGTTTTACTCAAGAGTACAACATAAAAAATAATACGTTGCAGGTGGTAACGAGTGCAAATAGTGTAAAAGTATCGGGTACATTAAAAGCTGAAACTTTTCAGAATTTTGATTTTGATAAAGCTCAACAAGATAATTGGCCTGATGGTTGGTTTTCAAATCCAGAATATGCTATTTATGGTGATGAAATGGCTATTACTGTAGGTAATTTTACAGTTGAGGAACCTGTTTTAGATCAGGTAAATACTACTTTAAATGCGACAATTGGTGCTAACAGTATTTTAGAAGTACAAAACTTAGCTAATAATAAAAAAGCAAAATTAAGTTTTAGTAACACCAGTGCAATTGCAGTAACGTATGCGGATGCAATGAAAATGGATGAGCGAGCTGCAGAAGAATTACCACAAAATGCTCAATTAAAGTTTTTAAATGTACAGTTTGAAAGTGAAGGATTAACTGCTATTTTGACTGAGTTTTCAGCTCAAGCTAAAGTTGCAAAGTTGACTGATGGCGTAGCTAGTTATGATCAGTTAATACCTGCAGAAATTATTTTAAAAGGTAGTCTTGATCTCAATGATGAATTGCTTCAACTAGATGCAAAGTTAAACTTAAATAATGATTTTAATAAAGTTTATAATATTCTTGTAGAAACACCAGATAATTTTATGGATGCAAGCGTATATCTTAAATTAGCTGGTAATTTAAAAGGTGCTCAAGCTACGACAAAACCATTTGTGTTAAGTGTAAATGCAAAGCGTTCAGAACTCACTAAGGGAACAGCGAATATTGAAGTTGCCGTAGATAAGTCTGTACTAGATATTAATCTAGTAGCACAACAGTTGAATGCTGAACCATTTTTATCTGCTGTTATTAAAAATAAAACAGGTGCTTCGGTCACTATTGAAAATATTGATACATTTACTCAGGCAGATATTATGGTAAATGGAAAATCTCAAGGTAAGGTGACAAAAAACTCAACAGGAAACTATATCGCTTCATTTGTTGATAATCAGATTCTTGTTATAGCTCCTTAATATTATAAGGAAATGGTTTCTTGATACAGTGATGTCTATACAAATAGATTTTTCTGAAATTAAGAAACCATTTTATTTTTTATGAAATATCTATTTTTAATTCTATGTTTTTTTTCAGTTTTCACCTATGCTGCGAGCGTGGAATATCGAGCGGATGCGTCATTATATAGTGAGCCTATTGCTATTGATGCTTTTTTAGATGATTGGCAAGATCCTGATTTTAAAAGTGGCAAGTACGCCTTTGCTCATGGTTTGATGCAGCTTTCTGTGCAACAAGATCAATGGAATTTAGGTTGGTTGTGGCGTTATGATTACATTTTAAAATTTAGTCCAGATATGGCAAAGCTTTATTACCAAATTGAAAATGATTTGCCTTTAGATGCAGAGAGTATGTATGAATTAACACTACATGCACAACATTTAGAGCGTATTGGCGCACGTATAGCATATGACTGGGTGCCCCAATCAAATTGGATACTTACAGCCGGTGTAAGTGCATTATATGGTCGACATTTTGTAGACGGTCAATTTAATGCTTTTGGTGAAACTAATTTAATGCCTCGTTTAGCAGACCGTGTGCAATGGTTGAATGGACAACTTAATTATTATTATGACCAGCCAGCATTAAAAGAGGATGAGTTAGGTCTTGGAGATTTTAGAGCAAAAGAAGGTTATGGTTATGCTTTAGATCTTACTTTACAAGGGGAGTGGTTAGAAAAATGGTACTTGAAATTCCAATTGGAGGATATTTTTAGCTATATGTATTGGGATGAAGCTCCCTATAGCCAATACCAAGCAACATTTGATCAAAACTCTCGACCTCGAATTAATTTAACCGGCACAGTAGCTACAGATAAGAGTTATAAGCAAAAAATTCCATATAAAATTTCGACCGAATTACTTTACAATATTCATTCAGAAATCCAATTAGGAGTTAGTAGTTTTTCTAACCCGTTCACAAGTTTATGGCAAATGCACTTTTTATGGCAACCTGACTCATTGCAATTAGGTCTACATTTTGAGCCACAAACCAAAAGCTTAGGTGTTTCTTTTAGGCATGAAAATATTGGAATGAAGTATTTGACGGATAATTTAAACACAAATCAAGCGCATAGAATGGAAGCCTATTTATTTGCACAATATCAATGGTAAAACTTATTTATTATATTTTTTTCTTTAAATAGGTGTGAGATATAATGATTCCAAAAGAAGAATATTAGGGTGATTTTGTATGAAATGCTTTAATTAGCCCAACCCGTTGTTTTTCTACTTTCCTTAATTTTGCGACCACCAATTCATACGAGTTTAAGACCAAATCTTGCACCAATTGCTCATCTAAATTGTCATCTGCAAAAA
>CAZBOZ010000022.1:0-1201 GCA_964493665.1 uncultured Muribaculaceae bacterium
TATAGTGTTTGGATGGAAATAATGTGACTTCCTATAAAAATAACCTAACGGAGTAAAAAATTCAGCCACCATGTGTAACAGTCACATTTTTACTTTACGATAATCCTCGGCTTTTGTAAAACAACGGTTGCATAATCAGGAATATCTTCTACAACTACACAATTAGCTCCTACATGAACATGATTACCAATTTTCACATTTGGAAGAACTTTAGCTCCTGCTCCCAACTCAGTACGGTCACCGATTACAACATTTCCACCAGCAATAGTAACCTGATGATATATAATACATCCCTTTCCAATATTTGCATCATGGCCTACAATAATACCATTAGGACCGTGTGGAAGAAAAGGAGGAGTTGCGAAATTGGAACCAGAATTGAAATTTGTCCCAAATGAACAATGATGCTTAGCATCAATTCGCTTAATCCAAAATAGATAGTATAGCTTAATTATTTTCGACGTGTTAACATTTGGGTCTATAACTTTACTTCGGCGATTCCAATATTTATCATGATCATAGCCATGAATCCAAGCCAACATTTTTTTCTGCAAAGGAGTCTTATCTACCCCCCCCTATTTATCTTAAAGATATTCAACATATTATTTATTTACCATTTCTCACAGTTTCGAAAACATTCCATAGCTGTATTTGAATTTGTTCTTTCCTGTGGTTTTGCCTTCCACAATCCCAGGCCTTTTGTGAATAGTCCTTAATTAATTCGGGATTTTCGCATATTCTTTTCAACTCAGGTTTAATGCCGGGGTATTCGGAGACACAAAATGCCGCATCATGCTTTTT
Organism: uncultured Muribaculaceae bacterium; assembly: GCA_964493665.1. Classification (GTDB taxonomy): domain Bacteria; phylum Bacillota_I; class Bacilli_A; order RF39; family UBA660; genus DAOSVX01. Next base: position 802 of record CAZBOZ010000022.1, read on the forward strand.
TAGGTATTGATAACCAGCATGCTTTTCCCAACAAATAGCCATTATGGCACAAGAAGATGCCATTAAGTCAACGATTTTTGTAGAAAAAGAAACCCGGGTGGCATACCGATACTTTTTATCAAACGACTCTACATGCAAGGCAATATCTGCTTTCTTATAAATCTGTACCAGTTCATCAGATTTCACGCTCCCATTAATTCGTAAATAATCATTGGGGGATAATGCTTTCAGTTGTGCTTTGGTTGGTTTTTCCTGAGTATAAATATCAAGTGTCATCTTTACACCATCTGCATTTATCTCATCCAATGCATTGCCAATGGCTGCCAACGTTTTCCATCGATTACAATACAAACGACCGGCATAAACCAACTTAACAGGTGGACTGAAGGGCTTCGGAACA
>CAZBOZ010000022.1:1211-2552 GCA_964493665.1 uncultured Muribaculaceae bacterium
TCTTGTAAAGGGTTGTAGCTGGAACAACATAATCACGGGTATAATCCGAAGCTTGTTCTTCTGAAAAAGTAAAATAATGTTTATAGTTTTTTACATGCTTGCGAAAAACCCGGCGAAAAAGCAACCGGCGTATCCAATAAACAGGTGAATAGCTGACTTGCATCAAAGATGCCTCATCATCAGCAGTAAATGCAACAAAGGGAGCATCAGTCATACCTCTTACCGTTTGCTCCAAACGTAATAATTTCGGAGTTAATAAGCGTGGACAAAAAACCACGTCGGGGTGGAAATCATTGATAAACTCCAGCATTGCTTTTTTATCGTATCGACCTACCAACCAAATTATATCACGTATAGTCCGGATACCATCGCCAGCAATTGACTTCATAAACCGATAAAAACCGGTGGGCATTTGTTCTGCATGAATAGTATCGTTTTCATGCTGCATTTCGGCTAAAGAAATATGAAACTTACGACCTGCTCGTTTTCCCACCAACGATTTGACCATCATCAAATCGGTCAGTTGAAAATAGTTTTCACAACAGTGATTCTTGGGTGTACCCGGACTTCCGTATATTTCTGCAAACTTAGCACTAAACCCATTAAACCAGTTAGATAAAACATTATTACCGAACAATTCATCGTTCCATACTTCGTCGGCAATAATCAATATCTTCATTCTCTCCATAATCATAGTACCAAATTTACCAAGCGAAGAGTCGTTTTAGGAATTAAACGAAACATGAGAAACAAAACCCTAAGTGAAAAAGCTACATTTCCGGAACACCTTATAAGCTTCCAATTTGACAGAAATGTTATTTCTACAATCTTTTTTTGTTCCTCGGAAAGCATTGGATTTTTAGTTGTTAATATCATAGCTTTACAGAGATGTCCCCTTGAAAAATCCTCAAGGTCCTTCACACCATTCTTCTGGAAAAATTCTATCCGTTCTATATATGCTTCAATAAAATCGAGATTTGGTTGTCTTGAATGCCCTGCCATTGTACTTTGATTGTTCTCAGTATAATAGTATAGAGGCAGATTCGTCACTACTATTTTTTTTGATTTGTAATACCATTTCCAGGTTGTAAAATCATCTTCAAAAAATTTCCCTTCCGGCATTCTAATACCCTCGAATAAATTCTGCTTATACAATTTACCACATATAATTATTTTAGCGTACCCTCTCAAAAATATCGAGTGATTATCAAAAGATTTGACTTTAGCTGTTGTATGAATATCTGGAAATACAGTTTCATTTCCTCGAATAAAACTGCATTGGGCTATATCAGCATTATGCTTTATACACAAATCATACAAACTAGTCAGATATTCTGAGTG
>CAZBOZ010000023.1:0-2421 GCA_964493665.1 uncultured Muribaculaceae bacterium
GATGAAGTGTACAATAATTCTGACAAGCAACGATTAACGATGGAAGAACTCATCGCAGGAATCGATGATTGCTATGCCTGGATAACATGGGATGAGATGGCACAAGTTGTTTCGGAGCAGGCAAAGACTTTCGAAGGTAAATCAGGATCGCTGGAACGAAGCATTGTAAGGCTTTCCAACTCATTCCTAGACGCCGTCAAGCGGCATGGATAATGGGGTCCGTCCTGTGATTTATAATGCGGAGCGGATCCGTTTCCGCCCTTCCTCTTTTCGCCCGGCGTCGCTGCGCGGCAGACTATAGACTGAAGTCTGTAGGCTGAAGGTCGATCTTCCCCCGGCTACAACGGGACCGAACAGCCCCGGCCTCAGCGAGGCCGGCTACAAAAGACCGAACAGCCCCGGCCTCAGCCCGCCTTCGCCAAGGCTTCCTCCTTCGCTAAAGCTTCTGAGGACAAATCGGCGGGCAAGCGAGGCCGGCTACAACCGCCCCCCCCCATCAAACATGCCGATCGGCGGCCCGGCCCTGGGCGACAGGCTAAAGACTGAAGGTTGCAGGCTGTCAGCTCCAACCCTGAACCGCTGAACCGTGAACCCTGAACCCCGCTCAATTTGTTCACATTATTGCTAACCTCGGCGGCAGGCCATCATAGGCGGAAGACTGAAGCCTGAAGACTGTTGGCTTGACCCCTGAACCGCTGAACCGCCGCCGCTGCGCGGCAGGTTATCGACTGAGGACTGTAGGCTGAAGGTCGATCTTCCGGGCCCATTTGTCCCATCATCACCCGCCCCCCTTCAGTCTTCAGCCTTTCCCATAATCCCATGGCATTTGTTCACATTATTGCTAACCCGATTATTTGCCCCATTTCCCCACATATCCAACGGGCGGGTTGCATTTGTTCGCGTTACGGCTAACCTGTTCCCATGATCCGACCCAAACCCAAGCCCCGCAAACGTCCGTCTCCCGCGCCGCTGCGCATGACCGGGACCGATGGCCGCCAGCTCGCCGCCGCGCTGAAGACCGCGCGGAAGATAAAGGGGTCAGTCTGATCTAGCCCCAGATTCGTGGACACTCCGGTAGTAGTTATTTCTGGTTCATTTCATACGTCATGGGTGCTTGATATCCAAGCTTCGAATGACGCCTTCTCCGGTTGTAGAACACCTCGATGTAGTCAAACACCCGCAGTTGGGCCTGGGTCCGCGTCCGGTAGTTCTCATGATGGGTTCTTTCGGTTTTCAGGCTGTGGAAAAAGCTTTCCGACACCGCGTTGTCCCAGCAGCAGCCCTTGCGACTCATGCTGCAGATCATCCCGTGATCCCGGAGGGCATCCTGATAGATTTCCGAGGTATACTGGGAGCCTTGGTCCGAGTGGATCAGCACGGATCCGACCGGGACTCTGCGCAAAAAGGCCATCTCAAGGGCATTGGAAACCAAATCGCCTTTCATGCGCTCCGACATGGACCAGCCCACCACCGCTCTCGAGTACAGATCGATGATCGCACAGAGATACAACCAGCCCTCGCGAGTGGGAATGGCCGTGATGTCAGTGGTCCAACTCGTGTTCGGCTTTTTCACGTCGAAGCTCTGCTCCAGCAGATTCGGTGCGGCAATGGTCATGCGGGAGTCGGTGGTCACCCGGAACTTCCGAATCATCCTCGGGATGAGCCCGGCCTTGCGCATGAGCATCGCCACCGTGTTCTTGCCGACCCGCACGCCTTCATCCAACAGGTCGTGGCGAATGCGTATCGCGCCATAGGTTTCATGGCTGGCTTCAAAGAAGGAGTGGATCCTCTCCGTCAGCTCTCGATGGCGAACGGCCCGAGAGCTCTCCGGCCGTTTGTACCAGGCATAGTATCCACTGGCAGAGACTTGAAGGACTCCGCATAGCCGGCGAACCGAATGCTGATGGCCATGCCGCTCTATAAAGGCGTACTTCACCGGATGTCCCTGGCAAAGTACGCTGCGGCTTTTTTTAGGATCTCGATCTCCTCTTTCGCCGCAGCCAGATCCTTTCGCAACTGGGTCTTTTCAGGATCCGGATCAGCCGGATGCCCCTTGCCGGGAAAGGCCACGCCGCCTTTGCTCTCCAGCTCTTTCCTCCATTTATAGATCTGGTTCTGCCGCAGCCCCAATTCCCGGGCGATTTGCGTCACCGGCTGGTCGGATTGTTCCGCGAGGCGAAGAGCCTCCACCTTGAACTCTTTGCTGTATCGCTTGTATGACTTACAGGCCATTCGGACCTCTCCTTCCGGGACCAGTTTAGTCCCTTTCGGAGTGTCCATCAATCCGGGGTTTGATCAGTCCTATGAAATGATGTTCTTTGGGCGATGCAATGTTCATAGCATGATGGGGGGGGGCGGAAGGCGCGAGGTTTCAGGATTCAGAATGAGCAGCCGCGGGACGGGGGCGTCCCGGCTCCAAGC
>CAZBOZ010000024.1:0-217 GCA_964493665.1 uncultured Muribaculaceae bacterium
AGTCAACACAAATGATTCGTAATGCACAGATCATGTAGCAGAAGACCGCACAAATAGAGAAAATAATTTCAAGCATGATCAATCTCCACCTTTCTTGTTTCTGAACAAGTTAAGGACATCAATAAATTTTCCTGAGAAAGCTGAAATAATTTCAGAAAGCGTTGCACCATTTGCCCAAGCCATTACTTTGTTTAAAACTAAAATGGCAAATAGGGCA
>CAZBOZ010000024.1:278-1983 GCA_964493665.1 uncultured Muribaculaceae bacterium
TTGAATAGCTATCAATAAAACTGTATTTGACAACTTCAGGTGCAAATAAATAACCAATTGCTGTCGAAATTAAAAATGCGCCAATGCGTTTTTCATAACCGCCTTGCTGTGAATAAAACGACACAAATGCAGCACCAATCACGGCACCAAATAAAGCGTCCCCATTCACAAATGGAAGAAGAGAAATCAGACCTGCGCCAGCGGTAATAGCAACGGTGGTCGATGATGTTGGTTCAGCCATATAACCTCAATCCCAAAGCGAAATCGTTTGGGCAGTTTGTTGTTGTGTATTGATTTCAGGGAGAACCACAGATGTTCCAATGGTTAGAATAGGTCCTTGTTCTGCTAGGGCAGGGTTTGCTTCGAGTACAGCTTCAACAACACCACTTGTACGTCCGTAATGTCGCCAACAGATCAGATCCACGGTATCGTTCTGTAAAGACAAGATTGTTTTTTTCATATCAAGTCCACTGTTGTTCGGGCATAACCAAGTAAATCCCGCATGGCCCAACGCAAGTCACGACGGTATTCATCAATGGTTGGCGTCATATCTTCAGCTCGTTTCTGGCCAGTGCTAGTACTGTCATAAGAGCGATACTTTTCATTGATATGTGCACTAACGTGTGCCACGACTGCGCGAAAATATAAAATATGAGTGTTTGGTTTGTTGTTGATTTGACCAGTCGCTAATTCAGCCAAGGATCCACCATTATTTTTTAATAGGGCGAGACCCGTATTAATTTCTATCAGCGCATTTTCAATTGCTTCAATCAGACGCATGTCTGAAACGCTGCCATCAAAACGTAATGATTCACGTACAGTTTTTAATGAAATATCAATAAAAAATGGATCGTTAGTAATGGTCTGATCTGTATTATTAGTACCGTTAAACGTTAATCCACTCATATATTTTTATCCTAAGAGTCGGTGGATGATGGTTCAGAACAAGAACTTGAAAGTTTTGTCATCCCCATCATGCCGACTGGTGCAGGGGGCACTTGTTAAGAAGTACTAACAGGTTGTTCAGCCTGTTTTTCTTCTGTTTGTTTGGCCAAGAGCTTTTCAGCTTGGGCTAAATCCTGTTTACACCCAACATTACTTTGTAGCTCTATGGCCTTTTTCATGTAGAGAACGGCAAGGCTGTAATGTTTTTCAGCCATATAACTTTTGCCAATTGCACAGTTCAATTTCGCTCGGATCTGATCGTGCATATCGTATGCTTCGGTCATGTTGAATGCTTTACACATAACATTCAGATCAAAAGATTCACCTGCACGAATTTTGCTTAAAGCAGCATTAGCAATTTCTTCAGCGACAATACTTGGCGTATCACGACTAAATGAATCAGGCATTTCCAAACCATGCGCCAATGCAAATTTTGCAATACGCAAACCTTGTTCAAACATTCCAGCATCAAAGCACCACAACATAATTGTTGTAACGACTTCATCATTTACTTTCTGATCTGCAGAAATGATGCCTTCTACATACGGTAAATGCTTTGGAATAATTTTGGCTTTAGCTTCAGCTCTTAACTGCTCTGACTTGATTCCAGATAAAACGGATTTATCATTTTTCAGTTCGATGAGCTGTAATTGATAAATTGAAGCATCTAGACGGTTATCGCCAAACTGATCTGCCTTGGCAGATTGCTCTGCCAAGACACGAAGGCGATGTTTACGAGCATGGCTCATAGATCACCTTT
>CAZBOZ010000025.1:0-1784 GCA_964493665.1 uncultured Muribaculaceae bacterium
TCACCTCTTTGATTACGTCGGCGCGCCGGACGCGGAGAACGTGCTCGTCGTCATGGGCAGCGGCGCGGACGTGGCCGAGGAAACGATCGAATACCTCAACGCGCATGGCGCCAAGCTCGGCGTGCTGAAGGTTCGCCTGTACCGCCCGTTCGTGGCGGAGAAGTTCGTTGCCGCGCTGCCAAAGAGCGTCAAGCGCCTCGCCGTGCTCGACCGCACAAAGGAGCCCGGCTCCCTTGGCGAACCGCTCTATCAGGACGTGCTCAACGCGCTGGTCGAAACCGGCAAGCTCCCCGGCATCGAAGTCGTCGGCGGGCGTTACGGCCTCGGCAGCAAGGAGTTCACCCCGTCCATGGTGGACGCGGTGTTCGCCAACCTCGAAGAGAAGAAACCCAAGAATCATTTCACCGTCGGCATCGTGGACGATGTGACGCATACGTCGCTGACGATTCGCCGCCAGGTGAACGCCGCGCCCGCGGGAACGATCGCCTGCAAGTTCTTCGGCCTCGGCTCGGACGGCACGGTCGGCGCGAACAAGAACTCCATCAAGATTATCGGCGACCACACGCCGCTCTACGCGCAGGGGTATTTCGCCTACGACTCCAAGAAGTCCGGCGGCCTCACGGTCTCCCACCTGCGCTTTGGCAAAAAGCCCATCCAGAGCCCGTATCTGATCGATAACGCGGACTTCGTGGCCTGCCACAACCCGTCTTACGTGACGCGCTACGCCGTTGCGGAGGGCATCCGCGAAGGCGGCGTCTTCCTGCTCAACAGCCCCTGGACGCTCGCGGAGATGGAGTGCGAGCTGCCCGCTTCCCTCAAGCGCGCCATCGCGAAAAAGAAGGTCCGTTTCTACAACATCGACGCCATCAAGCTCGCGCGCGAAGTCGGTATGGGCGGCCACATCAACACGATCATGCAGAGCGCGTTTTTCAAGCTCGCGGAAGTGATTCCGGCCGAGGAAGCCATCGAATACATGAAGGCCGCCGCCAAGAAGAGCTACGGCAAAAAGGGCGACGACGTCGTTAAGAAGAACTGGGACGCCATCGACGCGGGCGCTACCGCCATCGAAGAGATCAAGTATCCCGCTTCCTGGGCGGACGCAACGGACGGCGCGGTTCCGGTCAAGACCACGGACGACGCATACTTTACGGACTACATCCAGCCAATCCTCGCGCAGGAAGGCGACAAGCTGCCCGTCTCCAAGATGAGTCCGGACGGCACGGTTCCGACCGGAACGACCAAGTATGAAAAGCGCGGCATCGCCGTGGACGTTCCCAAATGGATCCCGGAGAACTGCATACAGTGCAATCAGTGCTCACTTGCCTGCCCGCACGCGGTCATTCGTCCGTTCCTTGTAACGGCGGAAGAGAAAGCCGCCGCGCCCGCCGGCTTTGAAACGAAGAAAGCGACCGGCAAGGAACTGGAAGGTCTCGAGTTCCGCATTCAGATCAGTCCGTTCGACTGCACCGGCTGCGGCAACTGCATCGACGTCTGCCCGGCAAAGGTCAAGGCGCTCGAGTTCCGCCCGCTGGCAGACGCCATCGAAAAGGAAGAGGAGAACTGGAATTACGCCGCCAAACTGCCGGAAAAGGCCGTTACGGTCAGCCGCAGCACGGTCAAGGGCAGCCAGCTTCTCAAACCGCTCTTCGAGTTCAGCGGCGCGTGCGCGGGCTGCGGTGAAACGCCGTATGTCAAGCTCATTACGCAGCTCTTCGGCGAACGCATGGTGATCGCCAACGCGACGGGCTGCTCCTCCATCTACGGCGGCAGCGCGCCGACCTGCC
>CAZBOZ010000026.1:0-259 GCA_964493665.1 uncultured Muribaculaceae bacterium
AATGCCTGCACCAGCGCGTGCGCACCGATTTGTGGGGCTACGCCGCCGATGAAAACCTCAGCAACGAGGAACTCATCAAGGAAAAATACCAAGGCATCCGCCCCGCGCCCGGCTATCCTGCTTGCCCCGATCACACGGCCAAGATCGACCTGTTCAAGGCGCTGCAAGCCGATGAAATCGGCATGACGCTGACCGAGAGCCTGGCTATGAACCCTGCGTCCAGTGTCAGCGGTTACTACATCGGCAACCCCGAAGCCGT
>CAZBOZ010000026.1:269-1154 GCA_964493665.1 uncultured Muribaculaceae bacterium
GTGTACTTCAACGTGGGCCAGATTGGTGAAGACCAATTGGTGGACATGGCCGAGCGCCGTGGCATGGATGTGGAAGAACTGCGCCGTTTTCTGGCGCCAAATTTGGGCTAATGGAGCACAACATAAAAGGCCGCTGACGCGGCCTTTTATAGTTCACCACCAGCTAACAAGCCTCACCCCAAATCGTGTCGGGGTTGGACATCATCAAATCAATCACCACAGGCACCAGCTTGTTCATGATGCTGGCGCAGTCTTTGACTTGCGCGCGGTTGATCTGGCTGTTCCACGTTGCGCCGCCGTGCATGATTTGGTTGCGCAAGGTGTAGATGCGGTGCAAGACCAGGGCCAGCAGGTCTGGAGTTTTGCCAGCGGCCAGCAATTGGGCGGCTTTGCGTTTACCGGCGGCAAAGCGTTGTTGCCAAGTGGCTTCGTCCATATCGCCACGCTGGAAGCTCCAGAAGGCTTCAAACACATAGGGGTTGTCCAGCAGCATGCGGATGGGCCGCTGAAGATGTACCCAAACAGGGTATCCAGCTGCTTGTCGCTATCTAGCGCGTGCAGCTTGTGCAAAAAGTGGTGAAAGCTTTCTTGCTGTGACAGGTGTACGCCGCGTGGAATTTCTTGGGCATAGGCGGCATTGAACGCAATCCACAGAAAGACAAAACGCCCATTTGGGTCATCCACTGGGCGGCGCGCTGCAGCCAGCTGAGCGAGCGGTGAATACGCAGACTGAGCGCTTCAGGCATGCCATCGCGAATGGCCCGGTGGCGGTCTTTGAGTGTTGTATGTGTGACTTGCATGTGCTCTCTCCCTCTTTGGCGCAGCAGCTTAGAGAGCGATAAAGAACAGAGCAACGGCTTACATTGCAAACCTTTGTTTTTGATA
>CAZBOZ010000026.1:1164-1501 GCA_964493665.1 uncultured Muribaculaceae bacterium
GCAAAGCGTTTGAGGTCGATTTGATGCCAATAATGAAGAGGTGACTGAGAGGGAGCAGCTGGGATGGAGTGGCCTTTGCGGGAACTTCTCCGACGATGTTTCCCGACAGGCGCACTTGATCTTTGGGCTCGGCTGGCTAGATTGATCGGGCAATTTCGCAACGGTATTGACAGCAGGAAACCAAGACATGAGTGAAAACCTGGATCTAATCGCCAAGGCACAGCAAAGCAAGCAACCCAAGGAGGTGCTGCAGGCCTTTTTGGTCAACAGCGGCAAGGCCACCGTCAAGCAGGCTGCAGAGGCGCTGGTGGCTGAAGATGCCATCTATATTTCACTG